>JBBQYI010000060.1:0-16367 GCA_038208825.1 Sphingomonadales bacterium | reverse complement strand
AGGGGTTGCGGTCAACCTGGCCTGGTCGCCGACGTTTTTCCGTTTTCACCTGATTTTGCCGGCACTTGTGATTATCGGCGTGATGTTCGTGCTGGCGGTGGCGACGGTTTTTGCATTCGCCCGCGTCAGCAGGGTGGCGGCATGGCTGTTGGTGCCCTATCTTGCATGGCTGTGCTTTGCGGCGGCGCTGAATGCGCGGATCATGGTGCTGAACCCGGCGGCCGACGCCTTTCAGCAGGGAGTTTGACGATGCAGACCGAGAACAAGTTTTTCGAAGATCTTTCCAAGGTGGCGACATCGGCGTTCGGCACATTGGCCGGGGTTGGCCGTGAGGTGGAGGAGAATGCCCGGCGCCGCGCTCGCGAATTCGTTGGCGGCAGCGACATGATCGACCGCGACGAGTTCGAGGCGGTGAAGGCCAATGCCGCCGCGGCGCGCGAAGCGGTTGAGCAGCTGAAGGCGGAAATTGCCGAATTGCGTGCCCAAATTGCTGCAACCCCGGCGAAAAAATCCGCCAAG
The DNA here is from genome assembly GCA_038208825.1 of Sphingomonadales bacterium. Lineage (GTDB taxonomy): Bacteria > Pseudomonadota > Alphaproteobacteria > Sphingomonadales > Sphingomonadaceae > Sandarakinorhabdus. Next base: position 15,848 of record JBBQYI010000060.1, on the reverse strand, counting down.
GCGTGATTATCCACAGAATTGTGCACTGGCGACCGAGTCGCTTGCTTGCCGAATCGTTGCGATCTGCCCAGCCTGTCGCATCGCTGGTGGGGGATCGGTCATTGCAGATGAGCCCGAGATCATGAGTCTGGTTGATACCGACTATACGCCGGCACCCGCCGCCCCGATCGACATGCTGGAGCATGTGTTCGATTCGAACGGCTGGGCCTTTGAACGCAGCGGTGATGAGGAAATCAGCACGTCGATCAAGGGCGGCTGGGCGACGTACCAGCTGCGCGCCTTGTGGCGCGAGGATGAGCGGGTGTTGCAGATCATCGCGCGCGCCGACCTGACCGTGCCCGATGAGCGCCGGATGGCGGTGTATGAAACGCTGGGCCTGATCAACGAACAGCTGTGGATGGGGCATTTCGAGCTTTGGTCCGCCGACGGCACGGTGTTGTTTCGCCACGCGACCCTGCTCGACAATGACGGCGACGAGGATCAACCCGACCTGACAATCGGCCAGGCCGAAGTGCTGGTGGAAGCCGCTGTCGACGAATTCGAGCGGTTTTATCCGGTGTTCCAGCTTGTCATGTTCGCCGAACGCAGCGGGCAGGACGCGATGGCGGCAGCCTTGCTCGAGACCGTCGGGGAGGCGTGAGCGCCGCCGTTCAGGCGCCGCAGGTTCCGGTGCCGCCCGTCTGGTTGCTGGGTTGTGGCAACATGGGCGGGGCGCTGTTGCGCCGCTGGATCGCCGAGGACATGGGGCCGTTCGCCGTGATCGACCCGGCGCCGCGCGAGGTGCCGGAAGGGGTTCTCGTTGGCCCGACGCCGCCCGACGGCCGGCCCGATGTGCTGGTGCTGGCGGTAAAGCCGCAATATTGGTGGGACGCGACCGAGGCGCTGGCCGATCGGGCTGGGCCGATGACGCTGGTGGTGTCGATCATGGCCGGGGTGACGACGGCGGCGATTGCGCGGCGGTTTCCCAATTCGCCGATCGTGCGCGCCATGCCCAACACGCCGGCAGCGATCGGGCAGGGGGCGACTGGGCTGTTCACCACCGCCGGCGATCTGGCGGAGGGCGCTGCCGAGGCGTTGTTCGGACCGGTGGGGGCGACCTTGTGGTTGTCAGATGAAGCTGATTTTGACGCGGTAACGGCTGTATCAGGGTCTGGCCCGGCCTATGTCTTTGCGTTCATCGAGGCATTGGCGGCGGCCGGAGAGGCGGCGGGGCTGGCGCCCGGGGTCGCCATGCGGCTGGCGCGGGCGACGGTTACCGGTTCGGCGGCACTGGCGGCGGCGCAAAGCGCGGTGCCGGCGGCGGAATTGCGGACCCGGGTGACATCGCCGGGTGGCACGACGGCGGCGGGGCTGGCGGTGTTGCAGCCGAGGTTGACGCCGTTGTTGGTCGATACTGTGGCGGCGGCGGCGGCGCGATCCCGCGAACTGGGCGCCTGACGCACGGAAGGTTCGGTCTGTCGGAAACGGCTGCGATGCGGTTGGCCTGTTCGGTTTCGCCACGCTACGCATGGGTCATGGTTATCGATTCGGTGGTGGGACCCTGTCGATGCCACGGAGAATTGCGCATGGCTGGGTCGTCGCTCGATTCGAAGGTACGGCATCGCCGCTCGCTTGGGTCGCTGGCCCGGGCGGTGTTGCGGCCGGCCAATTATGCCGGGGTGATCGAGACCTTCCGGCTGTGCCGTGAGCCGGTGGATTTCCTGTCCCGCTATATCGGCAATCGCGGCAATTATCCCAAATCGATCCGGCTGGTGACGCCGATAGGCGACATTGCGCCGACTATTTTTTCCCCCGACGATGTGCAGACGATCAACGAGATTTTCTTTCGCGGTGATTATCGCACCGATATCGATATCGGGGTCGTTGTCGATTTCGGATCGAACATCGGCATTTCCGCGAGCTATTTCCTCAGCCGCAACACACACGCCCATATTTACTGTTATGAGCCGCTGCCGAACAATGTCGCGCGCTTGCAGGCCAATCTGGCGCCCTTTGCCGGGCGGTTCGATCTGGCCCAGGTGGCTGTTGGCGAAAGCAGCGGCGTGGTGCGTTTCGGTTGGGAACCGACCGGGCGCTATGGCGGGGTGGGGCGCGATACGGGTGCCTGGATCGATGTCGAATGTGTCGATTCCAACGAAGTTTTGAAGCAGGTGATCGAGCGGCACGGCCATATCGATTTGTTGAAGATCGACATCGAAACGCTCGAAAAAGTCGTGACGGAGCGGATTCCGGCCGACCTTGCCCGACGGATCGGCCATATCGTGGTTGAATTTCCGTTTGCCGACAATCCGTTGGCAGCGACGCACAGGATGGTCCGCAATAATTATGTGACGGCCTTTTTGCCAACCGGCGATTGGCGCGGCGTGCCGGCGGGCTGACGCGGTTTGGGCTTCAGCCCTGGCGCAGGCTGTCGATAAGCGGCCGGTCCGGGGCGGGGATCAGGCCGACGAGCACCGACCAGAAACCGGTGACGGCGGCCTGGCCGGCCTCGCGATAGGCATCGGCCATGCCGGTTTCGAGCTCGGCGAACAGCGTTGCCTCCAATTGCGCGCCGGTGGCGGTGAGGCGCAGCAGCCGCTGCCGCCTGTCGGTGGTGCCGATGCTTTGTTCGACAAGGCCGCGATCCTGCAGCTCGGTCAGCACCCGGCCCAGCGATTGCTTGGTAATGGCCAGCAGGCGCAGCAGGTCGCCCACCGCCAGCCCCGGCCGCCGGGCGATGAAATACAGCGCGCGGTGGTGGGCGCGGCCAAAGCCTTCGCGGGCCAAAATGGCATCGGCGCCGCGGACCATGGCGGTATAGCCGAAATACAAAAGCTCGATGCCGCGCCGGATCTCGTCTTCGCGCAGGAACAGCGGCGAGGCGGCGACCGGGGCGGCAGTCGGGGTGGCGAGCGGCGCGAGCGATGCGGCCACCCGCGGATCGGTACGGTTGCTGGTGGCGCGGGCGCCGGTGCGTGAATTTGGGACAGTCATGTTGACATATCTTGCACGAATCAATAGCCGGGGGCAAGAACCTGCCGGCGCAGTGCGCGTGACGGGAATATTGTTGCGGGAAGGACCCTTGGGATGACCGATGCCACGTTCGACAATCGCGATGGCTTCATCTGGTTCGATGGGGCGTTGCGGCCGTGGCGCGATGCCAATGTCCATGTCCTGACCCATGCCATGCACTATGCCAGTGCGGTGTTCGAGGGCATGCGCGCCTATGGCGGCACGGTCTTTGCGCTTTCGGAACACAGCGACCGGTTGATCGAATCAGCGCGGATCCTGGGGTTTGCGCTGCCCTGGACGCGTGAGGAGATCGATGCTGCGGTGGTGGAAACGCTGGCCGCCAACGGCCTGACCAACGGTTATGTGCGGCCGATCGCCTGGCGCGGATCGGAACAGATGGGCGTTTCGGCGCAGAAGACAAAGCCGCATCTCGCCATTGCCTGCTGGGAATGGGGTGCCTATTTCGGGCCGGAGGCGCTGGCCAAGGGCTTGCGGTTGAACATCGCGCCATGGCGGCGGCCGGCACCTTATACCGCGCCGACGAAATCCAAGGCGGCGGGCCTGTACATGATCTGCACCATGTCGAAACATGCCGCGGAAGATGCCGGTTACAATGACGCGTTGATGCTCGATTGGCGCGGGCAGGTGGCCGAAGCAACGGGCGCCAATGTGTTTTTCATGAAGGACGGCGTGCTGCACACGCCAACGCCGGATTGTTTCCTGGATGGCATCACCCGTCGCACCGTGATGGGCCTGGCGCGGCGCCGGGGGATCGAGGTAGTCGAGCGCGTAATCTGGCCGGAGGAGCTGGAAACATTCGAGCAGGCATTCCTGACCGGCAGTGCAGCCGAGGTTACACCGCTGGCCGAAATCGGCCCTTGGCGGTTCGAGGTGGGCGCGTTGACACAGCAATTGGCGCGCGATTATTCGGACCATGTGAATGGCCGCCTGCCGGGATGAAGCCCGGCACGCGGCCCGCCGCGCCGCGCGATGCGGGGATGCGGCGAAGCGTTGCGGTTCGGGGTCGGGCTGAGCACGCCTTGGGCAACGATTTAGGATTGTTGCTGTTTTCGGCCAAACATAACCACGATGGTTGCTTCGCAGTTGCAACATCAGGCCAAAATTGCTATGTCGCCTGCCCGGCAGGCCCCAGTGTTCATCAAGATGCAATGTAGCAGCTGGTAGTAGGTTGGCCGTGTAGAGACAGGTGTTATGAACAAGCGTATTTCAGGCGTAGCAGCAGTGATCGGCGTAGCGGCGGCGCTGTGGGTCGTCCCGTCGGTTGGCACGCATGGCCAAGGCACGCTGGGCAATCGCCTTGTGCATGCCGATCAGGATGTGATCGCCGCAACTGCACAGGCACAGGCCAGCCTTGTGCGTGCCGATCATCTGGTTTCGGACGCCGTCGCCGGGCTTTGAGGCGCTGTACACGCGGCGCTTTTTTCGTATTTTTGCAACGCATGACCGCCCTGTTCACCGCCGGGGCATGGCTTTGCTGTGACGGGGATCGTTGACGGGGTTGCGACCCATCCCTACACGCCTTCAAGCGAGTTCAATCAGGTTTCAGCCAAGGTTCGGGGACAGCATGCGCAGCGGATTTGGGCGCTCTTTTCGGCCATTCGCCGCAAGCCTGGCGATTGCAGCCGCACTGGCAGGCCCGATCACCCCGGTTACGGCGCAGACCATAGACCCGCGCGTGTTGCAGCAGGTGCAGGGCCAGCTTGGCGGCCCCAACGCCGGGGAAGCCGTTGACCGGGCGCGCGACGATGCCGATCAACGCAACAACCCCGGCTTTGCCACCGACCGGCCGGCGCGGATTGACACGCGTGAGGAACAGGAATTGCGCCGGGCGCAGGCGCGATCGACGCTGGCCCGCCTGTACCGGCCATCGCCGGTGGAGCAGGAATATCGCGACCGGCTCGCCGATCCGACGTTGCGGCAGTTCGGTTATGACCTGTTCCAGTCGGCTGGCGGTGCCACTGGTGGGCTGACCGGCGCAGTTGGTGATGATTACGTCATCGGGGTTGGCGACGATGTCGTCGTGCAGTTCCAGGGCGCCACCAACGACAGCAAGACCGTGCGGGTGTCGCGTGATGGCCGGCTGGTTGTCGGCGCCTTGCCACCGATTTCGGCCGCGGGGCGATCGATCGCATCGGTGCGCCGTGACCTGGAGGCGGCGACGCGGCGGACGTTGCTGGGCACCGAAGTGTTCCTGTCGCTGGGGTCGGTGCGCTCGGCGACGGTGTTCGTCGGCGGCGAAGTCGATCGGCCTGGCCAGTATAATCTGACGAGTTTGAGCGATGTCAGCGCGGCGCTGGCGCAGGCCGGCGGCGTGCGGCGCACGGGTTCATTGCGCAACGTCCGCATCGTCAGAGGCGGCGGCAGCATCAGCGTCGATCTGTATGGCCTGTTGGGCATCGGCGCGCCGCCTTCGGTGCGATTGCAGGATGGCGACCGGATCATCGTGCCGGTGATTGGCGAAACCGTGGCGATTTCGGGCAACGTCGCCCGGCCGGGCATTTATGAATTGCGCGGATCGGCGTCGCTGGGATCGGTGCTGGGCTATGCCGGCGGCGCCATTCGGCCGCGCGGCAACAAGATCGCCATCAGCCGGATTACTGCCGATGGCAGCGAGCAATATCTGCGCGCCGCGACGCTGGCCACGGCGCTGGTGCCGGGCGATGCGATCCAGTTGACGGGTGGCAGCGCCGGCGGCAGCAATGGCCGCGTGGTGTTGCGCGGCCATGTCGGCAACCCCGGCACCCGGGCGTTGGTCGCGGCGCCGACAGTGCGCGAACTGCTGGGCGATATCAGTGATTTGCAGCCCGACACCTATTTGCCGATGGCGGTGTTGATCCGCCGCGATCCGGCGACCTCGTCGCGGATTTTCCAGCCGGTGAACCTGTTGACTGCGCTGCGTTCCAACCCGGATATTTCGTTGCGCAGCGACGACCGGCTGTATGTTTTCGGTCGCGACGATATCGATTTCCTGAACCGTACCCCGGTGCGCCGCGTGGTGCTGGGCCAGCCCAACACGCTGACCGAATGCGCTTCGCTCGATCGGCTGGAAGCGCTGGTGCGCGACAGCCAGACGACGCGGTTCAGCGTGGTGACCCGATCGGTTTTCATCGTGGAACGCAGCGGCCGCAGTGAAGTTGCGGCGACCGGTGGCAATCTGGTCAGCAGCAATCGCGGCGGCGATGAGACGTTGCGCACCGGCGATGACCAATCCGGCCTGCGCCGATTGCAGGCCCAATCGACGACCACCAATGCCGCAGCCGGTTATCCCGGCGGTGCCGGCCCGGACGCCGGCACCAATGCTGCCGATCAAGGCAACACCAGCGATACGCGCCTTGGCTATTCATCCCGCGATGCGGTCACCAGTGGCCGCTGCCCGGCGGTGTTCGAGGAAGAACCGGAACTGCTGCCGGTGTTGATCGAAAATTCGGTGTCGGTTGGGGGTGCCGTGCGGCGTCCGGGTGCCTATCCGGTGGCGAGCCGGATGAGCGCCGCCGATCTCGCTTCGGTTGCGGAGGGCGTGTTGAGCGCCGCCGCCGACATGACGCTGGATGTGACGCGCGCCGAAGGCACCACGGTCAAGCAGGAACGCATCGCTACCGAAGGCTATCCGGAGGCAGCGCGCACGACGCTGGTAAGCGCCGGTGACGATCTGCGTTTCAATGCGGCCCAGCCGCAATTCGAGGCCGGTGGCGTGCTTTTGTCGGGCGAATTCAACCGGCCGGGCCTGTATTCGATCCGCAAGGGCGAAACGCTTTCCCAGCTGACCGCGCGCGCTGGCGGCCTGTCGCCGCTGGCCTATCCTTATGGGGCGATTTTCACCCGCCGGTCGGTAAAGGAATTGCAGCAGGAAGGGCTCCGCCGCACCAGCCGCGAGCTGACCAATTCGCTGCTCGCCGTATCGGCGCGCAAGGACAGCAAGGGCGACGCGTTGTTGGCCGGGCAGCAGTTGATCAACCAACTGGCGACCGTGGAAGCGCCGGGCCGGGTGGTGGTGGAGGCCGACCCGCGCGTGCTGGCGTTGCGGGAGGACCTGGACACGGTTCTGGAGAGCGGCGATGCAGTCGTGATGCCGAAGCGGCCGAATTTCGTGCTCGCCCTGGGCGATGTTTCGAACCCGGGCGCGTTGCAGTTCGTCGCCGGAAAGTCGGTCGCCGGTTATTTGAGCGAGACGGGCGGCATCCAGTCGACCGCCGACAAGAAGCGCATTTTCGTCGTGTTGCCGAACGGCACGTCGCAGCCGCTGACGTCGCGTGGCTGGGGACGGCAGGACAACAGCGTGGTGCCGCCGGGATCGACGATCATCGTGCCCAAGGACATCGATCCCTTGTACAACCTTGATCTGGCGAAGGACGTGACCGGGATCATCGGCAGCCTGTTGACATCGGTGGCGACCGTGGCGATCCTGGCGACGCGGCCCTGACAGGCGCGTTGCCCGGGGTGGGATTCAAGGCGCCGGGGCGTTGATGGATTGTGTCCCGGCGCCGCCCAGCGCCGGGACCGTTGGTGCCGCTAGCAGCATCGCGAGGACGCCGAGCAGGAACAGCGGCAGCGAGAGCCGGGCCGGTGGCGACGGGATCATGGCTGGCGATCCGCTGCGACGGGATCATTCGTGCGGGACTGTCGTTGGTGCTGATGGGCGTTCGATGCGACGAAACGGTCGAGTCGGGCCGCCATTGCCTGAAGCGTCGCGGTCGGCAGGTCGACGCCGCAGATGATGGCATCGGGATCGGATTGGAGCGGGGTGGCTGGGTGCGGGGCAATGGGGTCGGGCTGGCTCATGGTCCCCGGCTGGGCCGATTGGGCCGGTGCTGCGGCCGGCGCCGGCGTGTCGCCGCGCAACAGGCCGAGGCTGAGCAGATAGTCGATCGGGTTGGGCCCGGACCGGGCCATCATGGTTTTCGAGACCGTGTCCCTTGCCAATGGGAGGCCGGGCGAGCCGGCAAAGGGTTTATCGAAGCGGTCATGCGCGGTCATGGCGTGTCCATCCCTCTAACGTCGCTCAATTTTTCATACGTCGCTTAACGCTTAGCAATTGCCGTGCCAAATGGGGTTTTTGTCGGATTTGCGGGCTTTTTTGTGCCGAAAGGGGCGGCATCGCGCCGAAAAAGCGGCAATTTCCAACCGCAGAGCGGCAAATTCCTGCCGCTGCTGCGCTGTCGGGACGTTCGAAATCATGGTTTAATATCGATGGTTTCCAGCCGTTAATCGCAATGCTGGCTCATCTCCGGCCGTATTGTCCGACATGATGAGCAAGGAGGAACAAGTGATCGAAGGTATTTCCAGCAGGCACACGCTGCTTCCGACGGGTGGCGATGCAACGCCGGCCGGCGTGACCGCGCCAAAGGTGGTGCCAAAGGCCGGGTTGGTGAGCGTCGGGGCGGCGACGCCGCGCCCGCTGACCGGCACGGCGCCGCCCGTTGATACCGCAAAGGTTGCGGCGTTGCGCGAGGCGATTGCCAGCGGCGCCTACAAGCCGGACCCGGTGGCGATTGCCGAGCATATCATCGCCTATGATGCGGGCACGAAATCGCGTTGATCCGGGTTTGGCGACATTGCCATCCTATAATGATGGAAAGGCCCTGAACGGCCAGCGGTAGTCGCCAGAAGGGCGAGGACCGGGAAACGGGACAGAAAAACCAGGGTGATGAACGACGACGGGCACGGTGCCCGCGCCGATGGGCGAATTGCGGCCATGTGCCGGGGTAAGGAGCGAGAGGGGTGATGATGTGCCGCGTGACTGCCGATAGCGCCCTGTGCCGGAAAACCGGCCCGGCCCTCGACCGTTCTGCAACCGGCGTGACGACGGCTGTGCTGCTGCCGTCAGGCGCCGATCTGCTGCATTCGGGGTATTGAGGCGATGGACGCTCGGCTTGGTTTTGATGCCCTGATGCAGGATGCCCGCCCGTTGGTGGCGGTGGATCCCGACCGGTTGGTGGCGACCCATGTCATGTTGGTGCGCAAGATCGCCTGGCATGTGCACGCCCGGGTATCGTCGGCGATCGATGTCGAGGATCTGGTGCAGATCGGCATGATAAGCCTGATCGAAGCGGCGCGGGCGTTTGAAGATCGCGGCCACGCCGCCTTTGCCACCTATGCCACGGTGCGGGTGCGCGGCGCGATGATCGACCAGTTGCGCAAGGGGGCAACGCTGGTGCGATCGGCGATGCGGCGGCGACGCGAATGGGGCGCGGTGCGATCCGGGCTGGAAGGCGGGCTGGGCCGGCCGGCGAGCGACACTGAAATGGCGGCGGCGCTGGCGATCACGGTGGAGGCCTATCGGTCCGGCATGGCGGCCACCCATGCGACGCACACCGAATCCATCGACGATGTCTATTCCGACCAGAGCGACTGGTTTGCCGATGATGGCCCCGATGCGCACGAGCAGTTGCAGCAGAAATCGCTGCAATCGGCGATTGCGGCGGCGGTGGCGACGCTGCCGGAACGCGAGGCGATGGTGCTGCAGCTGTATTTCGTCGAGGAATTGAACCTGGAGGAAATCGGCCAGGTGATGGGGGTTGGCGCGGCCCGCATCTGCCAGATCAAGAAGACCGCGCTGGGCAAGCTGCGCGGGCGGCTGGAAGGGTGGGATTCGGACGACTGAGCGCTAGATGCCGTTGTACCAGGACCAGCCGTTCTGGATCTGGCCCTTGGCGCCATTGTCGTCGAAATGATCGGTTACGACGATCCGGCGCAGGAATTTGAGGCTCTTGTAGCCGATCTGGCGTTCAACGCGCAGCCGCAGCGGCGCGCCATGACCCAGCGGCAAGTCGCGGCCGTTCATGCCATAGGCAAGAATGGTTTGCGGGTGGAGCGCATCGACCATGTCGATACCATCGGTGACTGCATCATAGCAGTGGAACTGCACGAAGCGCGCGGTCGCACGGACGCCGACGGCCTGCAGAATGTCGCGCAATGGCACCCCGGTCCATTCGGCGATGGCGCTCCAGCCTTCCTCGCAATGGTGTTTGGTAATTTGGGTGCGTGGCTTCAGGCGTTTCAACTCGGCGAGCGAAAAGCTGCGCGGGCGATCGACGCTGCCTTCGACCGGCAGCCGCCAATCGGCAAAATCGCCGCGCCGCATGGCGGCATGGGCGGCGCCGCCTTCGGCATCGTAGAGTCCGCCATCCGACCGGGCCGGATCGAAGGTGCCGACCGCGGGCATCGAGGTGATCGCCGAACGATCATATTCGCGGGCCAGCGCAGTGCGCGACAGCAGCAGGCGCTGGGCGTTGTAGGTAAGATTGTCGCCCATGCGCAGGATGTTGCCATAGGTCGGCGGCTGGTCCCCGCAGCCGGTGAGCAGCAGCCCGCCGGTCGATGCAAGGCCACCGATCAGCGTCCGCCGCGACAGTTGCAATCCTTTTTCAGCCATGCGTTTTTCCAAGGAACATGCCGCGCAATTGCCGGGCCGGGCCGGAGAGCAGGATCATCGCCAGATGGACGAGCAGGAATAGCGCCAAAACGGTGAAAGCAAAGAAATGGATGGTACGCGCCGATTGGGTGCCGCCGAATACATCGAGCAGAACCGGGTATGTCGCAACAATGCCGGGCGACATGGTGATCCCGGTCAGGAAGATGAGCGGCAGCGCGGCAAGCACGACCAGCGCATAAACCAGCTTTTGCAGGACGCCATAGGGCGGGCCGGACGTTGCGGCGGGCAGCGGGAATCGCAGGTGGCGCCTGATGTCCGCCGCCAGATTGCCGCGCGCCAGATCGTAGCTGCGTGGCCAAAGGTTGCGTCGCAAATGCCCCGATGCCAGCCCAAGCCCGAGATAGGCGACAAGCCCGGCAAGGAAGCCCCAGGCGCCAAGGAAATGCAGGCTGCGTGCCCAGCTGTTCTCATTGTAGATTTCAAAGCTGCGGCTGGCGGTTATCGGGTTGCCCGGCGCGGCAGAAAAAGGCGCTGCGTCGACCCATCCGCCATGCTTGTAATTGGGACCAAGCGGGAGTTCCAGCAGCGTCGGCGTCAGATCGTTGCCGGTTTCACCCCAATACAGCCGGGGGTGCGCCTTGAGGATGGTGAAGCCCGAGAACATCAGCACGATGACCGTTGCCGCAAGCAACAGATGCGTCAGCCGCACCCAAAGGCGGTGGCCGCCCGGATGCAGCCCTGCCTCGGATATTCCAGCGCTCGCCATTGCAGCATTTTCCCCGACCCCTGCCGAATGGTCTAGCACAGGTGATTTGTGACTTGAAGGTGCGTCGGCCTGGCACGATGCGGACGATTGAACCGGGGTGGCCTAAGCAGCAGCCAAGCAAGCGGCGGACCGGTCGCCGGTCCGCCGCTTGCGCTGGCGTTGCAGGTTGGTATCGATCAGGCAGCGGCGAAGTCGCCACGCCGGCGACGCGCGGCCGCGCCGGCGAGGCCAAAACCGATGATCATCGTCAGCCATGTCGCCGTTTCGGGCACCCCGCCGGCAATCGCGGCGCTGGCGCCATCGATGTCGAATGACCAGTTGCCCGTGCGCTGGTCACCGTAGAAATCGACAAAGCCGCCGCGAAAATCGGGTTGGCCGTCGAAGGCGAAGAAGCCCGGAAACTGCAATGGGCCGAAATTATTATACTGCGTCAGATAGATAAAATATCGCCCGGCATCGAGCGACAGCGACAGCAGCGGATCGGCGCCTACCCCGGTAACGGCGTCTAGCGGCACGCCATTGCCATCATCGTTGAAGTCGATCGCCGTGCCGTTGTTGTCGTACAGCGAGAATACCGGATCGAAGCCGCCGCGTGCTATGGTGTCGCCATTGCCGTTGGTGCCACCCGCATAGCCGAAGCTGGTCAGGGTGACGATGCCGGTTTGGGCGACGTAGAAGCTGTAGGCGGCCTTGCCATTATCGACGGCAAAACTGCCGCCGAGCGAAAATGTTGCGGCGGCGGCTGGTGCGGCGGCGGCGAGCAAGGCGGCGAATGCGGCAAGATGAAGCTTGGTCATGGACGTCCCCTAAATTTTGCGGTTGGGCGGTGCCGGCTGAAAGCGCCGGGTCTCATGGGGCGCGTCGCGTACAGGCCTGCACGCGACGCGATCCGGATTATTGACCGGCGGTGGCCTTCAACAAGGCGCCGAGTTCGGTTTGATCGAGGTAGGCACCATGGCCGAACTTGCGCCCTTGCGCGTCGGTATAGCTGTCGACCGAGCGCGCCAGCGCCGTCACCTGGGCGGCACCGCGACCATAGGCATAGATCGGCACCAGCCCGACGCCATGGTTCGGGCCGAACCATTTATTGCCGGGCACGACGCCCGCGCCATTGTTCTTCAGCGGCTGGAAAGGAACGGTATCGCCATTGGGACCGTAGAGCAGGTGATCGTGATCGGCGGTGACGATCAGCAGCGTATCTGCCCATGTCGCGGCGGTATCGGGCCGGTTCACCCAATCGATGATTGCCTGCACGGTTGCTTCCGACGCATTGAGTTCCTCGATCATGCGCGCGGTATTATTGGCGTGTTCGGCCCGGTCGACCGCGCCCGCCTCGCTCATCAGAAAGAAGCCGCGCCCGTTTTGATCGAGCGCATTGAGCGCGGCGACGGTCAGCTTGGCCTGACTTGGCACATTGGTCTTCAGCGGCGTTGCCAGCACGGTGTCCTGGGTCGCATCGATGTTGAGGCCGGCCGAACGGACGATATTGGTGCGGTTGAATTGCGAGCTGTTGTCGCCGCGCATGATCATCGCCAGCTTGGCCGGCGGCTTCACCTGCTTGTTGGCGACGCGTTCGATGTCGGCGCGTTCCTGCAGCAGGGTCCATTTTGCCGCGTTCATGCCGCTGCTGTTGGTGCGGTTCTTCAGATCGGTCCACAGCGATTGGCTGACCCAGGTGTAGGCGGGTGTCCGCGCCAAACCATCGTCGTTGAAATCGGGATTGCCAGTGCCGCCGATGACATCGAGCTTGCCGCTTGAGAACATCTCCGCAGCAATGGCGGTGCGGTTGGAGCGTGCGATATTATGGGCACCACCAAGCGCCGCGGGGGTCGCATCGCTGAACTGCACCGTCGAAACGACGCCGGTGTTCTTGCCAACCGCCTTCATCGCATCGATGATATCGGTGATCGCAATCTGCGGCGTACCCGCGCCATCGACGTTGATGGCGTTGTTGTAAGACTTCACGCCTGTAGCGATCGAGCTCGCGGTGTTGCCCGAATCCGGATGGGCGTAGCGGCTGTATTCATAGCCGACGAATGCGGACGGATAGAGCGGGCCGGCAATTGCCGAAAAGCCTGCTTGGGCCGCCGCCGGCGTGGCGTAGCCGGGGACACCCGACAGCCCGACGACGGGCCGCGTATCCCAGAAGCTTGATGAGACATAGACCGTGTCCGGTGCCTGCGCGAGCGTGCCGGGCTGGTTGTTGGCGCTGCTGTCGGAGCGCAGCGGGTAGGTTGAAAGCGAGGATTTGCTGAAGCCCCGGCCATCGGTGACCAGCGGCGCACCATTGTACATGCGCGCAGCATCATAGACGGTAAAGCCCGCGCCATCGTTGATGATGACGATGATGTTCTTGACGCCGGCGATCGGCGCTGGTGCGGCGTGGCCTGCACCTGCGGCAAGCGCGACGGCTGCAACGGCCAACATTAACTTCAGTTTCATGATGAACCCTTCCCCGGACTGAGAGGGCGAACCTACCGACCGAAAAGCGGCTTTTTGATTAAAGTCCTGTGATATTTTCGAGACGCGGCAATTTGGCGTGATGACCGTTCAACCCGGTCGTCTGCGGTTTGGGTCTGGCGCTCAGGCTGGCTCGATGCGGACGATGGTGCCTTCGATCGCCACGATGGTGCAGCGGGCGCCGGCGGGCAGGTCCGGCCCTTCGGCGCGCCAGGGGCTGTCGCCGATCTGGACTCGTCCGCGGCCGCCTTCGATGGCTTCCACCACCGTTACCGAGGTGCCGATCAGGCGTTCGCCGCGGCGATTGAGAGTAGTTTCATGCGCATCATCGCGGTCGGGCAGGAAATTGCGGGCGAGCAGCACCGACAAGATGGCGAGGCCGGCGAAGGCGACGCACTGCACCTGCCACGGTAGCCCGAAGATGCCGGAGAGCACCGCCGTGGCCCCGGCGGCAGCGCCCAGCCAGATCAGGAACACGCCGGGCAACATGATTTCGGCGCCGGCGAGGACGACCGCCAGCACTGCCCAACCCCATGGGGTGGCGAGCGCGTTCATGATGTCGTCCGGCGTCATGCCTGTTCAAACGGTCCGATACGGCGTTGCGACTGCGTTTCGACACGGCGGGTTTGTGGCTTGGCTTCACCATCCGGCTTGGCATCGGGTCGCACGCCGCGCACCAGATCGCCGATGCCGCCAAGGCTGCCGACCAGCGCCGATGCCTCGAACGGCATGAACACGGTTTTCGAATTGGGCGAGGTAGCAAAGGCCTGCATCGCCTCAACATATTTCTGCGCGACGAAATAGTTGAGCGCCAGGGCATCGCCGCCGGCGACGGCATCGGAGACCATGGTGGTGGCCTTGGCTTCGGCTTCTGCGGCGCGTTCGCGGGCTTCGGCATCGCGGAAGGCAGCTTCGCGCCGGCCTTCGGCTTGCAGGATCTGCGATTGCTTGGCGCCCTCGGCACGCAGGATTTCCGACGCGCGCAGCCCTTCGGCTTCAAGGATGTTGGCGCGTTTTTCGCGTTCGGCCTTCATCTGGCGGCCCATGGCGTTGACGATATCGGCCGGCGGGCGAATATCCTTCAATTCGACGCGGGTGATCTTGATGCCCCAGGGGTGGGTGGCTTCATCGACGACGGTGAGCAGCCGGGCGTTGATGGCATCGCGTTTCGACAGGGTTTCATCAAGGTCCATCGAGCCCATGACGGTGCGCAGGTTCGTCGTCGTCAGGTTGATGATGGCGGAATAGAGATCGCTGACTTCATAAGCCGCCTTGTTGGCTTCGAGTACCTGGTAGAACACCACGCCATCGACGGCGACGATGGCATTGTCCTTGGTGATGATTTCCTGCCCCGGAATGTCGAGCACCTGCTCCATCATGTTGACGCGGCGGCCGACCCGATCGACAAACGGGATGATCAGGCTGAAACCCGGGCGCAGAGTCATGGTGAAGCGGCCGAATCGTTCCAGCGTGTATTCAAAGCCCTGGCGCACGACGACAACGGCGCGGGCGACGGCGATGATTGCCAGCAGCAGAAAGGCGATGGCGAAAATACTTGCGGTCACGGGGTGACGCTCCTTGGTTGACGATGCGGTCCATCCGGTTGATCTTCAATAAAGATTATCTGGTTGTCGGGCGAACGAATTGCGAGGGGTGATGGGCGATATTTCGAACGATCCGGTTCGGGCGCGGCGATCGGTTCTGTATTTGCCGGCGAACCGGGAGAGCGCGGTGGCGAAAGCGCGGACGCTGCCGGCCGATTGCGTGATCCTTGATCTGGAAGATGCGGTGCAGCCCGATGCCAAGCCGGCGGCGCGGGCGGCGGCGGTGGCGGCGGCGCAGGCCGGCGGCTGGGGTGCGCGCGAATTGCTGTTACGCGCCAATGGGCTTTCGACGGCCTGGGCCGAGGCTGACTTTGCGGCGGCACGGGGCGGCGGTTTTGCGGCGGTCGTAGTGCCCAAGGTCGATGGTGCGGCGGCGGCGGCGCGGGCCGTGGCGATGGCCGGCGGGTTGCCGGTTTGGGCGATGATCGAGACGCCGCGCGGGGTGATCGATGCGCCGGCGATTGCCGCGGTGCCGGGGGTGGCGGGGCTGGTTGCCGGCATGGCGGACCTGGCCGTTGATCTGCACGCCCGGCCCGATGCGGCGCGGACACCGCTGCTGTATGCGCTGTCGGCGATCGTCATGGCGGCGCGGGCGGCGGGCATCATGGTGTTTGACGGCGTGTTCACCGATATC
>JBBQYI010000059.1:0-17153 GCA_038208825.1 Sphingomonadales bacterium | reverse complement strand
TTCGAAACCGCCGCCGCCATACGCGACCAGATCAGGCGCCTGGAAATGGACGAACTCGGCATCCCGGATCGCGACCGCGCCGCCCCCATCAAGGGCCGCAGCATGGGCGGCGCGCCGGGGACGCGGACGACGCGATTTGAGAAGATGAAGAAAAAGGGGTTCGGCGGGAAGCGCGTTGGCGGGCGTTAGAAATGGTGCCTTCCGCCGTATCCATCGTCTAACGGATCGGTTCACAAGCGATTCCATCGCCGTCGCCATCCATGTCCTCGCGATACCCGGGCTGCCACCGATATAGCGGTGCAAGCCCCGCAGCACGCACCTCGTTGCACCCCGAATAGTAACGCCGCGCCGACCTGACAGCCGGAGCCCGAAAAGATTTAGGCCGCGCAACAGGCTTTGCAACAGGCGGCGCCGTCAGCATTTCAGGCCGGGCCACAGGCTCGGAGACTGGCGGCGCCTGCAACACTTCAGACCGGGCCATAGGCCCTGAAGAAGGCCGAATGAGCGATCCAGGATCGTCCACCAAAAGCACAACTCCCGAAACTACGCCGATGACCAGGCCGGGGATGACGACGCGCAACCCTTCGCTCCAGTTACCGCTCCGTCGCGATTTAGCCGGTGTACCTCTATCACGGTCACGCTCAGGCAATGCCTCTTGCCCCTTCGGACGCCGCTGGCGCCATCGATAGATTTTGCCCAAAGAATACCCCTAAAACAGACACCCCACCCCGGCGCGAATGACTTCGGCGACAATAGCGGGGTCGCGCGGATCATCCAAGGCGCGGGCGATCTGGTCAATACGAAGCCTGTCGAACTGCCCGCCATTTATACGGCTGATTGCATCGAGGCGCTTCAACTGCGGATAGTTGAGCCTTGTTCCCAATTTTTGACCCATGCACTGCGCCTGACGGGGCGGCACGCCGAGATCGGCAAGTTTCGCGCTGATCCGCTGTGACGGTGTCGCGCACCCGGCAAGCAGGACAAGGGCAGCAAAGGCGGCTAATTTCAGGCGCATGGGCGTTATCCGTCTGGTGAAAGCCCGGTGTCGCACACTCGGCAGATCTGGAAAAGGGTGCGGCAATCACACCGATGCAAAGCGGGATGCAAAACACCGGCATTGCCGTTAAAGCAGGGTCATGATGACCGCACACATCACTTTCTGGCAAGCTGTCCTCATCGCGGTCGCGCTGGTCGCGATCATGGAGATCGTTGCCATCGTTTCCCACCGCTGGGTCATGCACGGGTTTTTGTGGAGCCTGCACAAATCCCACCACGAACCGCGCACCGGCTTTTTCGAAAAGAACGACTGGTTCGCCGTGATGGGCGCCGTCCCGTCGATCATCCTGCTGATGATTGGCACGCATTACGGCTGGCATGTGTTCACCGCAATCGGCGCCGGCATCACCGCCTATGGCGCGATTTACTTCGGCTTCCACGACTTGCTCGTCCATCGCCGCGTCAAACATGGCTGGAACCCGCAACAACGCTATCTGAAACGCATCGTCCAGGCGCACCGACTCCACCATGTCGTTGAATCTAAACATGGCACCGTCAGCTTTGGCTTCCTCTACGCCCCGCCGATCCGCGTGCTGAAGGCCGAACTCGCCGCCAAGGGCACCGGCAAGATCCGTTCCAGTGCCAAGATGCGCGCCGAAATGGATGTCGACCTGAACGACGCCGAACATTTCGCTCGCTGATCGCCCATCCGACGCCACGGCGGCTATACCACCATAGCTGAGCGTCGACCTACGGAACCCGCACCTGCGGCAAGTCGCAGACTGACTTCGACCCCTTGATCCGGCAGCGATTAACCACCCTGCCGGACACATCATGCACCAGCACCCGCCACGACCGGCCACCGGTGCGTTCCATGGTCATATAACCAAAGCCATCGACCCAGCTGCTGAACGCCGCAATCCGCGCCCCTGGCGCCGCTTCGGTGTCCGGCGGTAGCATCGCCGGAATCGGTACCACATCCTCTAGCGTGCCAGAAAATCCGGTTATGAACTGGCTCGGGAAAGCACCGGCGAAGCTCACCTGCTGCCACAGATGCACATGGCCGGCGAGCAGTACGTCAACACCCGCCGGCGCCTGCCGCGGGCTGATCGCGCCGAACACCGATTGGATGGCCCGGTTGCCAGGCTTCAACGTTGCGCCAGCATCTTCGCGAACGGCCGCCAGCCCCAGGATTGGGTGGTGGTTGACCGCAAACACGAACCGCGCACCGCGACTGAGTGCATCGACCCCTGCATAGGTCGCCGCAAATCCCGTCCGCCGCCAGTCATCATCGGTTAGAGGTTTGTTGGACGCGGTGGCAAGGTCCATCAGGACCAACCGGGCACCGCCACCAAGATCGACAGCATAGGGCGTGCTGGCATCGCCAAGATGATCATTGGCCGAATCGTTGCAATCCTGCCCCGCCGCGGGTGCATGGCCATCCAGGAACCGCCACCAGCCTTGCCCCGCCCGCGCGCAATTTTCATGGTTGCCGCGCACCGGCGCTATTGGCGCTGCCGCCAGCAATGGTGCCGCCGGGCCAAAGAAATCAGCCGCCCAGGCATCCCAGCCATAGCCCCATGGGCTGCCGGCACAGCCCGCATTACCCGGCGGGCACGGATTCTCGCGGTAGTGATAGTCGCCGACATGGACAACAAGATCGGGTTTCCACGCCGCCGCACTCGCCGCAATCCGGGCAAACGGAAATGCCGCCGGATCGTTGCACGGCTGATAGGCGCTGTCCGCTGCTTTCAGCCGACACCCGGTATCGCCGATAACCACGATGCGCCACATCCGCTTCGCCGGCACGGGCAAGGTTCGGCCGGCGATTCTCAGACGCCGCGCGCCCTTGGGCACCGCCGCCTCGCACACCGTCACCGGAAATGCAGAAGGCTTGGAAAGTTCGGCCGGCGATGCCGTCGACCGCTGCGCAACGGTCCCGGACGCTGCCCGCACTGTCATGGTGATCGCCCGCCCGTCCGCGTCGAGCAACGGGCAGGCAGCTTCGGTAATCGCTCGCGCCACAGCGCCGCCGTCCGCCATTACGACATACGCTGCTACCGGCACCGCCACCGGGTTCGCTGCCAATGCAGCCAGGGCGACGGCGGATGCCAGCATCAGATCATCCTTTAGAAACGCAGCACGCCCGTTACCTGATAGCTGCGCACTGTGTTGAAGAAATATTGGTTGCCGCCCGAAATGTTGATCACCGAGCGATTGTTGAACACATTATACACCACCAGCCGCAGCGCCACGGGGCCGATGCCCGCCTCTGCCGAGGCAATGCCCAGTGAATAGGCCGGGATCGGGTTGGTTTCATTGGCCCCGGCATAGGCCTTGCCGGTGAACTTGTGGACATAGCTCAGCTTATAGCGGCCATTGTTGTAAAGCACCCCGGCAAGCGCCGTATAATCCGGCGCATAGGGCACGCGGAACCCGGTCACATCGTCCTTCGAACTGTTGATCGAGCCATTGGCCAACAGCGTCAGACCGTGGATCGGTGCATAGCTGATCTGGCCCTCAAGCCCCTTGTATGTCGAAGGATCGCCAGTGTTGGTGCACAGCGCGCTGGCCGGGCCGGTGCACAGGATCGTGTTGCTCAGTTGGATCAGATAGGCGTCGAAATCGATATTGAGATTGTCCCCGGCGTAGACCGTGCCCAACTGATAATTGGTGGTCTTGGTTGGATCGGGGATCAGCGGCGCCGTAGTCTGCACCTCCAGATTGGCCAGCGCCGGGATCAGGAAGCCCTTCGCGTACTGACCATAAGCCGTCCAATTGTCGCGGATCTTGTAGTTCACCGTCGCAAACGGCAGCGTCGCCTTGAAATTGGCGTCGGCAATCGTGCCCTGCCGAGTCTTTTGCGTGGCTATTGGCGAAAGCACACTACGGGTGAAGTTCACATATTTGACACCGGGCGTGATGGTCAGCTTGTCGGTCAGGTTCCATTCGAACTGGGCGAAAACCTGCTGCTGGAACCAGCTCGAATTTTCGTCGAACTGAATGTTCTGCGGCAATGGCTGGCCATTTAGCTGCAGATACGGTCCGTTGATGGCGTTGCCATTGGCATCGATGCCGATCTGGCCGCTGGTCTTCTGGTCGAAATTCGGCACACCGTTGACCAGCACGCCGTCGGTCAAGGTGCTGCGCGTAAAGTCATAATCATAGCGATAGCGGTGCGTGTTCGAAAATTCGAGCCAGGCACCGACCTTCAGCTCGCCGAAGCCAGTATCATAGCTGGTCTGCAGGATATCGCCCCAGACGCGATACTGATTCAACTTGGTATAGCCCGGAATGTCCCCGGCAACCTTGGTGATCTTGCCGTTGATCATGGGCGACGCCGACAATGTCGAACTGAGCACGGTCGGGTCGGTCGTTGAAACCGTGTAGTTCTTGTAGAAATAGGTATAGGTCTTGTTGTCGATCTTCCAATGGTCGGTCAGACCAACTTCAAGCCGGACGATCTCGAAATCGCTCTGCTTGTGGGTGAAATTATAATCGGCGCGGGTCTGCTTGTAGGGGTTGCTGGCAAAATTCGGGTCATTCGGGTTGCTGTTGCCGAAATTTTTGCCATACAGCGCCATCTGCGCCAGCGTCGCGCCATTGTTGTCGTTCTGGTTGAAATAATTGTCGTTGTACGACGCCATGATCGTCAACAGCCCAGTGCCGCCGATCGGTGCCGAAATCTTGCCGAAAATATTATCGGCGCGCAGCGGTGAATAACTCAGCGCACCATCGGTCTTCTTGTGTTCGCCAACGATGACCGCCTTGATACCGCTGTGGCCGATATCACCGGTCTGCAACGTGCCGCGATACAACTGGGTGTTCCAGGTGCCATAGCTGACCTCGGCTGCGCCGCTGAACTTGTCGGCAACTGCCCGGCTGATGATGTTGATGTTGCCGCCAAAGGTCGCCTGGCCAAGCTGGCTGGCGTTGCCCGGTCCGCGATCGACGATGATCTGTTCATAGGTGCCGTTGGGAAAATAGCTGGTGGAGTGATGTGTCGGATCATTGGTATCCCCGAACGGCACGCCATCGATGGTGACGTTGTAGTTGCCGTCCTTGAAGCCGCGCAGCACGATCTTGGATTCGGACAGGCCCGGGCCATTGCCGTTGCTATACCCAGACGCGCCGGGCGTCAGCAGCACTACATCGTTGAAATCGGCGGTGGCGGGAACGACGTTCGCGATGACGGTCCGGTTGATGATCGATTGCGGCTGCGTGGTCTTCAACGATGCCATGATTGGCGTCTGGTCGTTGACGCGCGTCGAGGTGACGACAATCTGGTCGCCGAAAATGGGCGCTGCATCGGTCGAAGCCGCAGCATCCGCGCCTGCGGCCAATACCGAGGCGGGCGCAGCGAGCAATCCGAGCAACGATACACGAAGCAGCCACGCGCAGCGTCGATTGGATGTCAGCATGAAAGCCCCCCTTTTGGTGCGCGCGGCCAACAATGCTGCGCGGCGCTCAAATGAGCCGATGGTCGGGTTTCATGACAATTTGCTGACGTATTTGCAGACGATATTTGACAATAGGCCAGAGCATTCAATTGTTACCAAAGGATAATGCCTGGGGTGGCCAAGCCCGTGCGACCCTCGCATAAAGCGTAGAGCTTCCCGACCTTGCTGAAATTGGAAATCGTGCGCGTACTGCCCGCCCTTCTGCCACTCCTGCTGCTTTCGGCCTGTGTCGCATACCAGCCGCAGCCGCTGGCACCGACGAATCTCGCCGCAGCACGCGCGGAGCGCAGCCTGGACGCTGCTGCGGTCACACGGCGGGTCAACAGGATGGTCCCGACGGCGCAATGGGACGGCTCGCATTGGGACCGGCTCACTTTGTTCGCCGCAGCGCTGGACAACAGCCCAACCATCGCTGCATCCCGCGCAGCGCTGCAAACTGCCATCACCGCCGCCCGTGCCGCCCGCATCCGCACCGGGCCGACGCTTACACTAACCAGCGAATATTCGGTCCACCCGCCCGAAAGCTCGCCTTGGCTGTTCGGCGGCGTATTTGACTTCCCGATCGAAACAGCCGGCCGGCGTCGACCACGCCTGACCAGCATCGATCTGGCGGTTACCGGCGCCCGGCAGGATCTTGCCGAAACCATCTGGGGCGTGCGCATGGCGATCCGCCGCGCGCTCACGGATCGCCTGATCGCCGCCCGCCAGATCGCGCTGTTCGACGCGATCATCGCGGTTCGACAACGCCAGTTCGCCGTTGTCGAACGCCGCGTTGTCGCCGGCGCCGCGTCGCGTGCCGATCTGGAACGCGTCCGCGCCGATGCCGCCGATGCCGTGCGCCGCCGCGCCGATGCGGGCACACTTGCCAACAGCGCCGATGCGGCACTCGCCGCTGCCATCGGTATACCCGCCAACGCCGTCACCGGAATCGCACTCACATGGGACAATTTCGATGCCCCTCTGCCGGCGCCTGCCGCGCCCGACGCCAATGCCCGCGCCGCCGCGCTGGCCAGCCGCGCCGATGTACTGAAATCGGTGGTTGCCTATGATCAGAGCGACGCCGATCTGCGCGGCGAAATCGCCAAGCAATATCCGGCGATCAGCATCGGCCCCGGCTTCACCTGGGAACGCGGGCTTGTTAAACTTCCCGTCAACGTCGGCCTTGTGCTGCCACCGCTCGATCTGAACCGGAGCGCCATCGCTGCCGCACAGGCTCGCCGCACCGAAGCCGGCGTCCGGCTGGAATCGACCGTCGCCACCGCCCAATCCGAAATCGATCGCGCCTATGCCGCTGCTGCTGAGGCGCGCCATCTGCTGGTCAGCGTGCGCAGCGGCGAGATACCCGCCGCAGACCGCCTCGCCGCACAGGCCGACCGTGAACTCGCTGCCGGCAGCATAGATCGCAGCGAATGGGCCGCGGCCGCTGCCGGCGCCCGGCTAGCGCGTGCCTCGGAACTCGATGCGCTGGCCCGGGTACAGGCCAGCGACGCGACGCTTGAAGATGCCCTGCGCCGCCCATTGTGGGGGCCAGAACTGGCGATAAACGCAGGAAACGGGACGACACCATGAAGGGCTGGATGGCAGCGGCACTGGTCGGATTGGGCGCCCTGCTGGCCTGGGCGGCCATGTCCCTGTGGCCCGACCGGCACGCTGCGCCCGAACCCGATGTGCCGTCGCCGGCTGCCGCTGCCCGTGCCGATGGCGACATCGCCATGGACGCCGCGCTGCAGAAACGCCTTGGCGTCGCCACCAGCCGACTTGCCGCCGCAACGGCGCCCTCGTTGGCCAGCGGCTATGCCCGGGCGCTCGATCTGGCGCCGCTCGCCGCCATCAATGGCGATATAGCTGTCGCCCGGGCCGCGGCCGCTGCTTCCGCCGCCGATGCCGCGCGGCTGGTGGCGCTTGCCGCACAAGATCAGAGTGCCTCCACCCGTGCAGTGCAAGTCGCTCGCGCCCAGGCCGCTGCCGATGCCGCCCGCACCGAACAGGCGCGGCGCCGCGTCGCGCTCGAATTCGGCCCAGGTCTCGCCGTGCTTGGCGACGCCGCCCGCGCCCGGCTGATCGCAGATGCAGCGAATGGCCAAGCCGCGCTGCTCCGCATCGACATACCAGGCGCCGCCCCCGCCACCGGCAGCCGCATCCGCATCGATGGTGCTGGCAATGCTACCGTCATCGGCCCAGCCGCCGCCGCCGATGCCAGGCTTCAGAGTGCCGGCGTGCTCGCCATCCTCCGCGGACCAGGCGCCCGCAACACCACCGCCGGCCGGCTGTTGCCCGCCACCATCGCCAGCGGCGGCACAACAACAGGCGTCATAATCCCCCGAGAGTCCGTGCTGCGCTGGAACGGCAGCCTGTGGGTTTATCGTCAATCCGCACCGGCGCAGTTCCAGCGCCGCGAGTTGGTCGACGCCCGCCCCGTCTATAATGGCTGGTTCGCCACCAAAGGTGTCATGCCGGGCGATGCGATCGTCACCACTGGCGCCGGCGCTGTGCTCGCCGCTGAACGGAGCGGCGATTCTAGCGGCGAGGACGAATGATTCTCTCCGCCATCGTCCGCGGGTCGCTGCGCCACCCCGTCATGGTGACACTCGTGGCGCTGTTGCTTCTCGCCTATGGCGCATTGACCGTTGCCAACGCGCGCTACGACGTATTCCCCGAATTCGTGCCGGCCCAGGCATCGGTGCAAACCGAAGCGCCAGGTCTTGCACCGGAACAGGTCGAAGCGCTGGTTACCCGGCCGCTGGAAACTTCGATCAGCGGCACCAACAGCATCGCCAGCGTGCGTTCCCAATCAATCCAGGGCCTGTCCGTCATCGATGTGGTGTTCGAAGCCGGCACCGATCCCTATCGCGACCGCCAGGTGCTGGCCGAAGCCGTATCAGGAGCCACGGCCCGGCTGCCTGCCAACGTCGGCGTACCCGCTCTCAGCGCGCTCACCTCCTCGACAATGGATCTGTTGAAAATCGGCTTCACCAGCGATCGCCTCTCCCCGATGGCGCTGCGTGATCTGGTGCAATGGACCGTGCGCCCGCGCTTGCTGGCCGTGCCCGGCGTCGCCCGTGCGGTGGTGTTTGGCGGTGACGAACGCCGGCTGAATGTTGAACTTCATCCCACGGCGATGGTGGCGCGCGGCGTCACAGCTGCCGATGTGACGACGGCGATACAATCTGCGGCAACGGTGCGCGGTGGCGGCTTCGCCGACACGCCCAGCCAGCGCATCCTTGTCGCCCCCGAATCCGGCGCGTCGACCCCCGAAACCCTGGCAATGACGCCCGTGCCCAGCGGCGCCGCAAGCCCTGCAAGCACTGTTATCGCCACGCCGCTGCGCATCGGCGATGTCGCCAGCGTGCGCTATGCCGCCACCCCCAAATCGGGAGATGCGCTCATAATGGGAAAACGCGGCGTCCTCATCGCCCTGTCGAGCCAGTATGGCGCCAACACGCTCGAAACCACGCTCGCGGTTGAAGCAGCGCTGGCCGAATTGCGCCCGGCGCTGGCGTCACAAGGTGTGACGCTCGCGCCGCGCCTGCATCGCCCCGCCAATTTTATCGAAACGGCACTGTCCGGTGTCGAACGCGACCTGTTGATCGGCGCGGCGCTGATCGGCTTTGTGCTGTTCGCCTTCCTGCGCAACATTCGTGCGGCGCTGATCACCTTTCTCGCCATCCCGCTGTCGCTGCTGGCGGCGCTGATCGTGCTCGATCGCATGGGCCAGACGATCAACACCATGACATTGGGCGGCCTGACGGTTGCACTCGGCGTGGTCATCGATGACGCCATTGTCGATGTTGAAAACATCCTGCGACGCCTGCGGCTCAATCCCGATGGGCCCCGCGCCGAAACCATCGCCGCCGCCTCCATCGAAGTGCGCGCGCCTGTCGTTTACGCCACCTTCGTCCTCGCCTTCACGATTGCCCCCATTCTGGCGCTCACTGGTCTGCAGGGCGCGTTCTTCTCGCCGCTGGCGTTGTCCTTTTTGCTCGCCACCATGGCCTCGCTGCTCGTCGCCATGTCGGTCACGCCGGCGCTGTCGCTGCTGATGCTGGGCAAGCTCGACGAACACCATGAGCCCCGGCTGATCACAGCCATAAAGGCCCGCCATGCCCGCCTTGTCGCACGGGTTTGCGATGCACCCGGCGCGGTCATTGCCGCAACCGCGTTGATCGGCGTCGCGGCGCTGCTCGCAGCGCTCAGCTTTGGCGGCGAACTGCTGCCGGCATTTCGTGAGCGCCATTATGTGATCCAGGTGTCCGGCCCTTCCGGCGCCTCCATCGACTATATGCGCGATGTCGGCCGGCGCATTTCGCGCGATCTGCTGGCGCTGCCTGCCATTGCCAGCGTCGAACAACAGATTGGCCGTGCCGAAGCCGGTGAAGATACTTTTCCCCCGCATCGCAGCGAATTCCACGTCGAACTGAACGATGTCAGCGCCGCCGGCGAAGAACAGACTCTCACCGATATCCGCGCCGTGCTTGATCGTTACCCCGGCCTGTCCAGCGAAACGCTGACCTTCCTTGGCGACAGAATCCGCGAATCACTGTCGGGCGAGACCGCTGCGGTAGCAATTGGCGTCTATGGCGGCGATCTCGATACGCTGGACCGCGTTGCCAACGCCATCGCCGCACGGCTGAAACGCCTGCCCGATGCCGCCGATGTGCAGGTGAAATCCCCTAGCGGCGCCCCCAAGCTCACCGTCCGGCTCGATCCGCGCGGGCTCGCCCTGCACGGTGTGTCGGCATCGGACGCTGCGGATTCCATCGAGATCGCCTTTCAGGGCCGGGTCGTTGCCCAATCCGCCAGCGCCGACCGCACGACCGACATTGCCCTGACGCTGGATTCGGCGGGCCGCGATCCGGAATCGGTCGGCGATCTGTTGGTGCGCAGCGCGGATGGTACAACGGCACGGCTGGCCGATGTAGCCGATATCCGCCCCAGCGACGGTCGCCTGGCGATCAATCACGACGAAGGCCGCCGCCGCCAGGTGGTAACGGTCAACCCCATAGGCAGCGACGTAATCGGCTTTGTCGCCACCGCCCGCGCTGCCATCGCACGCGACGTGCCACTGCCCCCGGGGGTCTACCTCGGCTATTCAGGTCTTGCGGAGGGACAGGCCGCGGCCACCCGTCAGCTCGCCATCAATGTCGCCGCCGCCGCCATTGCAGTTGCGGCGCTCCTGGTGCTCGCCTTTGGCGGGCCGCGCCCGGCGCTGCTCATCGCCGCCGGCACGCCCTTTGCGCTGGCTGGCGGCGTCATCGCGGCCTGGCTGACAGGTGGCGTGCTGTCACTTGGCGCGCTCGTTGGATTTGTGACGCTGTTCGGCATCGCTGCCCGCAACGCCATCCTGCTGATCTCGCACGTCGATCATCTTGTAGAGGCGGAGGGCGAGCCATTCGGCCTCACCACCGTGCTGCGCGCCACCCGCGAACGCGTGACGCCCATCCTGATGACGGCGCTGGTCACCGCGCTCGGCCTTGCCCCACTGGCGCTGGAAGCAGGCCAGAGCGGGCGGGAAGTGCAAGGCCCGATGGCCGTTGTCATTCTCGGCGGGCTGGTCACTTCAACGCTGATGAGCCTTGCCCTGCTGCCGGCGCTGGTGCTTGCCTGGCGACAAAAACGACAATAGGCTTGGAGCAGGCATCCGCTGGCTCAACCGATTGCCACAACCGCCTTTGCCGTCAACTGGCCCGCCGCCATCGCCGAAAAGGCCTGTTCCACATCCGCGAGCGCCACCGTCATGCCGATTTGCGGTCGCAAAACCGCCGCCCGCGCGTCAATGGCGGCAATATTGGCCCGGCCGGCATCCGGGTCCTGCCGGGCATATTCGCCAGCGCGCACACCGATCACCTCGATCTCCTTGATCAACGCCCGATTGAGCGGGAACCGCTCGACACCGCCGACAAAACCGATGATCAGGTACCGCCCGTTCCGCCGCAAGGTCCGGATCGCCGGCATGGCGAGCACCCCGCCCACCGGATCGAACACGATATCGACATCCTTCAGCCCAAGCGCCGGCGTCGCGCGATCGATCAATATCGTCTCTCGCGCCCCGGCCTCGCGCGCGGCCTCCAGCCCGGCTTCCGAAGACGCCACGGCGATCACTTCGGCGCCCTCTGCCGCCGCCAGCGCCACCGCCGCCAGCCCCATGCCGCCACCCGCCCCCGTCACCAGCACGCGCTCGCCAGCCGCCAGCCGCCCGCGGATCATCAGGCCAACCCAGGCAGTAAGCGCGCCAACGGTGAACGCCGCAGCTTCCCCATCATCCAGCCCTTCAGGCACCGGCCGGACGCCCGTCGCCGGCAAGGTCAGGCGCTCCGCAAAACAACCGCCACGCGCCCCGACAATCACTCGCTGGCCCAGCAAGGCCTCCACGCCGGCCCCTGCGGCAATCACCGTGGCGCAGCCCTCCGTGCCCGGAATGAACGGCACCTCAGGCTTGAATTGATAGCCGCCGACCAACATCAACAGATCTGGAAAGTTCAGCGACGCCGCCCGCATCGCCACGGTCACTTCGCCGGGGCCGGGCAACGCCGGCTCGGGCCAATCGGCCTCCAGTTGCAATCCGGAACGATCCGTGGCGAGATGGTGGCAGACGATGGCATGCATGCCACCTTGTTACGCGATGCGGCCAGCCGTGCCAGCCACCTAGACCGATAGCCCGCTATTCAGGCTTAGGCCCGGAGCCCCAAATGCGGCCCACCACCAGCCCCGTCAGGAAACCGCCGATATGCGTCCAGATCGCTATCTGCATGCCATCGCCCCGAAACGCCAGCGCCGTCAGCAGTTGCAGACCGATCCACGTCGCCGCGTACCACAGCGCCGTCAACGTCTCACCTGACATGGCGATGCCCAGCACCTTGCGAGCCTGCACCCGGCTGCTGGCGAACAACACCGCATAGGCGCCGAACACCGCGGCAATGGCGCCACTCGCGCCCACAACCGGGATCGGCGAATTCGGCCCGACAACCACCTGCAACAGGCCGCCCATCAGCCCGCCACCGATAAAGATGCCGACCAGCGCCAGCCGCCCCGTGACCCATTCGACATAACGGCCAACCCAGGCCATGAAAATCAGGTTCAGGAACAGGTGCACCCAGCCGGCGTGAAGGAACATGTGGCTGAACAGGGTGACAAACGCTGTCATAGGTTCCGCTAGACCCGTCACCGCCGCCGTAATCCGCGCCGGAATCAGTCCGTAACCGAATGCCAGA
This sequence comes from Sphingomonadales bacterium, assembly GCA_038208825.1. Taxonomy (GTDB): domain Bacteria; phylum Pseudomonadota; class Alphaproteobacteria; order Sphingomonadales; family Sphingomonadaceae; genus Sandarakinorhabdus. The sequence continues at coordinate 4,489 of JBBQYI010000059.1, read as the reverse complement.
CGCTCACCAAAACCAGGCCCCGACACGCTGATCGCCGCCTGCACGGCAACGCAAAGGCCAATCAGGCTGTTGGTCGCAATTGGAACGGGCGGCTTGAAAGGTTTCACAAATGGCACTCGATCGCGGCTGGAAGGCGACGGACGCCGCGGAAACACGGCACCCGCCTGTCGGCGATCAGATGAATTCGATGCTTTCGATGTCGTAATAACGGTCGCCCGATGGCGTCGTCACTTCGACTTCCTCACCAATGCGGCGGCCGATCAGGGCGCGGCCCAACGGCGATGAATAGCTGATGCGGCCGACGCGGGCATCCGCCTCGGTCTGCCCGACGATCTGATAGACAATCTTCTTGTCGTCCTCGTCGATCAGATGGACCGTTGCACCAAACACGACGCGATCGCCCGAAAGCTCGCGCGGATCGATGATCATCGCACGGGCCAGCCGGTCTTCCAGATCGATGACCTGCGCCTCGATCTGGCCCTGGCGTTCCTTGGCGGCATGATATTCGGCGTTTTCGGACAGGTCGCCATGGGCGCGCGCCACCTCGATCGCCTCGACCACCTCTGGCCGCTCGATTTCTTTCAGCCGGCGCAGCGTTGTTGCCAACTGGGCGTGGCCTTCTGCCAGCATGGGCAGTTTTTCGACAGTCGCCATTCGCGTCACTCAACCTTCTGATCGTTCGAACTTCGCCCCACACAAAACACTCGTTACCACCGGCGGGTTATCCCGCCTGCGGGTCGCTCGCTATCCGGGGGTTGCTCAAGTCTCGGGTTGTTTATGATAGGCCTGCAGGGGCCTTACTTCAAGCGCACGCCGTCGAAGCGCTGCAATTGCCGCGACCGAAGCGATCGAAGCCGCCGCCGTGGTGAAGTACGGCACGCGGCCATAAAGCGCCGATGCGCGGATGGAAGCAGAATCCTTGAGCGATTGAACGCCTTCTGTTGTGTTGAAAATCAAGGCAATTTCGCCATCCTTGATCCGGTCGACGATATGTGGCCTGCCTTCGGCCACCTTGTTGACATGCGTTACCGGCAGACCGGCAGCCGCCAGAACCCTTGCGGTGCCATCCGTTGCGACAACGCTGAAACCCATGCCGATCAGATCGCGCATGGCTGGCACGACCAGTTCCTTGTCGCCATCCTTTACCGAAACAAACACATTGCCGGCTTCGGGCAATACGGCGCCCGCGCCCAACTGCGCCTTCGCAAAGGCGGTCGCAAAATCGCTGTCGATGCCCATCACCTCGCCAGTTGATTTCATTTCGGGGCCAAGCACCGGATCAACGCCGGGGAAGCGAGCGAAGGGGAACACCGCCTCCTTCACCGCGATATGATCGCCGGTATTGCGCGCCGAAAGATCAAAATCCGCCAATTTCTCGCCGGCCATGACGCGCGACGCGATCTTTGCCACCTGGATACCCGTCGCCTTGGCGGTAAACGGCACGGTACGGCTGGCGCGCGGGTTGACCTCGATCAGGTAAACCTCGCCATCCTTTACCGCGAACTGGATGTTCATCAGCCCGCGGACATTCAACGCCGCGGCCAGCACCTTTGTCTGCCGCTCGATTTCGGCAATGATCTCGGCCGACAGGCTGTAGGGTGGCAAAGAACAGGCCGAATCGCCTGAGTGCACGCCGGCTTCCTCGATATGCTGCAACACGCCGGCAACGAACACCGTGTCACCATCGGCAACCGCATCGACATCCACCTCGATGGCGTCCCGCAGGTAACGATCGATCAGCACCGGCGACGTGCCCGACACCACCACCGCCTCGCGAATATAGGCTTCGAGCTGGGCCTGGGTCTCGACGATCTCCATTGCGCGGCCGCCCAGCACATAGGATGGCCGCATCAACACCGGGTAACCGATGCGCGTCGCCACCTCGATGGCCTCCTCACGCGTCCGGGCGATGCCGTTTTCGGGCTGTTTCAACCGCAATTTCTCGATAAGCGCGGCAAAGCGTTCGCGGTCCTCGGCGAGATCGATATTGTCCGGCGCCGTGCCCAGAATCGGGACACCCGCCGCCTCCAGCGCATGCGCCAGCTTCAGTGGCGTCTGCCCGCCAAGCTGCACGATGACGCCCGCAAGCCGGCCCTTCTGCATCTCCTTGTGCAGCACCTCGAGCACGTCCTCGGCGGTCAAAGGCTCGAAATACAGCCTGTCCGAGGTGTCATAATCCGTTGAAACCGTCTCCGGATTGCAATTGATCATGATGGTTTCATAGCCGGCGTCGTGCAGCGCAAAACAGGCATGGCAGCAACAATAGTCGAATTCGATGCCCTGCCCGATGCGGTTCGGGCCACCGCCCAGGATGACGATCTTGGTCGCATCGCTCGGCTCGCTTTCGCAATCGGGCGTGCCAAAGCTGGGGGCTTCATAGGTCGAATACATGTATGGCGTCTTGGCGGTGAATTCGCCGGCACAGGTATCGATGCGCTTGAACACCGGGCGGACGTTCAGGGCGCGGCGAGCGGCGGCCACATCGGCCTCTGTCCTGCCCGACAGCGTCGCCAGCCGCGCATCGGAAAAGCCCTTGGCCTTCAGCCGGCGGAACCCGTTCGGCCCCTTTGGCAGGCCCTCGGCGCGCACCTTGGCTTCGATCTCGATCAATTCCTCGATCTGGCGCAGGAACCAGGGCTCGAACCGGGCAATCTCATGGATGCGCTCGACGCTCATGCCTTCACGCAGAGCCTGCGCGGCAACGCGCAGCCGATCCGGCGTGGCGCGCGAAAGCTCCGCCTCGATCTCGTCGTGCGTCGCGCCGACAAGGAATTCCACCTCGTCAAAGCCCGACAGCCCGGTTTCCAGCCCGCGCAGCGCCTTTTGCACGCTTTCCTGGAAATTACGGCCGATCGCCATCACTTCGCCAACCGATTTCATCGCGGTCGACAACAGGGGCTCGGCGCCCTTGAATTTTTCGAAGGCAAAGCGCGGAATCTTGGTGACGACATAGTCGATCGTCGGTTCGAACGACGCCGGCGTCGCGCCGGTGATGTCGTTCATCACCTCATCGAGCGTGTAACCAACCGCCAGCAATGCCGCGACCTTGGCGATGGGGAAGCCGGTTGCCTTGGAAGCGAGCGCCGATGACCGCGACACCCGCGGATTCATCTCGATCACCACCAGCCGGCCATCGGCAGGATTGACCGCGAACTGCACATTCGAGCCGCCGGTTTCGACACCGATTTCGCGCAGGCAAGCAATGCTCGCATTGCGCATGATCTGATATTCCTTGTCCGTCAGCGTCAGCGCCGGCGCGACCGTGATCGAATCGCCGGTGTGGACGCCCATCGGATCGACATTTTCGATGGAGCAGATGATGATGGCGTTGTCGGCGCGGTCACGCACCACCTCCATCTCATATTCCTTCCAGCCGAGCACCGATTCCTCGATCAGCACTTCGGTGGTCGGGCTGGCATCGAGACCGCCGGTGACGATCTTTACAAACTCTTCGCGATTATAGGCGATGCCGCCGCCGGTGCCGCCCATGGTGAAACTGGGCCGGATGATCGTCGGCAGCCCAACGAAATCGAGCGCCACCATGGCTTCGTCGATCGAATGGGCGATCTGGGAGCGTGGCGATTCCAGCCCGATCTTGTCCATCGCATCGCGGAACTTCAGCCGGTCCTCGGCCTTGTCGATGGCTTCCGCATCGGCACCGATCAACTCGACATTGAACTTTGCCAGCGTCCCGTCCCGGTGCAGCGCCAGCGCGGTATTCAGCGCCGTCTGCCCACCCATTGTCGGCAGCACAGCGTCGGGCCGTTCCTTCTCGATGATCTTGGCGACAATCGCCGGTGTGATCGGCTCGACATAGGTCGCATCGGCCAGTTCCGGATCGGTCATGATCGTCGCCGGGTTGCTGTTGACCAGCACGATGCGATAGCCTTCGGCCTTCAGCGCCTTGACCGCCTGTGTGCCCGAATAATCGAACTCGCAGGCCTGGCCGATGATGATCGGGCCGGCGCCAATGATGAGGATGGATTTGATGTCGGTGCGTTTGGGCATCAGTCTTCAAGTCCAGTTTCAGCGTGACAGCCCCAGCCGTCGAACTCGACGGCGTGAAGAATCTCGATTTCAAGGGCGCGGCGGGTTAGCGCGGCAATGGCTTCGCGGTCCGAAGTGCTGTCGATTTGCAAATCGGCTGACAGATCGCCGTCTTCATATTCGGCAAAGCCAAGGAAGCGAAAACCCAGCGTTTCGGCGTTGTTGGCCAGCATTTCGATGTTGGTTTGATCGCCCTTGAAGTGCAGATCGATGCCGCGCTCGATGGTGGCGATGTCGCCATTTTCGGCGAGGTCCGAGAGCACTTCTTCGTTGGCCGCCAGCTCTTCGGCCAGCTGGTCAGGGTCAATGCGGGCGATGGTCATGCCACCGGCTCCAACGAACCCACAAACTTGTGAAACAGATATTGGCTGTCCTGCGGGCCGGGGCTGGCTTCGGGGTGATATTGCACGCTGAACGCCGGGCGGTCGGTGAGTTCCAGCCC
>JBBQYI010000058.1:0-18596 GCA_038208825.1 Sphingomonadales bacterium | reverse complement strand
GACGGAAACAGTCCGACGAATGCTTGTCGGGTCCGTTCATCGAAGAGGGGGCCGAAGCACCGCGGATCGCTTGCAGGCACCTTCGCGCCAGCGGCCAATGCGCCGATATTGAAGAAAAAGCAAGCGCAGTGAACAAGAAGGACGTGCCCAAGCACGCGCTTTGCCGCTAGGAGCGTCAAGGATAGCCGAAAGGACCACAGATGAAAACCCGCGCCGCCGTTGCCTTCGCCCCCAAGACCCCGCTCGAAATCGTCGAGGTCGATCTCGAAGGCCCCAAGGCCGGTGAAGTGCTGGTCGAAATCATGGCGACCGGTATCTGCCATACCGATGCCTACACGCTCGATGGCCTCGACAGCGAGGGCCTGTTCCCCTCCATCCTCGGCCATGAAGGCGCCGGCATCGTCCGAGAAATCGGCCCCGGCGTCACCTCCGTCGCGGTCGGTGACCACGTCATCCCTCTCTACACGCCCGAATGCCGCCAGTGTAAGTCCTGCCTGTCCGGCAAGACCAATTTGTGCACCGCCATCCGCGCCACCCAGGGCAAGGGCCTGATGCCCGATGGCACCAGCCGCTTTTCCTACAAAGGCCAGATGCTGCACCATTACATGGGCTGCTCGACCTTTTCCAACTTCACCGTGCTGCCCGAAATCGCGGTCGCCAAAATCCGCTCGGATGCGCCGTTCAAGACGAGCTGCTACATCGGCTGCGGCGTCACCACCGGCGTCGGCGCGGTCGTCAACACAGCGGACGTCAGGCCCGGCGACAATGTCATCGTCTTCGGCCTTGGCGGCATTGGCCTCAACGTGCTGCAGGGCGCCCGCATGGCTGGGGCCAACCTGATCATCGGCGTCGACATCAATCCGGCGCGCGAAGCATGGGGCAAGCGCTTTGGCATGACGCACTTCGTCAACCCGAACACCGTCGATGGCGACATCGTCCAGCACCTCGTCGCGCTGACCGACGGCGGCGCCGATTACACCTTCGATTGCACCGGCAACACAACGGTGATGCGGCAAGCACTGGAAGCCTGCCACCGCGGCTGGGGCACCAGCATCATCATCGGCGTCGCCGAAGCCGGCAAAGAAATCAGCACCCGTCCGTTCCAGCTTGTCACCGGCCGCAACTGGCGCGGCACCGCGTTCGGCGGTGCCAAGGGCCGCACCGATGTGCCCAAGATCGTCGATTGGTACATGAACGGCAAGATCGAGATCGACCCGATGATCACCCATGTCCTGACGCTCGACGAGATCAACAAGGGTTTCGATCTGATGCACGCCGGCGAATCCATCCGCTCCGTTGTGGTATTCTGATGGAAACCACCGCCAGCGCCGCCTGCCACGGCGGCCGCCAGTCCTTCCATTCCCACGCCAGCGCCAGCACCGGCACGGCCATGCGCTTCGGCGTGTTCACCCCGCCGGGAGACGGCCCCTTCCCGGTCATCTGGTGCCTCGCCGGCCTGACCTGCACGGAGGAAACCTTCGCGATAAAGGCCGGCGCCCAACGGCTTGCCGCCGAACTCGGCCTGATACTGGTAACCCCCGACACCTCGCCGCGCGGCGAAACTGTCGCCGATGATGTGGCCTATGACATGGGGCAGGCCGCCAGCTTCTACCTCGATGCCACCCAGGCCCCCTGGGCGCCGCATTTCCAGATGCGGACCTGGCTGATCGAAGAACTGCCCGGCCTCATCGCCGCCAATTTCCTGGTAAAGCCCGGCTATAGCGCGATCCTCGGGCATTCGATGGGCGGCCATGGCGCGCTGACGCTGGCGCTGAAACACCCTGGCCATTTCCGCAGCGTCTCGGCCTTCGCCCCCATCGTCGCGCCATCGCAAGTGCCCTGGGGCCAAAAGGCGCTGCCGCTCTATCTCGGCCATGACCCGGCGGCCTGGGCGGCACACGACGCCTGTGCCCTGATCGCCGCCGGCGCCCGTGTCCCCGATCTGCTCGTCGATCAGGGTCTCGCCGACCAGTTTCTCGACAGCCAGCTGCAACCCGAGCGGTTGGAGGTGGCGTGTGCCGCCGCCAACATCCCGCTGACGCTGCGCCTGCAGCCCGGCTATGACCACAGCTATTGGTTCATCCAGAGCTTCATCGCCGACCATCTGCACTGGCACGCGGCACGGCTGCTATAGGGTCAATCGAGCAGTCCTGCCGGCAGTCGCATCGGCACGCCAGCGGCCTTTGCCACCGCTTCCGTCCAGACAATGACCTTTTCAATCTCGTCCTCATTGCCGCGGGCCGCCGCAGCATTCTCGGCCGCGCGTTCGGCGCCGCCAAAGCTGTCGCCCGATTTGGAATGCCGAGTGAACGCCGGGCTGGCGACGACGGCCGCGGTGTCCACCGCCAACCCATAAAACCGCGCGAGCGCCCCGATAGCCGCAGACGGGTCGGACATCAGGATTTCGGAATCGAGGCTTCGCACCCGCTCCGGCCCGAATTGCCCGATCATCCGCGCAAACAGCGCGTGCTGCGCAAGCCAGCCCATGGCGGCCACCTGCAGATCGGTCTGGCCGAGATAATCCTCGCCGCTGAAACCCAGGTTGTGCAGCCCTTCGCGCATCTGCTTGACCAGCAGGTCGCGCGCCCACAACCGCCCGGTCATGCCCTTTTTGGCGATCGAGCCAAGATACACCCGCAGCGGCGCGTGCAACAGCAACGCACGTGCCGCAGGCCGCATCGTCATGATGCCCGGTGCCAGCCCAAGCGTCACATTGGATGGCTTGACGATCACCGCCTCGCCCTTGCCGAACGGCCGCGCCAGCAACGCCAGCCCATCGTCCAGAACCGGCGCAATCTGCCGCGCCGTGCCGCCGCGCTGCTGCCAGCCGACCAGATCGTTGAGCAGCACCGGCTCCTTCAGCCCCATCGCAACGCCTTCGATATCAAAGGCCCGCGCCAAAACCGTCGAGCAACAAAAGGCCGAATGAAAGATGAAATGGATCGGCGCCGCGGTTGGCCCGGCCGCCATCGCCTCGGCGCGGCGCACCACGACAGGCTCGCCGGCGGGAATATATTCGTCGGTGATGAAAACGGCATCGCGGTGGACCTGGCGCGGCAATTTGCGAAAATGTACCGCGTCATGGCTGGGGTCGTACCGATGCGGAAACCATTGCGCATCTTCGACAATCGCTCTGGTGCCTGGAATATTCATCATGTCGCCATCTTGCGCCGTTAGGCTTTTGGTTCAACATCAAACGACGCTTGCGGCCCGCGCTGCGGATGCATTAAACGACCGTCATCGGAATTTTGTGGAGAGACAGGCGTGAAGAAGCTCAATCTGTTGCTCATCGCGGCCATTTCCAGCGGCCTGGTCAGCAGCGCCGCCATCTCCGCAGAGCCACAGCCAGCCGCGGTGCCAGCCGCACAGGCACCGGCAAAGGAAAAGATGATCTGCCGCCGCGACAAGGAAATCGGCAGCTTGGTTGCGACGAAAAAGACCTGCCACACCAAGAGCCAGTGGCAGTATATCGACGATACCAACCAGACCTTTGCCAACAAGCTGGTCGACGACAGCCGCTCCAAATCCGGCGGCAACTGATCGGCAGCGGCGCTCCCTATGCGTCGGGAGCGCCGGTCTTTGCTTCCGGCGTCAACACCAGCCGGCCATCGCCTTCATCGACATTCACGGTGCTGCCATCGCTGACAGATCCGCCAAGGATCAGGTCGGCGAGCGGGTCCTGCAAATGCTTCTGCACGGTCCGCTTCAACGGCCGCGCGCCATAAACCGGATCATAACCAACCCGCGCCAGCCAGCGCCGCGCCGCGTCGGTCAGATGCAGCACGATCTTCCTGTCCTTCAGCAACGCCTGCACGCGCAACACCTGCAGATCGACGATCGGCGCCATCGCTGCCTCACCAAGCCGCTGGAACAGCACGATTTCATCAAGCCGGTTGAGGAATTCCGGGCGGAAATGGCCGCGCACCACCTCCATCACCTGCGCCTCCGCATCGGCAACCGGCTGGTCATCGCGCAGCGCCGCAATATATTGCGAGCCCAGGTTCGACGTCAGGATGATCATCGTATTGGTGAAATCGACCGTCCGGCCCTGCCCGTCGGTCAGCCGCCCGTCATCCAGCACTTGCAGCAGGATGTTGAACACATCGCCGTGCGCCTTTTCCACCTCGTCGAACAACACGACCTGATACGGCCGCCGCCGCACCGCCTCGGTCAGAACACCGCCCTCTTCATAGCCAACATAGCCCGGCGGCGCCCCGATCAACCGCGCAACCGCATGTTTTTCCATATATTCGCTCATGTCGATGCGAACCATGGCGCGAGGATCATCGAACAGGAAATTGGCGAGTGCCTTGGTCAACTCGGTCTTGCCAACACCCGTCGGCCCCAGGAACAGGAACGATCCCAGTGGCCGGTTCGGGTCCTGCAGGCCGGCCCGCGCCCGCCGCACCGCCGCCGAAACAGCGTGCACCGCCGCCGCCTGGCCGATCACCTGTGCCGAAAGGATGCTCTCCATCTTCAGCAGCTTTTCGCGCTCGCCTTCCAGCATCCGGTCGACAGGAATCCCAGTCCAGCGCGATACGACGCTGGCAATATCGTCGGCGGTGACCTCCTCGCGCGTCATCGCATTGGCGGTGGCGCCTTCGGCCTCGACAAGCTGCGCCTCAAGTTCGGGGATGCGGCCGTAGGTCAGCTCGCCGGCGCGGGCGAAATCGCCACCACGCTGGGCCTGCTCCACCTCCAGCCGCGCCGTATCGAGCTGTTCCTTGATGCGCGTCGCCGCCGCCAACTTTTCCTTTTCGCCCTGCCAGCGCAGCGTCAGCGCGTCTGACTGCTCCTCCAGATCGGCCAGTTCGGTCTGCAACGCCGACAGACGCTCCCTGGACGCTGCATCGCTCTCGCGGGCCAACGCACCTTCCTCGATCTTCAACTGGATGATCCGCCGGTCGAGATTCTCGATCTCCTCCGGCTTGGATTCAACCTCCATCCGCAACCGTGATGATGCCTCATCCATCAGGTCGATCGCCTTGTCGGGCAGAAAGCGATCCGAAATATAGCGGTTCGAAAGCGTCGCCGCGGCAACGATGGCGCCATCGGTAATGCGCACGCCGTGGTGGAGCTCGTACTTTTCCTTCAAGCCGCGCAGAATCGAAATCGTGTCCTCGACGGTCGGCTCGCCGATCATCACTGGCTGGAAACGCCGCTCCAGCGCCGCATCCTTTTCAACATATTTGCGATATTCGGTCAGCGTTGTCGCGCCGATGCAATGCAACTCGCCGCGCGCCAGCGCCGGCTTCAACAGGTTTGATGCATCCATCGATCCTTCCGACGCGCCAGCGCCGACCAGCGTGTGCATCTCGTCGATGAACAGCACCACATCGCTGCCTTCCGACCGCACTTCGTCCAATACACCCTTCAGCCGCTCCTCGAACTCGCCGCGATATTTCGCCCCGGCGATGAGCGAGCCCATATCGAGCGACATCAGCCTTTTGTCCTTCAGGCCATCGGGCACATCGCCATTGGCAATGCGCAGCGCCAGCCCTTCCACCACAGCCGTCTTGCCGACACCCGGCTCGCCGATCAGCACCGGGTTGTTCTTGGTGCGCCGTGCCAGCACTTGGATCGTCCGGCGGATCTCCTCGTCGCGACCGATCACCGGGTCCAGCTTGCCGTTGCGCGCCGCCTCGGTCAGGTCGCGGGCATATTTCTTCAATGCGTCAAAGTTCGCTTCCGCCCCGGCGCTGTCGGCGGTCCGGCCCTTGCGCACGCTTTCGATCGCCGAATTCAGTGCCTGCGCGGTTACCCCTGCGCCGGACAGCGCCTTGCCCGCCGCCGTGTCGGTCGCCAGCGTCAGCGCCGTCAGCAAGCGTTCCACCGGCACGAAACTGTCGCCCGCCTTGGTCGCGATCTGCTCGGCATTGTCCAGCACCCGCACCGTATCGCTGTCCCAGCTCAACTGCTGCGCACCGCTGCCAGAAACCTGCGCAATCTTGGCCAGCGCCTGGTCGGTCAGCTGCACCGCGGTTTCCGGACGGCCACCGGCGGCACGGATCAGGTTCGCCGCCATGCCCTCGTCATCCTCCAGCAACGCCTTCAGCACATGCTCGGGCGCCACACGCTGGTGGTTGTTGCGAATGGCAACGGTCTGCGCCGATTGCAGGAAACCCTTGGCGCGATCGGTGAATTTCTCGATATTCATCTGGGGCAGCCTCCGTTCCACGCCGATATGGTGTGACAATCGCGCAACACAAGTGATGCCACGAGAGCAGCGCAAAATTGCCGGCGCCCCGGCCGGCGAGCCTGTCAGCGTCGCAGCGTGAATCGCACCTTGCGGTTACGGAAATCCAGTGACAACCGTTTGAAATTCTTCAAAAGATCGGTGCCCAACAACAACGCCGGCTGCTTGTCGAGGCCGAACAGATCGAACGGGGGCGCATCAGTAAAAGCCACCGCAACATTCTGCATGATGATGCCGCCGATACGCAGTTCCGGCAGCACCGCCACCTTTGCCAGGAAGGTCTGGCCGGTGACGCTTTGCAAGCTGATCAACTGCAGCGATCGCTCCCGGCCGGCACGGCCGATACGGCGCAGCATGGCGGTATTGCCCAGCGTCAGTTCGGATCCGGTATCGATGACCGCATAGGTGCGATCGCCCTCCACCGTGACTTGCGTCAGGATCAACTGGCCCTTTCGGCGCCGCGCCGTCACAACGATTTCGCCGGGCTCGAACGCCTGCGGCCGGCGCGAATCCTGTATGGTCACGCGCTTGGCGTCAAAATCGAGCAGGATGCGCTGGTCCGCCAGCGCATCGATGCCAATGATGCCCTGCGCGCCCACAAACCGTTCCGGCAAGGCCGGCGCGATGATCGTGTCGATCGTGCTGGGGCCAATGCGCAGCGTGTCGATGCGTACGGTCGAAACCTCCATAGTGCCCGCCATGCCGCGCAGCATCACGGTTTCTTCGCGCGGCAGTTTCAGCCGTTCTGCCAGCGCCGCGCCGATCACCGATCGATCGGCGCCACTGTCGACAAGAAAGCGCCACGGGCCGGTGCCATTGACATGCACATCAAGGAAAAGCCGGCTGCGCAGCGATTCCGCCTCGATTGCCTCGCCCGCGACCTCAAGATTCTCGTCAATCGTCGCCGGCGGAATAAGCGGCGCGGTTTCGGCTGGTGGTCGCACCGTCTGCGCCCCCGCCGGGAACAATGTTGGCAACACGGAGGCGCAAAACGCAATTACGGTAACAAAAAACATTCGCATGCGGTCAAGCCTGCGCCACCAGCGGCCAAACGGCAAGAGTTGGGGTTACCACGGTCTGTGCGAGCGGCTTGCGGCGCCGACACTGGCGGGATAAGGACGGGCGTCATTCGGGGAGTAGCCAGTCGCAGCAGTGCGACCCCGCAGCGTCAACATACTCGGCCGAAGGGTCGTGGCGCGCGGCAAGACGGGGCACCGTCAGGGCGAGACCGATGACACGACTTTCCTGCCCGGCCGGGCGGGGAAGGTCGTGTCATCGCCTGTCCTCCTGCCCGGCCCCGGAACAGAAATTGACCACCTTTCCAAACATCGTTTTCAGCGCCGCCGGTATTGTCGGCCTCGCCGAAATGGGTGACAAAACCCAATTGCTGGCCATCATGCTGGCGTCGCGCTTTCGCCGTCCGCTGCCCATCGTTGCCGGCATTCTGGTGGCAACACTGGTCAACCACGCCCTTGCCGCTTGGGCGGGCGCAGCGCTGGCGGGCTGGTTCGCCGGCCCGACCTTCAAAATCGCCGTTGGTCTGTCATTCCTCGCCATGGCCGCTTGGACGCTGGTGCCTGACAAGCTCGAGAATGTGGAAGCGACGCCTGCTCGCTATGGCGCCTTCCTCACAACCCTTTTTACCTTCTTCATGGTGGAAATCGGCGACAAGACTCAGATCGCCACCGTGGCGCTGGGTGCACGCTATGACAATGTGCTGGCCGTCACCATCGGCACGACGCTGGGCATGATGCTTGCCAATGTGCCGGCCGTTTTCCTTGGGGACAGGCTGGTAAAGCTGGTGCCGCTGCGAACCGTGCATATCGTGGCCGCACTGCTGTTTGCAGGCATGGGTTTCTGGGTGCTGGCCGCAACGCTGGCCGGGTAGCCAATCGGGCGTCTAGATGATGCCCCTGCCCTTCAGATCGGCAATCGCCGCCGCGTCCAGCCCCAGCGCCTCGCCATAAACGACGTCATTGTCCTGGCCAACGGTGGCAGGCGCGGCGCGGCGAACGCTGCCGGGCGTCTTTGACAGCTTGGGGAACACATTCTGCATCTTGACGCTGCCCCAGCGCTCGCTCGGCACATCGATGATCGCCTCGCGCGCGATGAAATGCGGATCGTCGATCATGTCTTGCGGGCCGTACAGCCTGCCCGCCGGCACGCCATGTGCGATCATCAACACCTCGACTTCGGCCATGGTCAAATGGCGCGTCCACGCACCGATCAGATCATCCAGTTCCGTCTGGTGGCGGCCCCGTGCGACATGGCTGACATAGCGCGGGTCGTTCGCCAGTTCCGGTCGGCCCATGGCATCGCACAGGCGGCCGAACACCGTGTCCTGGTTGGCACCGATCAGATATTCGCCGTCGCTGCACGGATAGACGTTCGACGGCGCAATCCCTGGCAACACCGATCCCGACCGCTTTCGGACATAGCCCGATGCGGCATATTCCGGCACCAGGCTTTCCATCACCTGCAACACCGATTCATACAGCGATGAATCGACCACCTGCCCCTCGCCCGTCCGGTCGCGGTGGCGCAGCGCCGCCAGCGCCCCCATGCAGCCATAGGTGGCAGCTAGGCTGTCCCCGATGGAAACGCCCATCCGGCTCGGCGGCCGGTCCGGGTCACCGACAATCGCCCGCCAGCCGCCCATCGCTTCGCCGATGCCGCCAAATCCGGCGCGGCCCGAATAAGGCCCGGTCTGGCCATAGCCCGATACCCGCACGATGATCAGGCCGGGGTTTTCGGCGTGCAGCGCCTCTGGCCCCATGCCCCATTTTTCCAGCGTGCCGGGGCGGAAATTCTCGATCAGGATATCGGCGGTGGCGATCAGCTTGCGCACCAGCGCCTGGCCCTCGCCAACCCGCAAATCGGCGCTCACCGATTTCTTGTTGCGCGCCACAACTTCCCACCACAACGGGTAATCGCCTCGGCCCCACACCCGCATCGGGTCGCCGCCCGGCTTGCCATCGGCGGGGGGCGGTTCGACCTTGATGACCTCGGCCCCCATGTCGCCCAGCAACTGTCCGCAGAAAGGCCCCGCGATCAACTGGCCCATTTCGACCACACGCAACCCGGCCAGCGGTCCGTTGTTATCGGCTTCGACCGCCATGGCTATTCCGCCGCCTCGGCCAGGCGCCACACCGGCGGTCGCGGCGCCGGCAGGCCGGTTTCGGCAAGGCAGGCGGCGCGCAGCGTTTCGACATCGCCACCAAAATTGAACAGTTCATTCGCCGTCCCCGGCGCCGCGGCCATGTCGGCGCGCAATGTCGCCGTGGCGCCGGGATCGACCAGCCCTTCGGCATCGGCCACCACACCATAGGCACGCGCGCCTTCCGGCGACACCAGCCCCTGCCGGATTTCCTTGGCCACCAGCGCCGGGTCGCGCTGCAACGGGTCGCCCCAGCCGCCGCCGCCCCAGGTGATGAAGTGCAACACGTCATCGGCCTCCACCGCCAGCGAATCGAGCTTGTTGGCAACGATGGTCCGCGTACCATCCGGCTTTTCGAGGATCTTGCGCGCCCGCGTCCCCGGTGCACCGCCGTTGACGCCCCAGGGATAGGTGAACCAGCGATCGTCGTGGATCGAAACCGTGCCGGCGCTAAGGAAGCGATAGCTCATCAAGATGCCGTTGCCGCCGCGGTTCAACCCGGCCCCGCCCGTATCGGCCAGCGCCTCGTACCGTTCGATCCGTAGCGGGAAATAGCGTTCCAGAAACTCGTTGGGCACGTTGGTGAAACCCGGCCACAGCGAATGGCCATCCGGCCCGTCACCAAACGGCTTGCCGGGAATCCCGCCAAAGCCGATCTGGAACAGCTGGAACCAGTCGCCGCCCTTGCCCGGCCGGCCATCGCGGCCCGAATACATCAGGTGCGGCGAGGAGGAGAAACCCGCCGCGCACAGGAATTCCGGCGTGCGCTGGCCCAGCAACCCACCCAGAATGTCGAAGATACGGCCCAGCGCATGGGTGCGGCCCGACAGCGCCGCGGGGTAGTTCGGCTTCAACAGCGACCCCTGCGGAATGCGCACCTCGATCAGATCGTAAAAACCATCGTTGAACATGATCTGCGGATCAAAGACCATGATCATGTAGATGCCGAAGAACATCTTGAACATGTTCTCGTTCAGGTAAAAATTGATCGAGGCGTCGGACTGCGGATCCGTCCCGGCAAAATCCAGGATCACCTTGTCGCCATCGCGGTGCATCGTGCACTTGATCTTGTAGGGACCAAAACCGACGCCATCGTCGCAGATATAGTCCTCAAAACTCACCAGATCGGTCGACACCGATGTGGCGATCAACGCCTTCATGGCGCGGTGGTTGCGCGCCAGCAGATCGTCCATCGCGGCAACGACGACATCATCGCCAAAGCGCCCGCACATTTCCTCCACCCGCCGCGCCGCGACCCGGCAAGCGGCGATCAACGCATTCAGATCGGCGGCGCACCAGTCGGGCTTCCTCGTCTGGTGCATGATCAGCCGGATCAGATCCTCGTTATAGACCCCGCGCTGGTAGATTTTCACCGGCGGGATGCGCACGCCTTCCTCGAATATCGCCCGCGCATCGATCGGCATGGAACCGGCGACCTTGCCGCCGATATCGCTCTGGTGGCCGAACATCGCGGTCCATGCGACCAGCCGCCCGCCGCGATACACCGGCAGCAGGACCAGCCAATCGTTGGAATGGCTGACCGCGCCTTCGCAGCTATACGGGTCGGAAAGCAGGATCATGTCGCCTTCCTCGATGGTGCCGTCAAATCCCTTGAGGAAGCCGTCGATGAAGCTGCCGAACTGTCCGACGATCATCTTGCCAGCCGGGTTGGCAATCAGCGGAAAGGCGTCGCCCTGTTCGCGAATGCCGGGCGACATGGCGGTGCGCACCAGGGTCGCGTCCATTTCGATACGGGCGTTCCTGAGCGCATTTTCCACAATGTCGAGCGTAACAGGGTCGATCTTCACCGCAGCAAAAGGCGCCGGATTGGTTTCGATAATGCGAGCGGGCATGGGTCAAAATCCTCGCGAAATTATTCAGGCTTGCCGGTAACGGCGAAACGGGAAAGGCGGGCAAAGGCGTCACCCAGAACGGCATCGACAGGCGCGGCCAGGACCATCAGGCCGGCGCTCGCGGGGCCTGCAACACGATAGCTCAGAATGATCTTCGTCCCCGCCCCTTCCGGTGCCAGGGCGAAATCCATCACAGCATTGACGGGCAGCGCCTGCAATGGCCCGAACCCGCCCGACAGCCGCAGCAATTTCGGCGGCATGGCGGCGAGTACCACGGCATGCTGCACCGATCCCCCCGCCCAGCGCTCTGCCAACAGGCCGCCGGCAACCGGATCGAGATGCTGCGCCTTGCCGGAATAGGTATGCGCCGGCGACCACCAGCGATCCCATTGCACCAGCGCCGCCCAAGCCCCGGCTGGCGGCATCGGCCAAACGGCCTGATGCTCGATGGTAAAGCTCGTCGCATCGCTCGCCACCACGGCAGCGCGCGCCGGCACCGACCATACACCCAGCCACAGCGACAACAGCAACAGGCCCCATCCAAAGCCATGGGCCAGCCGCAACGCCGCCCGCGAAGGCGCCTGCGACAACGGCCCGCCGGTTTGCAGCCTGGGCGACCGCGCCGTCACGCCGGGTTGATCAGCAAATTGCCGAAATCATCGACAATCGCGCTATGGCCATTGTGGATCAACGTGGTTGAATCCATTTCCGTCACCACCGCCGGGCCGGGCACGATATCCCCTGCCCGCAACTTGGCGCGGTCATAGATCACCGCGGGGCGGGCGGCGCCGTCCATCCACACTTCGTGATCGCGCAACTTGGCGGCAATCGGGTTGCCATCGCCCGCCGGAATCCGCTCCGCCGAAACATTGGCCGCCTTGCCCAGCGCCACGACGCGGATGTTGACCAATTCCTGCGGCACCGACAGGTTGAAGGTGAACAACCGCTTGTGCTCGGCATCGAAGCGCGCTGTCAGATCGGCGATTGTCGATCCGGTCGGCATGTGCAGTGGCACCTCGAACGCTTGCCCGGCATAGCGGACATCGATCTCGACGCGCAGTTCCTGATCGGCCACCGCCACGCCTTCCGCCGCCAATTCCTCGCTCACCTGCGCGATCACGTCATCGATCACTGTCGCCACTTCGGCGTCATCGGTCTGCGTCACCAATTTGTTGAAACTGCGCTGCGCATCCACCCGCAACCGCGTCGTCGCATCGCCATAGGCACATAGAACGCCCGGCGACGGCGGGATGATCACCGGCCAACTGCCCATCAACATGCCCATGGCATTGCCATGCAACGGCCCGGCACCGCCAAAAGCCATCAACGCGAAATCACGCGGGTCATAGCCCTGCTGCACCGATACCAGCCGCAACGCGCCAAACATCGTCTCGTTGACGATGGCGATGATCCCTGCGGCGGCCTCCATCAACGTCAGGCCCAGTGCATCGGCAACCGTCTGCACGGCGGCCCGCGCCGCTTCGCGATCCAGCTTGAACGCCCCGCCCAACAGGTTTTCGGGCAGATAGCCCAGCACCACATTGGCGTCGGTCACCGTCGGCAATTCGCCGCCCCGGCCATAGGCCGCCGGCCCCGGCACCGCGCCGGCCGATTGCGGCCCGACCCGCAGCGCCTTGGTCAATTCCGGCACCGAAGCAATCGAACCACCGCCTGCGCCCACCGTCTTCACATCCAGTGACGAGGCGCGCACGGTCAGATGGCCCACCGATGTTTCCCGCCGCAACCGCGCCTGATAATCCTCGATCAACGCCACATCGGTGGAGGTACCGCCCATGTCGAGCGTCAGCACATTGGGGTGGCCGCTGTTCCTGGCGATCCACACCGCGCCGGCCACCCCGCCGGCTGGGCCCGACATCAACAGGTTCACCGGCGCATTGCGGCTTTTTTCGGCGGACATCAGCCCGCCATCGGAGCGCAGCAGGTTCAGCTTTGCCGTGCTGCCCCATGCCGCCAATTCGTGCTCCAGATTGGCGACATAGCGCGACACCGTCGGCCGCACCGCGCTGTTGGCGACGGTCGTCAGCGCCCGCTCATATTCCTGCATTTCGGGCAGGATGTCGGCCGAAATGCTCACCGGCACACCCGGCATTTCCTCGGCACAGATCGCCGCGACCCGGCGTTCATGGGCATCATTCATATAGGAATTGATCAGGCAGACAGTGATTGCCTCCACCTTTTCATCGGCCAGCCGCTTGAGGTTGAGACGCAGCTTCGCCTCGTCCAGCGGCCGCACCACAGCGCCATCGGCGCCGATGCGCTCCGGCGCCTCGATGGTCGCTTCCAACGGCGCCATCGGCTCGGGCTTGGGCCAGATGATCCAGGCGGCCAGCCCGCCCGGCACCAGGCTGCGGGCGATCTGTAATATGTGGCGATAACCTTCGGTGACGATCAACCCGACCCGGGCGATCTTGTGCTCCAGCACGGCATTGGTGGCGACCGTGGTGCCGTGCAGGAACAACGAGAGCTCGCCCGGCGTGATGCCGGCGCGGTCGCACAATTGCCGGGCGCCGGCGATCACCGCCTGCGACGGGTCGTGCGGCGTCGAGGGCACCTTGTCACGAAAGGTGCGGCCCGTGGCTTCATCGATGACCAGCAGGTCGGTAAAGGTGCCGCCGACATCGACGCCGAGACGATAGCTCAAGAAACCCGCTCCCCGTTTATGACAAAATCGCCGGCCTTGCCGACGCGGCTGGGCAACGCCCGGCCCATGATGGTGGCAAACCAGCGGTTGGCGGCAACCGCCGCATCAAGATCGATGCCCGATACGACGCCCGATCGGGTGAACAGGTAAACCAGTTCCTCGGTGCCGACATTGCCCGCGGCACCAGGCGCAAACGGGCATCCACCCAGCCCGCCCAGCGCCGAATCGAACACCCGGCAGCCGGCTTGATAACCCGCCCAGGCGTTGGCCGGCGCCAGCCCGCGCGTATCGTGCAGATGCAACCGCACCGGCACCTCGCCGATCTTCTCGATCACCCGGCCAACGAGGTCGCCGACCTGAGACGGCACCCCGACACCGATGGTATCGGCCAGTGCAATCTCCTGCGCCCCGGCATCAGCCATGCGCGCGGCGATATCGATAATGCGTTCGGGCGGCACATGGCCTTCATAAGGGCAGCCAAACGATGCCGAGATCGTTACTTGCGCAAACAGCCCGGCGGCACGCGCCTTGGCCAGCATGATCTTGTTGGCGGCAATCCCATCGGCAACCGTCTGGCCCTGATTGACGATGCCAAAGCCATCGGTTGCGACGATCACGCAACCCGCTTCATCCAGCCCCCGACTGCCACCGTCGCGGCTCGCAATCGCTCGATCAACGCCCCGCTCATTCAGGCAAAGCCCGATATAGCGTACGCCCGGCGCATCCGGCAGCCCGGCCACGACACCTTCCGCATCGGCCATTTGCGGCACCCGGCGCGGGTTCACGAAACTGGCCACTTCGATGCGTCTGGCGCCCATTTCGATCAGCCGCGAAACCAAAGCCAGCTTGTCGACGGTCTCGACAAAACCCTTCTCGTTCTGCAGCCCGTCGCGGGGCGACACTTCGACAATCTGGACGGGTGTGTGGGACATGAGATTTGTATACAAAATCGAATCCACCTCGTATAGAGGCATTGTAACACCCATTGGGCAGCCACGGGGAATCCAGCAGCAATGACTATACGGCCCACAGACGACAACAGCGTGGACCGGACACCGTCAGACCAGGCCGCCGACTATGCTGCCGCTGGTTTCGGCCGCAGCCTGCAACCCGGCGCCCGGCCGGCATTGCTGCTCATCGATTTTGCCGCCGCATATTTCGTCCCCTCGTCCCCCTTGTATGCCGGCGTTGAATCGGCCCGCGCCCATGCCGCCCGCCTCCATACCGCCGCCCGCGCCGCCGGCGTGCCAGTGGTTTTCACCCGCGTCGAATATTCCCCAGATGGCCGTGAAGGCGGGGTTTTCTATCGCAAGGTCGCAGCGCTCAAATGTTTTGCAACCGGCAATTCGCTCGGCAATTTCACCCCGGAACTCGCGCCGCTGCCAGGCGACGAGGTGGTCACCAAATATTATCCCAGCGCCTTTTTCGGCACCGGCCTTGCCGAAAACCTGCACGCGCTCAACATCGACACGCTTGTCATTGCAGGGCTTTCCACCTCCGGATGCGTCCGCGCCTCCGCCGTCGACGGCCTGTGCCACGGCTTTGTGCCGATGATCGTCACCGATGCCGTCGGCGACCGCGATGCGCAGATCCACCAGGCCAATCTGTTCGATCTGGGCGCCAAGACCGGCGAACTGGTGACCACCGCCGATATGCTTGCTTATTTCGCCGCGCTGCCTATTTCGCCGCGCTGAATGCGTGAAACGCCCGGCGGATATGCCCGGCCATCACCGCCTCTGCCCAATCGCTGTCATGGGCAGCAAAGGCCTCGATCAATTCGGCATGGTCGTGCGCCGATCGCGCCAGCTCGGCGCGGGTGTAGCGCGCCGCCGTGCGCCGCACCACCGGCTGTTCGACGATCGACGCCAGGATCGTCGCCAGCCGGGGTGATTGCGCCGCTGCGATGATCTGTTCGTGAAATCGCCGGTTTTCGGCGAGGAATGTCGCCACGTCAGGCACCGCTGCCTCCACCGCCGCGGTCAGTCGCTGGTTGCACTCGACGAGATTCGCCAGCGCCTGCGCATCGATCCGCGCCGCCGCCCGCGCCGCCGCATGGCTCTCCAGCATGCCGCGCAGGGTGAACATCTCGCCCACCTCCTCGCGGCTCCAATCGGCGACGAACATCCGCTGGGAATCGCTGCGGACGATATACAATTCCGCCTCCAGCCGGCGCAGCGCGTCCCGCACCGGCGTCCGCGAAACACCGCAGATATCGGCCAATTGCGCCTCGGTCAGCTGGGTGCCAGGCGGCGCATCGCCCGCCAGGATCAGGCTGCGGATATTGGCATAGGCCTGGTCTGAAGCGCGGGACATGGCAGGTTCGCCTGAAATTGCGTGCCGGGCCTGCATACACGCCAATCGCTGGCGGATGAAAGGGCTTGACGAAGGAATTTGGTATACAATAAAGTCTATCGATCGATAAAGCGTTCCGGGGTTAAAGATTTGGTCGAAGGCACGAAGCGCATCAAGGTGATCGTCCCCATCCCCATGGATGCGGCGGGCGTCGCCAATCGTGCGCTGCAGTTGCCGGCCGATCTCGTTGCCCCCGGTTTCGCCCCCGAATTCGCCGCTGTCCGCTGGGGCGCGGCGCTTGGTGACAGCTACCACGACATGCTGCTGATGGACTGGACGGTATTCCAGGCCGGCATTTCGGCCGAGGACGAGGGCTATGCCGGCGTGCTGATCGACACGGTAAGCGATTCCGGCCTGCGCGCCCTGCGCTCGCGGCTCACCATACCCGTCGTCGGCCCCGGCGAGGCGGCGTTCGCCACGGCCATGATGCTCGGCAAGCAGTTCAGCATCCTCACCATGTGGCCGCAATGGTTCCCGCTGTATGAAAAGACGCTGACCGAATATGGCTGGTGGGATCGCGTCGCCTCGCTGCGCTCCATCGACACCCGCCCCGATGTGACCGAATTGCTGGCCGGCAAGGAAGAAGTGATCTTCGAAAAGCTGAAGGCCGAGGCTATGGCGGCAATCGAGGACGACGGCGCCGATGTCATCGTTCTCGGGTCCACCACCATGCACCAATCGGCGGCCTTCCTCGCCGACGCGCTGCCGGTGCCGGTCATCAACCCCGGCCAGGTCGCCTGGAAAACCCTGGAAATGCTCATCAGCCTTGGCCTTACGCACAGTAAAAAGGCTTTTCCGCCCCCCGAAGTCGGCAAGGATGACGATATCAGGAGGGGCTGGGCATGACCGCGAATCGGACCGAAGGCGCTGCCGGGCAGGTTGCGCTGCCCTACCCATTCTATGTGGACATCGTCACCAAGCGTTACTTCGACGGCGTCGACAACAAGAACATGGCGCAGGTGCTCAACTGCTTCACGCCAGATGCCGTGCTGACCGAGGTGACGTCCAGCACCGTCCACCGCGGCCGTGACGCCATCGCCGCGATGTTCGAAAAGCTGTTCGCCGATTTCGCCCATATCTGGCACGGCAATTTCATCCATGTCGCGGACCCGGCCAGCAACGCCATCTGCTCGCAATTTACCGTGCTGATCACGCCCAACGGCGGCCATGAACTGCGCTATGAAAACTGCAATCGCTTCTACCTGCGCGACCGGCTGTTCCAATCTGTTTACGTCTATATGAGCGGCGACAATCTGCTGAAGCCAGGAGACGCCTGATGCAGAACCCGCCCACCCTGTCGCGCGCGGCGCTGATCAAGCTGGCGACCGAGGATTATTTCGCCCGTGTCGATGCCAAGGACATGGAAGGCGCGCTCGCCTGCTTCAACGAAGGCGCGCTGTTCACCGTCCAGACCAGCTTCACCACCCACGCCGGCAAGGCCGAAATCCGCCGCATGTTCGAAGATTTTTTCGGCGCCTATGCCACCATCGTCCACAAGGATTTCACCTGCACTGCGGACGAAGCCAATGGCCGCATCGCCGCCAGTTTCGAAGCGGTGCTGACAGATGCGACAGGCCAGGTGACGCGGCTTTTCAACACCAATTTCTGGCGCGTCCGCGATGGCCGCTTCCAGGAAGTACACGTCTATATGAGTGGAGCAAATGTGCTGGTCTGAAGCGAAGACCGGGGCGGGATAATTTTCAAAAGGGGTCAATACGGTGGCAAACAAATCAACAGCATGGCTGGGCAGCGCAGCATCATTGGCATTGGCGGCGATGCTGGCGGCCCCCGCCGCCGCGCAGACCGCGGCACCGGTGCAAACCGCCGCGACCGGCGATGAGGGCGAAATCCTCGTCACCGCGCGGCGCGATACGGAACGGCTGATCGACGTGCCGGCCTCGGTCAGCGTGCTGACCAGCCAGACGCTGGCTCGCACCGGCGTCGTCCGCGCCCAGGATTTCCTGCAACTCACCCCCGGCGTCACCATCGTCACCGGCACAGCCGAAGCCGGCGATACCCAGATCAACATCCGCGGCATCAACGGCGCCCGTGATGCCGAATCCAGCGTTGCACTGGTCGTCGACGGCATCTTGAAAACCAACACCGCCCAGTTGAACCAGGTGCAGGGCACGCTGCGCCAGATCGAAGTGCTGAAGGGGCCGCAGGGCGCCATTTATGGCCGCAACGCCGCCGCCGGGGCGATCGTTGTCACCACGGTGAAGCCGGGCGACCATTTCGAAGGCGCCATCAAGGGCAGCTATGGCGAGTTGAAGACCGGCGATGTCACAGCCTATGTGGCGGGGCCGATCAATGACGCGGTCGGATTTGTGCTGTCGGGCAATTACCGCACCACCGATGGTTTCTGGCGCAACGAAT
>JBBQYI010000057.1:0-18645 GCA_038208825.1 Sphingomonadales bacterium | reverse complement strand
CACCGCCAGCACGAACATCACGCCGATAATCACAAGTGCCGGCAAAATCAGGTGAAAACGGAAAAACGTCGGCGACCAGGCCAGGTTGACCGCAACCCCTGCGGCAAAAAGCACCAGCGCCAGCGTCCGCCCGCGCGCGCCTTTGTGGCCCCAGACGATCGCCGCCGAAACCGCGATGACGGTATACAGGATCGACCAGGCGATGCCGAACACCGGCCCCGGCGGCTGCAACGCCGGCAACGCCAGCGTCTGATACCAGCCATTGTCCTCCGTCGATCCCGACAGCCGCGCCGAAACCCCGCCCAGCACCAGCAACAGCGGCACCAGCACAATGCCGGCACGCCACGCCGAGGCGCGCCGGATGGGAAGCACAGGGACATCATCAGACATTCTGCCGACTTAGCCGATTGCGCAGTGCAGCAACAGCCCCTCAGGCACAAGGCCGCAGCACGAAACCGCCTCCACCGCACAGCCAGGCCGAAAACTGTCGGGATTCTTTACAACTCCGGCGTCCGCCGAAGCCGCGCCGGCTGATTTCAGACGTTTTTTTCAATTGGCACGATAATTGCAAAAACTAATGCGGGAGCCAAGTCGAGCCATTTGGCCAACCCGACTCTGCCGGTGCCGCGCAAGCGTCGCCTCGGCAAAATTGCTTCGGGCCGGCCGTACGGAGCGCACAAGGGAATATCGGGGAAAAAAGCTACTTTCAGTACTGGTTTTCGCGCTGGCAGCGATGTCGGCAACCGCGGCGAGCGCCGTCATCACCATCACCCAGACGCTCGATTACACCGCTGCCAATGCCAATTCCCTTTTGCTGAACCAGTATAATGTCGCCGGCTCGACGCTCACGAACGTTGTATTCACCTGGCGGCCCAACCCGATCGCCAGCAGCGTCACCGTGGTAAGTACGTCCGGCAATAACCGGACTTTCGTCGCCACCGCAACGCTCACCTCGTCGCTCAGCAACAGCGCGTTCACGACGATCACGGCAAGCCAGACCGCAACGACCGGCAGCTTCGCCGTCAATGGCAAGGTGACGGTCACCGCGGCACTGTCGCAGCTTTCGCCATCCTTTCTGAATCCCAATGCGCCGATCACCACATCTTTCGGCCCATCCGCTTTCGCAGGCAGCGGTACGCTGGCCATTCTCAATTCGATTGCGTTGACCAATCTTGCCGTCACCCCGACCGGCGGCATGGGCAACTTCAGATCCTCCAGCAACGCCCGCAACGGCGGTGTGCTCGTCGTCACCTACACCGGCACCGATGTGTCACCCTTCCCCGAACCGGCGAGCTGGATCCTGATGATCGTCGGCTTTGGTGGAACCGGCGCCCTGATGCGCCGCCAGCGCCGCATCACCGCCTGACGCCCGCCCGGGGATCAGTCCGATCTGGCCCCGGCGAGCAAAAACTCCACATTGCCCTCCGGCCCGGTGATCGGGCTTTGCGTCAGGCCAACCACCTGCCAGCCCGGTTGCGCCGCCAGCCACGCCGCCGCCGCATCACAAACCCGCGCATGTACCGCCGGATCACGCACCACGCCGCCCTTGCCGACCTCGCCCCGCCCCGCCTCGAACTGCGGTTTCACCAGCGCCAGCAAGCGCGCACCCGCCGCCGCAAATTCCAGCGGCCGCTCCAATACCTTCGCCAGCCCGATGAAACTCGCGTCGCAAACGATCACATCCACCGGCTCCGGCACATGCGCCGCCGTCAACAGCCTCGCGCTCAACTGCTCCAGCACCACCACCCGCGCATCATCGCGCAGCTTCCACGCCAGCTGGTTGGTGCCCGAATCCACCGCATAAACCCGCGTCGCCCCACGGCTGAGCAACACATCGGTAAAGCCGCCCGTCGATGAACCCACGTCCATCGCCACCACGCCCGCCACATCCCAGCCGAAATACGCCAGCCCATGCGCCAGCTTTACCCCGCCACGCGACACCCAGGGGTGGTCCCGCCCCTTCACCGTCAACACCGCATCCCCGGCCACCATCTCGCCCGCCTTCGCCACCCGACGCGTGCCGTCGTAGACCAGTCCGGCGAGAATGAGCGCCTGCGCACGCGTGCGGCTTTCCGCCAACCCGCGCGACGCCAGCAATTGATCAACCCGCAGCTTCATCCGCGCCCCAATAACCGCTTCGCCACCGCTGCACCACCGCTGCACCGTCATTCCCACCTGCAAAACCGCTGCTTCACAAGTCCGCGCCATCCGCTAAACCGTGCCGATGACCGCCACCATCCGCGAATTCCGTTACGGCGACATGGGCGCCATCGTCACCGGACAGGCGGCTTTCTATGCCGATGCCTATGGCTGGCGCGGCGACATGGAACGGCTTTTGCTCCAGGTCTGCGCCGATTTCCTCACCGATTATCGCCCCGGCCGCAGCAATTGCTGGGTCGCCGAACAGCATGGCCGCATCGTCGGATCGATATTTTGCTGCGTTTCCGCCGATGGCAATGCGCAATTGCGGCTGCTCCATATCGATGAAAGCGCCCGCGGGCAGGGCCTTGGCACCCGCCTTATCGACACCTGCATCGATTTCGCCCGCACCGCCGGCTACCCGCGGCTGTGGCTGTGGACCCACGCCGTGCTGCTGCCCGCTCGCCGCCTTTACGCCGCCGCCGGCTTCAAGATCACCGCAACCGCCACCCACGACACCTTTGGCAAGCCCGAACCCGGCGAAACCTGGACGCTGGAATTCGCCGCATGACCCGCTTTGCCTTCACCATCCACGCCACCGATGGTGCCGCCCGCACCGGCGAAATCACCATGCAGCGCGGCACCATCCGCACGCCGGCCTTCATGCCGGTGGGCACCGCCGCCACGGTAAAAGGCCTGCGCACCGCCGAAATCTGCGCGGCGGGGGCCGACATCATCCTTGGCAACACCTATCACCTCATGCTCCGCCCCGGTGCCGAACGCATTGCCCGGCTTGGCGGCCTTCACCATTTCATGGGCTGGGACCGGCCGATCCTCACCGACAGCGGCGGTTATCAAGTGATGAGCCTGTCCGCCCTCACCAAACGCAGCGAGGAAGGTGTCGCCTTTGCCAGCCATCTCGATGGCTCCAAACACCTGCTCAGCCCCGAACGCTCCATCGAAATCCAGCGGCTTTTGGGCTCCGACATCGTCATGGCCTTTGATGAACTCATCGCCCTGCCCGCGCCGCGCGACGCCATGGACGCCGCCATGCAACGTTCCATGCGCTGGGCCGCGCGCAGCCGCGCCGCCTTCGACGCCGCGCCCCATCAAGCCAACCGCGCCGCTCTGTTCGGCATCCAGCAGGGCGGCCTCGATGAACGGCTGCGCGCCACCAGCGCCGCCGCTCTGACCGGCATCGGTTTCGACGGCTATGCCATCGGCGGGCTCGCGGTGGGCGAAGGGCAAAAGGCGATGTTCGGCGTGCTCGACTATGCAACCGGCCAATTGCCAACCATCGCACCGCGCTACCTGATGGGCGTCGGCAAGCCCGACGACATCGTCGGCGCCGTTGTGCGCGGCGTCGACATGTTCGATTGCGTGCTGCCCACCCGTTCGGGGCGCAACGGCCAGGCCTTCACCCATGATGGCCCGCTCAACATCCGCAACGCCCGCCACAATGAAGACAGCGCGCCCATCGATGCCGAATGCCCCTGCCCGGTCTGCACCGGGCCCACGGCAGTCAGCCGCGCCTATCTGCACCACCTCGTCAAATCGGGCGAAATGCTCGGCGCCATGCTGATGACCCAGCATAATATCGGCTTTTACCAGCACCTCATGGCAGGGCTACGCGCCGCCATCGCCGAACACCGGCTGTCGGCCTTCGCCAGCAGCTTCCTCGCCCGCTACGCGCCGGCGAAATAACCGCTACAGCAACGCCGCACGGGTCGCGAGATAGGGCGCGGCATCAACCATCGGCGCCTCCTCCAGCAACAGCGCCGCACACAGATCGCCCGCCGCCGGCGCCGTCTGGATGCCGAAACCGCCCTGCCCGGCGCACCAGAAAAACCCCGGCACCGCGCCATCCCAGCCGAACACCGGCGCCCGGTCCGGCGCAAAGGTGCGCAGGCCCGCCCAACTCGTCTCCAACCGCTCGACCTTCACCGTCGTCGCGCGTTCGAACCGGTCGATCACCACCGCAAGGTCCATCTCGTCCGGCCGCACATCATGGGCCACATCGGGCGTCTCGTCGTGCGGGCTCAACCACAATCGCGCCCCATCGGGCTTGAAGTAGAACCGCCCCGCGGCATCCATGGTCACCGGCAAATCCACCGGCGGTGGCGGATCGATGCGCAAAACCGCCATGGTCCGCCGCAGCGGCTGCAACCCGCGCGGCCGCGCCCCGGCCATCGCCGCCAGCCCATCTGCCCACGCCCCCGCTGCATTCACCACCGTCGTCGCCACCACCGCCCCAGCGCGGGTGTCGATACGCCAGCCATCACCTTCACGCACCATCGCCGTCACTTCGGCATTGGTTATCACATCGGGCTTGCCGCCCTTCCAGCCGCGCAGGAAGCCCTGATGCAGCGCCGCCACATCGATATCGTGGCAATCGGGCTCCAATATCGCACGCGTCCGCCATTCCGGCCGCAGCATCGGCCCGGCAGGCGACGCCGCCACCGCCGCGGCATCCAGCCAGCGATAATCGACGCCGCCCTCGTCAAACTCAGCCGCAACCGCCGCCAGCGCGCCACCTGCGCCGAAATCGCCATCATCCGGCGGCGCCAGGTGCAACCCCGGCCGCAGCGACAACAACGGCCGGTCGCAAAAACCCTCGGGCGGCGCGCCGAAAAACCCGCGCGACGCCCGGCTCAGCGGCACGATTTTCGGCCCGCCATAGCTTTCCACCCAGAACGCCGCCGACCGGCCGGTGGTGTGATACCCCGGTTGCGCCTCCATCTCGATCAACGCGATGCGCAACTGCCCGCCGGTCCGGTCAAGCAATGCCCAGGCCAGGCTCGCCCCGGCGATCCCGGCGCCGATGATCGCAACATCGTATTTCACGCAGCCATCCGCAAAAATGCCGTCACCCGCGCCAGCACGCGCGCCCGCACCGGCGCCGCCTCCCGCAACAATTCATGGCCGGCGCCCGCCACTTCCTCGATCCGGGCATAGGGCATCAGCGCCTGCGCCCGCCGCGTCGCGTCATTATCGACCAGCCGGTCATCGTCCGGGATGATGATCAGCATCGGCGTGGTGATCCTCTGCAACATCGGCGTCACATCCGACCCCTCACCCGTGCCGCGCGTCCCCGGCGGCGGCGAAAACAACGCCCGCAATGATGCAAATGCCGCGTCCAGCCAGCCAAAGGTCACGCTGCCCAGCGCCAGCGCCGGCACCTGCTCCACCCACCAGCCTTCATCGCTGTATCGGTCAGGATCGGTCGTCAGCAACCGCTGCCGGTACGATCCCGGCACACCCTTCACATAGGGGCCACCGCCCGGCACATAAGCCTGCCCGCGCCCCAGCCGCACCATCAACCGCGCCATCAACCGCGCCAGGAACGGCCCCAGCGGCGGCGCCCGCACCCCCAGCATCGGCGACAGCAGCACCGCCCGTTCAAACTCGCCATTTTCACCGGCCAGATGGCGCTGCAACAAATGCCCGCCCATCGAATGCGCTACCGCAAACCACGGCCCGGCCAAGCTTTCCCGATACCAGCCGGCCAATTCATCCAGATCGCCCAGCCAATTGTCAAAGCCCGGGCTGTGCCCCTTCATCGGATCATCGCCCTGCCGCCCCGATAGCCCCTGCCCGCGCCAATCGAACGTCGCCACGCCCCAACCGGCATCGGTCAGATCGTGGAACGTCTCGCAATATTTCTCCATGAAATCACCGCGCCCGGTGATGAACAGGATCGACCCCGGCCCATCCGCACGCCCCGACCAAACCGCGGTGCGCACCGGCCAGCCATCGCGCATCGCCCGCATCGCAACAACGCCGCCCGCCGGCAATGTCCGCCGCCGCATCAGCGCCGCATCGCCCGTCAGCGCATCAGCGCTCATGCCGTCGCCGGCGCCTGCGGCCCTGCTGCCGAACCGGTCGTCACGGCCGCCTGCGGTGCCACATCGTTCCTGCCGCGCAACCGCCGCCGCGGCACCGCCAGCGTCACCAGGAAAGCCACGGCCAGCAGGCCGAGCGATACCGGGAACAACCGCTCGATCGACACGGCAAAACTGGTTTTCAACCCGATCTCGGCACGCGCCACAACCGCCGGATCGGCCGTGCCGCGCTTCGCCAACGCCATTTCCAGCGCCCCATGGTTCATCGCCAGCGTCTGCGCCTGTGAAAGCTCGAACCGCGCGCCCGCATCGACAAGCTGCGGCACCCGCCGCGGCAATTCGCCTGAAAGCTGGAAGGTCAGGATCGCCCCGAACATCGCAACCCCCACCGTCGCGCCGATCTGCCGACAGAATTGCGCCGATGCCGTCGCAACGCCCACCCGGTCGTGGCTGACCGCGCTCTGGATCGCCAGCGTGAACATGCCCTGCGCCGGGCCAAGCCCCAGCCCCAGCAAGAACAGGTTGAAGGTCAACAGCCCCGATGACCGGTCCGGCGTCATCTGCGTCAGCAATGCCAACGCCAAAATGGACACGATCCCGCCGCCCACCAGCACCGGCTTGTAATGCTGGGTCCGCCGCGCGATCTGCCCGGCGGCCATCGATCCGGACAAGACGCCGAACAGCAGCGGCAGCATGGCAACCCCGCTTTGGCTCGCGGTCAAGCCGCGCACCAGTTGCAAATAAAGCGGCAGGAACATCGGCACGCCCATATAGCCAAGGTTGACCAGCACCAGCGCCAAATTGGCCCGCGCCACCACCTTGTCCCGGAACAGATCGAGCGGCACCACCGCCCAGCTTTTGCCGCGCGAAACCGCCAGAAACGCAAGGAAGCCAGCAACCGACATCGCCATGACGATGATGATCCGCGGCTGGCCCCAGCCCAGCCCCTGCCCGCCCCAGCTAAGGCCGAGCAGCAACGGCACGAACGTCGCGACGATCAACACGCTGCCCAGCCAGTCGATCCGCGCATCGGCGCCGCGCCGCGCAACCGGCAGCTTGGTCAACAGGATATACAGCGCAATCCCGCCCAGCGGCAGGTTGACATAGAATATGAACCGCCAGCCCGACACCAGATGCCCCATCACGCTGGTCGTGGCATGGTCGGTCAGAAACCCGCCCAGCACCGGCCCGGCCAGCCCCGCCAGCCCGAACATCGCACCGAACAGCCCGGTGTAGCGGCCGCGCTCGGCCGGCGGCACGATATCGGCCACGGTCGCGAACGCCCCCGTGGTCAAGGCGCCGGCGCCCAGCCCCTGAATACCCCGGCAGACGATCAACTGGTTCATGCCATCGCCGATCAGCGGCAGCGCGCCGAATTCCCCGGCCAGCCCGCACAGCATCGATCCGGCCAGGAACATCAGCACGCCGAACACCAGCACCGGCTGCCGGCCATAGATATCGCCGAGCTTGCCATAGATCGGCACGACAACGGTGGAGGTCAGCAGATAGGCCGTCCCCACCCAGGCGATCCGGTCCAGCCCGCGAAGCTCATCGATGATGCGCGGCATCGCGGTCGCCACGATGGTCTGGTCCAGCGCGGACAGGAACAGCACCAGCAACACGGCGCCCAGCGCGATGCGGCGTTCCTGTACGGAATAGGTGTGGGGAATCGCGGCGGCGTTCATGTCTCCTGTGCCGATAGCGCGGGATGCCGCGATGGTCGACTCCTCTGAGCATCCCGGACAATCGCTGCGAAGCCGTGCCGCATGCTTGCCATCCACCCGCCCACGCGGGCATGACGGGGCAAGGAGTATCCACCCATGCAATTTTCCATCGAACCCCAGATGCTGGCCATTGGTATCGCGGCGCTTGTCATTGGCTTCCTGCTCGGCCTCGCGCTGCGGTCCGGGCTGAAACGCCGCGTCGCGGTGCTGTCGGAACGCAATGATGGCCTGACCCGAGAACGCGATGGCGCCATCGCCGAGCGCGATCGGCTGGTCGTCGAACTGAAGGCGCGCGAGGCGCAGATTCGCCCGCTGTCCGATGAAGTCGACAAATTGCGCCGTGATTTCGCCCGCGCCCGCGCCGGCAACGAAGCCGCCGCCCTGCCCGCCGAAACGCGGAGCGTCGATCCGCTCGATCTGCGGCAACTAAAGGGTGTCGGGACCAAATTCGCCGAAAAACTGTCCGCTGCGGGCATCACCCGCATCGATCAGATCGCCGGCTGGACCAGCGCCGATACCGATGTGATGGACGGCCAGATGGGCGACTTCCGCGGCCGCATCGCCGGCGACAGGCTCGTGGAACAGGCCAAATTGCTCACCGAAGGTCGCTACACCGAATATGAAACCCTGTTCGGCAAGCTTGGGCCGGCGTGACAGCAGGACTGCAACAGCCCCCGCTGCCAGCGTTCATCAAGCTGTTCACCGGTATCGCTGCCACGGGCCTGATCGCCTATGCCGCCAACATGTATGAACGACAGCATATCCTGTCGCAGCTTGGCATCCGCGCCAGCCGCACCTTGCTCGCCAATGGCGTGACCGATGGCGCCGCCGCCTGGCGCAGCGATGCCGGCTGGACCCACCGCATCGCCCGCCTGTCCGGCACCGCCGATCCGGCCACCCGCGCCCGCATCAGCAAGCAACTCGCCGCCAAGAAGGGCATCGCCGGCGTCGAATGGGTGGATCGCTGATGCTCTGGCTGTTCGGTGAAATCTGGTCCTGGGTGCTCGCCAGCTTCTTCGTCGGCCTCGCCACCGGCTGGTGGATCTGGCGCCGCAGATAATTAAGCCTAACCCTTGGCTCGCAACGCCGCCTGCGCCGCCGCCAGCCGCGCAATCGGCACGCGATATGGGGAGCAACTGACATAATCCAGCCCCAGCGTCTCGCAAAAGGCGATGCTCTGCGGGTCGCCGCCATGCTCGCCGCAAATGCCCAGCTTAAGCCCGGGCCGCGCCTTGCGGCCACGCTCGGTGGCAATCGCGATCAACTCGCCAACGCCCTCCTCGTCGATGCCCACAAACGGATCGCGCGGATAAATGCCCAATTCGACATAGGTGCCAAGGAAGCGTGACGCGTCATCTCGGCTGATCCCCAGCGCCGTCTGCGTCAAGTCATTGGTTCCAAAGCTGAAAAACTCGGCAAATTCGGCAATCGCATTGGCCCTGAGCGCGGCGCGCGGCAGTTCGATCATCGTGCCGACCTGATATTCCAGCGTCATGCCGGTTTCGGCGAACACATCGCGCGCCTCGGCATCGATCGCCAGCTTGGTCAGTTCCAGTTCGCGCGCCGTCGATACCAGCGGCACCATCACCTCGGGCACCACCGCCTCGCCGGTATCCTTGGCAACGATCACCGCCGCCTCGAAGATGGCCCGCGCCTGCATCGCATAGATTTCGGGATAGGTTATGCCCAGCCGACAACCGCGATGGCCCAGCATCGGGTTGAATTCATGCAATTCCGCAATCCGCCGTCGCACCGTCGCCAACGGCAGGCCGGTCGCCGCCGCCACATCGGCAAAGCCCGCCTCATCATGCGGCAAAAATTCGTGCAACGGTGGGTCGAGCAGCCGAATCGTCACCGGCAGGCCCGCCATAACCCGGAAAATGCCTTCGAAATCGCTTCGCTGTTCGGGCAGCAATTCGGCCAGCGCCGACGCCCGGCCCTTGCTGTCTTCCGCCAGGATCATCCGCCGCACCGATGTGATGCGCGATGGTTCAAAGAACATATGCTCGGTGCGGCACAGCCCGATGCCTTCGGCGCCAAAACCCCGCGCCGTGCGGCAATCGGCCGGCGTTTCGGCGTTGGTGCGCACCTTCAACCGGCGATGCAGATCGGCCCATTCCATCAACGTGCCGAAATCGCCGGCCAATTCCGGCTCCACCGTCGCCACTTCGCCCAGCATGACTTCGCCGGTGCTGCCGTCGATGGTGATGCGGTCGCCCTCCGAAACGCTGCGGCCGCCAACGCTCATCGTCCGCGTCTTCAGATCGATGGCAAGGCTGCCGGCGCCCGAAACGCACGGCCGCCCCATGCCGCGCGCCACCACCGCCGCATGGCTGGTCATGCCGCCACGCGCCGTCAAAATGCCCTTGGCGGCGTGCATGCCGTGAATGTCCTCAGGGCTGGTTTCGGTGCGCACCAGGATGACCGCCTCGCCCATCTTGGAACGGGCTTCCGCCACATCGCTGTCGAACACCACCGCACCTGATGCCGCGCCCGGTGACGCCGGCAGCCCGCGCGCAATCACATCGCGCGGTGCCTTGGGGTCCAGCGTCGGGTGCAACAATTGGTCGAGCGCATTGGCCTCCACCCGCAACACAGCTTCCGCCTTGGTGATCAGGCCCTCATTGGCCATATCGACCGCAATCTTCAACGCCGCCTTGGCGGTGCGCTTGCCAGCGCGCGTCTGCAGCATCCACAACCGCCCGTCCTCGACGGTGAATTCAATGTCCTGCATGTCACGATAATGGTTTTCGAGCAGCGCAAACACCGCCGCCAACTCGTCGAAAACCTTGGGCATCGCCTCTTCCATCGAAGCCGCCCGTGCGCCCGCCCGTTCCCGCGCCGCCTTGGTCAGATATTGCGGCGTGCGAATCCCGGCGACGACATCCTCACCCTGGGCATTGATCAGATATTCGCCATAGGTGACGCGCTCCCCGGTCGCCGGGTCACGGGTGAATGCCACGCCGGTTGCCGATGTTTCGCCGCGGTTGCCGAACACCATGGCCTGCACCGTCACGGCGGTGCCCCAGCTTTCGGGAATATCGTTCAACCGGCGATAGGTGCGCGCCCGGTCCGAGCGCCACGATCCGAACACCGCGCCGATCGCGCCCCACAACTGCTCATGCGGGTCCTGCGGAAAAGCATCGCCCCAATTCTGCAACACCAGCGCCTTGTAGCGCGCCACCAGACCCTGCAAATCCTCGGCCGAAAGCTCGGTATCCAGCGAAACGCCCCGATCTTCCTTCAGGATTTCCAGCGCGTCTTCAAAGGCATAATGGTCGAGTTCCAGCACCACGTCGGAATACATCTGAATAAACCGGCGATAGCTGTCCCAGGCGAAACGCGGATTGCCCGACGCCGCCGCCAGCCCTTCGACCGTCACGTCATTCAGGCCCAGGTTGAGCACCGTATCCATCATGCCCGGCATCGACACCCGCGCGCCCGACCGGACCGACACCAGCAACGGGTCGGCCGCATCGCCGAATGTCTTGCCGGTAATCGCCTCGACATGCGCCAGCGCCGCCAGCGTGTCAGCCTTGACGGTCTCCGGCAATTTGCCGCCCGCGTCATAATAAGCGGCACAAACCGACGTCGCGATCGTCAACCCGGGCGGCACGGGAAGCCCGATGCCGGCCATTTCGGCCAGATTGGCGCCCTTGCCGCCCAGCAGGGTCTTCAGCGTCGCATCGCCATCGGCAGTGCCCCCGCCGAAGCGATAAACGGACTTGGTCAACGACTTTCTCCCGCGCGGATAGAGCGCCCCCACCCCAACCGTCCCCACTCTCGGCTGCGCCGGGGGGGAGGGAGCAGAGACAGCCCCCTCCCCCCCCGTGAGCGCAGCGAACGGAGAGTGGGGAGAGTTGGGGTGGGGGCCAGGATCATCCTTCGATCCTCGAAAAATCGGCAACCGAATGCACAGCATCCCGGAACCGCGCCAGCAATGCCAGCCGGTTACGCCGAATGGCCGGATCAGGATCATTGACCATGACATCGGCAAAAAAAGCATCAACCGGCGCCCGCAGCGAAGCCAGCGCCATCATCGCCCCGGCAAAATCCTCGGCCGCAACAGCGGCAGCCGCCATCGGCAATGCCGCATCGAGCGCGGCCGACAACGATGCTTCGGCGGGCTGCGCCGGTATGCCGCTCCATTCGGACCCGCGAATATCGCCCTCGCCAGATTCGTCCTTCGCGCCTTCGATGCGGAGAATGTTCGCCGCGCGCTTATAGCCTGCGAGCAGATTGACACCGTCTGGTCCGGTAACAAATAATTGCAGCGAAGTTGCCAACCGCACCAAAAAATCGAGCCGCTCGGGCCGCCCTGGGCCGATGATGCTTGCAGCGTCGATTAGGTCGTGGCGCACACCAGCCTCGCGCTGCTGCACCTTCAAGCGATCAACCATGAAATAGCTCAATTTCGCCAATGGCGACGACATTTGGCTTTGGTCGCGACCGGAAATGCTGACCCATGCATTCCCAATCTCGGTCGTCCGGATTTTTAGATTATTTTCCAATATGATCCGAATGAAACCAAGCGCGGCTCGGCGCAGTGCGAATGGATCGCGCGAGCCTGTAGGCAGTTCATCGATGGCAAAAAAGCTGGCCAGGGTATCGAACTTGTCCGCCAGCGCCACCGCCACGCTCACCGGCGCCGTCGGCACGTCATCGCCCTGCCCGACAGGCTTGTAATGGTCGCGGCTCGCATCGGCGACCGACGCATCCTCACCCGCCGCCAGCGCCAGATAGCGCCCGGCGATGCCCTGCACTTCGGGGAACTCGCCGACCGTCGCCGAAACCAGATCGGCCTTGCACAGCCGCGCGGCGCGTTCGGCAAGGTCGTCGTCGCCCTTGACCGCGCCGCTTTCGACCAGCCAGCGTGCCAACTTCGCCACCCGCTCCACCTTGTCGGCGACCGTGCCCAGTTTCTCGTGGAACACGATGTCCGCCAGCTTGGGCGTAAACGCCGCCAGCCCGCCCGATCGAACCGTCGCCATATCCTGGTCGCAGAAGAATTTCGCATCCGACAGCCGCGCCGAAAGCACCCGTTCATTGCCGGCAACAATCGAGGCACCGCCATCGCTCGCCACCAGATTGGCCGCGCAAACAAACGCCGGCGCCAGTTCGCCCGCCGCATCCAAACAGGCAAAATATTTCTGGTTCGTCCGCATGGTCAGCTGAATGACCTCGCGCGGCACCGCCAGGAACGCCGGGTCGAACCCACCCAGCATCGGCACCGGCCATTCGGTCAGCCCGGCGTTTTCCGCCACCAGCCCGGCATCGGGAATGACGCTCAGCCCCTTAGCCGCCGCCACCTGCGCCGCGCCCGCTTCGATCAAAGCCCGCCGCTCTGCCGACGCCACGATCACCTTTGCCGCCAGCAATTGCGCGGCATAACTACCGGCGTTCTCGATCGAAATCGGTTTCGGCGCATGGATGCGATGGCCGCGCGTCATCCGCCCGCTCGCCACGCCATGCGCCTCGCAAGGCACCACGTCATTGCCCAGCAACGCGACGATACCCGTCAACGGCCGCACCCAGCGCGGTGCCGCCGTCGTCGCCGAGGCCGCGCCCCAGCGCATGGATTTCGGCCAGGCGAAATCGCGGATGATCGCCGGCACCAATTCGCCAAGAATGGCCGCCGCGCTGCGCCCCTCGCTGGCGATATGGGCGAACAGCACCACGCCCTTGGGCGTCTGGCGTTCCTCCAACTGGTCACGCCGCAACCCCGTCGAGCGCAGGAACCCGGCAATCGCCTGTTCCGGCGCGCTCGCCGAAGGCCCCTTGCGCTCCTCCGACGACGCCGCACTCGCCGCCGCCACGTCGCTGGCCACCAGCCACAGCCGGCGCGGCGTCACATCGGCCACCACAGTGCCATGGGCGAGCCCGGCCGCCTTCAACCCGTCGATGAAACGCGTTCGCAACTGCTCCGCGGCCGCCGCCTGCATCCGCGCCGGAATTTCCTCGCTGGCAATTTCAAGAAGAAAAGCCGTCATGCTCCCTCCCCCCCGGCGAAGCCGAGAGTGGGGAAGCGGGAAGCGTGAAAAGTCATTTCGCGCCCTCCACCCACAGATCGGCGACACCCTTCACCAGATCGCGCACCCGGCCGATATAGGCTTGGCGCTCGGCAACCGAAATCACACCGCGCGCATTCAAAAGATTGAACAAATGGCTCGCCTTTATGGCCTGATCATAGGCCGGCAGCGGCAGGCCGCGCGCCACCAGCGCCCGGCATTCCTCCGAAACATCTTTGAAATGCTGGAACAATTTCTCGGTATTGGCGGCTTCGAAATTATAGGCGCTGAACTGCTGCTCCTGCTTCAGGAACACGTCGCCATAGGAAACCCCGGCGTCGTTATAGCGCAGGTCGTACACGCTCTCGACGCCCTGCACATACATGGCGAGCCGTTCCAGCCCATAGGTCAATTCCCCCGCCACTGGCGCGCAATCATGGCCGCCGACCTGCTGGAAATAGGTGAACTGCGTCACCTCCATGCCATAGCACCAGACTTCCCAACCCAGCCCCCAGGCGCCCAACGTCGGGCTTTCCCAATCATCCTCGACAAACCGGATGTCGTGCGTGTGCCGGTCGATGCCGATGGCATCCAATGATCCCAGATACAGATCGATCAGATCGTCCGGCGACGGCTTCATGATCACCTGAAACTGGTAATAATGCTGCAATCGGTTGGGGTTCTCCCCATAGCGGCCATCGGATGGCCGGCGGCTTGGCTGCACAAATGCGGCGTTCCATGTGTCCGGCCCAAGCGCCCGCAGCGTCGTCGCCGGGTGAAAGGTGCCCGCCCCCATCTCGACATCATAAGGCTGCAAAATCGCACAGCCACGCTCGCCCCAGTAACGCTGGAGGGTAAGGATGATATCCTGGAATGAAAGGGACGACAGGGTAAGGGCCTTCGCAGGTGCAAAATACGCCTGAGCCTGTAGCGGCGCGAGGCCGAAAGGGTCAACCGTCCGTGCGCTTCCCGGCGCTCATCGCCGCCAGCCAGGCGACAATCGCCGCGTCGTCACTTTCCGCCACCGGCGCCTTGTAGGTGCCGCGCATCTTGGCAACTTCGGCGGCCCATTCCGGCGCCGACAGCTTTGGCTGGTTCATCACCATGCTGGCCGAATGGCAGGACCGGCAATTTTCATTGACCGCATCGGCCGAAGGCGAACCCGGCCCAAGATCGGCAAACGGCGTGTCGTCGGTCGGCAATTCGATGATGACAGGGCCGGCAGCGCGCGCAACCGGCATGGCGGCAAAGGCGGCAATCAACGCGAGCGGGGCCAGCAAACGCATCATGCGAACACAACCTCCGTCGTTTCAACCTGCCCGCGCATATAGCCGCCCGGGTTCCAGATGCCGGTCATCGGCTGCGTCACCCCGGCGGTGCTGGTGCAGCGTGACATCAACCGCCCCGGCCCCGAACCCGGCGGCGTGGCCACCCCGTCAAACCGCCGGAAACTATATTTGCCCGCGTCCGGCCCCAGCGTCGCCGCCACCCATGTCGCCCCGCCATCGGCCGAAACATCCACCGACGACACCCCGGCATCGCCGCCAAAGGCAATCCCGCCGATCTTCACCGGGGCCGCTGCCAGCAACCGGGCACCATGGTCGATATTGGTGATGAACGATCTTGGCACCATCGCGCTGATCGGCCGGGTGGGGAAATCCTTGGTCCCCGGCGCGATGCCGCCATCTGGCGTCGCCGGCACCTTGTATGCCTTGGCCATCCAATAATTGTCGTCATGCCGGTCGAGCACCTCGATCCGGTCGAGCGCCTTCACCCAATAGGTCGAATACCAGCCCGGAACGACCAGCCGCAGCGGAAAACCGTTCAGCATCGGCAGCGTTTCGCCATTCATCGCCCAGGCGATCATCACCTCGCCATCACGGGCATGATCGATGCCCAGCGACTTCATGAAATCCGGGCCGTCCGGCACCAATGGCTCGTCCAGCCCCGAAAACCGCGCCACGAGCGCGCCGTCCCTGACCCCCGCCAGCGCCAGCACATCGCGCAGCCGCACGCCGGTCCACAACGCATTGCCCATCGCGCCATGGCCCCATTGCCCACCCGCCACGCGCGGTTCGAAAAGCCCGCGCGAATTGCCGGAGCATTGGTTGACGGCGGCAATCTCGAAATGCGGCAGTTTTTTCAGCACAGCCAGCGACAGGCTGAGCGACTTCTTGACATGGCCATCCACGGTCAGCCGGAAACTGGCCGGGTCCACCTCGGTCGGGCACGGCCAGTGCCAGCGCACATAGAACCGCTCATTGGGCGTGAAAATACCGGTGTCGAACGCCGACAACGGCGTTTCCAGCAGCGCCGGCGTCGTCCGCTGCAGGATCATGCCATGCTTGCCCGGAAACGCATCGGTCAACGGCCGCAACCCCGGGCCGCCCGGCAGCCGCAAATCGCGCATCGGCTGGGCCAGCCCCGGCGCTGCAAGGCCAGCAGCGGCAATGGCGGTGTTCAGCAGGAACTGGCGACGACTGTTCATGCTGGCACCCTACCCCCTGCCGCCCGCCAAAACCACTCAGACGTTGAAACGGAACAACATCACATCGCCATCGTGGACGACATATTCCTTGCCTTCGGACCGCAATTTGCCCGCTTCACGCGCGCCGGCTTCGCCCTTGAACTTCACATAATCGTCAAAGGCGATGGTTTCGGCGCGGATGAAACCCTTTTCGAAATCGCCATGGATCTCGCCAGCTGCCTGCGGCGCGCGTGACCCGCGCGTCACCGTCCAGGCCCGCGCTTCCTTCGGCCCGACGGTGAAAAAGGTGATCAAGCCCAGCAGATCATACCCAGCCCGCACCACGCGGGCTAGGCCGGTTTCGGTCAAGCCAAGCGCATCCAGATATTCCGGCCGGTCGCCCGCCTCCATCATCGCCACTTCGGCCTCGATGGCGGCGGAAACGATCACCGCGCCCGCACCCACCTTTGCCGCCATGGCCTGCACCGCCGCGCTATGGGCATTGCCGGCCGCCGCCGATGCTTCCTCGACATTGCAGACGTAAAGCACCGGCTTCGACGTCAAAAGCTGCGCCAGCCCAAGCGCGCGCGCTTCCTCCTCGTCCTTGGGTTCGGCCAGCCGCGCCGGCTTGCCATCGCGCAGCAAATCCAACGCCTGGCCCAGGATGGCGGCGTCGATCTTGGCCTGCTTGTCACCCTGCGCCGCCTTTTTGACCAACGACGGCACCCGCTTTTCGAGCGATTCCAGATCGGCCAGCATCAACTCTGTCTCAACCGTCTCCGCATCGGAAACCGGATCGACCCGGCCCTCGACGTGCGTCACGTCATCATCCTCGAAACAGCGCAGCACATGCACGATGGCATCGGTTTCGCGGATATTGGCGAGGAACTGGTTGCCCAACCCCTCCCCCTTCGACGCGCCGCGCACCAGCCCGGCGATATCGGTAAACCCCAGCTGCGTTTCGATGATCTTTGCCGACCCGCCGATGCGCGCCAGTTCGTTCAGCCGCGGATCGGGCACCGGCACATTGCCGACATTCGGCTCGATCGTGCAAAAGGGGTAATTCGCCGCCGCCGCGCTGGCAGTTTCCGTCAAAGCGTTGAACAGCGTCGATTTGCCGACATTGGGCAGACCGACAATACCGCAGCGGATGGCCATGAAATCTGTCCTTTTCCCCGGCGCCAGCGGCAGGGGCGGGTTTGTAGTAATGCGCGGCACATGCCGCCGAATGATTGCGGCATGGCACTAACCACCCGCGGCCCTGCCCGCAAGCCGCACAGCGCCTTACCGTTGCGGCACCGTCCGCCGCGCCACTTCATTCATGAACCGCGCCTCATCACCCGCCAGCAACCACGGCACTTCCGCCGCCACCGCGCCCAACAGGTCCGCAAGCGGCTCCATCTCCGCCTTGGCAAAATTGCCCAGCACATGCGGTGAAACCCGGTCCTTGTGGCCGGGGTGGCCGATGCCCATCCGCACCCGCCGATAATCCAGCCCGACATGCGCATCGATGGAACGGATGCCATTGTGCCCGGCCGCACCGCCGCCATGCTTCACCCGCACCTTGAACGGATCCAGGTCCAGCTCATCGTAAAACACGGTCAGCGCCGTTGCAGGGTCCAGCTTGTAGAACCGCACGGCCTCGCCAACCGAACGGCCGCTGTCGTTCATGAAGGTCGCGGGCTTCAACAGCGTCACCCGGTCGGCGCCGATGCGGCCTTCCGATGAAAGCCCCTGGAAGCGCGTCTTCCAGGGGCCAAAATCATGGGATTGGGCGATGGTATCCACCGCCATGAAACCGATATTGTGCCGGTTGAGCGCATAGGCAGCACCCGGGTTGCCAAGGCCGACGAAGAGCTTCATGTCGCCCCCCGTTCAACCCGGCAATCCGGCGCCGCCAGCCCTCAGGCTTCCGTCTCGGCTTCGGCGCCCGCTTCGGCGACTTCGCTCTTCAGTGCCGACGGTGCGACCATCGTTGCGATGGTGAAATCGCGGTCGGTGATGTGCGACTTGACGCCCTTGGGCAGCACAACCGCGCTGATGTGGATCGAATCGCCAACGTCACGGCCGGCCAGGCTGATGTCGATCTGGTCCGGAATGGCGTTCGAAGGGCAGTCGAGCTGCAATTCGTGGCGAACGATGTTGAGCACCGCGCCGCGCTTCATGCCAGGCGACTTGTCTTCATCGACAAAGTGCACCGGCACTTCAACGGTGATGACGGCGTTGCCGGTCAGGCGCAGGAAATCGACGTGGATCGGCCGGTCGGAAACCGGGTGGAACTGCACATCGCGCGGCAGCGTCCGGATGGACTTGCCACCACCGATTTCGATCTCGACGACGGAATTCATGAAATGCCCGGTCGACAGCTGGCGCACCAGCAGCTTTTCCTCGACATGGATGGCTTCGGCCGGCTGGCCCGCGCCATAGATTACAGCCGGAACGCGACCGGTACGACGCACTGCACG
>JBBQYI010000056.1:0-18712 GCA_038208825.1 Sphingomonadales bacterium | reverse complement strand
CGTTGCCGCCGCGGCCTGGGCCGCAGCAACTTCGCCCTGCGCAGCTTCGCGTGCCGCCGCCATGCCATCGTCATAGCGGGTACGTATCGCATCGGCTTCGCCCTTGGCAGCTTCGGCTGCATCAAGATCGCCTGCCACCCTGCCCTCGCGCTCGTCGATAATACGACCGACCTTGGGCAAGGTTGGGCGCACCACGGCGAAGTAGAGCACCGTGAAAATCACGGCGAGCCACGCCAGCTGGGGCAGGAAATTGGCAGGTTCGAACTGAGGCACGGTTCAGATTTGCCTTAGCCGAACGCGAGCGCGAGCGCGACAACGGCAGCGATCAGCCCAAGAGCTTCGGTCACGGCGAAGCCGAAGATCAGACGGGCGCCGAGCTTGTCGGCAGCAGCCGGATTGCGTAGCGCGCCCGACAGGAACATGCCGAAGTTGAGTCCGACGCCGATGGCGGCAAAGCCGGCACCCATTGCAGCAAGGCCAGCACCGATAAGCTTGGCAGCAGCGATATCCATTGAAAATCCTTCCAGTTAAACTTGATTAGTGACCTTCACCGAAGTGCAGGTTCACGGCGTCGTTGAGGTAAATCGAGGCCAGCAGGGC
Organism: Sphingomonadales bacterium; assembly: GCA_038208825.1. Taxonomy (GTDB): domain Bacteria; phylum Pseudomonadota; class Alphaproteobacteria; order Sphingomonadales; family Sphingomonadaceae; genus Sandarakinorhabdus. The sequence goes on along the minus strand of JBBQYI010000056.1, from coordinate 18,112 downwards.
AAACACATAGGCCTGCACGACAGCGATCAGCAATTCCAGCGCGGTAAGCGCGACGTTCACCGCCAACGGGATGATCCCGAAGACATATGGCAAGGCTTCGTACGATCCCAGCGCCACGACGAAGCCGCCAAACACCTTCAGCAGCACGTGGCCGGCAGTCATATTGGCGAAAAGCCGGATGGCGAGGGTGAACGGACGCGACAGGAACGACAGAAATTCGATGGCTGCGACGAGTGGCAACACGAAAATTGGCGTGCCTTCGGGCAGGAAGAGCGTGAAGAAGTGCAGCCCGTGCTTGGCGAAACCGACAATCAGCACCATCGCAAACACGATCGCAGCCAAACCGAAGGTGACGGCGATATGGCTGGTGGGCGTGAACGCACCGAGGAAAGGGATTAGGCCGAGCAGGTTGCAGGCCAGCACGAAGATGAAGACGGCGAAGATCAGCGGGGCGTATTTCAAGCCTTCCTTGCCGACGTTTTCGCGCAACATGTCTCGTATGAAATCATAGAGAAATTCGACGGCAGCCTGGGCGCGGCCCGGCACCAGCTGCGGCTTTGCCGTGCCGATGTACAGGAAAGCAGCGACCACGAGCATCGCGACAAGCATCCACAGCGATGAATTGGTGAACGACACGTCGCGGCCGGCGACCACGATGGGCGCGCCGACGCGTTCGATCGCGAACTGTTCCATCGGATTTGCCATGGTGCGTCTATTTCCCGTCGAACTTGTTTTGCTGGCGAAGCACCGAGCGCAGGCCCGTGGCAAACCCCAGCAGCAGCATCACGATCAGCCCCCATGGGTTGGTTGCGGCCTGTTTGTCGATAAACCAGCCGACGAGACCGCCAACCAGCATTGCACCGACAAATTCGACCGCGATCGACCAGCCCTGGCTTTCCTCGCGCTTCGAAGCATCCTTGCTGGACGCTTCGCCTGCGCGTGCTTCGGCGATGCGGCGCGCGAGCGCATCATCGTCTGGGCCATGGTTCGCCACGGTGGATGGAACCCCTGTATGCTGACAATCGGCCGCCCCGAGGGTATTCGGAACAGGCCAATGGCCCTTGGCAGCACGCCGCCAAGGCTTGGCCGGGCGTCTATCCATGGGGGGGCGGGCTGTCAACCGTTGTGCGCTGCACGCATGAAGGTTGTGCAATGCGCGACTGGCTCGTCCGCCACTGGGGGCCGGGGCCTGTGGCGCGGCCTGATGCCAGCGTTCGCTGGCATGACAGGGTCGTTGGACGTGGTTGCGGCCTGGCTATTCCGCCGCGAGCAGGCGTTCGGCGGCCTGCAGATCGACCGACACCAGTTGGCTGACGCCGGGTTCGCCCATCGTGACACCATAGAGGCGGTGCATACGGCTCATGGTGACGGCGTTGTGGGTGACGATGAGGAATCTGGTCGCGGTATCGGCCGCCATGCGATCGAGCAGGTCGCAGAAACGCTCCACATTGGCGTCATCGAGCGGCGCATCGACTTCATCGAGCACGCAGATCGGCGCCGGGTTGGCCAGGAACAGGCCGAATATGAGCGCGGTGGCAGTGAGCGCCTGTTCACCGCCCGACAACAGGGTAAGCGATTGCAGCTTCTTGCCCGGCGGCTGGGCGAGGATTTCAAGGCCGGCCTCCAGCGGATCGTCCGACTCGATAAGTTCCAGCTTGGCCTCGCCGCCGCCGAACAGGTCGGTGAACAAGGTGCGGAAATGACCATCGACGGCGATAAAAGCCGCCGTCAACCGGGCACGGCCTTCGCGGTTGAGGCTGCCGATGGAGCCGCGCAGCCGGGCGATGGCGGTATCGAGTTCGGCCTTTTCGGCGGTAGTGAGCTTTGCCTGTGCCTCCAGTTCGGCGAGTTCGATATCGGCGCGCAGGTTGACCGGCCCGAGGCGTTCGCGTTCCTCCACCAGCGCATCATGGGCTTGCGCAAGTGCCTGGGGATCGTCTGCATCGGGTGAAAAGCCGAAGCGACCGGGCAGTACCGGCGGCGAGCAGGCAAAGCGTTCGCCGGATGCACGTTCGACCTCGGCCCGGGCGGCGTCCTGGTGTTCGGCTTCGGCACGGGCGGTGGCGCGGGCCTCGCGGGCAGCGGCAACGGCTTCATCGGCGGCGCGGGCCTGGGCGGTGAGCGTGGCGAGGCCGGATTCGGCGCGGGCCAACGCATCGGCGGCGGCGGCACGCGCGGTGAACGCTGCGGCGCTGCGCGTGGCGATGTCGGCGATGTCGCGGGCGATGTCTTCCGCCCTGCCCGCAAGCGTTGCCTGTTCGGCGCGGGCGGCGTCGGCGCGGCGGGCGAGTTCGGCCTGTTGGCCGGCGCTGGCGTCGCGGCGGCGTTGCCAGCCGGCGCGTTCGGTGGCGATGCCGGTTTGGCGGGCCTTTGCCGAGTCGATCTCGCGGGCGCGGCTGTCGGCTACGGCGCGGGCGGTGGCGGCGGCGTTGCGGGCAGATTCGGCGGTGGCGCGGGCGGCGGCGAGCGCGGCGGCGAGGCTGGCAAGGGCGTCGGCGGCGGGCACGGCGGCGCGGGCGGCGGCGGCTTCCTCGGTCAAGCGAGCGCTTTCGGCGGCGCTGCGTTCGATGGCATCGGCAAGGCTGGCGACTTCACCGGCCTGACGGCTGGCGGCGGTTTCAGCGGCGGCGAGGCGGGCGCGGGCTTCGGCGAGGTGGCGCGCGGCGGTGTCGCGGCTGTTGCGGGCAGTGCGTTCGGCCTCTTGCGCGGCGGCACCGGCGGCGACAGCGGTGGCGAGACTGGCGGCGATCGCTGCCAATTGCTTTTCAAGCGCGGCGCGTTCCTGATCAAGTTCGGTGGCGCGGCGGCGGGCGCGCAGGCGAGCAGCAGCGGCATCCGTGCGGCCGCCGGCATCGATAAAGCCGTCCCAGCGCCAAAGCGCCCCGGCAAGGCTGACAAGGCGCTGGCCAGGGTGCAGCGCAGCGACGGTGGCGGCGTCGGGCGGTGCGTCGACAACGCCGATCTGGGCGAGGCGGCGGGCGAGTTCGGGCGGGGCGCTGACGCTGGCGGATAGCGGCGCGATGCCGTTGGGCAGCGCGTGGTCGTTGGCGATAGCGGTGCCGGCCCAACGCCTGGCAGCGTCGGTGCTGGCGGGGCCGGCGTCGAGATCATCGCCCAAGGCAGCGGCAAGCGCGGCTTCATGGCCGGCTTTGGGGGTGACGAGATCGGCAATTCGCGGTGATTTGGTGGCGTCGGCGGCGAGGCGGCGGGCGAGTGCATCGGCTTCGGCGGTCAGGCTGGCGAGGGTGGCGCGGGTGGCGGCATGGGCCGTGGCGGCTTCGGCGCGGGCGGATTCGGCGGCGGGGCGCGCGGATTCGGCGGCAGTGAGCGCGGCTTCGGCATCGCCCAAAGCGGCGACAGCGGTTTCCACAGCGGCGGCGAGTGGCTCACTATCGGGAATCGGTGCGAGCCGAGCCTTGCGGGCGACAAGATCGCGAGCCTCTGCCTCGGCGCGGGTGAGGCGGGCGGCGGCGGCGGCGGCGGCATCGGCTGCGCTGCGCGCTTGTGCAGCGGCGGTGGCATGGGCATCGACGGCGGTGGTGAGTGCGTTTTCCGCAGTCGCGGCGGTGGCGGCAGCAGCGGCAACCGTCGCCTGTTGGCCCGGCAGCGCCAGTTCAGCGGCGGCTGTCGCCTTTTCCAGCGCCGTCGATTCGCCGGTAAGCCGCATATCGGCAGCGGCGGCATCGGCGGCAAGGCTTGCCTCCCGCGCGGTATCGCGTGCCACGGCGGCGAGCACGCCATCGAGCTCGGTGTGGCGGCGTTTGCCGCTGGCGGCTTCAGCATCGAGCAAGGCGCGGGACTGGCGCAGCGCCTGTTCGACGGCAGCGGCTTCGGCCTCGGCCATGCGCAGTTCGGGCAGGCCGGCGCTGGCGTTGGTGGCACCGATGGCGATGCCGGCGGCGATGCGGGTCAGGTCGCCAGTCTTGGCATCGGCTTCTGCAGCTGCCTTGCGGGCGGCTTCGGAGGCGGCCATGGCGGCCTTCCAGCGGGCGTAAAGAACCTGTGCTTCGGCGATCTTCAGCCTGTCCGACAGGGCGCGATAGCGTTCGGCGACGCGTGCTTGCCGCCGCAATGAATTGGCCTGGGTTTCGGTGTTGCGGATGACATCGTCGAGCTTTGCGACATTGGCTTCAGCAGCGCGCAGGCGGATTTCGGCCTCGCGGCGGCGGACGTGCAGCCCGGCGATGCCGGCGGCTTCCTCCAGCAGCATGCGACGTTCGGCGGGTTTGGCGGCAATGATCGCGCTGATGCGGCCCTGCCCGACGATGGCCGGGCTGTGCGCCCCGGTGGCGCTGTCGGCGAACAACAGGCGGACATCCTGCGCCCGGGCATCGCGGCCGTTCAGCCGATAGTCGGATCCGGTGCCGCGTTCGATCTTGCGGGAAACCTCGATTTCCTCCCCCGTCGCCCCCGCCAGACCCAGTGTGACCTGGGCAAAGCTGCGCGCCGGGCGGGCGCCGGTGCCGGCGAAGATGACATCATCCATGCCGCCGGAGCGCATGGATTTGGGGCTGCCTTCGCCCATCACCCAGCGCAGGGCTTCCAGAAGATTGGATTTGCCGCAGCCATTGGGGCCGACGACGCCGGTCAACCCCGGCTCGATGCGCAGTTCGGCGGGTTCGACAAAGGATTTGAACCCGGTAAGCCTGAGCTTGCGGAATTCCAATTCAGGCGGCCCGGTTGACCAGAGCCGCGTGCAATGCCTTGCCCCCCGGCGTCATCATTGCAGCGCGGCGATCAGTTTTGGCTCCAGCGCATCCCAAGTATAGACATTTTCCTGGGTCTTGCCGTTGATGATGAAGCCAGGCGTGCCGGTAAGCTTGTAGGTGTCGGTGGCTTGGGTGCGCAGTTCCAGAAGCTTGTCGAGTGCCGCCTTGTTGGTGAGGCAGGCGTCGAACTTTGCCTTGGGGATGCCGCGCAGCCGGGCATAGGCGTCCAGCTTGCCGGCTTCGGCGAGGCCGGCGATCTGTTTGTCCTGCGGCAGCGCGCCGATGCGGGCGCTGTCTTCGGGCGTCATCTTGGTGAAGGGTTCGGTCCAGCTCGCCTGATCGGTGTAAAAGGCGTTGAGCAGGCCAAAGAACGGCTGCGCACCCTGGCAACGCGCGAGCATCGATGCGGCATAGTCTGGCCCGTTGAGCACGAAATTGCGGTATTCATAGCTGACCTTGCCGGTGGCGATGTACTTTGCCTTGAGTGCTTCGAATGCGTGTTCGTGGAAATCCTTGCAATGCGGGCAGGTCATGGAGGCGAATTCGAGCAGTTTCACCTTGGCATCGGGGTTGCCCAGCCGAAACCCGCCTTCGGGCGTGGCGGTGGCGACATCGAGCCAGTTGACGCGATTGGCAACGGAAGTGAGCTTTGCCCCCTTGGCAGCAGTGGTGCCTGACTTTGCGGTGGAGGCGGCATCACAACCGCTGACGCTAACGAGCAGCGCGAGAATGGCGACGTGCCCGGAAAACTTCATCATGGCGACCTCGAAATGAACACTGGAATGGTTGAAACAGGCATAGGCCAAAGCGGCGGGCACGAACAAGAGTGGTGTTGCGTAATGCGCGAGACCGACGATGGATCAGCGTACGATGGGAGGCCCCTTGCTGGCCGACAGGGCAGCCGCGAGGGATTCGAGGCTGGCGCGCAGGTCGGGATCGGTGATGTCGCGCAGGCTGGATTTGACTTCGGCGGACAGCGGCACCGGTGGTGGTGGGGCAGCGCGTGTGGCAGGTGCATCGATATCGGCGTGGCGCAGCACCAATTTGGCGACGGCGGCATAGCCGAGCAGGCGGTTCACCCGCTCGATGACCTGCGGTTCGACATGGCGCAGCATGGGCGCAAGCGGGCCTGAAACGGCGATTTTCAGCGTGCCACCGTCCTTTTGACCACGCGGAAAGCTGAGTGATTCGGGGCGGCTGTAGCGGGCATAGCTGGCGCCGACGACTTCTTCCCAACGTTCGATGAGGGCGCTTTGGGTGAAACCGAAGCGTTTGAAGGCCTGTCCACCGATGCTTGGCACAAGGTCGGCAACAGCGCGGGCGCGGCCGGACCGTGGTGCTACAGCGGTGGCTTTGGCGTTTGCAAGGGTTGGTGCGGTGGGCTTTTTGGCCATGGGCTATCCATGCCATAGCAGGGGCGTGACGCAAACCGCCCATCCCACCGCCGCCAGATTGCTGGATTGGTACAGCGCCAATGCCCGGGCGCTGCCGTGGCGGTCACCGCCGGGGGTGGCGGCGCCGGGGGACAGCGACTGGCCATACCGGGTCTGGCTGTCGGAAATCATGCTGCAACAGACGGGTGTTGTGGTGGTTTCCGGCTATTTCGAGCGGTTCCTGGCGCAGTGGCCCGATGTGGCGGCGCTTGCGGCGGCGGTTGATGGTGAGGTGATGCAGGCATGGGCCGGGCTGGGTTATTATGCCCGCGCCCGCAACCTTTTGGCCTGTGCGCGGGCCGTGGTTGCACAGCATGGCGGGCGCTTTCCGGCGGATGCGGCGGTGTTGCGGGCCCTGCCGGGCATTGGCGACTATACAGCCGCCGCCGTTGCAGCCTTTGCTTTTGGCGCAAAAACGGTGGTGATCGATGGCAATATCGAGCGGGTGGTGACGCGATTATACGCCATCGACACCCCCCTGCCCGCTGCGCGACCGGCAATAAAGGCGGCGATCGCGGGGATATTGCCGGATGCGGCGGGGGATTTTGCGCAGGGGGTGATGGACCTTGCGACGCGAATCTGCACGCCGCGATCACCGGATTGCGGTGCCTGTCCGTTGCGCACCGATTGCCGGGCGGCGGCAAGCCCCGACCCGACGCGATGGCCGGTGAAGGCGGCGAAGAAGCCGCGCCCGCCGCGCAGCGGCACGGCGTGGTGGATCGAATCGGGTGGCGAAGTGCTGACCGTGGTGAGGCCCACCAAGGGATTGCTGGGCGGGATGCGGGCGCTGCCGTCGTGCGATTGGCGCGGCGGCGATGGGGAGCCGCCATGGCCGGGCGAATGGGCAGATATAGGCGCCGTGCAGCATGGTTTCACGCATTTCGAGCTGACGCTGCGGGTGCGGGCGATCAGGCTCCTCGCAAAACCGATGCTTGCCGGGGACTGGTTGAGCGTGGATGAAGTGGCGGGCGCCGGTTTGCCGACGCTGTTTCAAAAAGCGGCCGTATTGGCGCTGGCGCAGTTTGCCCAGCCGCCGGCGGCTTGACGGAGGCGGGATGACTGACTTTTTCAGCGGATTTGCGACGCCGGCCGTAGGCATTACCGGGTCGCCACTGGACCGCGCCGACAATCTGCGCCGCGACCCGGCGGCGATGGTGGCGTTGCGGGCGCGGCCCGATGCACGCTGGCTGGTCATGGACGATCTGAAACCGGTGCTGACCAGTGGTGAAAAGCCCGACATATTATGGGCGTACCGGTCCGATGTGCCGCATGATGCGGTGAGCGTGTTCCTGGGGCTGGCGAGCAGCGCGGAGGGCGGTGCGCCGCGCTTTGCCGCCGCCGCAAGTGGTGCCGACCTGGTGGCGGATTTTGGCGGGGTGATCGTCGATGCAAGGGCGGCAGCGGTGCAATTGGGCGATGGCCGGGCGGAGATTGTGGCGCAGGCGCGATCGCTGCTGGATTGGCACGCCCGGCACAAGTTCTGCGCGGTATGCGGTGCGCCGACGGTGATGGGCAAGGCCGGTTATTCACGCAGTTGCGGCGGTTGCGAGGCCGAACATTTCCCGCGCACCGACCCGGTCGTGATCATGCTGGCGATCCATGGCGAGCATGCGCTGGTCGGGCGGCAACCGAATTTTCCGCGCAAATTCTATTCGGCACTGGCCGGGTTCGTGGAGCCGGGCGAGAGCCTGGAGGAAGCCGTAGCCCGCGAATTGTTCGAAGAAGCCGGCATAAGGGTGGCACGGGTGCGCTATCTGGCCAGCCAGCCCTGGCCGTTCCCGTCATCGCTGATGATCGCAGCGATTGCCGAGGCGACCAACCTCGACATCACGCTGGACACCGACGAGCTGGAGGAAGCCCGGTGGGTGACCAAGGACGAGGTGCGCGCTGCCCTGGCGGGCACTGGCGACTGGTTTGCGCCACCGCCGGTTGCCATCGCCCATACGTTGTTGAAGGCGTGGGTCGGCTAGATTTGGCACCATGGACGGGCGGCGTCAGTTCATCCCCATCCGCACCCCGGCGATCATCGGCTTGACGAGCGCGGTTGCCTGTTCGGGCGGCATTGGCTTGCCGAACAGATAACCCTGGACCAGTTCGCAGCCGAGTTCCCGGCAGATTTCAAATTCGGCACGGGTTTCGGCGCCTTCGGCCGTGGTTGCCATGTCGAGCGAAGTGGCGAGGCTGACGATGGCCTGGATGATGGCGCTGGCTTCACCATTGGCCTGGGTGGCGCGGCTGACAAAGCTGCGATCGATCTTGATCCGGCTGAAGGCTGCCTTGTGCAGATATCCCAGCGAGGAATAGCCGGTGCCGAAATCATCGAGCGCGAAGCGAACGCCAAGAGCCTTCAGCGCCGACAGTTTTTCGATGGTAGAGGGCTTTTCATCGAGGAACAGACTTTCGGTGATCTCCAGTTCCAGCCGTGACGGATCGATATCATTGCGGGCGAGCGCGCGGGCGACGACATCGACCAGCATCGGGTCGTCCATCTGCACCGGCGACAGGTTGACGGCGATGCGGATTCGCGATGGCCAGCGCGATGCCCATGTACAGGCCTCATTGATGACCCAATGGCCGATAGGGATGATGAGACGGGTTTCCTCGGCGAGCGGGATGAACTTGTCGGGCGGGATATTGCCCAGTTCAGGGTGCGCCCAGCGCAGCAGCGCTTCGAAGCCGACGATGTTTTCGCTGGACGCCTGGACGACCGGCTGGAACGCCAGCGACAATTCGTTGCGGGCCATGGCGTGGCCCAGATCATTTTCCATCCGGCGGCGTTCCTCGGCACGTTCACGGATCGCGGGTACGTAACGGCAAGCGGCACCGCGGCCGCTGGATTTCACTTCGTAAAGCGCGAGATCGGCGCTTTTGAGCAGGCGATCAGCGGTGGCACCATCGACCGGGCCCATGGCATAGCCAACGCTGGCACCGATCGAGATGCGGATTTCCTCCACGACGAAAGGTTCAGCCATGGCGGCGACGATGCCGGCGGCGACGGCATCGGCACGGCGCAGCGATGTTTCGGGCAGCAGCACGGCGAATTCATCGCCGCCCAGCCTGGCGATGGTGGCGCCGCCGCCGACAGCCGTGCGCAAACGGGTCGCGACATCGCGCAGCACGCGATCACCGGCGCTGTGCCCCATCGTGTCGTTCACCGCCTTGAACCGATCGAGATCGAGGAACAACAGGGCGCAGTTCTTGCCCGTGCGCGGCGACCGGGCCAGCGCGTCTTCGAGCGTTTCGCGGAACAGCGAGCGGTTGGCGAGGCCGGTGAGCGGATCGAACCGCGCCAGTTGCGCGATGCGTTCGTGGCTGCGCCGGACTTCGGTGACGTCGCGACCGACACCGCGATAGCCGGCAAAATTTCCCCCTGCATCGGATTTGGGCGTGCCCGAGATTGCCCACCAGCGGATTTCATCCCCGACATGGACCGGAATGGTGATATCCCGGAAAGCGCGACGGGCGAGGAACATGTTGGTGAGGGCGCTGACCGCGCTCTGGCCTTCGCCGCGCCCGTCGCTGACCAGCATGGCGGACAATGGTTGGCCCAGCATTTCGTCGCGCTGGCGCTTTGCCACATCAGCGAAACGGTCGGACACATGGGTCATATCGCCATCGGCATCGACATCGATGAGCCAATCGGAGCTGTTGGCTTCGAATTCATTGAGCAACAGGCGGACGACTTCGGTGCGTTCCGCCAGATCGAACTGGGTGCGCATGCGCGCCATCATCGCCGCGCTGGTGACCAGCACGCCGCGCGCAATAAGCGCGGCAAACGTGGCAAAGCCGATGACCAGCGGCGGCGAGGCAAGCGGCGAATCGATCGGAATCGATAGCAGCGTCGACACGCCGACGATGCAGACAAGCATGATGCTGCACACCGGCATCACCGCCGCCGCAAAGCCGCAGGCCCCCATCGTGGTGAGCGAAAGCATCACCAGTTCCGCCTGGATCGGCATAGGCAGCTTTGCCATCACGCCCATCGCCAGCGCCGACCAGCACAGGCCAAAGATGATGATTTCAACGGTAACCAGCCAGAAATATCGCGGTGATACTTCCTGTTTGGCGGCATTGGCGCGGACGTGGCGGGACCGGATCAGCCAGACCAGGCCAAGGCAGGTCATCACCGCACCCCATGGCAGAACAAAATCGAATTCGGGAAGACCCTGGAACGCGTAGACCAGCGCCGTCACGTTGATCATCATGGCCGCCACGTTGAAGGTGACGTAGCGGTTCACCGATTGCAGTTGGAAGGCGCGAACCCGGGCAAAGAACGGGTCCTGCCCCTGGCGAAAACCGAAGATCTGCAGCCAGCCGATGGTCGATACAGTTGCGATCGGCGGCTGGAACATCACTGACATGCACGTCTCCCCCGCCAATCACCAATGGCGGAGGGATAAACGGCACAGGGTCGACGCAGTTAAGGCGGGGCGGTTCAGGCGGGGCGGTCAGGCCCCGGCAGCAGGAAGCGCGCGCGACAGGACGCGCAAAGCCATCGGCACAAGACCGCCGCGGGCATCCGGGGGCAACGGGCGAACCTCTCCGGTGGGCAGGTAACCGCGCCTGCCGTAATAATCGACAAGCTCGAAACGCTGGTCGATGACGGTCATTTCGATGCAGGTCGCGCCGAATTGCCGCACGGCCGCGGTTTCGGCGGCGGCGATCATGCGGCGGCCGATGCCGCCGGCCTGGCGCCGCGGGTCGACGCTCAACAGCCCCAGACAAGCGGTGTCGGCATCCTTGGCGGTGACCAGAACGGAGGCAAATATGCCCGCCGCATCTTCGGCGATCAGCAACAGTTGCCGCGGATCATCGATGATGGCCTGAAGCGCGGCGGCATCGGTGCGGGGGCCGTCGAACAGATCGGCCTCGCTGGTCCAGCCGGCGCCGGATTTGCCGCGATAGCTGCTTTCGACCAGAGCGTGGATGGTGGCGATATCGGCGGTGGTGGCGGCGCGTAACGGCAGGTCGGCATCGTGCATTGGGGCGCTCATGGGGTAGTGATCTAGGGCTTGGCCGTGGAAAATGCCAGCGGCGTCAAAGCTGCTGAACGGGCGAAAATCCCGTTGACTTCGGCGTCTGGGTGCTTGGCTTTTGTGTCGATGTTCTCTAACTGTTCACGATGGCATCATTCCCTGCCCCAACCGATTCACGCGCCGATGCCGGGCCGCCCTGGCTGGAGGGTCTGAACACGCCGCAGCGGCAGGCGGTGCTGACCACCGAAGGCCCGGTGTTGATCCTGGCAGGCGCCGGCACCGGCAAGACGCGGGCGTTGACGGCGCGGCTGGCACATATCCTGTGGTCGCGGCTCGCCTGGCCGTCAGAAGTGCTGGCGGTGACCTTTACCAACAAGGCGGCGCGCGAGATGCGGCACCGCATGGAAATGTTGATTGGCGACATGGCCGAAGGGCTGCCGTTTCTGGGCACCTTCCACGCCATTGCGGCGCGGATGCTGCGCAAGCACGCCGGGCTGGTCGGGCTGGAATCCAATTTCACCATCCTTGATACCGATGACCAGTTGCGATTGTTGAAGCAGGTGGTCGCCGAAGCCGGGCTGGAGGAAAAGCGCTGGCCGGCCAAACAGCTCGCCGGGATGATCGACCGTTGGAAGAACCGCGGCGAAACACCGGGCGAGGTGCCGCCGGGTGAATCGATGAGCTTTGGCGATGGCGTGCCGGCATCGTCGGGCGCGGCGCTGTATGCCCGTTATCAGCAGCGGCTGGCGGCGCTGAACGCGGCCGATTTCGGTGATCTGCTGCTGCATATGCTGACGATTTTCGACCGCTATCCCGACGTGCTGGCCGATTATCGCAAGCGCTTCAAATATATCCTGGTCGATGAATATCAGGACACCAACATTGCCCAATATCGCTGGCTGACGCTGTTGGCGTCACCGCGTCGCAACATCGCCTGTGTGGGCGATGATGACCAGTCCATCTATAGCTGGCGTGGCGCCGAGGTGGCAAATATATTGAAGTTCGAGAAAGACTTCCCCGGTGCAGCTGTCATCAAGCTTGAACAGAATTATCGATCGACCGCGAACATCTTGGCGGCCGCCAACGGCCTTATCGCCCATAACAAGGGCCGGATCGGCAAGGCGTTGTTCACCGACACGCGCGGCAGCGACGGCCGCACCGCCAGCAATGGCGAACCGGTCAAGATCATCGGCGTGTATGACGGGCCGGAGGAAGCGCGGTTGATCGGTGACACCGCGGAACGCCTGGCCCGTGATGGTGCTTCGCTGAACGACATGGCGATCCTGGTGCGGGCGCAGTTCCAGACCCGGGCGTTCGAGGACAGGTTCGTGGCGATCGGCCTGCCGTACAAGATCGTCGGCGGTTTTCGATTTTATGAGCGCGCCGAGATTCGTGACGCGCTGGCCTATTTGCGCATCGTCGCGTCGCCGAATGACGCGCTGGCCTTTGAACGTATCGTCAACACGCCCAAGCGCGGCCTTGGCGACAAGGTGATGGGCAAGCTGCACGCGCTGGCCCGCGCCATGGACCGGCCGCTGCCACAGGCGGCAGCGGCGATTGTCGATACGGACGAACTGACCCCGGCGGCGCGGCGATCGTTGAAGGGCTTTTTGACCGATGTGCAGCGCTGGCGGGAACAGGCCGAAGGGCTTTCGCATGCCGAACTGGCGCGCATCGTGCTGGAGGAATCGGGCTATATCGCCATGTGGCAGGCAGATCGCTCGACCGAAGCCGATGGCCGCGTCGAAAACCTGATCGAATTGACACGGGCCATGGAGGATTATCCATCGCTGACGGCGTTCCTGGAACATGTCAGCCTGGTGATGGACAATGACGCATCGGATGCATCCGAAAAGCTGACGATCATGACGCTGCACGCCGCCAAGGGGCTGGAGTTCGACCATGTTTTCCTTGTCGGCTGGGAGGAAGGCGTTTTCCCCAGCCAGCGGGCGCTGGACGAAGGCGGTTCCAAGGCATTGGAGGAGGAACGCCGGCTGGCCTATGTCGGGCTGACCCGGGCGCGGCGGACGGCAACCATCGTCCATGCCGCCAACCGCCAGATCTATGGCCAATGGACGGCGGCGATCCCGTCGCGGTTCGTATCGGAATTGCCGCCCGCCCATGTCCATGTGACCAGCACGATGAGCGGCGGGCCAAGCCTGTGGCGCGCGGCGCTGGCCGGATCGGGACAAGGCGGCGATCCGTTCGGCGATGTGTCACGCGGCACTGGGCGCGGGCCAGGCTGGGCACGCGCCGCGACAAACGGTGCCTTTACCGGGGCGCGAAGCAGCAGCGCCGGGCGGGCCGCGACGATCGATGTCAGGGCCAGCGCGGTTTCGGTGGGGTTGAAGGGCCGCGACGATGTGGCAGTTGGCAACAAGGTGTTCCACAGCAAATTCGGCGGCGGTGTGGTGACGGCGATCGATGGCAACAAGCTGGAAATCGATTTCGAGCACGCCGGCACCAAGCGCGTGCTCGACAGCTTTATCGAGGTGATTGGTGGTTAGGGCTGCGTTTGTTCCGGCTTGTTTGTTGTCCCAGGCTTGACCGGGAACCAGCTAATTTCTGCTTGGCGGCACGCAAGAAAAGCTGGGTCCCGGGTCAAGCCCGGGATGACAGCCGTAATTGGATCATAGGTTTGTGAAGTTTGGCCAAGGGCCGGCGCGAGGCCACCCGCGTTAGCGGCGGATAGGCGTGCTGACGAGGAAGCTGAAGATCGCGACGGTCACGCCCGGGGTGACAAGCATCAAACCCGGCACGGCAAAGCCGATGCTGTCGGCCAGCGGCCAGCCGAGAATGCCGCTGGCGTAGAAAAAGAGCCCGGTGAAAACCGCGAAGTTCAACCGCATCAATATCGAGACGAAAACGCCGCCGAGTGCAACGCGCCAACCAAAGGTCGCTTCAAGCCCGGACCAGGCGATTGCGCACAGCGCCATCGCCACCAGACAGAAGGCCAACCCCAATATATAGCCGAAAAGGTCCCTGACGGACTCCATATGTGCCTCCGGTAATCAAATTGCCCCCGGTGGACCCCCTATTAACACATTGTAGATTTATGACACGTGTAAAATAACTGTTAACCAAAAAATCTGTCGTTGCCGCCTGGGCGGGTGCGACCTAAAGCCTGCACCACCGTGCCACGCATTCCCGCACCCCTGCTGATCGCCGATTTCCGCGCCTTTTGGGCGTCGCGGTTCATGGCCACGGTGGGTGGCATGATGCTGGTGATCGTCATCGGCTGGCAGGTGTATGACATTGCCCGCGCCACCATGTCGCCGCGCGATGCCGCCTTTCTGCTCGGCATGGTCGGACTCGTGCAGTTCCTGCCGCTGTTCGGCCTGACGCTGGTGGTGGGCGTGATCGCCGACCGGATCGATCGGCGCTATATCGCCCGCGCCGCGATCGGGCTCAACCTGGCTTGCGCGGCCATATTGGGTTGGCTGTCGCTGCGGCATCAGGTGACCATACCGGCGCTGTTCGTTGTTGCAGGCTTGCTGGGGGTCGGTCGGGCCTTTGCCGGGCCGTCATTGTCGGCGCTGGCGCCCAATCTGGTGCCGCGCAAGCTGTTGCCCGGCGCCATCGCGCTGAATTCGATCAGCTGGCAGGCCGGTGCCGTCGCCGGGCCACCGCTGGGCGCCTATCTTTATGCCGCCAACCCGGCGGCGCCTTATCTGATTGCCGCGGTGCTTTTCGGTGGCGCGGTGCTGGCACTGTTCCGCATCGGACCGGTGCCGAGACCACCTAAATCGTTGCTGACACCATGGCGCAGCCTGGTCGAGGGGCTGGGCTATGTCCGCCACAACCGCATCCTGCTGGGCGCGATCAGCCTTGATCTGTTTGCCGTGTTGCTGGGCGGTGCCACCGCCATGTTGCCGGTATATGCCCGCGACGTGCTGCACGTTGGCGTCGAAGGGCTGGGGCCATTGCGCGCGGCGCCGGCGCTGGGGGCGGCGATTACGGCGCTGGGGCTGGCCTTTCGCCCGCTCGATCGGCGTGTCGGCCCGTTGATGTTCATCTGCGTCGCGCTGTTCGGCGCCGCGACCATCGTGTTCGGCCTGTCCACCGATCTGAACCTGTCGCTGGTCGCGCTGTGCGTGCTGGGTGCGGCCGACATGATATCGATGTTCGTGCGATCATCGTTGATCCAGTTGCACACGCCGGACGAGATGCGCGGCCGGGTTTCGTCGGTATCCATGCTGTTCGTATCGGCGTCGAACGAACTCGGCGAATTCGAAAGCGGGCTGACCGCGGCCTGGCTGGGGCCGGTGGAGGCGGTGGTGCTGGGCGGTATTGGCGCGTTGCTGGTAACCATCGGCTGGGCCTGGGGTTTCCCCGAACTGCGCCGCGCCGACCGCTTTACCGACCCTGGCCCGCGTGCGGCGGGTGGGTGACGAACCTCGGGCCGCTGCGCTATAGAGACTTCAAGCCTGTCCTGCTGATGATCTGGAGCCCTGTGCGATGAAAGCCAATTCGATCCTGGAGACCATCGGCAACACGCCGCACATCCGCGTTGCAAAGCTGTTTCCGGATGCCGAGGTGTGGATCAAGTCCGAACGCGGCAACCCTGGTGGTTCGATCAAGGACCGTATCGCGCTGGCGATGATCGAGGCGGCCGAAGCGGACGGATCGCTGAAGCCCGGCGGCACCATCGTGGAGCCGACCAGCGGCAATACCGGAATCGGACTTGCCATGGTGGCGGCGGTGAAGGGGTACAAGCTGATCCTCGTCATGCCCGAATCCATGTCGATCGAGCGGCGCCGCTTGATGCTGGCCTATGGCGCGACCTTTGCGTTGACGCCGCGTGAAAAGGGCATGAAGGGCGCCATTCAGCACGCCACCGAAATTGTCGATGCGACGCCCGGTGCCTGGATGCCGGGGCAGTTCGAAAATCCCGCAAACATCGATGTACATGTGCGCACCACGGCCGTCGAAATCCTGAATGATTTTGCCGATGCGCCGATTGACGCCATTATCACCGGCGTCGGCACCGGCGGCCATATCACCGGGGTTGCACAGGCACTGAAAAAAGTCTGGCCGAAGTTGAAAGTCTATGCGGTTGAGCCGGTCGCATCGCCGGTGATTTCGGGTGGCCAGCCGGCACCGCACCCAATTCAGGGCATTGGCGCAGGCTTCATCCCGGCCAATCTGCACACGCAATTGCTGGATGGCGTCATCCAGGTCGATGCCGATGCCTCAAAGGCGATGGCGCTGCGATCGGCCAAGGAAGAAGGCATGCTGGTCGGCATTTCATCGGGCGCGACGTTGCAGGCCATCGCGCAAAAGCTGGCGGAATTGCCCAAGGGATCACGGGTGCTCGGTTTCAATTACGACACCGGCGAGCGGTATTTGTCGGTCCCTGAATTCCTGCCGGCCTGAGCCGGTGAAAAAGCGGCTATGGGTACCGGTGGCGGCCTGGCTGGCTTCGGTGTTGCTGTTGGTTGGCGTGGCGGCGCTTTATTGGCTGTTTTACGACAACCGCCCGCCGGAGAATGGTGTGTTCCCGCTCGATATGGCGGCGATACGGGCCGAGGCGCTGCGGTTGCCGGGCGAATTGCCGACGGGCATCGAGGCAGAAATTGTTTCGGAACAGCAGGTGCCGCGCATCGCCATGGAGGCGGGTGGCGATTGGGGCAAGGTCTGGCTGGCGCGGGCGAGCTATCGCGTGGTGGCGCCGGCGGGGGCGGTCATCATCGATACGGCGCACGACCGGGCGACGGCGCTGGCGACCGGTGCCGAGAAATACCATGACGACGCCTGGGCGCGGATGCAGGCGGGATTACGATCGGCGGCAATGATCGTGGTCACGCACGAGCATGGCGACCATATCGGCGGTCTGATCACCAGCCCGCATCTGCGCGCAATTTTGCCCCATTTGCTGCTCAACCCGCAACAATTTGCGCCGAATCCCGCGGCAAGGCCGCAATGGCGGGCGGGCAGCCGGGCCGGGTATCGGCCGATCGATTACCAGGGGATTCATGCGATCGCACCGGGCGTCGTGCTGATCCGCGCGCCCGGCCATACGCCGGGATCGCAGATGATTTACGTAAAGCTGACGAGTGGCCGGGAATTCCTGTTCCTGGGCGATGTCGCGTCACTGGCCGGCAATGTGACGACAGGGCATATCCGATCGCGGTTGGTCACCGACTACATGACGCATGAGGACCGCGATGCGGTGATGCGGCAGATGGCGGCGCTGCAGCGCATTGCCGCGACCAACCCGGCGCTGGTGATGGTGCCGGGGCATGACGACGCGGTGATCAGGGCGATCTTGAAGCTGGGCCTGATGGCGCCGCATTTCGGGGCGCTGGCACCAATGTGATCAGGTCGATTTCCGGCGGCACGCCGATGCGGATCGGCAGCACGCTGGTTCCGGCACCAGAGTTTACGATGAGGATGTTGCCGGCCTCGCGGAAAAGGCCGCGGGTGTGTGCCAGGTTGAAATCGCTGAGCATCGGCGGCCCGATGAGTGGCAGCTTGATCTGCCCGCCATGGGTGTGGCCAGCGAGATGGAGCAGCCCGCGCGGCGGCAGATAGCGGTAGAAATCGGGTTCGTGCGACAGCATGATCATGGGCTTGCCTGCCGGTGCGGCGCCGGCCAGACGTCGAACCGCCCGGACCGGAGCATTGCCACGCATGATGTCGTCGATACCGATGATCCGAACGGGACCGATATCCACGGACTTGTCGATCAGCAGGTTTATCCCGGTGCCAGCAAAGGCATAGCGCGTGAGCGTAGGTTCATCATGGTTGCCGAGCACCGCGAACACACCGAGCGGCGCCCGCAGATCGGCAAAAGGCGTGACCGCCTTCTTGACGCCTTCGATCTGCCACTCGGCAGGATCACCGCTGACATAGTCGCCGGTCAGCACAATGAGATCGGGCTTGAGCGCATTCATCTGGGCGACGATGCGGCGCAGCCGCGACGCCGGCATGTCGAGGCGGCTGTAGTGGCTGTCCGATAGCTGGACGATGCGCAGCGGCCTGATGAGGCCCG
>JBBQYI010000055.1:0-18786 GCA_038208825.1 Sphingomonadales bacterium | reverse complement strand
GACGAGCATCGCCACATGGCTGTCATGGCCACAGGCGTGCATGGCATTGGGCACGGTGGAGGCATAGTCCAGCCCGGTTTCTTCCGGCATCGGCAGCGCATCGGTATCGCCGCGCAACAGCACGGTGCGGCCGTTGTGCGGCCCCTTCAGCGTTGCGAGCAGCCCGGTGGTCGAGGGCCCTTCGCGCCATTCCAACGGAAGCCCGGCCAGCGCCGTGCGGATACGATCCCGCGTGCGCGGATTGTGCAGGCCGATTTCCGGCTCGGCATGGATGGCGCGGCGCAACGCCACCAGGTCGGGCAGCAATCCGGTCGCTGCTTCCATGACGCTGTTCATTTGAAACTACTCCCGATCCGCGCGCCGGCGATCCTGCTGGCGAAGCGCGCGCCTGTCGACCATAAACGCCAGCGGTGCGGCAATCGGGCGAGAGCATGACATGGCGACGGGTGGCGAGCCCTGGTGGAAGGGTGCGGTGATCTATCAGATCTACCCGCGCAGTTTTGCCGATTCGAACGGCGATGGCGTCGGCGATCTGAAGGGGATTACCGCGCGGCTGGATCACGTCGCGTCGCTGGGGGTGGATGGCATCTGGCTGTCACCGTTCTTTCAATCGCCGATGCGCGATTTCGGATATGACGTTGCCGATCATTGCGCCGTCGATCCGCTGTTCGGCACGATCGGCGATTTCGATGCGCTGCTCACCCGCGCCCATGCGCTGGGGCTGAAGGTCATCATCGATCAGGTGTATTCGCACACCGCCGATACGCACCGCTGGTTCACCGCCAGCCGCGCCGACCGGAGCAACGAATTCGCCGATTGGTATGTCTGGGCCGATGCGAAGCCGGACGGGACACCGCCCAACAATTGGCAATCGGTGTTCGGCGGCCCGGCCTGGACCTGGGATGCGCGGCGGCGGCAATATTATCTGCACAATTTCCTGTCGTCACAGCCCGATCTGAATTTCCACAACCCGGCGGTGCAGGCGGCGCAGGTTGATGTGGCGCGGTTCTGGCTGGATCGCGGGGTCGATGGTTTCCGGCTCGATGCGATCAATTTTGCGCTGCACGATGCGGCGCTTACCGATAATCCGGC
Source organism: Sphingomonadales bacterium (assembly GCA_038208825.1). Taxonomy (GTDB): domain Bacteria; phylum Pseudomonadota; class Alphaproteobacteria; order Sphingomonadales; family Sphingomonadaceae; genus Sandarakinorhabdus. Next base: position 17,694 of record JBBQYI010000055.1, on the reverse strand, counting down.
GCTGCCGCCGGGTGTCGGGCCGCGCACACGGCCATTCGATTTCCAGCGCCACATCCATAATCTGTCGCAGCCTGGGGTCGTTGATTTCCTGGAGAGCATCGCTGCGCTGGCACGCACCTATCCGGGCGACCGGTTCACCGTTGCCGAAGTGGTCGGGCCGCGCGCCGAGCCGGAGATGCAGCGCTATACCGAAGGGGAGCACCGGCTTTCAACGGCCTATGGCTTCAACTTTCTCTATGCCGGGCGGCTTGATGCGGCGCTGGTCACGCGCACGCTCGACCGTTGGCCCGGTGCGCCCGGGGAAGGTTGGCCAAGCTGGGCGTTTTCGAACCATGATGCGCCGCGCGTTGCCTCGCGCTGGGCGGCTGATGGCGACAGCGACCGTATGGCGCGGCTGGCGATGCTGTTGCTGCTGACGCTGCGCGGCAACGTCTTTCTGTATCAGGGGGAGGAGCTTGGCCTGCCGCAGGGCGACGTGCCGTTTGACCGGCTGCGCGATCCCGAGGCGATTGCCAATTGGCCGCTGACATTGGGCCGAGACGGTGCCCGCACGCCGATGCCATGGGCGGCGGCGAGCGCCTTTGCCGGTTTTTCAGCGGTCGAGCCGTGGTTGCCCATACCCGACAGTCACACCGTCCGCGCTGTCGATGTGGCGGAGGCCGACCCGGACTCGATACTGCACCTGAGCCGCCGGTTGATCGCCTTGCGCCACACCCGGCCGGCGCTGCGCAGCGGGCGATTTGCGGGGCTCGATCTGCCGGCGCCGTTGCTCGGGTTCGATCGCGGCGCGGGGCCCGAGCGGCTGCGGTGCCTGTTCAACCTTGGCGATACCGCCATCGCCAACCCGTTGCCCGATGGGTGGCGGGTGGTTGCCGCGGTAAACGGCGACGCCGGGTGGGCAACCCTGTCGCCGCTGGCCGGGCTAGTCGCAGCTGCGCAGGGATAAACCGCCGCTATTTCGGGTGCCCGGCTGTCATGCTGCGCCCCCAGGCCGGCATCAGCGTGTTGCTGGGCAGGCTGGCGTCGGTAAGTTTTCGCGCGGTTTCGGCGCCCGCCACCGGAAGCCCGGCCGGGTCGAGCAGGCCGATTTGCACCAGCACCGAGGCCTGGTCCCAATAGATATGTTCATGGGCAACCTTGTCGCCGACGAAATGCACGATGGCGACGAGCGGCACTTCGACGGTTTTACCGGTGGGGGCGACGCCGGGCAGCATCCAGTCGACTTCGCGGGTATGGGTGAAGCAGAAGATCATTTCATCGACGACCGTATCGGCGCCGATGGTCCGGCTGACCGGCACCAGCCGCGTATCGTCCGGGTTGTTGCCGATGAAATGATTGGCATAAAAGCGCCGCAGCTCGCGCTGGCCCACCCCGCCGGTCATGGTCGGGATGTGGTTGACATAGGGTTCGGCGACCATCGTCGCCATGGTGGCTTCCAGGTCTCGGGTTTCGAATTCGTGCCGGCAATGGGCTTCCCAGATGGCTTCGAGATCGCGGGTCATTGGTTCTCCAGTCATTCGGCGGCTGCCAGAGCGCGGGCCATCACACCGCGCCGCAAGCGATAGGCGATGGCCAGCAGCAGCAGCCAGGGCACGCCGACGATCCAGGCGATGTTCCAGTAATCCCGATCGAACGCCATGGTGATGAGCAGCGCGGCCAGCGTGATGATGGCGATGATCTGCGGCACCGGGAACAGCGGCGCGCGTTTGATGAGCAGCGCCGGATCGACCCGCGAGCGGAAGCGCAAATGGCTGACGAGGATGCAGATCCACACCAGCACACCGCCGAACAGCGCGATGCCGAACAGGTAATTATAGGCCGCCGCCGTTGCCCAGGACAGCGACGCGGTTGCCATGATGACGGCGCCGGAGGTGACGGTTGCCGCCACCGGGGCGCCGCTGTTGCTAACCCGGCCGAGAAAGCCCGGCGCCAGGCCCGATCGCGACAGCGAAAACAGCATCCGCGAGGCAAGGTACATGTTGGTGTTGATGGACGACAGCGCCGCCGTCACCACGACAAAGTTCATGATGCCGGCGACATGGGCGATGCCGGCATATTCGAACAGCCGGACGAACGGGCTTTGGGTGACGAGTTTTGCGCCGGCCTCGGTCCAGGGCAGGAAGCTGACCATGATCGTCAGCGCCAGCAGGTAGAACAGGATCAGCCGGGCGGCCATTGCCTTCAGCGCGGCGGGGATGGCGGTTTTGGGGTCCTCTGCCTCCCCCGATGTCACGGCGATCAATTCGATGCCATAGAAGGAGAAGATGCCGATCAACACGCCGAACCACACGCCGGTCCAGCCATTGGGCATGAAGCCGCCGGGCAGGCCGGTGAGATTGTGAAAGCCGATGGCCGGTACGCCCAGCCCGAGGATATAGGTGACGCCAAAGCCGATGAAGACCAGGATGGCGACGACCTTGATCAGCGCGAACCAATATTCAAAGCTGCCGAAACTCGCCACCGACCGGGCGTTGACCCACATCAGCCCGCCGGCAAAGGCCAGCGCCCAGGCGACGACAGGGATGCCGGGGAACCAATATTGCATGAAGATGCCGGCGGCCACCGCCTCCCCGCCGATGGCGATGACCTGGGCGAACCAATAGGTCCAGCGCACGCCGAAGCCCGCCCAATGGCCGATGTACATTTCGGCATAGACGCCGAACGACCCCGCCGTGGGGTGCGCCACGGCCATTTCGGACAGGCTGAACACCATGACGATGGCGAGCAGTGCGGCGATGGCATAGCTGATCAGCACCGCCGGCCCGGCATAGCCGATGGCGATGCCCGACCCCATGAACAGGCCGGTGCCGATGGCACCGCCAAGGCCGATCATGACGATTTGCCGGCGGCTGAGGGCGCGCGCCAGGCCAGCTTCGCGCAGCAGCGGGTCAGTAGTCGTCGTCATGGAGTTCAGCTCAGCGCCGGCCGCAGCCGTTCCATGGCATCGCGCAGCACATCGGGGGACCGACAGTAGCAGATGCGCAAAAAGCTTTCGGCGCCAGGCCCGAAAAAGATGCCCGGCGCCAGGCCGACATTGGTCTGGTTGAGGATCGACAGGCAGGCGGCGCGCGAATCCGGCATGCCGTCGATTTCGAAGAACGCATACATGGCCGCCGTCGGCCGCGGCCCCATCCGCACCCGGCCCATGGTTTCCAGCGCCGAACAGACGGTTTCGGCACCTTGCGCACAATAGGCGTTCATCTGCGCCACAAACGGCTCGCCATGGCGGACCGCGGCGGCGCCGCCATGTTGCAGGAAGGTCGTGGTGCCGCTGCTGGTATATTGCACCAGCATCGCCAGTGTCGGGCCGACGGACGCCGGGTGGACCAGCCAGCCGAGCCGCCAGCCGGTCATCGCCCAGGATTTGGAAAAGCTGTTGATGACCAGCACCCGGTCTTCGGGATCGGCGATGGTCAGAATCGATGGCCCGGCGCGCTGCCCATAGACCAGCCGGTGATAGACTTCATCGGCGAACAGCCAGATGCCGGTTTCTCGCGAGAATTGCAGCAATTCGCGCTGCACATCGATGGGCAGCATCGCGCCTGTGGGGTTGCCGGGCGAGGCCCAGAAGATGGCGCGGGTGCGCCCGTCACAAGCGGCGCGGACCTTTTCGACATCCAGCGTCCAGCCCGTTGGCCCCAGGTCCATGCGCACCGAACGCACTTCCCCGCCCGCAATCTTCACCATGCCGCCGATGTTGGGCCAGACCGGATCGATGACGACGACATTGTCCCCCTGATCGACCAGCATCTGCACCGCCAGCATGATCGCCTGCATGCCGCTGGCGGTGACGGTGAAGCGGTCCGGCGCCAGCGCAATGGGATAGAGGTCGTTGTAATAATCGGTCAGCGCCTCGCGCAGCAGCGGGATGCCGTTCTGATGGGCGTAGAAGGTGTGACCGTCGCGGATCGCCTGATGCACGGCATCCCCGACAAAGGCCGGCGTGGCCAGATCGCCTTCGCCGAACCACAGGGGCAGTATCCCGCTGTTCGGATCGAACGCCTGTTTGGCGATGTTGGAAATGTTTTCAAGACTGATCGATGCAACCCGCGCGCGGATATCGTGGAGCGCCGGCGTTCGTCCGTTGTCGGTCATGCGGCACCGTTGGCGGTGGCCAGCGCGCGGGCATAGCCGGTGCGGGCCGAATGGATATCATCTTCGCCGACCACGAAAGCGAAACCCTGGGCGATGCGCGCCGCCGCCGCTTCGGGGCTGGTGGTGAACAGGCCGCACGGCACGCCCGCCGCGCGGCACAGGCCAAGGATGTGCTGCATCGCCGGGTCGAGCCCGGTGGCGGCATCGGAACCGAGCGCCAGCGCCAGATCGCCCGGGCCGATGAAGACCAGATCGAGGCCCGGCGTGGCGATGATGTCGGCGGCATTGTCGAGGCCTTTGGCGGTTTCGATCATGACGCTGACGAGGATCTGCGTCGAACAGGCGGCGATATAGGCGGCGTAGTCGCCCAAGGGCCGGACGCCGCCCCCCGACCGCACGCCCGTTGGCGGATAATGCGCGGCGGCGACGGCGGCGGCTGCCTCCTCTGCCGTTTCGACCAGCGGCACGATCACGCCCTGTGCACCGCTGTCCAGCGCCTCCCCGATGGCGGCCACGGTATTGGTCTGCACCCGGACGATGGGCGTTGACGCCGGCGCCACAGTGGCAATGGCATGGTGCAGCGAGGTTTTTTCCCACAGCCCGTGCTGGCCATCGAACACCACGGCGCCGGGCCGGACTTCGGCGGCGATTTCCGCCAGCGCCGGAGAGCCCAGCGACAGCCAGATACAGGCGACCGCATCGCCCTTGCGCAAGGCGGCCAGCGCCCGGTTTTCAAATGTGCCGATCATGCCGCACCTTGGCGACGAACCGGGGCTTCGGCAAGCGGTGGCCGCACCGTTTGCGCAAAGAATGGCAGGCCGGGCGGTTGCCGCGTTATTTGGCGGCGAGCCGCGCCGAAAGTTGGGTCACGGCGGTGTGCAATTCGGTGTCGACATCGGTGGAAAAGATCTTCATGCCGCCGAGCAAGGTGGTGTTGTAGACCTCGCCGCTCGCCTTCAGTTCGGTTTCGGCCTTGTCGAGATCGGCGTGTGCGGCCGCCGCAGCGGTTGCAAGCTTATCGATCTTTGCGATCATCGCCTTGGCCTTGCGGCGCGCCGCCGGGGCTGCGCCAGGTTCGCCGGCAGCGGCCACGCTGGCGCGGGTGGCGGCGATCACGGCGTCATAGCCATCGATGGCAACCTTGGAACGGCTGACGATGGCGTTGAGTTTGAGGACGGTCGCCTTGGTGAACGGCGAGCTGACCTGGCCGTCGCCCTGCTTCACGAATGTATTGGTAACCGGCTCGGCCGGTGGCGCGGCGGTCTGGGCGTCGGCGCCGGTGCTGCCGATTGCCAGCAACAGGGTCGCGGCCAGCAAGTGCGGCCAGTTTGGCGAGATTTTCACGGATTCAATTCCATCCACGATAGTGCCTCCCGATATTTCGGATGAGGCGGGGATTCATTGTCAGGCGGCGCTATCGGCCCATGATTTACCATTGAATCGAGGCCGTGCGCGAAATGGCGCACGGCCTTTTTTCTGTGTTGCCCTTCGCAAGGCAAAGGACAATGCACGGTTCGGCTTCAGTTGCCCTTCACGCGCTGGAAGGCGTGCGAGGGGTAATAGTTACCGATGCTGACGCCGATCGCCTGGCCACCGAGGTTGTCCCATTGCCAGTGAACACCGTTGTAGACGCGGCTGATGCCATTGGCCTCCTGGATTTCCGACAGGGTATGGAACCGGACAGGCACCAGCGGACGCGGCGTGCCGAACGGATCGACGCCTTGACCGTTATATTCGTCGGAGACGAAGGTGACGGCGGTGTTGTCGGGGAAGAATGATTTCATCAACGTCACCGTGGCGGCACCAAACGTCGCGTGGCCCGATGGATAGGCCGGGAACGGCGGCGTCGCCGTGATCGGATCGGTGGTGTTGATCACCGAAACGCCCACCGGTTTCCAGGTCGGATCACCCACCGTGCCGGCCGATCCATCCTCAGCACCACGGCGGACACCGGTGACCGGACGCCAGTAGTTGTAGAAGTATTTGCTGTCCCAGGCTGCGATGCCGACATCGCCGATCGCCGAATTGATGATCGCCAGATAGCGCGCCATTTCCTCGACTTTGGTGATGCCGTTTTCCTTGCCGACCTTGACGGCGATCTGGTTGTAAAGGCGCGGCGGCGTGCCGAGCAGCGGCGCCGCATCATAGCCCCAGAAATTGCCGATGAACCGGGTCGCCGGCGTGGAAGTGCTGCCCGGCGTGCCCGTCGACGCGCCGATGGCCTTCACTTCGTTGAACCCGGCATTGTAGATGGCCGAACCCGGCACCGGGGGTGGTGGCGCGCGGAACTGGTTGCCGCTGGTCAGCACGAAGGGTTTCACGCCGCCCCAATAGGCACCGATGACAAGCTGGGCGATGCCGCCGCTGCCATCCGGCGTCAGGGGATCCGGTTCCCAGTTGAAGGCAGCGCGCGAGCCACCATTCACCTGCTGGCCGTACCCGTTGTTCGCACCGGTCGCGACCCTGCCGCCGCCACCGAAATTGGCTTCTGCGTCGGTCGAACGGTCGCCAACCCGCGCTGCGATCATCGCGGCAGTGGCTTTCTGGCCGACCAGCTTGCCGGCGTTGATTTTGAATGCCGGACCACCGATCGTGGCCAGATCGGAGGTGAGCAACCCATTGATCCGCGCCGTCTGGTCGGGAAAAAGGTTTACCAGCATGTCATGCGCCGCATAGGCGATGGCGGCATCGATCGAAGCGAAATCGGGCGCTTGGCCGATATCGTTATAGGGTTTGAACTTTTCCTTGAACGAATTGACCGCATCGAAGACGGCAATTTCGGTCATCGCCAGCGCACGACTGGTGCGCCCCGGGCCGCCCTGGGTGAAGGACAGGATGCCGGTATCAGGGTCGGGCGTGTGATCGATGGCAATCGCATCGAGCAGCACTTCATGCCACATCAAAAGCCGATCGGTCGTATCGCTGACGTGGCGGGCGCGGCTCTGGTTCTTCAGGCGAGCCAGCACACCGCGTGCGAGTGCCGATTTGCTGGTTTCACCCAGATAGCCGATGCGCTGCTCGCGGGTCAGCTTGCCACGGCTCTCACCGGCGTAGGCAACAGACCCGATCATCATTGGAATTGCCGTGGCACAAGCCAGCAGCATGGTACGGTTAAGCATGAAATTCATGACAAGCTCCACGAGTTAATGGTTATTAACTGGACGCAAAAAACAACACATTTGACCCTCACCACCGGATCGAGACCCGGCGGAGGCGCGCTGCATTGCCCTTGTCGTTGGGGCTATATGGCACCGCGAAGTTGCGAACCCGCTCTGCCTTTGTTGCTCTTTTTGTTATATTTTCTTTGTAACGAAGCAAGTTTCTGAATAATTTATATTTTCGACACGCGCTATGTCATTTTTGGCCAATCCGGAAATTTTCTATTGAGATCAGGCAATTGATTTACATGGACAATATTTAATCAAAGAGGTCGCCCAATCAAAATAGTTGCCGATACTGCCATCCTGTTGGCGCTTACTTGGCAAATGCTCAATATTGCGCTGGATACTCGATACTTGCCGGCAACGGTGATTCGCTGCAGTTGCGAACATGCTGGCGGGACAGGCCGGAGACAGGGACGGGCGACAACGATCGATTCGATGACGCACAAGCCCGCAAGCGACGCCGCTCTACACGCCGACCCGATCGAACGCATCGTCCGGCAGCGGGCCCTGTTGACGCCCGAAGCGCTGGCCCGCGCCCCGACGGTCGGTGCCGAAACCGGTGAACAGTTTCACTACAAATGGCTTGGTGCGCGACGCAGTCCGTAGCGAACTGGTCTCGCGCCTGTTTTCCCTGATAACAGGGAAAATAACCCAAATTTGCATGAAAAACAGGTTGCTCGACGGCTTTTAGTGCCACCGCAACCATATTTTTTATCGCCTCTACATAGGGTTAGCACCATTGAAAGGTGCTTTCCTGTTCGGTGGCATAACAGGTGCATAAAGCGCCATAACAGGGAAGCGTAAGTACCATAACAGGTGTTTGATAACGGCATAACAGGTGAAGTAGTTCGCGGAACAGGTGAGGGGGAAGTGAAGGCCGGCACGCTGACTTTGGGGCCAGCTGCGGACATGGCCGCCTGATCCAGGCGCCGCCAAAATGAGGTTGATCAGCAGCAGCAGCACGACGGGCAAGTGCCGCCATTCGGGATCGCATTGTGAAAGCTCGGCCGCATCAAGGCCCACTCGTTCAGCGACGCACGCGTGCGACCGATACGCTCAAGGTCGACATCAGGGTTCACGATAAATTCGTTTGAAGCTACGGGCAGCGACTTCAACAGCGCGGGTGTGAGCGTCCACCAGTCGGGCCACCGCACCCGCCGCGGTGTCCGCGTCGCTCGCCATATCTCGGCTTGCTCGGCCAGTGTGAGCCGCCGGTCGCCGAATCGCGCGAGTGCCTGCCGTGACCCCCTGATTTTCCTCCACGATTGATTAGAGTCCGGCCCTTGGAGAGGACGGACGATGAAGCGAGCGAGATTTACGGAAGAGCAGATCATTGGAGTGCTGAAGGAAGCGGGGTCTGGCGCGAAGACCGGCGATCTGGCTCGGCGGCACGGGATATCGGAAGCAACGATCTACAACTGGAAGGCCAAGTATGGCGGTCTGGAGGTCGGCCGCTGTGATCCGGCGTTCCTGTCCGTCTTCACGGATGGTTACCTTTTGGCCAAGCACGGCTTCGTAACGCAAGGCAACATGCCGGTCGCGTGGTCGTCCCTTCGGATTGCCGCTCTGTCCGGCGCGGTACCGCGTCGCTACCGGCGGTGCGGCGTAGCCGATCTGATCGACGCTGGAGGTAACCGCGTGTCCATCAAACCGGCAGCAGCTCACACATCATTGCGAATGGGTCTGAAGACAATAGCAAATATGAATAATTACAGTTGGGTAATACCGATATTGACTGCAAAGATTTCGGCGACCAACGCGCGACGTGAACCGACGCAAGGTCCGATTTCGGCATTTGCCCAGCCAAGTCACTTTTGTCGGGGAGGATCCGGAAAGTCGACCTCCGCTGGACCCATGAAGCCCTGGAACTCGACGCAACAAGGGCATCCAACCTGGTCATCGCTACCGGGATATTCTGGATACAGCCCCAGACAGCCCTTGCTGCGCCCTGCCGCCCCTGTAGAATGCTGTTTCATGGGCCGGCGGAATTGGGGCACATCAAGCGTGATGCAATTTGATCGACCGGAATGTTGTTTGTTGAGATCAATCGCCTCTGTCGTCTAGGCTGATCTCTTTGGTGTGCAGGTCGAGCCTGCACCATGGGGTGAGCTGCATTTCGGATATTTTCCTCTCGTACACGCGATCGGATGGCGAGATCGCGCTGCGCTTCGCCGAAGGCCTGGAGCGCGAGGGTTTCACCGTCTGGTGGGACCAGGCGCTGCGATCGGGCGAGGCTTATGATGAGGTCACCGAGGCCGCGTTGAGGAGCGCGAAGGCGGTCGTGGTGCTGTGGTCACCGCGCTCTGTCGTTTCGCGCTGGGTGCGGGCGGAGGCGACGATCGCCGATCGCAACAATACGCTAATTCCGGTGATGATCGCTCCCAGCGAGCGGCCGATCATGTTCGAGTTGAGGCAGACGGCGGAACTTGGGCACTGGAATGGCGAGCCAGGCGACGCCGCCTGGCTGGGTTTCGTCGAAGATGTCGCGAAATTCGTCAACAAGCCGTATCAAGCCGCGGGCCAACGCCCTGCGATCGATAGGGCGCCCGAAGCCGCCGGCTCGTCGTCAACGCCCAAGGCGCTGCATGGCATTGATACGTCACCACTGCTTGGGGTTCTTGCCTTCGATAATCTATCTTCTGATGAGGAATTGACCTTTTTCTGCGAAGGCGTGTCGGAAGAAATCCAGCGCACGGTGGCAAGTGCGACCAGCCTGCGGGTGGTCGCGCGATCCTCAAGCTTTCAGTTCCGCGGCGCGAAGAAATCCGTTTCCATCGTCGCCAGCGCGCTGGGTACCAGTCACCTGCTTGACGGTACTGTGCGGCGCAGCGGATCACGGGTGCGCATTTCTGCGGAACTGGTCGAATGCGTCACCCAGAATGTCCTTTGGGCAGATCGGTTCGATGGCGATCTCGACGATGTCTTCACCTTACAGGAAACCATTGCCGAGGCAGTTGCCGAAGCGCTTAAGGTCAAGCTCGCACCGCCGCCACGCGCCGCGGTGCTGGACCCGGCGATTTATGAGGTTTTCCTGCGCACGCGCGGCATCCTGGCCGAGGGTGATCCCGAGTTCGACGACACGGCGGCGCGTGCGGTGCCGCTGCTGGAGCAAGTGGTCCAAGCGGCCCCGGATTTCGCGCTGGCCTGGGAATTGCTGGCCAGTGCGCGGTCCTGGATCCTGCGGTCGGCCCATGCCAAGGGCAGTTACCTTGAAGGGCGCAACGGCGTTGTCCAGGCCGCCGAAACGGCGCTGAGGCTCGATCCCAAACGCGCTGGCGCTTATGTCGCGCTGGCCCGGCTGGAGCCATGGGGTGCTTATGCATCGCGCGAACGGTTGCTCAGACAGGCGCTGCTGGTTGCACCCCATGATCCCGAAGCACTGAACGACATGAGCGTCTTTTGCTGGAGCGTCGGGCGCTTCCGCGACGCGTTGCGGCTGGCCGAGCAGGCCTGCGAACTCAATCCGTTGATGCCGTCCGCGCGACTGCATGTGGCACAAATGCGAACCTATGTCGGTGACTATGAAGCGTCCGTCCGCATGCTGGCCGAACTGCACAATCGCTGGCCGCGTAATGTCGGAATCCTGCTGTCGCTGCTGGGATTTTCGGCTACACTTGGCTTTCCCGAACATTATTGGCAAGCGGTCAAGGGGACCGAGGGTTTTGAAGGTTGGCCGGCCTGGGCCCTGCAACAGACCAGGCTTTATGCCGAGGCGCTGCAGTCCGGCAGCGAGGAGCAAAAGCAGGAACGGCTGGCGAGTTACACCCGGTCACTGGAAAAAAACGGTACGATCGCGCTGAACATCGTTGATAGCGTGGCCAGTTTGGGGATGACGGAAGCGGCATTCGAACTTGCGGAGCGCGCCTCGTTCGCCCATATTTTCGAGCCTGAAGGCGCACGCCCCAGCGCAATCTATCCCGGCACGGTGATGGGACGGTGGAGCGACCTCAACAAGACGGTCCGCTTTGTTGCCCTGTGCCAGCGGCTGGGGCTGTGCAATTATTGGGTGGAAAGCGGTACTTGGCCCGACTGTGTCGACTGGACACCCTATGACTTCAAGGCGGAGGTGAAGCGCAGTGTCGGCCAGGCGGCGTCCCGCTAGCTGCCGTAAGTGTGGAGCGTGCCGGTGACATCATAGAAGATGTCGGACGTGAAAGACACGGCCAGCACGACGTCTTTCCGCAGCCGGGGCAGGTTCCAGTCGACCTTTTGATCGTCGATCTCGTCCGAGCCACCCGGGTGACCCTCGGGTCCGTTTTTCAGCGGCGCGTACTTGGGGCCGAAAAAGAGATAGCGAAGCGCTTGTGACATGCCAGCCGACCACATGAAATCCAGCGTTACGTCGCTGCCGTCATAGAATTTCATGTCGGGCACGTTGGTATGTTCAGCGCGGGAGGCGATAATGGCGCGATAAACCGCCACCTGCATGTTGAAGACGTCGCGGAACTGCTTGAGGGTGTTCAGCTCGCTTCTGTTTCTTGAATTATCCGACCCCTTCAGCCCGATGTTCGAAAGCACCACCCCTGCAAAACTGGCCAGTCCCTTGTGTTTTTCCATAAGGTCCAGCAGCTGGGTATCTCCCCTGGGGTCCATCTCGATGTGCATGACCCCCAGCAGGTGACTGATCGATTTTGGCGTGAAGGTCCGCAGACCCTGCGTTGCGACATCGATGTGCAACTGGTCTGACTGCGTGCCCTCTGTCGTCGCGATGCGGGCCATTTCGACTTCGGTTCCCCAGATTTCGCGGGACGAGAACATGGAATAGCTGTTGTTGTCGAAGGCCAGCGGTTCGACCCAGACCAACTTTGGATTATAGCGGATATTCTCGGGTGAGACCTGCCAGCGATTGACCGGATAGGCCCAGTTGACGTCGATCTTGCGCAGGGTTTGCGTACCCGGCTTCCCGCCATAGCTGCTGGAAAAATTGTCATGCTTGGTGACCCGCAGCAGCCCATAGGGATAGGCTAACGCTTCATAATAATAGGGCGCGAAATCAGGCGCGGCGCAGTTGAAATTCGTGTCGAGGTAAAGCTGCAGGCATTCCGGCGGGACTTCGATAACAAAAACCCAGTTGCGTGCGCCCAGCGACACCCAGGGCGGCAACAATTGCTGCGTCGAGAAATTAGGCACAAAGCTGGTCATTGCGCATTCCTTGCCGGATGCCGCAACGGGCCGAAGAACCCCTTTAGCGGTCTTGCCCATTCGGCCGTCAGATCGCTTTGCGCGGGGATGGGCGGCAGACCATTCTCACGGTCGATCGCAAAGCTGTGGAGCACCCGCATCTGGTCGAAATCGATATCGGCCATGAAACGATAGCCAGCGACGGGCTGCATTTTGTATTTTTTTTTCTTCGACTTTTCGTCGACATCCAGGAATACCCGCGTGATTTCCTGGAAGCTGCCTGTAGTGCTGAATTCGATGACGATATCGTTTTCATCGTACATTTTGAAATCGGTGATGTTGGAATAGTGCGACCGGCAGGTGACGATCGACTGGTAGATTGCGCGTTCCACATCCACGGCGTCGCGATACTGTTTCAAACCCACTGTGCGCATATTGGTCGGAATCATGCCCAGCGAGGCTTCGTTGATGAAATTGGAAAGGCTGGCGAGTTCCTCGATGGCCAGGCCGGCCTCGCGGCTTTCGAACAGGGTCGATAGCGATGACTTTGGCGAACTTCTGGTGCGAAAAGTCGGCAGGACCGGATTGGTTTTGACCCTGAGGAATTCACCACCCTCCATCTGCACCCCTGGTTTGAGACTGGGCCAGAATGGCATCTTGATCGAACCGTCGAAGCTGTTGGGGAACCTGCCTTCCCCGGTGCTGATGTCTGCAAGCAGCTTGCCAAGGCCCAGCATCTCGCGCCCGCAGACGCTCGACATCGGATTGCCCACCACGATGAAGGGTAGCGCCCATTCCAGCGCGGACTCGGTGACCATCGTGATCGGATTGTCGCCATAGCGGATCACCGGCAGCGCGATGAACACCTCAGTCTGGCTGATGATCCCGCGGTCAGAATAGGGCACATTGCCGATGTTCTGCGGTAGCGGTTGGGAACTGAGCATGATCGGATAATCGAGGAACAGCAGCGTTGCATAAGGCCACAATGCCGCCGGGCGATAGGTGAAGCCCCGTTCGTTCTGGGTGCCCAAATTGAAGGTGTGGTCGCAATAGGTTTGCACCCGGCTGATATCGACCGGCCAGACGAAGGCGTTCACCGTCACGCCGGGGAAATGATAGGGCGGCGGCACCTGCTGACTGGCGGCGGACTGGGTGAACGGGATGTTCTGCGGACCCTGGATCATGTTGCGACACTCCCGTCGATGCCCTCCGGCGCCACCAGCCTTGCGGCGCTCGCCTTGAAGATAAAATCCGCCCCGAACGCGAGCGCAGGGGTCTGGAAGCCGGTGTAGCCTTCGCCGGCGAGGACGCGGTGTACGGCGACAACGGCGGTCAACACGCTGAAACTATAGCCATCGCGCGTCCGCATCGCGAGACGCCGTTCGCGCCGCCACGGGTCGATTGCATGGACGACCATGGCGAAGCTCGCCCCGCCCCGTGCCGCCTTGCTCGGGGCTTCAGGCCAGACCTGCGACAGCGCCTTGCCCATCGCCTGGGCGGGCCCTGCGCCCAATACGTCCATGGTCATGCCGGAAAGTCGATAGCCAGCCCGTTCCAGCCAGCGCATTTCCGAATAGACCTCGATGCAACCGACGCCGGTGGAAACGCTGCCGGTCACCACATCGGCCCAGCTCATCGCGGTCGCCTCGCGCAGGCCCTCACCGAAATCGAAGGCCCGCACCAGGGTGCCCGCCGGAACGTTCGTTATCGCCCCGTTCTTGCGGATTATCACCTGCGGGCTCATCATTGCGGCGGCACTCTCCACACTGCCGCGGGAAATGATCTGTGGGCGCGATATGCCAAGGCAGAGCCGGGTCGTGTCCGGCCAGCGCTGCACCGCCGTCGCCATCAGGCAGTCGGAAGCGGCCACGGTCAACCCGATGCCGGGCAGGATCATGATGCCGGCCTCGCGTGCCGCCGCATCGAGGCGCATGGCATCGACAAACACCGGCCATTCGCCGCCCAGGTCCATGTAATCCACCTGCATCCGCAGGCAGCCATCCATCATCGGACGCGCCGTGGTGCCGAACGGGCCGGCAGCATGGAGCACCAGATCGATATCTTCGAGCGCAATATCGATCGCCCCGGCATCGCCAAGCGCAAATGCGCGCCAAGGCGTGCCTATCGCCTGCGCCAGTGCCTCGACACGGGCTTCGTTTCGCCCGGCAATCACCAGATCGACATTGCCGGCGAGCACCCGTGCGATCTCCGCACCGGAGAAGCCTGTTGCCCCATACAGGAGAACCCGCCCGCTCATGGCCGTGCGAAGACCCAGCTGGCCAGCCCGCCAAGATAGTCCATGTCTTCCGACGGGGGCTGGCCGGCATAGGCGACGGCAAATTCATGCATCGCCGCGCCTGCCATCGCATGCGCCACCTGGCGGGCATGATCGATCGAACCCAGCTTATGCATCAGGTCGGCGAGCCAAAGCACGTCATTGGCAGGGCGCGCGTTGCGTTGGCGGCCCAGGAAGCCATCCAGCCTTTCCCGTTCCGTATCTGTGCAGGCGCGTCGCACGTGGATCAGCATCAGCGTGCGCTTGCCTTCGCGCAGGTCGCCATTGCGTTCCTTGCCATAGCCCGGATCTGCCGACAGGTTGCGCAGGTCATCCTCGATCTGAAACGCGAGCCCGAGAAAATAGCCGAAACGCAGCACGCGATCTGGATCGACAAGGCCCGCCGAGCCGATGATCACGCCCAGCTGCGCGGGCCAAATCATGCCCATCCATGCCGTTTTCTTTAGCGCCATCTGCAGATAATCGGCGTCGGTCAGGTCGGTCACGTTGCGATCGCGCCAGCCCAGTTCCAGCGCCTGCCCTTCGGCGGTGTGGCGCGCCATCGTCAAGGTTACATCAAGCACCTGGCGGGCCACCTCGCTGCCCATCGGTCGAACGGCATCGAGCAGCGGCTGGAAGGCGCTGAACATCAGCGCATCACCGGCGTTGATCGCGAGTGGCACGCCGTGCATCGCGTGCAGCGTCGGGCGACCGCGGCGTTCCTCGCTGCCGTCCTGCACATCATCATGGATCAGCAGCGCATTGTGCAGCATCTCGATCGCTGCGCCACAGCGGATCGCGGGGGCATAATCTTCGCCAAGGCCGTCGCCAAAGATGCGGGCGTTGGCGATGCAGATGGCGGGGCGCATCATCTTGCCGCCGCGCCCGGGATAATCGGCCATCAGTTCGCCCAGAAAGGGCGCACTGCCTTTGATCGCGAGATAACGCACCAGCTCGGCGCGGGTCGCGCTGGCATAACGCGCGACAAGGCTGCCGGCCTGCGGTTCCGCCGGAGCGAAAACGGTCTGGCCACCAGGCCCCATCGCTAAGCCACGATCTCGATCGTCAGCACGCCCAGCGGTGCGTCGGCGTTGTCGGGCACGATCATGCCCGAATAGATGCCCGGTGGTTGTTTGTCGGGGACGGTGACCGTGGCGATCAGTTTCCCCGTCAGGTCCGCTTCGAACGTCACCACGGTAATCGGTGCCGCCGTGCCCGCCATATGGAGCATCGGCGTGATCGAAAGCTGTTTGGGCAAGGTTGGCCGGGACGGCTTCCAGAGCGGCGAGGGCAGAGCCCTCGCCTTTACTGTGCCGGCGAACTGAACGATCAGATCGAGCCCGTTCCCCGGCGGCGGCGGGGCGGCATGGGAGGATGGCGGTGCCTGATTGGCGCCCGCTGACGCTGTGTTTTTGCCTGCCGGAAATGGCGGAACACTGCCCTTCAACCCCGCGGGCGGGGTTGTGGGCGTCTGGGTCGCCTTTTTCAGCAGCTGCTCCAGGATATTGAGAGTCGTGTCGCCCAGTTCGCGGGTCAGTTTGAGCACCCGTTTGCCAAGGATCTCCAGATCGACCGGCACATCCTGCATATTGTAATCGCCCTGTCGGAAAAGCTCGGCTGCCAACCGGCCCTGCGCCACGGTGTCGGCCAGCACCTTGTTGGCCGTGCGGATCGCGTTGGCGACCGCCTCGTTGATGATGATCTCCTCAAGCTGGATGTCGGCGCTGACTTGCGATGACAAGCTCGCCGGTTGCCCCTCTCGTGGTGCAGATTTCCGTTTCTTCGGCGCGCCTTGTTTTGCCTGCGGCGCTGGGGCGGTGGCGGGCAGTTGTGCGCCGGTGCGGATAGGGCCGGAGCGTGCAGGCACCGGGCGTTTCACCCGCGCCGTGCGAGCGGCCGCCTTGCGCTTGCCGCCTGGCTGTTCAGGGGTGGTCATAGGCGGTGATTTCCTCAAGTTCGGGCGATCCGCTTAGTGCGTGTGCGGCGAGCAGGCCCGACATCACGGCCCCTTCGACGCAACCCGAGGTGAACCCACTGTCCGTCCAGTCGCCGCAGATTGTCAGATTGTCATAGGTCCGATCGAGCGGCGAAATGCGGTGCTTGTGACTGCCGGGGGTGTGGATGACATATCGATCGGATGGATTGACGTTGGCCCGCCAATATTGGCTGCCGAAGCGGGCGGCGCTAGTTTGCGTATCGCCTCGCCGGTCCGATTCATCAGCCTTCAATATGTCCCAGCGGAAATTGCCACCGGCATCATAGGCACCGGGCCAGACTTCGCGGAGCGGCCCCTGCAGAAACGCTTCGGCGTTCGTCCGCACCTCGGCGGCGCGCCGCGCCGGATAATCCCGGTCATCGTCGTCCGGCGGTTCGGGCGGGTCGGGCAGGACGGCGCAAAAATAGACAGACGTTTTCGGCGGCGCTTTCCACCCTTCTTCCGGCACGACATGGGCCATGTCGCACCAGGTGTCGAACGGCTTGGCAAATGCGCCGGTGATATACGCCGGCCCCGGCCAGCCAAGGTTGGGTAGATCCTCGTCCAGCCATAGCTGAAAGGCCTGCGAGGCAACGGTCTTTACATGTGTGCACATTCGCTGCCAACGCGGGTCGCGCTCGACGAACTCGCTGGCGACATGGGGCACCGCGCCGATGCCTATGCCCAGAACCACCAGGTCGAAGTCCTTCTCGACCGTCAGGGTCTTTTCCGCCACGTGGCGGCGATCCCAATGGGATTCGAATTGCCACCCTTCGGTGATCATGCGGCGAGAATTGACCATTTGATCGAAATCGGGCGCGGCCGGCCAGCACGGCTTGCCGGCAACCGCCACCAGCGGCTGATAGGGGCGTCCGCGTTTGATGCTGGCCTGGACATCGAACACCAGCGAGTCGACGTGATCACCGCTTTTTGCCATGCCCATGTTGGTCAGCCGGTGGAAGAATTCGAACTTCACCCCGCGCGCCTTCATCGCCGTGTAAAGCGGCGCGAACACAACATCGCCCATCCCGGCGCGCATTTTCCACATGAAGGCGCCGCGATAG
>JBBQYI010000054.1:0-19515 GCA_038208825.1 Sphingomonadales bacterium | reverse complement strand
TGCAAAAGGCGCCCGATTCGCCATGTTCATCGAAACCGAACGTACCCCCAACCCGGCCACGCTGATGTTCCGCCCCGGCCGCGCCGTCACCGATGGCGCCACCGCCGATTTCGCCAGCCCGGAAGCCGCCGAAGCGTCGCCACTCGCCACCGCGCTGTTCAGCCTGGGCGATGTCTCAGGCGTGTTTTTCGGCAGCGATTTCATCAGCGTGACCAAGGCGGAAGGATCAGCCGATTGGGCGGAGCTGAAACCCCAGGTGCTCGGCATCCTTGTCGATCATTTCAGCTCGGGCGCACCATTGTTCGCTGGCGCCGTCGCCGGCCCGGCGATCAACGACGATCCCGAAGACGCCGAAATCGTCGCCCAGATCGTCGAACTGATCGACACCCGCATCCGCCCGCAGGTTGCAGGCGATGGCGGCGACATCGTCTATCGCGGCTTCAACAAAGGCACGGTCTTCCTTGAAATGCAGGGCGCCTGCGCCGGTTGCCCGTCGTCGACTGCCACGTTGAAAATGGGCATCGAATCGCTGCTCAAATATTATGTCCCCGAAGTCAGCGACGTCCGCGCCGTCTGACCGATTAACAATCCAGGAATTTCTGAATGTCCGGTACGCCGCTCGGGGCCGAAGCGCTCGATCTGTTGTTTCGCGAAGCCCGCACCCATTACGGCTGGGCCGACACGCCCGTTACCGAGGCCGATCTGCGCGCCCTTTATGATCTGGTGAAGATGGGCCCGACATCGGCCAACGCCTCGCCGGCACGCTTCATCTTCGCGCATTCGCCCGAAGCCAAGGCCCGGCTCGCCGCCACCACATCGGCCAACAACCAAGCCAAGGTGATGGCTGCGCCCGTTACCGCGATCATCGGTTTCGACACCAAATTCTACGATCGCCTGCCTGAACTGTTCCCACACACCGACGCCCGCGCCTGGTTCGCCGACAACGAGGCATTGGTCCGCGAAACGGCGTTCCGCAATTCATCGATGCAGGGCGGCTATTTCATCCTCGCCGCCCGCGCGCTGGGCTGGGACACCGGGCCGATGTCTGGCTTCAGCAAGCCCGATGTCGATCGTGAATTCTGGGCCGGTACCGATGTTGAAACCAATTTCATCTGCTCGCTCGGCAAGGGCACCGACGAAGGGCTGTTCGATCGCTCGCCCCGCCTCGCGTTTGAGGATGCCGCCACCCTGCTGTGAACGACCTGACGCTCGCCTTTTCCACCTCATCGCCGGCGCTGTCGCTGGCGCTGTTCGATGGCGCGGCACGCGTCCGCCACGATCACCGCATCATCGGTCGCGGCCATGCCGAAGCATTGATGCCCTCGATAATCGCCATCCTTGATGGCTTGCACCCGGCGCGGATCATCGTCGACATCGGTCCCGGCAGCTTCACCGGCATCCGCATCGGCATCGCTGCTGCCCGGGCGCTCGGCCTCGCCTGGGGTGTTCCCGTCACCGGCTGCACCGCGTCGCTGCTGGTTGCCGCCCGGGCGTTCGCCATCGAACCCGGGGTTGCCCGGGTCACCGTGCTGCTCGACGCCGGGCGCGGTCAGCTTCTGCGCCAACAGATCGCCGCCGATTACTCGACAGACGGCACCGAAACCATCCTGGTCGGCCCGGCAACGACCGCGCTCGGCGAGCCAACCGCGGGCATCGGCTCACCACCCGGCGCCATCCACCATGATCACCCCGATGCGGGCAACGCGATGGCGCTGCCGCCGTTCGCACGCAGCCATCCGCCCCGCGCGCTTTATATCCGCCCTCCCGATGCCATATTGCCCCTGTAGGGCAGTGGGAATAAACAGCAGGGCGTGAATTTGGCATGCTGATTCAATTATGAGCACCCTGGCCGGCCCCGTGATTGCCCCCGCCGATGAGCGTCATCTCGATGCGCTGATGGAGGTCATGCGCGCCAGCTTCGATGATGAATTCGGTGAGGCATGGTCGGCGCTGCAACTCGCAGGCACGATCGGCCTTGGCAGCAGCTTTGCCCGGCAGGCGCTCAATGCCGCCGGCAATACCATCGGCTTCAGCCTGTCGCGCGCCGCTGGCCCGGAAGTCGAATTACTGCTGATTGCGGTGCGCCCCGCGGAACGCGGCAACGGAATAGGGCGTACCCTTATCGAAACGGCCTGTCTCGACGCCGTGCGGCGCGGCGCCATTGATCTGTTTCTGGAAGTTCGCGAGAATAACGCAGCAGCGCGCGGCTTGTACACTAGATCAGGTTTCGTCGATATTGGTAGGCGCGCCAACTACTACATGGGTGGTGATGGACAGCGCTATGCGGCCATTACAATGCGCCGCTGTCTTACAGATTTGTCAAATTGATACCCACTATTGCAATTCAGAATCATACGGTTCATGCCTGAAAGTGCGGAGGAGGGATCCGCATGCTAGACGTCAAGGAACAAAAAAATGTCCGACACTAACCAGGTCCATACAGAATTGCTCGCACTCACGGCCGACATCGTATCGTCGCATTTTGCCAACAACACGGTTGCTCCAGGCGACGTGCCAGGCGTCATCGAAAGCGTCTATTCGACGTTGTCGAAGCTCGGTTCGCCAGTTGAAGCACCCGTCATCCGGCAGGAACCGGCGGTATCGGTGCGCGCGTCGATCAAGCCCGACTACATTGTCTGCCTCGAAGACGGCAAGAAGCTGAAAATGCTGAAGCGCCATCTGATGACGCGCTATGGCATGACGCCGGACCAGTATCGCGCCAAATGGGGTCTGCCGGCCGACTATCCGATGGTTGCGCCCAACTATGCCGAACAGCGTCGTACCCTGGCCAAATCCATCGGCCTCGGTACCAAGCGCGTCGCCAAGGTGGGCGGCAAGCCCCGCGGCCGGCCGCGCAAGGTCGTCGCCTAACCACGGCGCTCGATCGCTGCATCGGCAAATCCGCGCCGAACCGCAGCGTTTTCGTTGCAACCGGGTTCATTCGCCTTCGGCCCATGGACCCGGCTTGCCCGCGTTGCCGCGCCCGCCTATCTGACAATGGGCGGCAGGAGAATTGCGGATGTCGGTGCAGATTGATCTGGAAGCGCTGTGCCTCAAAAAGGGCCTGCGGATTACCGAACAGCGCCGCGTCATCGCGCGGGTGCTGGGCGATGTCGACGATCATCCCGATGTCGAAGCACTGCACCGCCGGGTTGCCGCGGTGGATCCGCGCATTTCGATCGCCACCGTCTACCGTACCGTAAAGCTGTTCGAGGAAGCCGGCGTTATCGAACGCCATGATTTCCAGGGCGGCCGATCGCGCTATGAAGCCGTGCAGGAAGAACATCATGACCACCTGATCGATGTCGAAACCGGCGATGTCATCGAATTTCACGACGAAGAACTCGAACAACTCCAGGCCCGCATCGCCGCGCGCCTCGGCTATCGGCTCGTCGATCACCGCATGGAATTGTACGGGGTCGCCATCAAGGCGCCGAAATGACGGTAGGCGGCAGTCGTCGCCGCACCGCCGCCATATTCGCCGCGATGAAAAAGCCCCGGTGATCCCGGTGATCCCCCAGCAGTTTAACCGCCAGATGACCGGGACGCGCTGATCATG
Source organism: Sphingomonadales bacterium (assembly GCA_038208825.1). Classification (GTDB taxonomy): domain Bacteria; phylum Pseudomonadota; class Alphaproteobacteria; order Sphingomonadales; family Sphingomonadaceae; genus Sandarakinorhabdus. Next base: position 15,956 of record JBBQYI010000054.1, on the reverse strand, counting down.
GCCGCCCCGCTTTCACCCGGCTTGCGCAGCGCCCGCCGCAGCGTGCGCTTCCAGCGTTTCGGGCTCGCCAAGGGTATCGCAGGCGCCATCACCACTGCGACGCTGGTGCTGCCTGCGGAAATACTGATGCGCCGCATCAACGGCGACAAGCACTCGCGACTGCCAAGGGTTTTCCACCGCGGCCTGTCCCGGTCATTGGGCATCCGGATCATCAGCCACGGTGCCCCGGTGGCACGGAAATCCGTGCTGTTCGTCGCCAATCACGTCTCCTGGGCCGATATTCCGGTGCTGGGCGCCCGCATCGACGCAGCGTTCGTCGCCAAATCAGAGGTTGGCGGCTGGGGCCTTGTCGGCTGGCTCGCCACCCTGGCGCGCACCGTCTATGTCGAACGTGGCCGCCGCAGCAGCACCGGGGAGCAGCGCGATGCGATCGCCGAACGGCTGCGCCGGGGCGACAGCCTGATCCTGTTTCCCGAAGGCACCAACAGCGACGGCGTCGAAACCCTGCCGTTCAAATCATCGCTGTTTGCGGTCACCGATGGCCTCGACGACGTGCTGATCCAGCCGGTCACCATCGCCTATACCCATGTCAACGGGCTCCGTGTTCGGCGCGAACGCCTGCCCGATCTGGCCTGGGTCGGCGATACCGAACTGATGCCCCACGCCGCTACGTTCATGTCGCTGGGGCGGGTGCGTGCCGAAATCATCTTCCACCCACCGGTGCACGCTGCCGATTTCGCCAACCGCAAGGCGCTGGCCGCCCATTGCGAGGCGGTGATAAGCAACGGCTACAGACGATTGATGCGGGGATGACCGCGCGCCCGGCAACGGCTATGACAGGCAGATCAATCCCGGAGTCGCCGCCAAACGTGTCTCGTTACTTCGTCAAATCCTTCGGCTGCCAGATGAATGTCTATGATTCCGAACGCATGGGCGATCTGCTCGGCGCCGAGGGTCATACCGCTGTTGATTCGGCCAAGGATGCCGATATCGTCGTGCTCAACACCTGCCACATCCGCGAAAAGGCCGCGGAAAAGCTGTATTCCGACATTGGCCGCCTGCGCAAACCGCGCGCCGATGGATCGCGGCCGGTCATCGTCGCTGCCGGTTGCGTCGCTCAGGCCGAAGGTGCGGAAATCGGCCGCCGCGCCCCCGCCGTCGATGTCATCGTCGGGCCGCTCGCCTATCACCGCCTGCCAGAACTGCTGCGCGAAGCCGCCGCCATTCCGGAGGATGCGCGCGGCGCTCGCTGGGGCCGCGCCATCGATACCGATATGCCGGCCAGCCCCAAGTTTGACCATCTGCCGGCGCGGCGTCACCAGGGCGCCAGCGCCTTTCTGACCGTGCAGGAGGGCTGCGACAAATTCTGCACCTTCTGCGTCGTGCCCTATACGCGCGGCGGCGAAACCTCGCGGCCCCAGCCGGACCTGGTCGCCGAAGCCGAAGCGCTGGTCGCCGCCGGCGCCGTTGAAATCACCCTCATCGGCCAGAATGTGAACGCCTATGATGGCGGCCGGCCGGGCGATGCGACGCTCGCCGGGTTGATCCGCCGCCTCGCCGCCGTCCCCGGCCTGCGCCGCATTCGCTACACCACCTCCCACCCGCGCGACATGGAAGGGTCCGGCGGCGACGCGCTCATCCGCGCCCATGCCGAAGTGCCCGAGCTGATGCCCTATCTGCACCTGCCCGTGCAGTCCGGCTCCAGCCGCATATTGAAGGCGATGAACCGCGCCCATACCCGCGAATCCTATCTTTCCACGCTCGCCCGTGTCCGCGCCGCCCGCCCGGATATCGCGCTATCGGGGGATTTCATCGTCGGCTTTCCCGGCGAAACCGAGTCGGATTTCGAGGCGACGCTCGATATCGTTGCAGAGGCCGGTTACGCACAGGCCTACAGCTTCAAATATTCGCAGCGTCCGGGCACGCCCGCCGACACCATGGCCGATCAAGTCCCCGAGGACGTGAAGGAAGAGCGCCTCGCCCGGCTGCAGGCCGCCATTACCGCCGGCGCCCATGCCTTCAATAAGGCCAGTGTCGGCCGCACCACCGAAATCCTTTTGGAACGCGAAGGCCGCAAGCCGGGCCAGCTCATCGGCAAGACACCATGGCTGCAATCAGCGGTCATCAGCGTCCCGGGCGCCCGCATCGGCGATCTGATCGCGGTCGAAATCACCGCCGGCCAGCCCAACAGCGTAGAAGCCACGCCCGTATCACCCATCGTCTCGCCCGGCCGCAATCAAGCGGCCCCCAACCCGGAAAGAACAGCCGCCTGATGACAAAAAAGCCGCAGCGCCTTCCTGTCGCCCCCGGTGAGCGCGTCCGGCTCGAGATCGAATTTGAAAAGGCCTATCTGTTGGGGCCGCTGTTCGGCCAGTATGATCGCAACCTGATCGCCCTCGAAGCGGGTCTTGGCGTTTATATATCGGCGCGCGGCAACCGCGTGCAGGTGGAAGGGGAGGCCGATGGCGCCGCCCGTGCCCGCGACGTGCTGATCAACCTGTATAACCGCCTCGCCGCCGGTGAAGACCTTGAAACCGGCGATGTCGAGGCTGCCATCCGCATGTCCGCCGAACCCATGCTCGAAGGGCTCGTCAGCGCTGAATCGGGTACCTCCCCGATGGCCGCCATCCGCACCCGCCGCAAGACCATCGTCGCGCGCTCGCCCACCCAGGTCCGCTATATCGAGGCGTTGGCACGGGACAGCATCATCTTCGCGCTAGGCCCCGCCGGCACCGGCAAGACCTACCTCGCCGTCGCCCAGGCGGTGTCGCAACTCATCGATCGCTCGGTCGATCGGCTGGTCCTGTCCCGCCCGGCGGTGGAAGCCGGCGAACGGCTGGGCTTCCTGCCCGGCGACATGAAGGACAAGGTCGATCCCTATCTGCGCCCGCTCTACGACGCGCTTTATGACATGCTGCCCGCCGATCAGGTCGAAAAACGGCTGGCATCCGGCGAAATCGAAATCGCGCCTTTGGCCTTCATGCGCGGCCGCACGCTCGCCAACGCCTTCATCATCCTCGATGAAGCCCAGAACACGACGCCCCTGCAGATGAAGATGTTCCTGACCCGGTTCGGGGAACGCAGCCGCATGGTCGTCTGCGGCGATCCCAACCAGGTCGATCTGCCCAACCCCGGCGCGTCGGGCCTTGCCGATGCGGTCAAGCGACTCGATGGCATCGAAGGCATTTCGACGATGCGCTTTTCCAGCCGCGAAGTCGTCCGCCACCCGATCGTCGGGCGCATCGTCGATGCCTATGAAGGCCCGCCGCAGGATGGCTGACAACCGATGCTGAGCGTCGAAACCGATGTCGCCAGCCGGCTATGGCCCGCTGCCGACTGGTCCGTGCTTGCCGATGCCGCGGTGCGCGCCGCGCTGGAACAAACCCCGGACGGCCATATCGCCGATGGTTCGGTCAACGTCGAAGTCAGCATCCGGCTGACCGATGATGCCGAGGTGCACACGCTCAACCGACAGTACCGGCAAAAGGACAAGCCGACCAACGTGCTGAGCTTTCCGATGGTCCAGCCCGACCTGCTCGACGGGCTGGCCAATGCGGACGATGGCGAATTGCTGCTCGGCGACATCGTGCTCGCCGCCGAAACCTGCGCGCGCGAAGCCGCGGAAAAGGCCTGGCCGATCGCCGCCTATGCCCAACATCTGATTGTCCATGGCCTGCTGCACCTGCTAGGTTATGATCATGAACTTGGCGAAACCGAAGCCTCCGCAATGGAATCTCTCGAAACGGCGGCCTGTGCAGCGCTTCGCCTGCCCGATCCCTATGCCGTTTGATCGAGCTGACGCGCCCGTCGAGGCAGGGCGTTAACCGCCATGCCCGACCCCGATAGTAGCAGCGATTTCGCCTCAAGATTGTGGCGCTCGCTGCGCCTGCTCATCACCGGGCAGGAACATGAGCCTTCCCTGCGCGAAAGCCTTGAGGAAGCCATAGACGAACACGTCGAAAATGGCGCGATACGCGACGATCTTTCGGCGGTCGAACGCGCCATGTTGAAGAACATGCTGCATTTCGGGGAACGCGAGGCCGGCGACATCTGCGTGCCGCGCAGCGACATGGTGGTATTCGATATCGCCGATGGCTTTCCGGCGCTTGTCGAACTGTTCCGCGAGGCCGGCCACAGCCGCGTGCCGGTGTTTCGCGGTGATCGCGATCATGTCCTCGGCATGGCGCACATCAAGGACGTCTACGCCCATATCGCCGAAACCTTTGATGATGGTGTCTCGTCGAAACGCTTTGAAAATCTGCCCATTGAACCGCTGCTGCGGCCCGTGCTGTTCGTTCCCGCCGCCATGCGAATCGTCGATCTGCTCGCCCGCATGCGCGCCGGCCGCACCCACATGGCAATCATCGTCGATGAATATGGCGGCACCGATGGCTTGGTAACCATCGAGGATCTGGTTGAAGAAATCGTCGGCGATATCGAGGATGAGCATGACGAGGACGAAGCAGCGCTGCTCCAGGCCATCAACGACCGGCTCTGGGAAGCCGATGCGCGGCTGCCGCTCGAAGATCTGGAGGAAGAACTCGGCCTCAGCTTCGCCCATGACGAAATTGGCGACGAGGTCGATACGCTGGGCGGCATGGTGTCGATGCTCGCCGGCCGCGTCCCGGCGCTGGGCGAAACTGTCGATCACCCAAGCGGTTGGCGATTCGAAGTCATCGATGGCGACCCGCGCATGGTCAAGCGATTGCGCCTCCACGCCCCGGCGGAACACCTCGCCGCCTGATCGCCTGCCGGCGCCGTCGTTGCCATGACGAATGACGCCATCGCCGCGCTGATCGCGCGAGAGGCGCTGCCCGCCGCCTATGCGGCACTTGTCGATCGCCACTGGCGACCGCTCGCCGCCCAGATCGCCGGTTGGCACCGCGACGCCGGCCGACCGATGCTCATCGGCATCAATGGCGCGCAAGGCTCGGGCAAATCGACCCTGTGCCTGTCCCTTGAAACCCTGCTCGCCGGCCACGGGCTCGCCGTCGCTACCCTGTCGATCGACGATGTCTATCTGACCAGGCGCGAACGCGCCGCACTTGCCGCCCGCATTCACCCATTGTTCGCCACGCGTGGCCCGCCCGGCACCCATGATCTCGCGCTCGCCGACCGCACCATCACCGCGCTGCTGTCCGGCAGCGGCCGCATCGCCATCCCGCGCTTCGACAAGGCCGTTGATGATCGGCTGCCGCACCGCGCCTGGCCGCGTGTCACCGCGCCACTCGACGTGCTGCTGTTCGAAGGCTGGTGCATCGGTGCAACACCCCAAGCGGAATCGGCGCTGGCATCGCCGGTCAACGCGCTGGAGGCCGTCGAAGACCCCGAAATGACCTGGCGGCGCCACGCCAATACCACGCTCGCGAACGGCTATGCCGCGCTGTTCGCCCGGCTGGACCGGCTCGTCATGCTGCAGGCGCCGGGGTTCGAAGCGGTGCGCCAATGGCGGTGCGCACAGGAAACCCTGCTGCACCGGCGGGCCGGGCCAACCGCCGGCATGGATGCCGCGGGGCTGAAACGTTTCATGTCATATTATGAAAGGCTTACGGCGCACATGCTGGCCGATCTGCCGGCACGCGCCGATGTGCTGTTCAATCTGGCGGCAGACCAGTCGGTGGCGGCGGTTCGCGGCCTTGATTGACGGGTCGAAATTCAACGCCAGGCAATAGGGGGGCGACGGCAACGCCGCCGCCCCAAAAAACCTATTTCAGATGCTGCGCCAGATACTTGTTCATTTCGAACATGGTAACTTCGTCACGCCCGAAAATCTTCTTCAGATGCGCATCGGCAACGATGACGCGCTTGTCGGTCGGCTTCTGCAAATCGTGCTTCTTGATATATTCCCACACCTTGCTGACAACCTGCCCGCGCGGCAGCATGTCCTTGCCGACGATCACAGCGAGTTCCGGCGACGGCGTCAGCGGCTTTTGCAATGCATCCATCTTCTTGCCGGCCGGCTTGGCTGCTTCTGCCATAATTCTCCCCTTCTCCAGCATATAAGGCCAGCCAACGCGGCCGCCTCTTCCTTGCTGCCAAAATGCTTAGCCTAACTTTGCCGCCGCGCAACCGCCTCTATGCAAGTTCCGCAGGGGATTACGCCATTTCGAGCCAATCTGCCGCCCGCAGGAAGGATCATCACGGTCTGGCAACGAATTCGCGGGCATTTTTGCAACATTCGCGGCCTGCCGCGCCGGCTCAGAACGCCCGCTTCAACCGCAGCTGCCAGGTCCGCGGCGGGCCCAAATAGCTGTAGCCAGCGAGCGCGGAATCGACATAGGCCTTGTCGAGGCAATTGCTGCACTCGATCGCCATCGTCCAATTATCGTCATCGGTGCGCAGCGTCAGCGCCGCGTTGACCAGCACGAACCCAGCCGCCCGGCTGCCGCTGATCACCGTGCCGCCAAACGGATTGGCCGGGTAGCGGGTGCCGCCGCTGGTCACGGTGCCGGCAAACAACGTCGCATTGGCGCTGTCGGTTTCATAGCGCGAACGATAAACGGCATGCACCGCCGGTCTCAGGATGATGCCGGCGGCCGGCAGCTTGAAATCATAGCTGGCGCCCGCCGCAATGGTGAAGCGAGGCGCTCGCACCGGCCGCGCGATGCCGCCATTGGCGGTAATGATGCCGGTGGCACAATCGGGCGCGTTGGTGACAGCCGGGCTGAGCGGAACAAGGCCCGCCGCAAGCTGCGCCAGACAAGCCGCCTGCTGCGCTGCCACCGATTTCACGCCATACATGTCCACCGTCGGCGCGTTGCGGTCGATCCGATAGTGGCCATCCTGAAAACCCAGATTGGCATAAAGGTTGAGGCCATCGACCGGCACGGCGGCCAGTTCCAGTTCGACACCCTTGTTGCGATAACCGGCCACCTCGCCCGTCGGCGCAGCGAAAATATCCGTTATCGTCTGCACATGCCGCGCATCGATCAGGAACGCCGTGAGGTTCAGGCTCAGCCGCTTGCCGAACCAGTCCGATTTGACACCGGCCTCGTAGGTCCAGGCGTCTTCCGGCCCGAACGGCAAAATACCGGCGGCCGTCCGGCTGCGCACATGCCAGCCCCCCGAACGATAGCTCCGCGACGCACTGGCAAACAGCATCAGCGCGTCGCCGGGCCGATAGGCGATGGCGAGGCGCGGCGTCCATTCGCGTGCCTTTTGCCGCGTCGGAACGGGCACGCCATTGGCGGTCAGGCTGGCCTCGTTCAGGCACGGGGCAGCACTGCTGCCCACACAGGCGGCGCGATTGTCGGTGATCTGCAATGTCCGCGTTTCGTCGGTATATCGCACGCCCGCCGTCACCGTAAGCTGGCTGCCGAGATTGACATTGGCCTGCACATAACCCGCCAACGCGTTGGTCTGGATTTCCGACACACGGTCCGCCAGCAATTGCGGAACCGCCGCGGCGCCGGTGGCGATATCGGCAAAATCGGTGCGATCCTTGGCATCGGTCACCAGAAAGCCGGCGACATAGTCCACAACGCCGCCGAACAGCGCGCCTGAAACCTTCACTTCCTGCGAAAACTGGCGGTGGCTGCCATCGTTGAGAATGGTCAGGCCGCCCAGCAGAAAACCGCGCACCGCCGGCGCCGGGTCGGCAACCGATGGCAGGCCACGGCCATCGGCAAAATCGATCGCATATTTCTGCGTCAGATCGACATAGCCGGTGATCAGATTGACCGTGGCGTGATCGCCCGCCCATTCAAAATTGGACGTATAGAGCAGGTTTTCGGCACTGTTGCCCAAGCCGAAGCCAGCCTTGCGCCCGGCAATCACCAACGGTGCATAATTGCCCGCACCGGTGCCAAGCCCTGTCGTTGCATAGCGGCCGTTGCACTTGCCCGGATTGGCGGGATCGCAATCGAAATTGAGGATATTTTCGCCGGACGCGCGCGTATAGGCGATCGAGCCATTCCATTGCGCCCGGTCCGAAAACTGCATGCGCGCCGCCAGCCGCAACCCGGCGCCATCATTGTCATTCAACCGCTGGCCCGTGGTGCTGTCGTGCACATAGCCCTTGTCGGTCTGGTAATAGCCGGAAACGTTGATCGCGATACTCTGGTTCAGCGGCAGGTTGATCGCGGCACGCCCGGTATAGCGGCTGTAGGCGCCGTAACTGAACTCGCCGAAACCCCCGAACTTGTCCGATGGCTGGCGCAGCGTGATGTCGATCGCCCCGCCGATGGTGTTGCGGCCCAACAGCACGCCCTGCGGCCCGCGCAACACATCGATGCGCTCGACATCGAAGAAGCTGAAATTATTGGCGTTCTGCCGGCCCAGCGAGACGCCGTCGACATAGGTGCCGACCGCCGGATCAAAGCCGGCGATGGTCTCGACAGTGCCAAGGCCGCGAAGATAGTCGCTGTTCGAAGACGCGAGGCCCGGGCTGTTCGATGCCAGCATGTTGGGCACGAATTGCGCCAGTTGCAGCGTCGATTGGATGCCCCGCGCCTCAAGCCCCGCCGCAGAAAACACCGACGCAGCGATCGCCACATCCCGAACCGGCGCGCGGCGCGGCAATGCCGCCGGCGTGCCGGTCTCTGGCGCTGCTGTCGCCACCGGCGCGTCTGCAATGTCTTGCAGCGCTTGCGGTACGGTCTGCGCAACGGCACCACCGCCGGCCATCATCGCGGCGATGAGCGCCGCCCTGCCTGTCGTGCGAAGCAACGTCATCGTGCCGATACTCTCCATAATTCCGCTGCATCCGGCACAATTGTCACCATGATCAGCGGCGGCGTCTGGCCCGACCCACGCCCGTCCCACCGGTAAAACCTATCGCTGAATGCGATGCGCCTAGCGCGGGCCGTCGCGCCCGGAACCGCTCGGCCCGCCGGTGCCCAGCGGTGCTGCACCCGCACCCACGCTGCCGATGTTACCGAACAATTCGCTCAACAGGCTCTGCTCACGGCCCAGCGTCGGCGTCTTGGCCTTCACCGGGTCGATCTTGGCGATCTGCTCCATGCCGCGGCGTTCCACCTTGGTGACATTGCCGCCGGCATCAAAGCTGATGACCAGGATCGATTGGTCCAGCACCTTTGGGTTGGCAAAGGCATATTGGCCGGTGTTGCGCGACACATAATACCATTCGCCGGAATCGAACTGCGCGGCAAAAGTCGGGCGGCCCAGCGTCTTTGAAACCGATTCGCGGTTGTCGACGCCCGGCTGGATCGAGGTCAGCAGCGTTTCATCGACAAGATAACCCTGATTTTGCCGGATGCGCGTGCAACCGCCCAATGCCATCCCGGCAACCAGGATCCCGGCCAGCAGAAGCCGCGGCGCCACGGCCGCGGATCGACCGGCAATGTCACGAGGGGCAAAATCGCTACGCATCACACTCTCCCAAACGCCGCAGCCTGTTGCACGACGCTCTTTCAGGCTCAATATGACAATAATCAGCCGTGTGCCAGCGGCGTTGAACAACAGGCCGCATATCAATGTCTCTGCTTTCTGCCCTGCGCCGCGCCATCGGCGCCACGATGCCGCCACCCGGCCCGGCCGATCCGCTCTATGCCGCCATCGTTGCAGAGGCGCGGCGGCCGCCATGGTATCTCGCCGGCCAGGCCCCCGATACGCTGGACGGGCGCTTCGACATGGTCGCGCTGGTGCTGTCGCTGGTGCTGCTGCGGCTGGAGGATGAAGACGCTGCCCAGATGTGCGCCGATCTGACCGAACGCTTCATCGCCGATATGGACGGCACGCTGCGGCAGGACGGCGTTGGTGATCAGGTGGTCGGCAAACATATCGGCCGCATGGTCGCGGCGCTTGGCGGCCGGCTTGGCGCCTATCGCGACACGCGCGGCGACGATGCCGGCTTTGCCGAGGCCCTGCGCCGCAACCTGTGGCGCGGCGGCACCGTACCCGATGATGCCGTCGCCTGGGTGGTTGCCGAGGCGCGCCGCGTCTCGGGCAGGCTCGATGCGACTCCGCTCGCCGCGATCACCGCCGGGCAATTGGGGTCGGCTGCATGACTCCGGAATTCTCGCGCCCGTTCCGCGCCCATGATGTCGGCGGCATTGCCCGCCAGCAGATGATCGAGGCCGAACCCGACGAACGCGCGGCGCTCGCCCGCCGGTTCGGCCTTGTCGATCTCGAACGGCTGACGGCGGCGCTGGAATTCAGGCGCGAAGCCGCCGGCATCCGGGTGACGGGCCAGGTCCATGCCAGCGGCGCGCAGCCCTGCGTCGCCACCGCGGAACCAGTGCCGTTCCTCATCACCGAACGCGTCGAGCTGCTGTTGGCCGAAGAATCCCCGGATGGCGAAGACATCGAACTCGCCGACAGCGATCTCGATATCGAACCACTGGATGGCGACATCATCGACATGGGCGAAATCGCCGCACAGGTAATGGCAATGGCACTCGATCCCTATCCGCGCTCGTCCGTGCCGGCCCCGGACATCATCATCAGCGAGGAACAGGCCCGCATGGCCGCCAGCCCGTTCGCCGCCCTGAAAAAGCAGCCCTAGCGGTATTTGCGCGCTTCTGCAGCCTGCCCGCACCCGCAAGCCGCCATGGTTTACCGCCGTTCACCCATTTTCTGCATAACATCGCCCGGCCTCCCGCCGTCAACAAGGCTGTCGATGGCAGCGTCGGTCCCGTCCCTTCCGCCGCTGCAAAACCGACATTGTTCTTGTTGCGGAGCGTACCATGTCAGTCACCACCACAGTCGCCAGCGGCGCCAATGCCGCCGCCAACGAAAAAATCGTTCACAATGCCGCCGAATTGACCAAGGCGCTCGCCGCTGCCAAAGGTGGCGAGACCATCCTCCTCGCCGCTGGCGACTATGGCAATTATGCCTTCAAGGGCAACCCGGCGAGCAATGTCACGGTCAAGTCGCTCGATCCCGACCATGATGCGGTTTTCCATTCGCTTAAGCTGGTCAATGTTTCCAACTTCACCATCCAGGATGTGGATATCCACAATCCACAGGATGCCGGCGCCCCGGATCGCGCCCTGCAGATCGGCAAGGCCTCGCACATCACGCTGATCGGCCTCGACATTTCCGGGTCAAAGGATGGCACCGCCTGGAACGATGGCTTTGGCATCATGCTGACCAGCAGCGACCATGTCGCCATCATCGATTCGACGTTTCAACAGTTGCGCACCGCCATCGTCGCCAGCCGGGTGACCGATCTGATCGTCGCCGGCAACGATATCAGCCAATCGCGCGAAGGCGTGCAACTCGGCCAGATCGATGGCGGCCTGTTTGACCGCAACTATCTCCACAACATGGACCCCAACTATGCCGCGGGCGACCATGCCGATGATTTCCAGGTGCATAATGGCGGCGGCATCGGCGCCAGCAATGATCTGGTTTTCTCCAACAACGTCATGACCGAAGACGGCGGCGCCGGCGGCGTGCACGGCATCTTCATCAAGAGCGAGCGCTATCTGGAGGGCATCCAGCACACCAACATCACCATCGAAAACAATTATTATTCGGGCTCCGCGCTGCACGGGATCTCGGTCAACAACGCCGACAATGTGACGATCCGCAACAACACCGTGCTCAACAGCGGTTCCAATGATTCGCTCATCCCCGCCATTCTGGCGCGCGGCATCCATGGCGGCGTGATCGAAAACAACGCCTCCACCCTGCTTCTCGATGTGGCGAATTCCGGCAATGCCAATCTCACCTGGTCGAACAACGTGGATCTGTGGGACCCCAAGTTCAAAAAGGGCGTGGCGCTTGCCGATGTCTTTGTCGCGGCCGGCCATGACAATATCGATTTCAGCAATCTCGATACAAAGGCGACGGGCGTCGCCGCCGGCATCGGCTTTCATGCCATCACAGGTATCGGCGATATCGCCGGATCGGCCGAAACGGTCATGGCGGCTTACCTGCCGCGCTTCGATCACAACTTCGTTACGCAGATGCCAATCGCCTGAGCGCACCATCGGCATTATCGGCCGCCGCCGTCGCGCACCCCTCGCGCGGCGGCGGTTCTTTGCTATAGGGTTGCCCCACGCCGCCACCGGCAGCCCAAGGAGCCTACCCGCCGATGCGCATCGCCCTTCTTGCCGGAGTGATGGTCCTCATGTCTGCCGCCAGCCCGCTGCCGCCATCCCCGCCGCCGCCGCCACCGCCGGCGCCGCCCATCGTCATCGCCCACCGCGGCGCCAGCGCGGATCGGCCCGAACACACGCTCGCCGGCTATGCGCTGGCCATCGAACAAGGCGCCGATTTCATCGAGCCAGACCTGGTGCCAACCAAGGACCATCAACTCGTTGCCCGCCATGAAAACGAGATTTCGGGCACCACCGATGTCGCGGAACACCCCGAATTCGCCAGCCGCCGCACCACCAAGACCATCGACGGCGAGAGCGTCACCGGCTGGTTCACCGAGGATTTCACCCTTGCCGAACTGAAAACCCTGTTCGCCCGCGAACGCCTGCCGCTGCTGCGCCCGGCCAACATGGCCTTCAACGACAAGGAACGCATCCCGACGCTTGCCGAGATCATCGCACTGGCCAAATCGGCGAGTGCCAGCACCGGCCGCACCATCGGCATCTACCCCGAAACCAAGCACCCCAGTTATTTCCGCGCGCTCGGCCTGCCCATCGAACCGGTGCTGCTGGCGGCGCTGGCCAAGGCCGGCTGGACTCATGCCGACAGCCCGGTGTTCATCCAATCGTTCGAAGCCGGCAATCTGAAGGCGCTGCATGGCGAAACCAGGATCCGGCTGATCCAGTTGATCGACAAGGACGTGTCAGCCGATGGCATCCGCTATGATTCGATGGTCACGCCCGAAGGGCTGAAGGCCATTGCAACCTATGCAACCGGCATCGGCCCGAACCGGGATCGCATCATCCCGCGCGACGCCGCCGGCACCCTTGGCCATCCGACGTCACTCGTCACCGACGCCCATGCCGTCGGGCTGCAGGTCCACCCATGGACGTTCCGACCCGAAAACTATTTCCTCGCCGCCAGCTTCCGACATGGCGCCAACCCGGTGGAGCGCGGCGACGCCGAAGGCGAAATCCGCACCTATCTGGAAACCGGCATCGACGGGCTGTTCAGCGATCTGCCCGCAGCTGCCGTGGCAGCGCTGGCGCAACCACAATAGGATCAGGCCGCCGCCGCGCCGCGAGCCAATTCGCCAATCCGCGCCACCATCGACGCCAGCCCCTGGGTGCGGTTGGATGACAGATGTTTCGACAGGCCGAGCGCATCCAGCCGGCCGCGAATGGTCTGCGGATCAATCTCGGCCGCCCGCCGCCCGTCTGCCAGCATCAGCACCAGCGCCACCAGCCCCTTGACGATGGCGGCATCGCTGTCGGCCGAAAAATGCAGCACATCACCGTCGATGCGCGGGTGCAGCCACACCTGGCTCGCACAGCCGCGCACTCTTGTGGCATCGGTTTTCAGCGCTTCGGGCATAGGCGGCAAGCTGCGGCCAAGCTCGATCAGCAGCCGGTACCGGTCGTCCCAATCGTCAAAGGCGTCGAATTCGGCCTCGACATCGTCAAAATTGCTGATTGTCATGCCGCTGCTGTGGGGATCGTCTCCGCACGGGTCAACCCTGACTACCGCCTCACCACCTGTGGGTGCGACGATCGCGGCGCGCCGGCAATCGGCATCGCCGCCGCAGCCGCCGGGCCAAGCCCCTAGAAATCCACCCCTGCGGCAATGGCTTCCAGCTTGCGGATGCGTTCCTTCAGATCGGCAAGATCGATACGCTGGCCGATGGCGGGCAAATCCCCCGCCATGGTGCGATGGCCCTGCTCGATCTCGCGGGCGCGCAGCCGCAGCCAGCCCGCCCAGGCCCAGGTGGCAAAGCCGCCGACAAGGCCCAGCCCGACCAGGCTGGCAGTGCTGAGAACAAGCAGCGAATCAACGGGTGGCATCTTCAATCCTCCCAATCAGCGGGGGTGAAACAAATGGGTGCGAAAACGAGTCAGGAATGACGGTCCTTGAGCGATTCAATCTCGTCCGAAAGCCGCTTGGCCGGATCGGTGGCGAGCCGTTCGAGCACCTGGATTCGGTCATTCAACCGCGTCACTTCCGATCGCAGCCGCGCCGCTTCCACAGCGCTCACGCCATCGTCGGCATTGCCCGTCAGGCCCTTGGCCGCCGCACCTCGCTTGCCGATCCGGCCCGAAAAGACCCTGCCGATCGTGACGATCAGCACAATCAGAACGACCATTTCAAACGGGTTCATCTTCAGTCCTCACATCGGCAGCGGGTTGAACAGCCGCCAGTTGAATTCAGTTGGGCTTTGTGACGGGCGCATCCCGCAGCCCTTCGATCTGCGCGGTCAGCCCTTCGTTACGATCCGTGACGATGCGATTGAGCACCGCCACACGTTCCTCCAGACGCTCGATCTTGGCGGCATATTGCGCCGCCTGTTCGCCGGCGGTGCGGGCCGCAATCTCCATCTGCTTTTCCTTCAGATCGGCCCAGCGTTTGAAGATGTTGCCGGCGATCCCACCGCCGATGGCGATGATCGGGATCAGCAAAGCCAGATAATTCCACGCATTTTCCATTGTGCTTCTCCCGTCGCTGTTCAGCGCAGCTTATCGATCTCGGCGGTCAGCCGCGCCGGCGCGTCAGTGGCGATGCGTTCCAGCACGCCCATCCGGTCCTCCAGCCGCCCGACCTTGCCACGCAGCATCTCGTTCTCGCGTTCAAGAATTTCGTTCTGCCGCTTCAGATCGACATCGATCTTGCCTGCTGTGCCGCCCCATTCATTCTCGATGGGGTAGCCGTGCCTGGCACGGATCGCGGTCGTCATTATCCAACCGATCGTGCTCATCGCTATGATCGCGAGCACGAATTCTGGTCCACCGAAGCTCATGTCGAATACTCCCGTTGCGCCGTTCAGCGCAGTTTCTCGATTTCGGCGCTCAACCGGGCCGGCGCGTCGGTGGCGATGCGTTCCAGCACCGACAACCGCTCCTCGAGCCGCCCCATCTTGCCGCGCAACGCTTCATTCTCGCGGGCCAGGATGCTGTTCTGGTTCTCCAGCTCGGCGCTGGTGCCGCGGCGACCGCCCCGGCCAAAATCCGGCAAGCCATGTTTGGCGCGGATCGCTGTCCGGATAATCCGGCTGAAGGCGATGATCGTGATGATCGCCAGCGTGAAAATCATGCCACTCGACATCGAATAAACTCCCCTGGGTAACGGCCGCGCTTAGCGCAGGCTGTCGATCTCGTTGGAAAGGCTGCGGTTCGATGAGGTCACATAGGCCTCGATATCGCGCAGGCGCCGATCGGATTCGCGGAATGACGCCTTCACATCGCGCACCGTGCGCTGCGGCGACACCCGCACATTCTTCCAGAACTGCCGGTCCTCGATGCTTTCATCGTACAGCATCGAAGGCTTTGGATCGGCGATCCAGCCGGCGGCCAGATAGACAAGGATCATCGTGCCCGATCCAAGGACGGTCGCCAGAACCATGCCGATACGCACGAGATTGACGTCCCAGCCGAAATAATCGGCGATCCCGGCGCAAACCCCCATGACGCGCTTGTTGCGCTTGTCGAGGTAAAAGCGGGTGCGGCGAACGCTCATTGCAATAATCCCTGTTGCTTGAGGATGTTACTGGCTGTTGGCGACGAGGCCGATGACCAGGTAGAGAAGGACGGGAAAGCCGATGCCAAGCACTGCGGTGACGACAAAGCCGACGCGCCACCACACCACTTCGATTCCGGTGTAATTGGCGAGCCCTGCACAAACGCCGAGCAATTTGCCTTGCCGCTTGTCGAGTCGCATCGGGGCATTGAAAGCCATCGTAAATCTCCCTTGTCAGCTGCGCCTTGGCCGCTCAGCGCAGCTCGGGCTGCCGTTGGGTGGAAAGATCGGGCAGCCGCCCTTCCTTCCAGTTGGGGTTGTCGGCAGCGATGATCCGTTCGATCGAATCAAGCCGGCCATCGAGCCGCCGCGCCATGTCGTGCAGGTCATCGAGCAGAACTTCGTCCTGCTGGCTGATGCCCGAACCCGATTTCCAGCGCGTG
>JBBQYI010000053.1:0-20255 GCA_038208825.1 Sphingomonadales bacterium | reverse complement strand
CCGCCATTGCCACAATTGCGTGCGGCTGATCTCGGCGGTGGCGGCATCCTCCATCAGATTGTGCAGCGGCACGGCGCCCTGCCCGCGCAGCCAGGCGGCGATATAGCCAAGCCCGACGTTGATGTTGTTGGTCAGCCCGGCCAGCGTCTTTGGCCCCGGCGGCGGCGTGATCAGCGCTTCGGCCGTGATCTCGCCTTCCGGAATCACCGAAAGCTGGTTCGGCCCGGGCATCATGCGGTCGAACACCTCGCGCGCGATACCGACCAGCCCCGGATGCGCCACCCAGGTGCCATCATGGCCGATGCCGGCCTCGCGCTCCTTGTCGGCCCGCACCGCAGCAAAGGCCTTTTCATTGGCCGCTTCATCGTCCTTCACCGGGATGAAGGCGCTCATGCCGCCCATGGCATGGGCGCCGCGCCGGTGGCAGGTGCGCACGACATGGCGGGCATATTGCGCCATGAACGGCACCGCCATCGTCACCGCGCCACGATCGGGCAGCACCTTGTCGGGGTCGGCCTGGAACGTCTTGATATAGCTGAAGATATAGTCCCAGCGGCCACAGTTGAGCGCGGTGATATGGTCGCGCAGTTCGTACAATATCTCATCGGCCATGAACGCGCCGGGCAGGGTTTCGATGAGCACGGTGGCGCGGATGGAGCCAAGCGGCAGGCCCAGGATCGACTGCGCCGTGGTGAACACATTGTTCCACAGCCGTGCCTCCAGATAATGCTCCATCTTGGGCAGGTAGAAATAGGGGCCGGAGCCCTTGGCGAGCAGCGCGCGGGCGTTGTGGAAGAAATACAGGCCGAAATCGAACAGCGCGCCGGCCACCCGCTCGCCATCGACGAGCATATGCGCCTCGTCCAGATGCCAGCCACGCGGCCGGGCGATCAGCGTCGCGGTCTTGTCGTTGAGCTTGTAGGATTTGCCCTTGTCTTCGAGGGCGATGGTGCCCGCCGCGGCGTCGCGCAAATTGACCTGGCCTTCGACCATCACCGCCCAAGTTGGCGCCGACGCATCCTCCAGACAGGCCATGAAGCATTGCGCGCCCGAATTCAGCGCGTTGATGACCATCTTGCGGTCGCACGGTCCGGTGATTTCGACGCGGCGGTCGGTCAGGTCGGCCGGCGCGGGACGCACCTGCCAATAAGGATCTTCGCGCACCGATGATGTTTCCGGGGCGAAATCGATCTGGTTGCCGGCGTTGTACCAATCCTGCCGCTGGGCGCGGGCGCGCAACAGCGATTGCCGCGTCGGTTCGTACATCCGGTGCAGATGGGCGACGAAATGCAGCGCCGCCTCGGTCAATATGGTGTCGAAACCGGGCTGCATCGCCCCGGTGATCTGGATGCCTGAAGCCATGGAAAAGCCTTTCAATCTTCGGTGAAACGGAATGGGGTGAGGCCGCGCTGGCGCTCATCGAATGCCAGGTGCGCGCCCGCGGGGGGCAGGCTGCGCTGCCGGCAACCGGCGCGGTGGCAGGCGGTGCAGCCGGGGCCGATGGGGGCAGCAGGGCCGCCAAGATCAAGACCGGCGCTCCACGCCAGCGGGGCGGCGTGGCGGGCATCGCAGCCAAGCCCTATAACGAATTCGGGCCGCGCCGAACCCCAGGGGGCGGCGGTACCGCGCACCGTGCGGGCCAGTGTCAGATAACGGTGGCCATCCTCCATTTCGACCAATTGACGGCGCAATTCGCCGGGTCGGTCAAAGGCGGCGTAAATCGACCAGAGCGCGCAGCCGCCAGCCGGGTTGGCGGGTATCGGCGAGGCGCCGGGTGCAAAGGATTTCGAGATGATGCCGGCGCGATCGATGCGCAGAAAGAAGAACGGGATGCCGCGTGATCCGGGCCGGCCCAGCGTCGACAACCGGTGTGCCACCTGTTCCAGCCCGCGTCCGAACCGCGCCTGCAATAATTCGACATCGTAACCAGTGGCCTCGCACGCCGAAAGGAAGCGGGCATAGGGCATCAACAGTGCGCCGGCACCATATTTGGCCAATGCCACGCTGGCGGCGCGCACCACCTGCGGATCGGTGATGCCGGCGCCGGCGATGGTGTCTGCAATCGCCGCCTGCAATTCGATCAGCACCAGCTGGATGGCAGCAGCAAAGCCCCGCGACGAGGCATCGAGGCTTTCCGACAAATGCAGCTGGCGGGCGTGCAGATCGAGCCTGCGCAGCGCATCGGGCATCACCGCCACCGGCAACGCCCGCACCGTGATGGCATGGCGGGCGCGCAACCGTTCAACGACAGCAGCATTGAGATCGGGGCCGGACAGCCGCAGATCATCGGCCAGCATTTCCGCTGCCGCCTCGATCAGCGGGAAATGGTTGCCGGCGGCGGTGATCATGCGATCGACATGATCGAGCGGGCCGGGCGCCGCTGCCACTTCCGGGCCGGCCGGGCCGCTGGCGTGGAGGCGCAGCAATGCCTGGGCAATGCCGGGCGAACGCGCCGCGAGTTCGCGCAATTCGGTGCGCGGTACATCGATGCCGATCAGGCGCGGATCGGTGAAAACACGTACAAGCTCATCTGCCAGATCGCTGCCATCGCCGCCGGTCAGGCTCTTCAGGTCAAGGTCATAGGCCCCGGCGAGCTTGAGCAGGAACGACGCCGACAAGGGCCTCTGGTCGCGCTCGATCAGATTGAGATAGCTGACCGACACGCCAAGGTCGCTGGCCATGCGGGTTTGGGTCAGACCGCGACCGGCGCGAATCCGCCGAATTCGAGCGCCGGCAAACAGCTTTCTGCCATCACCATTGCCGATGGGCAAAGTGGCGGCGGATGGGCCGGCTGGAGCCTGTGGGTTGGGCAAGTTTGTCAAAATACTTTACAGGTTTACACGATATTCCAGCGAAATTGCGACATTTCAACACGATTCTTTTACTAAACAGCGTTGACCTTCGCCTAGCGCAGCGTCACACAGATGACAACAGTTGAAGCGACACTGGGGAGGATGTGGCGGAGGCAGCGATAAACGCGCCCCGCCACAGCCATTTTAGCGAGGCAGCGCCACCAGAACGGTGGCCAGCCAGAGCCGGGATTTTCAGGAGTTTCACCATGTCCTACAACGATATCATCACCCAGACGCAATCGCTGATCGGCAGCCACAAGGGCACCTGGGACGGCATCAACGCCGAAAGCGTGGCGCGCATGCGCCTGCAGAACCGCTTCCAGACCGGGCTCGACATCGCCCGCTATACCGCCGCCATCATGCGCCGCGACATGGCGTCCTATGATGCCAACCCGGCCAATTACACCCAGTCGCTGGGTTGCTGGCACGGCTTCATCGGCCAGCAGAAACTGATCGCCATCAAGAAGCATTTCGGCTCGACGCAGGGTCGTTACCTGTACCTGTCCGGCTGGATGATCGCCGCCCTGCGCTCCGAATTTGGCCCGTTGCCCGATCAGTCGATGCACGAAAAAACTTCGGTGCCGGCGCTGATCGAAGAACTTTACACCTTCCTGCGCCAGGCCGATGCCCGCGAACTGGGCCTGATGTTCCGCGATATCGATGCCGCCCGCGCCGCCGGCGACGTGCTGAAGGAAAAGCAGCTGCTCGCCGCAGTTGAAGGTTTCCAAACCCATGTCGTGCCGATCATCGCCGATATCGACGCCGGTTTCGGCAATGCCGAGGCAACCTATCTGCTCGCCAAGAAGATGATCGAGGCCGGTGCCTGCGCGCTGCAGATCGAAAATCAGGTGTCGGATGAAAAGCAGTGCGGCCACCAGGATGGCAAGGTCACCGTCCCCCATGAGGACTTCCTCGCCAAGGTGCGCGCCTGCCGCTACGCCTTCCTCGAACTCGGCGTCGATGACGGTATCATCGTCACCCGCACCGATTCGCTGGGCGCCGGCCTTACCAAGCAGATCGCCGTGTCGAATGCACCGGGTGATCTTGGTGACCAGTACAACAGCTTCCTCGATTGCGAGGAAATCGATCCGGCCACGGCGCAGAACGGCGATGTCATCATCAACCGCAACGGCAAGCTGCTGCGGCCCAAGCGGTTGCCATCGAACCTGTTTCGTTTCCGCGAAGGCACCGGCGCCGATCGTTGCGTGCTGGATTGCATCACGTCCTTGCAGAACGGTGCCGATCTGTTGTGGATCGAAACCGAAAAGCCGCACATCGAACAGATTGCCAGCATGGTCGATCGCATCCGCGCGGTGTTTCCCAATGCCAAGCTGGCCTATAACAATTCGCCGTCGTTCAACTGGACGCTCAGCTTCCGCCAGCAGGTTTATGACGCCTGGGTCGAAGCCGGCAAGGATGTGACGGCCTATGATCGCGCCAAGCTGATGAGCGTCGATTACGACATCACGCCGCTGGCCATAGAAGCCGATGAACAGATCCGCACCTTCCAGGCGGATTCGGCCAAACGGGCCGGCATCTTCCACCACCTCATCACCCTGCCGACCTATCACACTGCGGCGCTCAGCACCGACAATCTCGCCCGCGAATATTTCGGCGAACAGGGCATGCTGGGCTATGTGAAGAACGTCCAGCGCGAGGAAATCCGCCAGGGCATCGCCTGTGTGAAGCACCAGAACATGTCGGGTTCGGACATCGGCGATGATCACAAGGAATATTTCGCAGGGGAAGCCGCGTTGAAGGCCGGCGGCGCCCATAATACGATGAACCAGTTCGCCGCGTAAGCGCACCCGTCAGGCTGCCGGAACGGGCCGCAGGGGACAACCCTGCGGCCCGTTCCATGTCTGAAAACCCGGTTTCGCCGCCGTTAATGCCGGTTGTGGTTGAAGCTGGCGGTGATGGATCGAGCCGAACCATGACCAGCCGCGCCGATCGCTGGAAGGGTGCGGCGGGCGCTGCCGTGCTGCAAGGCCTGATGCTGTATGGCCTGTTCCTGTCGGCGCCGGTGCTGGTGCCGGTCGTCGTTCCGGCGCTGCGCTATATCTCGCCGATCGTACCCGAACCGCGCGCCGAACCCGCGCCGTCGCGCCCAGCTATAAAACCTCGCGCAACTGGACGCGCCGCTCCGCCCAACCGCACCGCAAGACCAGTCCCGGTCGTCACGCCGCCGCCGGTTGTACCCATTCTTGTACTGCCGCCGCCCGTCATCACCGCCGCGCCGGTCGCCGGCACCGGTAGTGAGGCCAACGCCGGGGCAGCCCCCCGCATCGGCCCCGGTACCGGTGCCGGCGGGCAGGGCGACGGCCTTGGCAGCGGCGCAAGTGGCGATGGTATTGGCGGTGGCGGCGGCCGCTGGGCCGAATGGAAAAGCGGCCGCATCCATGACCGCGATTATCCGGCCGCCGCCTTTCAATCGGGCATTCAGGGCAGCTTGCGCACCCGCTACACCATCGATACCAGGGGCCGGGTCAGCCGCTGTGAAATCCTTGAAACCAGCGGCAGCCCGTTGCTCGATGCCACCACCTGCCGGCTGGTGATGCAGCGCTACCGATACCGCCCGGCACGCGATGCAGAGGGCCGCGCCACCACCGACATCATCACCGAACGCCACCATTGGGAGCTTGAATCACCCGTGGCGCCGCCACCAAATCCCCTCACCCAAACACCCGCACAACCATCGGTATCCCCCCGATAACGCCCGCGCACCGCGCTTTCGACAGTCGCCGCCCTGCCATCACCGGGCTATGCCGGGCCGTAACAAACGGGGAAACACCATGCTGAACAGGCTCGATGACTATCCGGTGCACCAGACGCCAGAGCCTTTGGCGGTGCTCGCGACCAGCGATCGCAACGCTTATGATCGCACCTGGTTCAACGGCTATGCCCCCGACGGCAGCTATTATTTCGGGGTCGGCATGGCGGTCTACCCGCACCGCGGCATCCTCGATTGCGCCTTTTCGGTCGTACAGCGCGGCGGGCGGCAACATTGTTTCTATGGTTCGCGCCGCGCCCCGGCCGAACGCACCGACATGCAGGTCGGCCCCTTTCGCCTCGAAATAATCGAACCGATGCGCCGCACTCGACTGATCATCGACGACAACAAGACCGGCCTCGCCTGTGATCTGGTGTTTTCCGCCCGCACCGCCGCCATCGAAGAAGCTCGCCAGACGCTGTGGCAGCACGGCCGCCGCATGATGGACGCGACGCGTTTCGACCAGTTCGGCCGCTGGAACGGCACCATACACACCCCGGACGGCGATATCACTGTTGATGACAGCGTCTGCCGGGGCACCAAGGACCGGTCCTGGGGTATCCGCCCGGTCGGGGAGCCGCAGACCGGTGGCGCCCCCAATATGCCCGGCGGCATCTTCTTTCTATGGGCGCCGCTGGTCTGGGACGACCATATCACCCACGCCATCTTCTTCGACGGCCCGCGCGGCGAAGCGCTGGTGCGCGAAGGCATGGTCGCGCCGCTATATGCCCGCGAGGCCGACATCCCACCCGGCAGCGAGGATGGCCTGTGCCAGCGCATGGCCACCGCCCGCCACCATGTGAGTTACCATCGCGGCACCAGGCTGGCCGAAACCGCCCGCATCACCTTGCTCGATCACGATGGCGGCAGTCGCGAAATCGCGCTGGAACCCCTGTTGCGTTTCCAGATGAAGGGCCTTGGCTATGGTCATCCGGTCTGGGGACAGGGCATGTGGAAGGGCGAACTGGAAATTGGCGGCGAATCCTTCGATCCGTTGGCGCTCGATCTTTTGGCGCCGGAAAACCTGCACGTTCAACAGGTTGTGCGAGCTCTGGACGGGGTTCGCGTCGGCACAGGGGTGTTGGAGCAAATTGCCATCGGCCCCTATGCACCAGCCGGATTCACCGCATTCTTCGACGGGGCATCATAAGACGCTTCCCGGCTCCAAGGATGTGTGTCGGGCAATCAAACTGTAAGGGAATCTTTACATATTACGAATCCTTTACAATATAAATTGTTTATAATCAACACGTTATTATTTGGCACGATACCTGCATAAACTAAATTGCCCAACAGGGCTGCCCTGCATTCTCGCCGGGTAGAAAAAAGGGGTATTCATGACGGGGCACATCATTCCGCGGGCACTTGCGCTCGCAGCGATTACTGCGGCGGTGGCGATTGCATCGCCTGCTGCTGCAACCACATTCACATGGACGGTGGGTGGCGATTTCGACGTTATCGACCAGTTCATTGCACCAACCTATGCAAGCCAGTTGACGTTTTTCGGCGGTGACAATTCCTATGGCGCAGGCAGCCCGAATGCATTGGCGCATTCACACGGCCAGGATGTCAACTTCACCATCACCGCGACCATCGATGGCACTCTGCAGACGATTTATTCGCAGCTTTTGACGAATGGCCAGGTGCAGTTCATCCCGGCGCTGGGCACGATCAATTTCACGCCGGGCACCGTTACCAGCATCGGTTTCGGTTGCGATAACTGCAGCTTCAACACGTATCACCAGTTTGGCTATAACGGCGAATCCGGCTTCTCGCTTACTGCCGGGGTACCTGAACCCGCCAGCTGGGCGCTGATGATCGTCGGCTTCGGCATTGTTGGTGTATCAGCACGTCGCCGTTCACGGGCAACCATCGCCGCCTGACACGCTTTGGCGCATCAGCAAAAGGGCCGCCGGGACGAAAGCCCCGGCGGTTTTTTTGTGCCGATGCGACAAACGGCATAGCGACCTGCTGCCGGCCCGAAGATCATGCTTTTTGTACCAGATGAAATCTTGTCACCGATGACCGGGCAATCTTGCCACCCCCAGTCCTTGCGCAGTCGCTGAAATGGCTGGCGGCACAGACGGCTCGGCATGACAGAAACTTCGGCGCAGCAGCTTCAACCCGGCTGCACGATCACCAATATGACGACGATGATCGTTGCCAGTGACGGGATTTCATTGACCAGTCGCAGGGTGCGCTCCGAATAGGGCCGTTCACCGCGCGCAAATTTCTTGGCAGCGCCGATCATCCAACCGTGAAACCCGGACAGGCCGAGCACGACAGCGAATTTGGCCCAGAGCCAGACCGGCCAGCCGATCTGAAAACCCAGCGCCAACCCCAGGATCCAGACGACGCTGATACCGGGGTTGAGGATGATGCGTTTCAACCGGGTGCAGCGTTCGGCCCAAAGCGCATTTTCCGGCGAATCCAGCGGCACCTGCGACCAATAGACAAGAAAGCGCGGCAGCATGAACATGCCCGCCATCCAAAAGATGACGAAAATGACGTGAAAGGCCTTAACCCAGGGATAGGCCGCGCCCAGCCAGCCGGTCATCGGAACGGCTTTCGCACCATCGCCAGCAATTGTTCGACATGAGCAATCGGCGCATCCGGCAAGATGCCATGACCAAGGTTGAATACGTGCGGCCGCTCGTCAAAAGCAGCCCGGATGCGGTTGACGGCGCTGGCCAGTGCGTCGCCACCGGCGATCAGCGCCAGCGGATCGAGATTGCCCTGCACCGGCATGTCGGGCGGCAACATGGCATCGACCCATTCCGGATCCAGCGTTTCATCAAGTCCGATGGCGTCGACCCCGGTTTCGGCGGCGTAGGCGGCAAGTTTTGCGCCGGCACCCTTGGGAAAGCCAATGATCGGCACATCCGGATGGCGAACCATCAGGCGGCCGACGATATCGGCAGTCGGTGCGATCACCCAGCGTTCGAACTGCGCCGGGGACAAGGAGCCTGCCCAACTGTCGAACAATTGCACGGCCTGCGCACCGGCCTCGATCTGGCCCGACAGATAATCGATGGTGATGGTGACGATGCGATCGATCAGCGCCTGAAATGCCGCCGGATCGGTATAGGCCAGCCGCCGCGCCTCACCCTGGTCCTTGCTGCCATGACCAGCGACCATATAGGTCGCAACCGTCCATGGCGAACCGGCAAAGCCCAGCATCGTGGTTTCGGGCGCCAATTGCGCGCGCACCTTGGCGACGGTTTCATAGATTTTGGCAAGGTGCAGCGGTTGTGGTTCCAGCGCTGAAAACACCGCATCGACCAGGGCCGGCGTCAATTGCGGGCCTTCGCCGGGGCCAAAGGTCAACCCCTGCCCCATGGCGTGCGGCACGATCAGGATATCGGAAAACAGGATGGCCCCATCCATGCCGAACCGCCGGATCGGTTGCATGGTGATCTCGGCAGCGGCGTCACTGTCATAGACCAAAGCCAGAAATCCGCCTTTTTCAGCCCGTAGCGCCCGATACTCCGGTAGGTAACGCCCGGCCTGGCGCATCAACCACACCGGCGGCGGATCGCGGCGTTCCCCCTTGAGCACGGCAAGCAATGGTGGATCGGCAGGGGGCTGGTGTGCGGTCATGTTGTCTTTTCACGGTCACCCGCGCGCTGGTCAAGAGGCCGGATACGCGGCCCGCTGTTACTTTCATCCTATAAGAGAATCTTGAAGCCTGTGGTGGTAGTAGTGCGGGGCCCGATCAGGGGATTGTCGGGCTCGCACCGGCTCATCCACAATCGCGCCAAGGCACAATGCCATGACTCGTGGCGAGTCGCGCAGATTGTCCCCATTATCCACAGCCCTGCCTGTGGAGTCTTCCACCGGTGGACAGGCTGTGCGTGACGGCAAGTCGGCGGCGGGACGAAGCCGGCGGAATCATCGAAAATGCTGCTTGCCCCCCGGCCTCGCCGCAGCCTAACTCTTTAGGCCCATGCTTATCCCCAGCTTCATCCCGGACTCTTTGTGCCGCCACCCGCGAGAGTCGCGCTGATGGCCGAGCGCAACCGGCTGCACCTGCACCTTGTCAGCGATTCGACCGGCGAAACGCTGGAAACCGTCGCCAAGGCCGGGCTCGCCCGATTCGAAGGTGTGGAAGCGATCAAGCATTTCTGGCCGATGGTGCGATCCGAAGGCCATCTCGACCGGGTGATCGAGGAAATCGCCCGGCGGCCCGGCCTGATCATCTATACGCTGGTCGATGGCGGCGTGCGTGACCGGCTGGAACAACGCTGCGTTCATCTCGGGCTGCCGCATGTCTCGCCGCTCGATCCGACCATCGGTGCCATGTCGGAACTGCTCGGCCAGGTGGCGATCCGCCGGCCGGGACGCCAGCATGTCATGGATGCCGCCTATTTTCAGCGCGTCGATGCCATCAACTACACCATGGTGCACGATGATGGCGCCGGCGCCGATGATTGGGAGGAAGCCGATATCGTGCTGGCCGGCGTGTCGCGCACCTCCAAGACACCAACCTCGATCTATCTCGCCAACCGCGGGTTCAAAACGGCCAACATCCCCGTCGTGCCGCAATCGCCGCCGCCGCCGCATCTGTTCCGCTTGCAAAAGCCGCTGGTCGTCGGGCTGACGACCGCCCCGGACCGGCTGGTGGCGATCCGCCGCAACCGGCTGTTGACGCTGGGGCAGGCGCCGGAAACCGATTATGTCGACCTGTCGCAAATCGAATCGGAAGTAGCGTTCGCCCGGCGGCTGTTCGCCGACAATGATATCCCGGTCATCGATGTGACCCGTCGGTCGATCGAGGAGACTGCCGCGGCCATCATCAACCTGGTGCAGACGCGCAGCGACAGGGCGAACGATCGTGCTGATGGCGGCAATGGCAGCGGTGCGGCATGATCGTGCTGGCCAGCCAGAGCGCCGCGCGGCGCGCCATGCTGACCGCGGCGGGTGTCGCGCATGAAGCGGTGCCGGCGCATGTTGACGAAGATGGCGTGACGGCGGGTCTGTTGACGGCGGGGGCGAGCCCCGAAAAAATCGCCGATGCCCTCGCCGAACTGAAGGCAATGAAGATTTCGCAGCGGCATCCCGGCCGGCTGGTGCTGGGCGCTGATTCTGTCGCAGTGGCGGCCGATGGTGCCTTGCTGGCCAAGCCCGAAACGCGTGCAAAGGCAGAAGTGCAGTTGCACCAGCTGGCCGGGACAACGCACCGGCTGATTTCGGCGGCGGTGATTGCCGAAAACGGCACGCCAGTCTGGCGGGCCGGCGGTGCCGCGCGGCTGACCATGCGGCCGCTGTCGCCGGGATTCATCGGCGATTATCTGGACCGGGAGGGCGACGCCGTGCTTGGCTGTGTCGGCTGCTACCGCATCGAAGGGCTGGGCGCGCAATTGTTCAGCAAAGTTGATGGAGACCAGTTTACTATCCGCGGCCTGCCGTTGCTGGCCTTGCTGGATTATCTCAGGGTGCGCGGGGTGCTGGCGTCATGACACACCCCCTGCCCCCGGTTGCCGGCGTGATCGGCTGGCCGGTCGCCCATTCGAAATCGCCGATGATTCACCGGTTCTGGCTCTGCAAGCTCGGGCTGGATGGCGATTATTCTCGGTTTCCGGTCCATCCGGACGGGCTTGCAGCGACCATACGTGCGCTGCCGGCTCTGGGGTTGCGAGGCGTGAACGTGACAGTACCGCACAAACAGGCCGTTCTGGCGGCCCTCGATGTGATTGATCCGCTGGCGGCGCGTGTGGGGGCGGTTAACACCGTAATTGTTGGTGATGACGGCAAGCTGACCGGCTTCAATACCGATGTTGCCGGGGTGCTCGAACCGCTGCGCAATGTGCCCGAACGCCCGCTGCCGAAACAGCATGTGGCGACACATCATCATTTGGTTGGCGCTGGCGGCGCCGCGCGCGCCGTCATGGTGGCACTGTGGGGAGCCGATATCACGGTGTTCAATCGCAATCTGGATCGCGCGCGGGCGCTGAGCGATGAATTCGGGCCCGGATCGGATATTGGTTTCGCACAATCGCTCGACTCGTTGCCGCAGGCGCCCTTTGTGTTCGATCCCCAATATCCAGACATGAAACTGAATCGGGGCGAAGACCAACGTTATAGTTATGTGTTCATCAACGCCTCTACGCTCGGCATGCATGGCCAGCCCCCGGTGCCGGTCAATCTTGATTGCTATCCGGACGATACGATTGTGTTCGACATGGTCTATGCGCCGCTCGAAACATCGCTGCTGGCGGCGGCGCGGGCGCGCGGCATGCGAACGATCGACGGATTGCAGATGCTGGTCGCGCAGGCCGCGGCAGCATTTGCGCTGTTTTATGGCATAGAAGCACCGCGCGAGCATGACGCCGAATTGCGGGGGCTGCTGACACGATGATGATCATCGGCCTCACCGGCTCCATCGGCATGGGCAAATCCACCGTGGCAGGCATGTTCCGCAAATTGGGCGTGCCGGTGTTCGATGCCGATGCCGAGGTGCGGCGGGTTCAGGGGCCGGGCGGCCGCGCGCTGGCGGCGATCGAGGCGGCGTTTCCGGGCAGCACCCATGCCGGCGGGCTGAACCGCGAAAAACTGGGGGCGGCGGTGTTCGGTGATCGAGAGGCGCTGCGCCGGCTGGAAATGATCCTGCACCCGCTGGTCGCCGATGCCCAATCGGGCTTTCTGGGGGCGAACCGTCGCAAGGCTGTGGTGGTGCTCGATGTGCCTTTGTTGTTCGAAAAGGGCGGCTGGCAGCGCTGTGATCTGTCGGTGGTGGTATCGGCGCCGTTCCGGGTGCAGCGGGCGCGGGTGCTGGCCCGGCCGGGCATGACGCCCGAAAAATTCGCGAGCATCATCAAGGCGCAGATGCCCGATGCCGAAAAGCGCCGGCGTGCCGATGTGGTGATCGAAACCGGGCGCGGCCGGCGCCACACCTGGCTGGCGGTGCAGCGGCTGGTGAAGAGCCTGGTGTAGCTGCACGGCAACCGGGACCGCTAACCCGCCGTATCTACGCCACGAGGCGGGAACTTTGCCGGCAGAACCGGTCTTGCCCCTTCCACTTGCCCCTGTGAGCGCCTAAATATCAGCCATGGCCAGCCTGCGTGAAATCGTCTTTGACACCGAAACCACCGGCATCTTTCCAGGCGATGGCCATCGTATCGTTGAAATCGGTGCGGTGGAGATGATCGACCGGGTGGTGACCGGCCGCAGTTTCCACACCTATATCGATCCGTGCCGGCCGATGCCGCGCGATGCCCAGAATGTGCACGGGCTTTCGACCGATTTTCTGACTGGCCAGCCGGTTTTCGAGATGATCATTGATGGTTTCCTCGGCTTTATCGAGGATTCACCATTGGTGGCGCACAACGCAGCCTTTGACATGGAGTTTTTGAACTGGGAACTGAAGCGGGCCAACATGCCGTTGATCCCGGTCAGCCGGTCCATCGACACGCTGGAAATCTCGCGCAAGATCAATCCGGGCGCCAAGCACACGCTCGATGCGCTATGTTCGCGCTATGGCATCGATCTGTCAGGCCGCACCAAGCATGGTGCGTTGATCGACGCCGAATTGTTGGCGCGGGTCTATGTCGAATTGACCGGCGGGCGGCAGATCGGTTTCGATCTGGCGTCGGATGCGGTGGAGGTGGAACTGCCTGTCGAACGCGTGAATTTTGGTATTCGTCATCATGTTGCATTGCCTGAGGAACTGGAACGCCACGAAGCTTTTGTGGCAGGCCTGAAGGATCCGCTCTGGTCGAAATGAGCGGGGATACCCCAGCCTGCCACCGGTCATTGACCATCGGCAGTGCGGGGAATAGAGCGACCGCCCGCCGCCCGGCTGGCGGAACTGCAAGGGAGAGACGCATGGACATTCGCATTTCGGGCCACCAGGTCGATACTGGCGCCGCCTTTGCCGTGCACGTCCGCGAACGCCTGGGCGCGATCATCGAAAAATACTTCCCGCGGGCGATCTCGGCACATGTCACGCTGGGCCCGGCGCCGCACGGTCATTTTTCCTGCGATATCGTCATGCACGTCATGTCCGACCTGATTCTGAAGGGCAGCAACCGCGCAGCCGATGCGCACCTGTCCTTTGATGGCGCCGCCGATCGCATCGACAAGCAGTTGCGCCGGTACATGCGCCGGCTGAAGGACCGTCACGGGCCGGGTGCCGATCGCGCCGCCGAACGTGCGGTACAGGCCAATGGCGCGGCGCAGTTCGAACATTCGGTACCCGAAAATGCCGATTACAAGATCTTTGCCGCCAGCGCTGACGATCATGACGTCAGCGATCACCCGTTGGTCATCGCCGAAACCCGCGTTGATATTCCGCAAACCAGCGTCGGCGATGCGGTGATGATGCTCGATCTGCGCAACACCAACGCGCTGTTGTTCGTCAACAGCGCCAGCGGCGACCATAATATGGTCTATCGCCGCGAAGATGGCAGCATCGGCTGGGTGGAACCGCGCCGGACCGCGGGCACCCAGAGCAGCACCGCAGCCAGCACCGCACAATGAACGGTTGTGGTTTTGCCGATATTGTCGGCCCCTATGGCGTCCTGCTGGGGGTGCCGGCGGTCGGCAAGGACGGGCTGTTGGTGGCGCTGGCCGATGCGGCGGCGCAAGCGACAGGCCAGCCGGCCAGCCTGATTCTGGAGCGGGTGCGCGAACGCGAGGCGCTGGGATCGACCGGTTTTGGTCAGGGCACGGCGATTCCGCATGCCCGCATCGCCGGCTTGCCGGAAGTGATGGCGGTGGTAACCCGGCTGGCGGCCGGCGTCGATTATGGCGCGCTGGACAATGAACCCGTCGATGTTGCGGTGTTGCTGCTGTCGCCCGAAGGTGCGGGCGCCGACCATCTGAAGGCGCTGGCCCGGATCAGCCGGTCGTTGCGGGATCCGGCGACGTTGGCGGCCATCCGCGCCGCGACCGATCTGGATGCGGTGCGCGCCGCCATCGGTCCGGCGCAGGCCGGCAAGCGCGCCGCCTGATACGGCCCCTTCGAGAGCGGCACCGCTGACCCCGCGGCTGGCCAGCAGCGTCAAGGTTTCGGCCTTGCTGCGCCGCGTCAACAATGGCGGCGGCTTTGGTGTCGTGCTGGCACGTGGCGACGCGACAGCGGGCAGCATCGCGGTGGTGATCCGCGCGCCCGCCGCCCATACCTCCGCCGCCCACACCTCCGTTGCCGATGCCGCTGCCGATGCCGGGGATGTGCTGCTGTCGCCGATGTTTGCGGCAACGGGCGGCTATGAATGGCTGCCGGTGGCGGCGGGCGCGGCGATTCCCGGCTGGATAGAACGGGCGCGCGGCCGCGACCCCGACTTGTGGATCGTGGAACTGGACATCCCGGACGCGGCACGGTTCGTCGCCGAAACGCTGGGCGACGATTGACGCTGGCCATTCATCTACGCTTCAGGAGGGAAATTAATTGCACGGCCCTTGGGCGGGCAGTGCGAAGAGTGACCGAAGCGGACCGGACCGGGCTTCAGCCCAGCGAAAATCGAACGCCTTCAATGTTGTTTTCGAAGGCAGATCGATCGGTAGCGGACCCGGATATGGCCGTGTTTGAATGCTTTTTGAATGAATTTTCGTTTTCTCTCGACCGGCGCCGCGGCGATCACAACGCCGACAGTTCTTGCTTCGAAGCTTGGCCTTTCCTCGAAGCTCGGGCGCCTGGTCATGCTGACCGCCGGCAGTGCCCTTCTGCTCGCCGCTGGCAGCGTTTCCGACTCCAGCACAGCGAATGCCGGTGCCGCCCGCTACACATCGCAAAATGATTCCGTTCTGGCCCCGATGTCGGCCACCGATGCAGCCGCCGTACAGGCTGCGCTCGATGCCACCAACCCGGCCAATGGCGAATCTGCCGTATCCGCCGATGCGGATCGCCCGGCCAGCCTTTCGGCGCTCGTCGCTTCGATCGACGATGCCGATACCGCCATTGCCAAAGACCGCGACATGCGCTGCCTCGCCACGGCGGTCTATTTCGAATCGCGCGGCGAACCGCTGGAAGGCCAGCTTGCCGTGGCCCAGGCCATCAGGAACCGCGTCGAATCCGGCCGGTATGCCGACAATGTCTGCGCCGTCATCAACCAGCCAGGGCAGTTCAGCTATAACCGTTCGGCCGCACCGCGCAGTGGCAGTGCCTGGGAAACCGCAAAGGCCATTGCGATGATCGCCGCCGATGGCATGTGGCGCGAGATCGCCCCCAAGGCGATGTCGTTCCACGCCAACTATGTCTCGCCGAACTGGACCAGCAAGACAAAGGTCGTGCGCATCGGCCGGCACATCTTCTACCGCTGATCCCATTTGCCCGCATTGGCGGGTCTTGTCGTTCCTCATTCGTTCCGTCTATGCTCGGGGCCATGTTGCTGACTGCCCCCGATGTGCTGCGCGGTGTCTGCCGCCTGCTGGTGCGGGCCGGCGTGGCACCGCTTGCCGAAGTGCCGCTGGGCTGCGGTCGGCGCGCTGACATTTTGGGCATTGATTCGCAGGGCCGGCTGACGCTCGTGGAGATCAAGGTCGCGCTTGGCGATCTGCGCGGCGATCGCAAATGGCCGGACTATCTCGATTTTTGCGACCGGTTTTTCTGGGCGGTGCCGGCGGGGTTTCCGCTGGCGCTGTTCGATACCGATGATTTCGCCCCGGCGCGCACCGGCTTGATCGTTGCCGATCGCTTCGATGCCGAGGAGATGCGCCCGGCGCCCTGGGTGCCGATAAATGCCGCGCGCCGCAAGACCGAGACGTTGCGCTTTGCCCGGCGAGCCGCATCCCGGGTGCTGGCCGGGCTCGATCCGGAGGCATTGGCGATGCCGCTCGATTGATCGCGGTGGCGGTCCGATGACAGGCGGTGGCCAAGCTGGCAAAGGGGGCGGATGATTCGCAAAGCGTTTTTCGGCGTTGCCCTTCTGTCCCTGCTGGTGGCGTCGCCTGCGGCGGCGGTGCCGGTGTGCGGTTTCACCCTGAAAAAAACCTATGCCCACGATGTGACCGCTTTTACCGAAGGGCTGTTCTTTCGTGGCGGCGTGATGTTCGAAAGCACCGGCTACGAAGGCGCATCGTTGATCCGCAAATGGCGGCTGGCGGATGGCAAGGTGCTGGGCGAAACCCGGTTGCCACCCGAATTTTTCGGCGAAGGCATCGTCGATTGGGGCGATGAGATCATCAGCCTGACCTGGCGCAACCAGGTCGGCTTTCGCTGGAACATGGCGACATTGCGCCAAAAGGCGCGGTTTCCCTATTTCCTCGAAGGCTGGGGGCTGACTCGTGACGCCACAAGGTTGGTCGCCAGCGACGGGACGCCAGTCTTGCGCTTTTACGATCCGGCCAGCCTCAGGACGCTGAAATCGATCACCGTCACCGCCGATGGCCGGCCGGTATCGCAAATCAACGAACTCGAATGGGTCAACGGCCGCATACTTGCCAATGTCTGGATGACCAACCTTGTCGCCCGCATCGACCCGGCGAGCGGCAAGGTGGAGGCGTGGTACGACCTGACGAGGCTGCGCGCCATGTCAGGCGCCGTGGGCGCGGATTCGGTGCTGAACGGCATAGCCTGGGATGCGAAGGGCAAACGGCTGTTCGTGACCGGCAAATACTGGCCCAAGCTCTACGAAATCGCGCTCGATCGCTGCTGAAACAGATTCAAACGCCCGCTTACCGCGGCGAGCGTTTGGCCAGGATGCGCTGCAGCGTGCGGCGGTGCATCTTCAGCCGCCGCGCGGTTTCGGACACATTGCGTTCGCACAGCTCATACACCCGCTGGATATGTTCCCAGCGCACGCGATCGGCGGACATGGGTTCCGGCGGCGCTTCCGGCCGTTCCCCGGCTTCGGCCGACAGGGCGCGAACAATGTCCTCCGGGTCGGCGGGCTTGGCGAGATAATCGACGGCGCCCGCCTTTACCGCGGCAACGGCGGTGGCCAGATTGCCATAGCCGGTCAGCATGACGATCCGCACGCCCGGCGACATGGCGCGCAGTTCGGCAACCAGATCGAGGCCGTTGCCATCCTCCAGCCGCATGTCGACCACGGCATGGCCGGGTTTCAACCGCGCCGCTTCGACGCGAGCCTCTGCCAGGCTGCCGACTGCGGTGACGGCAAAGCCCTTGCGGCTCAGCATCATGTCCAGCCGTTGCCGGAACGGCGCGTCATCATCAACCAGCAGCAGGGGCTTTGCATCGGTTGCAGTTTCGGGGGCGGTTGCCATTGGCTTACTCCTCGGGTTCGGCTTCAATATGGGCGCGTGGCCAGCGCACGTCCACCTGTGCGCCGCCCTGTGTCCGGTTGCGGAATGCCAGCCGCCCGCCGGTGCGTTCCAAAAGCGTGGTGGCGATGAAAATACCAAGGCCTGTGCCGCCCGCGCCTGAATGCGAAGGGCCAAGATCGGGTTCGCCCAGATGCGGCAGCACATCGGCGGGGAAACCGGCACCATCGTCAAGAACGGCGATGCCGATGTCGTTGGCGGTCACCATGGTTTGCAACTGCACCGATGATCCGGCGTGGCGGACGGCATTGGCGACCAGATTCTGCAGGCCGTGCAGCAATTCGGGGGATCGCCGCACATGCGGTTGTGGCGATGGCGCGATGACATGCACCGGCACTCGCGCCGGTTGCACGCTGTGCGCGACTTCGTGGAGCAGCACGTCAAGGCCCAGCTTTGCAAACGGATCCTCGGCTTCGGCGCGGCGGGCGATGCGGACCAGAATGCCGCGGCTGCGCGCCGCTTCGGCCTGCAACAGGCGGATATCGTCCCCGAAATCAGGATCATCGCCCAATTGTTCGGCAAGGCTGTGCGCCACCAGCGAAATGGTGCCCAACGGCCCGCCGAGTTCATGGGCGGCGGCAGCGGCCAGGCTGCCGAGCGCCGACATCTTGGCTTCGCGGGTCAGCGCGGCTTCGGTGGCCACCAGCGCCCGGGCGCGATCCCGAGCCTCGGCGGACACCAGCCACAAATAGATCGCGAGAAATCCCACGGCCAATGCCAGCGCCACCGCGATGCCGAACCGATAGACGGTAGGGAACGAAGGCGGCGGCCCATCCCAGGGCAGCGGCCGCGCCCATAACCATAGCACCACCAATATGGCACCGGCCAGCGTGCCGAGCAGGATCATGGCGCGCGACGGCAACAGCGTGGCGGCAATGGTGACCGGTACGATCAACAGCACCGAAAACGGATTGGCGAGCCCGCCCGACAGGAACAGCAGCACGCCGGCCTGCACCAGATCGAACGCCAGGTGCAGGGTCAGGTCGCGGCCCTGCAACCGGGCGTTGCGGCCATACAGCGTCACCAGCCCGATGTTGAGCACGGCGGAGGCCATGACCGCAGCGATCAACGACGGCCAGAGCAGCGGATAGCCCAGATAAAGGCCGACAAAAATCAGTGTGACGAACTGCCCGCCGATGGCAATCCAGCGCAACGATGCCAGCGTGCGAACGCGCACGCCAGGCCGGTCAAATGCCGCCGATGCGATGGATGGCCTTTCCATCAGCGCTGTTTACCGCCGCCGCCGCGCCATCGCCATGTGGCAAAGCGAACCTTTTTCACAGCCCGGTGCCCCTTCTGGTGGCCGATTCGTCTACAGCGATGGCCCCTGCACCGGGCGCTTGTCGCGCACCGGCGCATCCTTGAGCAGTTTGGCGATGGCGGCGGCGCGGGGATCGGATTCGGCTACCGACCGGGCCGACCGGCCGCTGTTGTCGTTTATATCGGCGCTGGCGCCGGCATCGATCAACTGTTTGGCAATGCCGGTGTCGCGGTTCTGCACGGCGATCTGCAGGGCGGTTTCGCCCAGCCGGTTCTGCTCGTTCAATGCTGCCTTGATGACGATGAAGATGTGCACGCCTTCGGCCCAGCGTGATTGGGCGGCGAGCATCATCGGCGTATTGCCTTCGCGGTCGCGCGCATTGGCGTCGGCACCCTTGCCGAGCAGGAATCCCGTCCAGGTGGCATCACTACGGCGGACAACGATGTGCAGCGCGGTTTCGCCGGTATCGGAATCGCGGACGGTGATGATGGTGTTGCCGGGCTTGTCGAGATATTCCGTCGCCTTGCCGCCATCCTTGTCGCGCACGGCCTTCAGGAAATTATAGCTGTCGGAAAACTGCGCCGCCGCCGGCGCCGAAACGCCGGGTGCGCCAGCAAGCACGGCCATCGCTGCGGCAAGGCAAAGGCTGCGCCCGATTGTCATCATCCACCGCATCGACAAGCTACCCACTCCCCACTATTCGAAGGCCCATGTTGAAAAATGCGCCCGCTACCGTTCCCGCGTCGTCCCCCTGGCATAGCGGCAGCAACGCCCGATGAACAGCCGGCGGCTGTGGCTGGCGGTGGCGGCAGCGATGCTGGTCGCCTTCGGGCTGGGCTGGATGCGCTTTACCGCGCCGCCGCCGGGCAACCTTGCCGGGGCCAGCATTGGCGGCCATTTCACGCTCACCAACCAGAATGGCAAGCGCGTCAGCGACCGTGATTTCGATGGCAAGTACCGGCTGATGTATTTTGGTTATACCTTTTGCCCCGATGTCTGCCCCACCGATGTCGCCATCATCGCGCGCGGGTTGAAGGCTTATGCCGCGCAGCGCCCGGCGCGGGCCGAAAATGTCCAGCCGATCTTCATCACCGTCGATCCCGAACGCGATGATCCCAAGGCGCTGAAGGCCTTTGTCACCGCCTTTTCG
>JBBQYI010000052.1:0-20668 GCA_038208825.1 Sphingomonadales bacterium | reverse complement strand
GGCGCAGATCGTCGCCGGCTATCTGGAACGCATCGCCGCCAGCGTCGGCGCGGCGGTGCGACCGGCAACCGCTGCCCGAAACACCGGCGGCAGCATCGTCACCAACTGGTTCAACCCCAATCTCGACTATTTCTGGTTCATAATGCCATCGCTGCTGGCGCAGATTTCGGCGCTGTCGGCGCTCGGCGTCACCGTGCAATCCGTGGCCCGCGAACGCGAGCTTGGCACTTTCGACCAGCTGATGGTGTCGCCGCTGCACCTCTATGAGATATTGATCGGCAAGATGGCACCGCCATTCTTCGTTGGCCTGTTCAACGGCACGCTCTACCTCATCGTCATCCCGTTGGTGTTCAAGGTGCCGATGACCGGCTCGATCCTGCTGTTTTACCTTTCGCTGTCGGTCTATCTGTTGTCGCTGATCGGCGTCGGCATGTTCGTTTCGGCCATCACCCAGACCCAGCAACAGGCGTTTCTGGGCATGTTCCTCGTCACCGTGCCCAGCATCCTGCTGTCGGGCTTTGCCAGCCCCGTCGAAAACATGCCCGGCTGGCTGCAGATCATCGCAGAGGCCGATCCGCTCAAGCACTATCT
Organism: Sphingomonadales bacterium; assembly: GCA_038208825.1. GTDB lineage: Bacteria > Pseudomonadota > Alphaproteobacteria > Sphingomonadales > Sphingomonadaceae > Sandarakinorhabdus. Next base: position 20,077 of record JBBQYI010000052.1, on the reverse strand, counting down.
GATCATCGCCGAAGGGCTGTTCCTCAAATCCATGCCCGCCGATGCCGTATTCGCCCATACTTGGCCGCTGGTGATCATCGCCGCCGTCACCCTGTCTGCTGCCACCCTGCAATTCCGATCGCGCGTCGAATGACCCGGGAGCATCAAATGCCAGTCCGTCTCCTGCTGCTCGCCACTGTCGTGCTTGCCGGCTGCACCGTCGGGCCTGACTTCAAACAACCCGTTGTCGCCGGCGCAACCGCCCCATGGCTCGGGCCTGCCGCAACCGGCGTCGTCGATCCAGACTGGTGGCAATCGCTTGGCGACCCGGTCCTTACCCACCTCATCGAAACCGCAACCGCCAACAACGCCGACATCCGCACCGCCGAGGCGCGGCTGCGGGAGGCCCGCGCCAACCGCGATGCCGCCGCGGGCGCCCGGCTCCCCGCCGTCGATGCCAGGGCCAGCTTCACCCAGACCCAGCTCAGCAAAAATGGTCAGTTTCCCATTGCCCGCATCCCCGGCTTCAACCGGCAATTCGGCTTGTTCGACGCCGGTTTCGATGCCACCTGGGAGCTCGACCTGTGGGGCGGCAACCGCCGCGCTGTCGAAGCCGCCGGCCGCCGTGCCGAATCCGCTGCCGCCCGGCTCGCCGAAACGCGACTGCAGATCATCGCGGAGATCGGGCGCAGCTATGCCGATCTGCGCGCCACCCAGGCCCGGCTGGCCGGTCTTGAAGCCAATGCAGGCTACCGCGCCACGCTCGCCAGCCTGACCAGCCAACGCGCCGGCGCCGGCGAAGCGTCGGCAATGGAGGCCAGCGCTGCCACCGGCCGCGCTGCCGATGCCCGCGCGCCCATCGCCGGGGCAAGGGCGGATCAGGTCGCCGCCATCTATCGCCTCGCCCTGCTCACCGGCCAGCCGCCAGAGGCACTCGCCACCAGCCTGGCCACGCCCGCACCAATCCCTGAACCACCCGCAATCGTCGCGGCCGGGTTGCGTTCGGACCTGCTCACCCGCCGCCCCGATGTGCGCGCCGCCCAGGCTGATCTTGCCGCTGCAACCGCCGACATCGGCGTCTCTACCGCCGAACTTTTCCCGAAACTCACGCTTGTCGGCAGCCTTGGCCAGCAATCACAGGGCCTGTCCGATATTGCCAGCGGCGGCAGCACGCGCTTTGGCATCGGCCCCAGCTTGAGCTGGCCGATCTTTGCCGCCGGCCGTATTCGCGCGCAGGTGCGCGGTGCCGACGCCCGCGCCGATGCCGCCGCCGCCGCCTATGAAAAGGCCGTGCTCACGGCGCTGTCGGACAGCGAAACCGCACTCAACCGCTACGCCGCAACCGGCACCGCGCTGAACGACCGCGAAGCCGGGCTCGCCGCCGCTGAACGTGCCGCCGGCCTTGCGCGACAACGCTTCGAAAAGGGCGAGGACGACCGGCTGGCCCTGCTGGAGGCGCAATCAACAGCCACGGCCGCGCGCCTGCGCGCCATTGCCGCCCGCGCCGAGCACTTCACCGCCTATTTAGCGCTGACCAAGGCATTGGGCGGCGGTTGGGCCACGCCCCCCGCCAACTGACAGCCGTCAGCCTTCCGCCGGCGCACCGGCCGCGGCAGCAACGATGCATACCAGCCCGACAAGGATAAAGCCGGCCTGTGCCCGCACACCACCCGCGCCGGTCCGCCTCGACACCCAGAACGCCAGCACTGCCTGCACCGCGTAAAACACAGCGAACGCCCGCGACGACAGCGCCACCACTTCGAACGGATCGGTCAGCCACACCACCGCGATCGCCATCCCGCTGGCCATGATGAATGATCCGCGGATCGCCAGCCGCCGGCCCGAAACTTCCTCGATCAACCCGCCCGATCCGATTGAATCGGCGATGGCTGCGCTCAACTGGCTGGACACCGCACCGATCAAAACGAACATGCCCATGATCGGCGCCACCAGCTCCATGATGTCGAGAATGCCGGCCACGCCCTCGGCGCTCTGCGCTTGTCGCAGGAACGGTGTCAGCATCGCGACAAAGCCCAGATAGATCACCGTGGAAATCCATTGCGCCCGGCGCATGGTCAGCACCCGCGTCGGCTGGTCGTAACTGTCGCCCATGTATCGCGACGTTTCAAAGCCCTGGACTGTGATCAGCAGGCCCAACAGCAACGGAATGCTGTTCCAGCCGATCCTGGCCGGCGGCAGGTCGAGCGGAACCGAGGCGTGCGTCGCCCACCACAACGCCAACCCCGCCAGCAACCCGGCGATGATACCCAGCTTTACCGAAACACTGGCATGGGCCGCCTGTTCGATGCGCTTGATATCGCCCGAAAACGTCAACGCCGTCATGCAGATGATGATGAAGGTGACCAGCAGGTTGGAAACCAGCCCGTGCTGGTCCGCCGGCACCGGCAACGCCTTCAACATGAATTCTGCCAGCAATTTCAGATAATAGGCAACCGATACAGCGTAAGAGATGGCCAGTGTCACCTGTCCCGCACGCATCATCAGTGCGAATCGGTCCGTGGGGTCCAGCGCGCGCGCATGGTTTTCGACATGGACGATATTGAACCGCACGACCGCACCAACGGCATAGGCGATGGCCAGCAGCACCGCCTCTGCCAACAGGGCCGCAGACCCGAATTCATTGGCAAGGATAGGGCCGCAGATCAAAAATCCGCTGCCGATGATCGACGCCAATGGGGTAACGGTTGCGCGCCAGTTGTCGCCCCGCGCAAACGGGCTGAACGACAATATGGCGACAGTGATTACCGCGATTGCAACCGCAACGATGCTGATCACGACAGGCGGCATCCCGGCAAATAGTGTTGTGCTGGATCACGTCGCATGGCTGGCACTGGAAAACCCCGTTGCGGATATGGCGCGCCCAAGGGGCAGGGGCCTTGTCCTATGGCTGGCCACCAGTTGCAAGCGCACATGCCTTTCCGACTGGCCATTCCCACACCGATACAAATCTGTTCAAAGTATGCTGCCATGAACGATTTCACCTCCAATCAACCCTTCGCCAGCAAGCGTTGGGATGCCGTGCCGCTGTACCGCTGGTGGCGGCTCAACGTCGTTGCCACCATCCAGCACGAACAGGTGATGGCGCGTATAATCGACGAAAGCCGCTGGTCCGGCCGCTATGTCTTCATGATCATGATGTCGGCCGGCATCGCCGTGCTCGGCCTGCTGCTGTCATCGCCGGCCGTCGTCATCGGCGCCATGCTCATCTCGCCCTTGATGAGCCCGATCCTCGGGCTTGGCTTTGGCCTCGCGCTGTTCGATTTTGCCGAAATGCGGCGGGCGGTGCTGGCGCTGGCCATCGGCTCGCTCGTTGCCGTGCTGTTCACCGCGCTTATCGTAGTGGCTTCGCCATTGAAAACCGCCACCGCCGAAATCCTCGCCCGCACCCGGCCCAACCTGTTCGATCTGCTGGTGGCGCTGTTTGCCGCACTCGCAGGCACCTTCGCCATCATCCGCGGCAAGGGCGATACCATTGTCGGCGTCGCCATCGCCACGGCACTGATGCCGCCGCTGGCCGTCGTCGGCTATGGCCTCGCCACCTGGAACATGGCGGTGCTCGGCGGGTCGCTGGCGCTGTTCTTCACCAACCTGTTCACCATTGCGCTGTCGGCGACCATCCTGGCGCGACTATTCGGCTTTGGCCATTTCCTGTCGTCACAGCAAAGCCTGACGCAAACGATCCTGTTGCTGCTGGTGTTCGTCGCCATGTCGATCCCGTTGGGCATATCGCTCAGCCGCATCGCCAACGAAAGCGTCGTCGCCCGCGAGGTGCGCAGCTTCCTTATCGATGATTTTGGCGACAAATCCCGCGTCACCCAGCTCGATATCGATTACGGCAGCGATCCGCTCAACATCCGCGCCGTCGTCATCGCACCGCGCACCAAGGCGCATGACGTGGGCGGCCTGGAAAAGCAGCTTGGCCGGCTGCTCGATCGACAGGTGGCGTTGCAGGTCGATCAGGTACTTCTCGATCCCGCCGCCGGCGCCATCGATGCGCAGCGCGCCGAACTGCAACAGATTTCGGAAGCAAATCGGCAAGCCAGCGCCGAAGCGACGACGGTATCGCGCCTCGCCGCTTTGGCCGCAGGCATCGCGCCCGATTCGATCGTCATCGATCGGCAGCATCGCCGCCTGACCGCCAATATCGCGCCGTTGCCGGGGGCCGCGCTGGCCACCTACCGCGCGCTCGAGGCGCGAACCGCAACCGCCGTTGGTGATTGGGATGTCGTCCTGACGCCGCCGCTCGTCGCCATGCCGGCAATCGACTTTGCAGATGGCGCCGATACCATCGACGACGCCGCCCGCGCCGCCATTGCGCTGTCCGCCTGGGGCGCGCGGCACTGGAACGTCGGTACACTCGCCGTCCCCGGCCTGCGCCCCGCCGATTCCACGCCGTCCAAGCGTCCGCGACTCGCCGAACGCCGCGCCCAGGCCATCGCCGCAGTGTTGAAAGACCTCGGATTCACCACCGCACCCGCACCCGATCCACGCGGCGCGCTGCGACTTTCACCCGCCGCAACCACCGCTGCACCCACCGAAGCCATCACCCCAACGCAATGATCGGTGCCGCTGCAACCAGCGCGATCATCCTTGTCGGCGCACTGGCGCTGTTCGTTTCGGACCGGGTTCGCCACGATTTGGTCGCGCTACTCGCACTGTTTGCCACCGTCGTCACCGGTCTGGTCACCCCGGGACAGGCGTTCCTGGGCTTCGCCGACCCGGCGGTGATCGCTGTTGCCGCCATCCTCGTCGTCGGCCGCGCCATCGAATTATCGGGCGTCGCCGCCGTTGTCACCCGCATCGCCGTACCGGTTTCGGCAGGTTTCACCACCCGGTTGGCGGCGCTGTTGCTGGTCGCGGCGCTGCTGTCGGCGCTGATGAACAACATCGCCGCACTGGTCATCACCATGCCGATCGCCACTGAAATCGCTCGCGATGCACGACGCAGCCCCGGTGCCACGCTGATGCCACTGGCCTTCGCCACCATCCTCGGCGGCATGACCACCCTTATCGGCACGCCGGCCAATCTTATCCTGTCATCGGTGCGCGAAACCGAACTTGGTGCGCCACTGGGCTTTTTCGCCATGACGCCAGTGGGCAGCGCTGTCGCCGTGGTCGGCCTCATCTACCTTGCCTTCATGGGCTGGCGGCTGCTGCCGGTGCGCGAAAGCGCGGCGCGGCGGGCCCGGCCACCATGGCGCATCTTCGAATTGAGCGTGCCCACCACCGTTACACCACCCGGCGCCGCCGGCGTCCGCACGGCGCTGCGCGGCGTTCCGGCACGCTGGCTGGCACTCCACCGCCATGGCCAACGCATTCAGGTCGCCCCCGGCGTGGCGCTGCAACCGCAGGACAGGCTTTTGATCGCCACCCGTGCCAACCGCATGCTCGCTGCCGAACGATCCGGGCTGGTCCATGATGCCACCAGCGTCGATGCGCCAGACGCCGTCACCACACGCGTCGTCGTCGCGCATGGCTCTTTCATGGTCGGGCTCAGCCATGCGGCAGTCAGCATCCGCAGCCGGGGCCGGCTCGCGGTCGTCGCCGTTGGCCCGCGCGCCGCCAAGGAAAAGCAAAGCCTGGATGCAATGCGCATTGAATCCGGCGACCAGTTGTTCATCCATGGCGCCCCCGCAGACCTTGCCGATTTCGTCACCCGTGCCCGGCTTCTTGAGATTGATCGCGTCGATCCGGTGCCGGTCGCGGGCCTTCGCGCGCTCGCCATTCTTGCCATCTTCGGCCTTGCCGTCGCGGCGGTGGTCATTGGCGGCGCTGCCCCGTCGCTGGCCTTCATGGCGGCTGCGGTGGCACTGGCGGCAACCAGGCTCATCGCCGCCGACGAAATCTATGGCTCGATCGATTGGAGCATCATCGTCCTGCTCGCCGCCATGATACCGGTCGGCCACAGTTTTGAAACCAGCGGTGCCGCCGCGATCGCTGCGCAACTGATCAGCAACAGCCTCGCCGGCCAGGCGCTGCCGGTGATGCTCGCTGCCATCTGCTTGGTCACCTTGCTGCTGTCGATCTTCCTGAACAATGTCGCCACCGCCATCATCATGGGCCCATTGGCGATTTCGGCGGCGCGGCTGCTGGGCATCGATCCCGACGCGGCGCTGCTGGCGGTACTGATCGGCGCGTCTGCGGACTTCCTTACCCCTATCGGCCACCACAATAATCTGCTCGTCATGGGGCCGGGCGGCTATCGCTTTGGCGACTATATCCGAATGGGCGCCCTGCTCGTGGTGCTGACGGTCGGCACCGTCGCCTTCACTTTGTCGGCGATGTTCGGCTGACACGGGTCGCAATCAGCCGCAGCAACCGGTTTTAGCGTACGAGGCCTGCCTGCCGCAGCGCCTGATCGATGATCGCTTCGATACCGCCGACCGCCGCGCGGGGCTGTTGCGGCATCCTGCGCGCTGCCGCAGGTTCCGGCACCAGCCCCCAGAATGCCGCGATCCGCCGGGTCGATGAGATCCCGGCCTCCAGCATGAATGGTGCCGGCGCGCCACAGGCTTCGTCGCCATGCTCTGTAATCGGCGTGCCATGGCCCAGTCCTTGAAGCGTGAAGGCTTCCACCCGTACGGCCCCATCCCGGTCGCGCCACAGGCGACGGCGATGGCCGTTCACCCATTCCTCGTCCGTCGCCACCTTCAGCCCGTGCAACTGCGCCCAACCGGCCGCAATTACATCGGCGTTGGCACCACCTACAATCGTGTCGTGGCTGCCCTGCCATACCGAAAGCTTCGGCCATGGCCCGTCATCCGGCGCCGCTGCGCGCGCCATTGCCGCCATGGTTTCGGCATTTGGCAACCCCAGCCCACGCATCCGGTCGAACGCTTCGGGCATCGACGCGGCGCTGCCATATGGCAAGCCGGCAATCACCGCACCGCCGGCAAAGGCGTGCGGCGCGTTCGACATCAGCGCCAGCGCCATGGCCGCACCGGCCGACAGCCCGGTGATGAAGATGCGCCGCCGGTCGAGACCATGCGCCACGACCATCGTGTCGATCATCTGGCGGATCGACAGCGATTCACCGCTGCCATGCCGGATGTCACCAGGTGCAAACCAGTTGAAGCACAGATTGCCGTTGTTCGCCCGCGTCTGTTCGGGGAACAGCAGCGCAAAACCGACTTCTCGCGCCAAGGTCGACCAGCCTGAACCGCCATCATATTCCGCCGCGCTCTGGCCGCAGCCATGCAACACAACGACCAGCGGCGCATCGTCGGCGAGCCCCTGCGGCACAAAATACTTGGCCCGCAACTCGCCCGGATTGCTGCCGAAATCGCGCAAGTCCGAAAGCGCAACTGTTCCGGTCGCACCAAAGCCCGATCCCAGCAGCGCACGCCGCTCGGCCAGTCGGCTGACAGTGTCCCCCAGGTTACGCATCAATCGCCGTCCCAAAATCCCGCCAGCACATGGTTGGCCCAATGGAATGCCAAGGTAGCACCCGAAATACCGCAGTGCAGCACAAATTGTACCGACTGCCCGCCACCGCAAGGTGTGGCGATGCTTAGCCCGTTATCCCCATTTCACCAGCCGCGGCGCGAATACGTCCCTGCGCCGCCGTATCGCCGGTAAAGGCTGCCACCGCATCGTTGCGCGCCTTTGCCGCCGCCGCGCCATCGCCCAGCACAGTGCGTGCGCGCATCAGCCGCAGCCAGCCGGCTTCGTCGCGCGGGTTGGCCTTCAGCTTTTGTGCCAGCCCATCCACCATGCCGCGAATCATCGCCTGGCGCGCATCGGGCGTCATCGCCGCCGCACCTTCGACCTGCGATGCCGATGGCCCCGGCATCACGCCAGCCGGCGTCCCCGGTGGCACGGTTGCCGCCGGCCCGGCCGCCATTGCTGCCAGCCCTGGCATCGGCGGTGCCGCAACGCTGGCGCTGCCGGTCGCAGGTGGTCGGATCGCCGCCAACCGGGCAGACACATCGATATCGGCTTCCTTCGCCGTCTGTTCGATGACCGATCGCAACTGCGGCACCCAGGGGGCGTCACCTGCCGATTCACCCAGCAACGCGATCCAGTCGTCTATGGCACCCTTGCGATCGCCCTCCTGCGACTTTCGCACGCCCAGGAAATAGCGGGCCCGCGCATCATTGCCGTCCTGCGCCTTGGCCTTGGTGAACGCAGCCGCGGCCGCCGGTGTCACATTGCCATCCGCAGCCTGCACCAAGGCCTCGCCATAGGCAGATTGATAGCCGATGCCGTCGGGCTTCAGCGCAACCGCCTTGCCATAGGCCACCACCGAATCGGTAAAGCGCTGCGTCTGGAAATAGGACCAGCCGAGCATCCGCCAGCCTTCCGGATCGTCCGGATTGGCCTTCATCTTGGCCTCTAAAGCGCCGACCAACTTGGCGACTTCGCCTGCCGCCTGTGCCTCTTCGGGTTCCGCTGCGGGCGCGGCAGCATCCGCCACAGCCCCGGGCACCGTCGCCATACTGCCAAGTTCAGGCCGACCGCCCGACGCATACAGCCCGGCCGCTGCCAACGCGACCAGCCCGGCGAGGCCGATCGCCACCCCCGCCAGCGCCCGTGACCCAACCGGCCGCTCCAGATCGGCAGGAATATGCCCCGCCGCCAGCATCCGCCGCTTGATTTCGGTGCGCAGCCCTTCGGCATCCGCCGGTGCGATACTGCCAGCCGCCAATTGCACGTCAACATCGACAAGCTGGTCCTTCAGGACGGCGACCGTCTGCGCCCGCGCATCGGCCCGCGCCTCCTGTCGGCGCACCAGCGGTATGGTCAGAACGGCGGCCGTCACGGCTGCCATCAGGGTAAGAATAATCCAGAGGGTCATCGGTGCTTTCTGATCTTGAAAGGGGCCATGCCGCCAGCGTTAAGGCGTTGGCGAGTCCGTAAAAGAAGCGATCGCCACCGCTTCTTCAGGCGTCAGCGGCACCACATCAGCCGGGTGCCGGCCACGCGACCACAGCCACAGGCCCATCCCGCCAAAGCCCAGCACCGCGAATGGACCCAGCCAAAGTGCCCAGGTTGCCGGTTCTACCGGCGGCTTCAAAAGCACGAAATGCCCATAGCGCTGAACGATATAGTCCATCGTTTCGGTATCGCTGCTGCCTTGTGTCAGTTGTTCGCGCACAACGATGCGGAGGTCGCGGGCCAGCGGCGCATCCGAATCATCGATCGACTGGTTCTGACAAACGACGCAGCGCAGGTCCTTGGAAATCGCCCGCGCCCGCGCCTCAAGCGCCGGATCGGCGAGCATTTCGTCGGGCTGCACCGCCAGCGCCGGCGCCATCGGCAGTGCGACAGCGACAGGCATCGCCAGCCACAACAGCAACGGCAACAGCCACCGCCTCATGCTTCGGCCCTCAGCTTCAGCATCAGCGGCTTGATCTTTCCTTTCCAGGTTTCAGGCGAAATAGGCCCGATCTGTTTGAACCGCACCCGACCATTCCGGTCGACGATGAAGGTTTCCGGCACCCCGGTCACGCCAAGGTCGATGGCGGTGCGGCCATTTTCATCGGCGGCGATGGCCTTGTATGGGTCGCCAAAGCGCTCGATCCACGCCCGTGAATCGACCGGTTTGTCCTTCCAGGCGATTCCGTAGACCGGAAATCCTTCCTCGCCGATCCGCGTCAGCACCGGATGTTCCTGCGGGCAGGCCGCGCACCAGCTGGCAAAGACATTCAGCAACAGCGGCTCGCCCTTCAGGCTGGCGCTGGCAAACCCTGGGCCACCCCCTGGCACCGCCTCGATCCCGGGCAGCGCAAATTGCGGCAACGGCCTGTCGATCAACTGCGACGGCAGTTCCTTGGGGTCTTTGGTCAGGCCGACGCCGAACACCGCTATCAAAGCGACAAAGGCGAACACCGGCAGGATGAAGATCAGGCGTTTCATGGCGGCTTATTCGGCCGGAACCATGCCGGGGCGCAAGCCCTGACCCGGCAAGTTTCCCAATGTCGGCGTCTGCGGCGACTTCAGCGGTGCCCCGATCCGGAACCGGCGGTCGGCCAGGCTGGCTGCACCGCCCATCGCCATCATCAATGCCCCGAACCAGATCCAGCCGACCAGCGGGTGATGGTAAATCCGTACCACGATGCCACTGCCGTTCGGCCCCTGCTGCTGATCACCGATGGCGATATAGCTGTTGCCCAACAGCCCGGTGCCGATCCCGGCCTCGGTCGTCTGGTTGCGGCTGATCGGGAAAAACCGCTTTTCGCTGTCCAGATCACGGATGCTGTTGCCCTGTCGCACCGTGAAATGCGCCTGAACGGCCTCATAATTCGGCCCTTTCGCGGCGCCGATTGATGCCAGGGTAACCTGCATGGCGCCCAGCGCGGTGGTCTCGCCGGGCCGCATCACCAATATCTTCGATTCGGCAAAGCTGCTCATCGCCGTCACGCCGGCAACGGTGAAGCCCAACCCGGCATGCGCCAAGGCCATGCCGACCACCGCCGCCGGTGTGGTGCGCATCAGACGCCACGACAGGCCCGCCGTCCCCTGCCAGCGCCGGGCGAGCACCATCAGCCCGCCGAGGATCAACCAGAATGCCAGCGCAAAGCCGAACGCCGCCTGCGCATTCTTCAACCCCAGCACCGCCGCCAGCACCGCGAATACCGCCAGCGTCAATAGTGCCGGCCATTTCAGCTTGGGCGCCAGCGTCACAAGGCTGTCACGCTTCCATGCCAGCAACGGCCCAACCGTAACCAGCAACAACAGCGGCACCGCCAACGGCACGAACACCAGATTGTAATAGGGCGGGCCAACCGAAATCTTGTCGGTGCTCACCGCCTCCATGATCACCGGATAGAAGGTGCCAAGGAACACGACTGCCGTCACCGCCATCAGGAACAGGTTGTTCAGCGTTAGCCCGGTCTCGCGGCTCACCCCGGCGAACAGCGAGCCCGACCGCAGCATTGGCGCACGCCAGGCGAACAGAGCCAGCGCGGTACCCGTCGAACCGATGATCATGGCCAGGATGAACACCCCGCGCGCCGGATCGACGGCAAAGGCGTGTACCGAGGTCAGGATACCGGACCGCACCAGGAAAGTGCCGATCAGGCTCAAGGAGAATGCCAGAATGGCCAGCAGGATGGTCCAGCCGGCCAACGCCTGTCGCTTTTCGGTGACAATGGCCGAATGCAGCAGCGCCGTGCCCAGCAACCATGGCATCAGCGAGGCGTTCTCTACCGGGTCCCAGAACCACCAGCCGCCCCAGCCAAGCTCATAATAAGCCCAGAAAGACCCCAGCGCGATGCCACAGGTAAGTGGAATCCATGCAGCCAGCACCCAGGGTCGCATCCACCGCGCCCATGCCGCATCGGCGCGACCTTCCAAAAGTGCGGCAACTGCAAAGCTGAACGTCACCGAGAACCCGACATAGCCGAGATACAAAAGCGGCGGGTGGAACACGAGGCCGGGATCCTGCAACAGCGGGTTCAATTCAGACCCATCGAGCGGCGCAGGTGCCAGCCGCAGGAACGGATTGGAGGTGAACAGTGAGAATGCGAGGAATGCGACGCCTATCATCGCCTGCACCGACAGCACGCGCGCCTGCAGCGCCGGCCGCAGATTGTCGCCAAAACGGCCGATACCGGCACCGAACAGGGCAAGTATCAGCACCCACAGCACCATCGATCCTTCGTGGTTGCCCCAGGTTGCCGCCAGCCGATAGGCGAGTGGTTGTGAAAGCGATGCATGCTGTGCGACCAGCGCGACCGAAAAATCCGCCCGGGCAAAACTGATCATCAACATGGCAAAGGCGGTCAGGATGAGCAGCGCCTGCAATTGCGCCGCCGTCCGCCCGAACAGCATCAACGATGAATCGCCGCGCACGGCTCCGACCATGGGCAAAACCGCCTGTGCCATGGCGACCAGAAAGGCCAGGATCAACGCGAAATGCCCGATTTCGGCAAACATCAGTTTGAGCTTCCTCGACAACCAAATGACGGCAATTTGAAAGATACTCTAGCCGACTGCGCCTGAGATGGTAGAGTGGATTACAGTCGCAGGCAGGCCGGGGGGCATTCGCGCACGTGGGCGAGACCATCAGAATTGCAATTGTCGGGTCAGGGCCAGCAGGTCTTAGCGCCGCTGCGCACGCTGCGAAACTCGGCCTCAGCCACGTCCTTCTGGAAAAGACGAGCCACCTTTCCGACACCATCTACAAATACCAGAAGGGCAAGCACGTGATGGCGACGCCGTCACAACTCGTGCTGCGTTCCGACCTCGATTTTGATGCCGGAAAACGCGAAGTCGTACTTGGCACATGGGACAGCATGACCGCCGGTCACAAGGTCAACGTCAAATACAATGCCGAAGTCAAATCTATCGCAGGGACAGGCGCCCCCATCCCCGGCAGCATCCAGAAGATCGTCACCAGAAAACGTGATGGTACCAGCGAAACCAAGGAGTTGCAGCGCAACGCCCCGCCCTACAAGCTGACCCTTACCAATGGCGAGGAGATCGTCGCCGACACCGTCATCCTGGCTATCGGGACTCAGGGAAATCCCAATCTTACGGCTTGCCCGGGCGGCGATCTGCCCCACATCCAGTATCAACTCGACGATCCAGCCGAATATAATGACGAACATATCTTCGTGATCGGCGGCGGCGATGCCGGGATCGAAAATGCACTGGGGCTTGCCGCCGATGCGGCGCAAGGCAATATCGTCTCATTGGTCAATCGCGGTGCTGAATTTTCAACGGCCAAGGACGCCAATGTAAAGGCGCTGTTCGCCGCGCGTGATGCCGGCCGAATCAGTATCATGACGGAAACCACGCCGCGTTCGATCGAGGCCGGTTGGGTAACCCTGGACACCCGCGATGGCGAGGTTCGAGCCCAATGTGACCGTATGATCGCCCGCATGGGCTCGGCGCCGCCGCGCGGATTTGTCGAAGCTTGCGGGGTCGAATTCGCTTCGAACGACCGTCTCGCCTTCCCCAAATTGTCGGCTACTTTTGAATCGACCGCCCCTGGCATCTATGTCACCGGCGCGCTTGCCGGCTACCCGCTCATCAAGCATTGCATGAACCAGGGCCATGATGTCGTAGAGTTCGTCAATGGCAACACTGACCTGAAACCTGCCGACGAACCGATTCTGGAGGCAAAATTCGCCGGCTTGCCCGGGAATCGCTCGGTGGCCGACTGGCTCGATTATCTGCGCGTCAATGTCTCGATTCTCAACGCCATGAGCGCGCTGCAGATGCGCGAGTTCATGCTCGACAGCGAAGCCCGGCTATACCGCGCCGGCGATGTGATCTTTGAACGCAACGCCCCCGGATCATCATTGTTCGGCATCGCTGACGGCCAGGTGCTTGTCGAGGTCAATCCGGATGATCCCAGCATCACCGTGCCCATTGGCGCTGGCAGCATTTTTGGCGAGGTGGGCCTCATCTCCGGCCGCCGTCGCGGTGCCACAGTCCGCGCCGGCGCCGATTGCGTGCTCGTCGAAATATCCCGATCGGCTGCGCTTAAGCTGATGTCCGCGGTGCCCCCGGCAGCACGTGAAATCACCCGCATCACCACAGAACGCAGCCTGCTCCAGATCTTCAAATCCGGGCTTACCCCCGCCGATCTTACCGCCGTCATCGCCTCGGCCAAGGTCGAAACCATCCGCGCCGGCCAGACGATCATCAAGGAAGGCGAAACCGGCGACGATATATTCATCATCCGTTCCGGATCGATGGTCGTCGAAAAATCCATCGGCGGCAAACCGGTATTCCTCAACTATGTGCCCGCCGGTTCCTATGTCGGCGAGATGGCGGTGATCGACGGCGGCCCGCGCGTCGCTACCGTCCGTGCTGCCGTCAAATCCGACGTCATCCGCCTGTCGGGCGATAGTTTCCGCGCGCTGCTCGCCGCAAAGCCCGGCCTTTCTGCCCGGCTGCGTGACGATATGGCGACCCGCACCCAGCTCAACAGCTTCATCGAATCGAAAAAGGACAGCTTCGGCGGCGTCGTCGACATGTATACCGGCGTTGCCAATTTCCTTGTCGACAATGGCGTTGGTGAGGCGACCGACGTGCTGTTGATCGATGAAAAGCTCTGTGTCGGCTGCGATAATTGCGAAAAGGCCTGCGCCGACACCCATGATGGTCTGTCCCGGTTGGATCGCGAGGCGGGCCGCACCTATGCGCACCTGCACGTCCCCACCTCGTGCCGCCATTGCGAACACCCGCATTGCATGGCCGATTGCCCGCCCAACGCCATCCACCGCGGCGCGACCGGCGAAGTCTATATCGATGATACCTGCATTGGTTGCGGCAATTGCCAGCGCAACTGCCCCTATGGCGTCATTCGCATGGACAAGGTGCCGCCCAAGAAGCCATGGTTGATCAGCTGGCTGCTGTTCGGGCAGGGACCGGGTCCTGGCGAACCTGACAAGAAATGGTCTTACGAACACACCAAAAAGGGTGTTGAAACCCCTAAAAAGGCCATCAAATGCGACATGTGCACCGGGCAATCTGGCGGGCCCGCCTGTGTCCGTGCCTGCCCCACCGGCGCCGCCATCCGAGTCTCGCCCGAACAATTCCTGTCGGTCGCGCTGCTTGATCGGGGCGGCGACTGATGTCCATGCGCGCCCGCACCGGCAAGGCCATCAAACGCGCCCCTCGTGACACGGCGCACGAGGGCTTTCTTACCCACGCCCGCAGCCGCTGGCTCAAGATTGCCGCAGCAATTTCCATCCTTGCCATCATCGCCTATGAGATGGTCGACCAGCAGCCGCGGGCTAATGGCGGCACGGCGCTCGGCTATACGCTGGGCACCATCGGCGCGCTGATGATCGTCTGGCTCAGCCTGATCGGCCTCAGGAAGCGCATCATCACCTCCCGGCCCTTCTCGCTGAAGGCCTGGACATCGGCGCATGTCTATCTCGGACTGTCGCTGATCGTCATCGGCACACTGCACACCGGCTTCCAGCTTGGCTGGAACGTCCACACCCTCGCCTATGTGCTGATGATGTTCGTCATTCTGTCCGGCATCTATGGCATCATCGTTTACGCGCGCCTGCCCGAACAGCTCAGCGCCAATCGCAACGAAGCCACGCAGCCACAGATGCTGGAGGCGATCCGCGCGCTCGACAGGCAACTCGATACCGCGGCCCAGCCTCTCGGCAAGGACGAAGCCGATATCGTGCGGCTCAGCCTTGAGGAAACCGATATCGGCGGCAATCTGTGGCAGCGCCTGACCGGCCGCCAGCCCAATTGCGGCACTGCCCGTGCCCGCGACGCGGTGCAGGTACGGGTCAACGCCCAGATGCGCACCGGCAAGCCTGACCAGCGGCTGACTCAGATTCTCTTCCTCCTCGAACGCAAGGATGCTGCCCTGGCCCAGGCCAGACGTCACATCAGGATGAAAACCCAGCTTGAAATATGGCTGTACATCCATGTGCCCGCCACCATCGCGCTGCTCGCGGCGCTGACGGCGCACATCCTCAGCGTCTTCCTGTACTGGTGATGGCCGTGAAAACCGCCCCCCAAAGTTTCATACGAGCCGCCCGATGAGCTTTGTCGTCCGTCAGATCGCCAAGCGCGCCGATGGGGGTGACATTATCCGCACCCGCACGCTCGATGCCGCCGAAATCACTATCGGCCGTGGCACCGATTGCGACATCCAACTGCCCGATCTTGGCGTCATGTTGCGCCACGCCCGGCTGTCCCAGCTTTTGGACGGCACCGTCGCGATCGAGGCAACCGGCGGCATCCCGCTTGAAATCAACGGCCAATTCGTCAGCCGTGCTGATCTCGACGTGTCGGGCAACCCGGCCATCGACATTGCCAGCCACCGGCTCACATTGGGCCGCGGCGAAACCCCGGGCGCCATTGCCATCACCGCCGAACGTGTCATCGCCGCCAGTGATTCCGCCGATGCCGATGCCGAAACCGGTATCTTTTCGCTCAAGGAAACGATGCCCTCCAAGCGCAGCCTCGCCTGGGGTTTGGCGCTGCTCATCCTCGTCACCTGCCTCGCGCTGCCGCTGTGGCTGATGTCGAGCCGCAGTGCCGATCTGCCGGCCGAAATGGTCGCCGCCGCAGCGCATCCGCCGGCAACGGCCAGCAGGCTCGTCCCGGTCAACGCTACCCCGGTCGCCGACAAGGGCAGCATGAAGCCCGACATTGTCTGGAGCAGCGGAGCGTTGTCCACCGCCCACGCCGGGCTTTCTAACAATTGCGGCGCCTGCCACCAGGCGGCCTTTGTTTCGGTTACGGATTCCGCCTGCGCCGCCTGCCACAAGCCAGAATCAACGCCCGACCATGCCGCACACGATCGCATGGAGCGCGGCCGGCTGGCCAGCACCGGCCTGATCGCCGAAGTCCATAAAGGGCTCAACCTGCCCGAAGGCCGTTGCGCCTCGTGTCACAAGGAACACGAAGGCCCCAATGGCGCTTTGATGGTTGCCACCAGCTTCTGCACCGATTGCCACACCGGCCTGTCAACCCGGCTGCGCGACACCAAAATCGCCAATGTGCCAGGCTGGGACAAGCACCCGCAGTTCAGCCCGACGATCGTTGCCACGCCATCGCTGAAGAACCCGCTGTTCCAGCGCGTGTCGCTTGGCACCAAGCCGCACGAAAATTCCGGCCTGGTCTATCCGCATGACATCCACCAGTCGGCAACCAATGCCGTCACCAACATGGCGTTGAAGCAAGGCCTGCCGACGAAGGACGGGGCGCTCGGGTGCAACTATTGCCACCAGCCCGACAGCGACGGCGTGCGTTTCAAGCAGATCAGCATGGAGGACAATTGCGCCGCTTGCCATGATCTGGCCTTCGCCAGCGACGGCGGGGTTGTGCGCACCCTGCCGCATGGCAAGCCGCAGCAAGTTGCCGGCATCGTCCGCGATTTCTATCTGTCACAGGCGCTCAGCCCGCGTGCCGGCGTCCAGCGTCTCGCTTTCGAGCGTCGTCAGGTGGGCCGCATGGCCGAACTCGAGGCCGCCGACTTGCGTATCACGAGCGTTGGCGACGCCCGGGCGCGCGGCGACAAGGCGATCGCAGCGATCTTTTCAAAGGGCGGCGTCTGCGCGGATTGCCATGGCATCGCAAACACCGGCGCATCCAACATGGCCGAACGCTATGCCATCGAACCGGTGACGCTCGCCGATCATTACCTGCCCAAGGGCAGCTTCCCGCACAACAAGCACCTGACGTATGATGGCAAAACCGGCGACGCCGCCTGCATCGCCTGTCACAAGGGCGCTACCACCTCGAAACTGTCGTCCGACCTGTTGCTGCCTTCCGTCAGCCAATGCCGCGATTGCCATGGCGCCAGCAAGCCGCTGATCGGACCGGTCACCAAGGTTTCCGGCAGCTGCAACACGTGCCACGGGTTCCACTATGGCAAAGGCGGGCAGGGTGGCGATAACGGCGTGCCCGTTGGCCACACGCCCGTCGCTACGATCCCAAAAGTCGCCGATGCCGATAGAGCGATACCTGATCGCCGGACTCTCGCCTTGGTTGACCGGTGACCATAGTCACCAAGTCTAAGCACCCGATGGAGAATGATGCTCGATCCCGAATGGCAACTTGGCCCATATCCGTTCATGGATAAAGTAGAGTAGCATCTTGCTGAAAATCTCGAGCCCGCCGATCGACACTGCAGTGCCGATATTTCCCGTATAGATCAGCGCCAGCACAACCGTATCAAGCGACGCGATCAACCGCCATGTCGTGGTTTTTGCCGTCGTGCGGCCCAAAAATTCGGACCTTTTCTGATCAACAACCGAAATGCCCCACTTGATCGAAGCCCATAACCGCTCGTGAAAGAAATAGAACACCATCTTGGTTGCAACCTCGGTGACTGCGATCAGCGTCGCGGTCTCCAAAGCCTCGCCTTTCCTCGGTGCCAGGCCGAACATCGGCCCGACATAGGTGATGAGTAGAAACGACAGGACCAATGTGTCGATGGTCCCGACCGTTCGCCAGGAAACTGCCTTCGCTATCGAACGCCAAACCTTGATTTCCGGGGGGTTTGGCGGGTCAAGCCGATGGGACTCAGGTCCGAAAATGGGTTTTGGTGGGTTATCTCGCATTTAGCGATCATGTTCCCGGATGGGGACAGTGTCAAAAAATTCCGGGTGCGCATCAAAATGTCGACAATACATTCAATGCACTGAAGCATTGTTATTATCGTCGGAATGCCGATTATTTATGAATCACATCTCTAAAAGGCAGGGTTCATTTCGTGATCTCGGCTGAAAGCGCGATAATTTGCACTGTGGTGGGCTTGCAATGCTCAGTCCAAGCCGCCCGCAGCCATTCTGCGGCTGGCTTGCGCTCGTCGAGGAATGTCTGCCAACCAGCGCGCTCTCGCTTGCCGCATCTGTTTCGGCTCAGGGCGGCGTCACCTCCACCAGCAACTTCCCGAAATTGCGGCCCGAATACAGGTCCTTCACCGTTTCCGCCGCATTTTCCAACCCCGGGCGAATGTCCTGCCGGGTCTTCAGCTTGCCTTCCATCATCCAGCCCAGCATCGCCTGCGCCGCTTCCATAAAGCGCGGCGCAAAATCCGTCACGATGAAGCCGCGCACGGTCAGCCGTCGCATCAGCATCATCGTCCAGAACCCCGGCGGATCGGCATCGCCTGTCGCATTGTACTGCGATATCATCCCGCACAAAGGCACCCGACCGAACAGCTTCATGCGCTTCAGGACGGCGACCATGATCGGGCCACCTACCTGTTCAAAATTGATATCGATGCCCTCCGGTGCCAGCCGATCGAGTTCTGCGCCTACATTCTGCGATTTGTAGTCAATACAGGCATCGAACCCCAGCTCGTTCACCACATAGTCGCACTTGGCCTTGCCGCCGGCGATGCCGATGACCCGGCAGCCCATGATCTTGCCGATCTGCCCGACGATCTGCCCCACCCCGCCGGCTGCCGCGCCAACCACCAGGGTCTCGCCCGGCTGCGGCTTGCCGATGTCGAGCAGCCCGAAATACGCCGTCGGCCCGACCAGCCCCAACGTCCCGAACGCCGCCGCCAGCGGCACGCCGGGAATCTCCGGCAGCCGGCTGAGGCCGGTGCCGTCGGTCACCATCACATCGGCCCATTCTCCCAGCCCGGCGTAAAGATCGCCGGGGTTGACGCCGGCCTTGCGACTTTCGAACACCCGGCCACAAACGCCGCCGCGCATCGCAGCGCCGACGACGACGGGCGGCATGTATTGCTCCTGGTCGCTCATCCAGATGCGATTGGTCGGATCGAGCGACAGATAGGTGACGCGCAGGCTGAACTCGCCTTCCTTCAACGGTGGTAGCGCTTCATTGCCATAAACCAGATCGCCATCGGAGATATCGCCCACCGGGCGCTTCGCCAGCCGCCAGACATTGCGGTTCGTCATTGCATCTCTCCCCTTGAAATTTCGGTCAGCAGCGTGTCGATCGCCTCGGTGGCAACCGGCTCGTCAAGGCTGGGAGCATGGCCGACGCGCGGCACTTCGACCACCCGCATTTGCGGCAGGCGTGCCTGCATCGCCGCTTGCGTCGCCGGTGACAGCACGTCCGACAAAGCGCCGCGCAGGCTGAGCACCGGCAGACCCGCCAGCGAGTCGAACGCCGCCCACAAATCACTGCCGGCATCGCCGTGCGGCAAACGGAACGGTTCGGCGATTCGCGGATCATAATCAAGGACGATGCGCCCCGCCGCCGACAGCCGGCACAGGCGTTTGGCAAAGGCCAGCCAATCGGCCAATTGCCAATCCGGATGACTGGCGGCGTTGCGCTGCGCCAGATCCCGCGCCGCGTGAATCCAGGTCGGCCAATTGCCGACACGGCCAACATTTGCGCGCAGCCGCGCCAACCCGGCCGGTTCCACATACGGCCCGAAATCATTGAGTATGACGCCTGCCATCGCTGGCCGATGCCCCGTCGTCAGTTGCAGCGCCAACGCGCCGCCCAGCGAGGTACCGAGCGCGATAAAGCGCTTGATGCCCGCCGCGTCGATCAACAGCCCGAGATCAAGCAGGTAGGTGAGGGGCACATAAGTGAGCGAATCGCGCGGCCACGCCGATTAGCCGCGGCCGCGCCGATAGACTGGCACCACCCGCCAATGCCCCGCCAGAAGCCCCGCCAGGCCATCGAAAAAGGCGCTGTTGCGGGTAAACCCCCGCCG
>JBBQYI010000051.1:0-20669 GCA_038208825.1 Sphingomonadales bacterium | reverse complement strand
GATATCGATGGCGGAAGTGTGTCGGTTGAACAATGTGGCAAGACCGCCTGTTGCGATCACCGTCACCGGTGGCCCGATCTCTGATGTAATGCGCGCGACCAATCCTTCAATAAGGCCGACATAGCCCCAGAAGACGCCCGACTGCATGGCGTGTACGGTATTCTTGCCGATAACGCCAAGATTCCCGCCACCCGCGGCAACCGGCGGCTCGACAGCGATACGCGGCAGCTTGGCCGCCGCCTGATACAGTGCGTCCATCGACAGGTTGATGCCGGGCGCGATAACCCCGCCCCGGTAACTGCCATCGGCGCCGACGACATCAAAAGTTGTGGCGGTGCCGAAATCGACGACAATCAGATTGCCCGGCGTCGATTCATGCGCCGCGATGGCATTGACGAGGCGGTCGGCACCCACCTCGCCCGGGTTGGGCAGATCGATGCGCAGCCCCAGGTCAAGCTCGCCAACCGCCACCACGAGCGCCTCGACATCGAAATATTTGCGGCACAGGCGTTGCAGGTTGAACAAGGTCTGCGGCACCACCGTGGCGATGATCGCGGCGCCGATATGGGCGCGGTCGACCCCCTCAAGTTGCATCAGCTGGTGCAGCCACACCGCATATTCATCGGCGGTGCGCTGACCATCGGTCGATATCCGCCAGCGCCATTTGATGGTGTCGCCTTCGCAGATCGCAAACACGATATTGGTATTGCCGACATCGATGGCTAGCAGCATGACCCCGGCCCCTTTTGCCCATCTTGCCTCACAACGCGAACACTTCCCCGGCATGGACCGCCCGAAGCCGCCCGTCGTCAAGCCTGAGCAGTAGCGCGCCATCGCTGTCGAGCCCGTCGAACCGGCCGTGCAGCGTGTCGTCGCCCAATCGCACCACGATACGCTCACCCAGCCCGGCAGCCCGCGCCAGCCAGCGGCTGCGGATCGGTTCGAACCCCTGCATCGCCCATAGCGCCCGATATTCGGCAAAGGCCGTCGCCAGCCGGCCAAGCAGTTCGATCGGCGCCGGCGCCACCAGCCCGCCCGCCATCAGCGAAATCGCCGGCCGTTCGGTGCCCTCCGGGTGGCTGACGAGATTGACGCCAAATCCGATGACCAGCGCCGGGCCGGCCCGTTCGAGCAATATGCCCGACACTTTCTCCCCATCGAGCAACAGGTCATTGGGCCATTTCAGCCGCAATCTTTCCGCCGCCGCAGGCGACGCCTTCGCGTCAACGGGAACGACCGCCGAAATCGCCGTTACCAATGCCAGCGCCGCCACGAACGAAAGCTGCTGCACCGGCCCTTCGGCCTTGACCAGCACCGATGCCATCAGATTGCCCGCACCATCGCCCCAGGCACGCCCGCGCCGGCCGCGCCCCGCCGTCTGCCGGTCGGTAATCACCCAATGGCCATCGGGCAGCGCATCGGCGCGCTCCAGCAACCAGTCGTTGGTGGACCCCACCGCGGCGAGATGGGTAACGGCGCCGCTCAACCCGCAAATGTGAATGGCCCCGCCATTCAACCCGCAACCAGAAACAGCGACGCGGCAGCCCGCCCGGCCGCGCCGACAATCGGCGTGATCGCCAACATGCCGATCGGCGAACAGAACAGCGCCGCCGCCGCGATCATCGCGCCATTGGTGCGGCCGCCATCGCTCACCACCGCCACGCCTGCTTCATCGAAATACATGATCTTGATCAGCCGCAGGTAATAATAGGCGGCCACCACCGACGCGATAAAGCCGATCACCGCCAGCGGTATCAACCCGGCCGCAACCGCCGCCTGGAACACCGCGAATTTCGGCCAGAATCCCAGCAGCGGCGGAATGCCGGCCAGGCTGAACATGAAAATCGTCATCGCGGCCGCAAGGCCCGGCCGCACCTTCGACAGCCCGGCGAGGTCGCTCAACAATTCCACCGGCGCACCATCGGCACGGCGCAATTGCAGCACGACCATGAAACTGCCCAGCGTCATCGCCAGATAGACGGCGGTGTAGAACAGCAGCGCCTCGACACCCTGCGCGCTCGCCGACGCCAGCCCGACCAGCGCAAAACCGATATTGGCGATGGAGGAATAGGCCAGCAGCCGCTTGATATTGGTCTGCCCGATGGCGCCGGCCGCCCCCAGGAACATCGATGCAACAGCAAGGAAGAAAATGATCTGCTGCCAATCGATCGCCATCGGCCCAAAGGCACCAACCAGCACCCGCACCATCAGGCCCAGCGCCGCCGCCTTGGGTGCTGCCGAAAAAAACGCCGCAACCGGCGTCGGTGCGCCTTCATACACGTCGGGCGTCCACATATGGAACGGCACCGCCGAAATCTTGAAGGCAAGGCCCGACAGGATGAACACCAGCCCGAACAAGATGCCCAGCGACCGCTCGCTTTGCCCGCCCAGCACAAGGTGGATGGTGTCGAAACTCGTCGATCCGCAAAAGCCATAGACCAGCGATATGCCATAGAGCAGCACGCCCGATGCCAGCGCGCCCAGCACGAAATATTTAAGGCCGGCCTCCGACGATTTCGCCTCGCCGCGGTGAAACGCCGCCAGCACATAGGCGGCAAGGCTTTGCAGTTCGAGCCCGATGTACAGCGACAACAGATCGTTCGCCGACACCATCATGCACATGCCCAAAGTCGCCAGCATCAACAGCACCGGATATTCGAACCGCCCGGTCTTTGCATCCTTCAGATAGGGCAGCGCCAGCAGCATCGAAGCAGCGCCGGCGGCCAGGATCAAAACCTTCAGAAAGGTCGAAAAACCATCGGCGATATACAGCCCGTCAAACGCGATGCGGGTCGCGGCGGGCTGTGAAACCACCACCAAACCGGCAATGCCGAGGATCAGCACCGACACCCAGGTCAGCGCCTTCAGCCCCTTGTCCCCGGCCAGAAAGGCCCCGAGCATGAGCGTCAGCAGTGATCCGGCGGTCAGCACCGCTTCAGGCCCGGCTATGGCGATAGAGGCAAAGGTCGGGTTCACTTGACGGCTGCCTTTTCTGTGCCCGCCTCAGCAGCGACCGGAACGCGACGAACGATTTTCACCCAATTCCCGTCGGCCTTGAAAGCTGCCGGCAACAGATCGATCGGCAAGCCCGGTGTAATGGTCATGTCGGTCGGCAGTGTCGCCAGTTCGCGGCCCTGCAACCGCGCAACAATGCTCGCCACTGCCGGCTTCATCGGCGCCTGGAAACTCGCCGGGTAAATCCCCATCCACAGCACGGCGGCCACCACCGGCGCCAGAATGGCAATCTCCCGCAGCGAAAGGTCCGGCATCGCCCGCGTATCGTCGCCCGCCGCCGCACCAAACGCCACGCGCCGATACAGCCACAGCATATAGGCAGCGCCCAGGATGATGCCCGTCGTCATGCACAAGGTCGCCCATGTGCTGGTCTGGTACAGCCCGATCAGTACCAGAAATTCGGCAACAAACCCGGATGTCGCCGGCAAGCCAACCGAAGCCATGGTGAAGAACATCAACAGCAGCGCATAGCGCGGCATCGTATCCGCCAACCCGCCATAACGCGCGATCTCACGGGTATGCAGCCGGTCATAAACCACGCCCACACACAGGAACAACGCGCCCGACACCAGCCCATGGCTCAGCATCATCACCAGCGAGCCTTCGATCCCTTGGGTATTCAACGCGAACAGCCCCGCCGTCACGAACGCCATATGCGCCACCGATGAATAGGCGATCAGCTTCTTCATGTCGTTCTGCACCAGCGCGACCAGCGAGGTATAAACCACCGCCACCATCGACAGCGCGAACACCAGCCAGATCAACTGTGCCGACGCATCCGGGAACATCGGCAGCGAAAACCGCACGAAACCATAACCGCCCAGTTTCAACAGCACGCCGGCCAGGATCACCGACCCGGCCGTCGGCGCCTCGACATGCGCATCCGGCAACCAGGTGTGCACCGGCCACATCGGCACCTTCACCGCAAAGCTGGCGAAAAACGCCAGGAACAGCCAGAATTGCGCACCGGGCGTGAAATCATAGGTCGAAAGCACGCTTATATCGGTGCTGCCGGCCTCTCCCACCATATACAGCATGCCGACCAGCATCAGCACCGATCCGAGCAGCGTGTAGAGGAAGAATTTATAGCTGGCATAGATCCGCCGCGCCCCGCCCCAGATGCCGATGATCAGGAACATCGGAATCAACCCGGCTTCGAAAAACAGATAGAACAGGAAGATGTCACGCGCCGCAAAGGTGCCGACCATCAACGATTCCATGATGAGGAACGCCGCCATATATTCGGGCACGCGCTTGGTCACGCTTTCCCATGACGCCAGGATGCACAACGGCATCAGGAACACGCTGAGCAGGATCAGCATCAGCGAAATGCCGTCGATGCCCAAATTCCACGACAAATAAGGCGCGAACAGCGGCAGGTTCTCGGTGAACTGGAACGCCGCCCCGGCATTGTCGAAACCCTGCCACAGCATCAGGCCCAGCCCGAATTCGACCAGCGTCGTGACCAGCGCGACCATGCGCGCCCGGCCGGCATCCTCACCCGTCGTGACGATCGCCACCGCCGCCAGCACCGGCAGCAGGATCATGATGGAAAGAATGGGCATCACTTGCCGACAATCCCGAACCCGGCCGGCGCCAGCCAGGCGGCGGCAGCGGCCAGCCCGACAATCATCACCAGCGCATAGGAATAGACATAGCCCGATTGGAACCGCCGCGCTGCCCGGGCGCTCATCGCCACGGCAGCCGCGGCGCCATCCGGCCCGAACCGATCAATGGTTTGCTGATCCCCGCGCACCCAGAAAAACCGCCCGATGGCAAAGGCCGGCCGCACGAAAATCGCGTCATACAGCTCGTCAAAATACCATTTATGAACGAGGAACCGATACAGCGCCGGCACCGCGCCCGCGACCTTGCCCGGCAGTTCCGGCGCGCGCAGATAAGCATACCAGGCCCCGCCAAGCCCAAGGAAAAAGGTCAGCGCCAGGCTGATCGGCAGCCATTCCGGCACATGGTGCATGGCTTCCATCAACGGCACCCGGAACGCCAGGCTACCGCGCCAGAAATCGCCGCCATGCTCGGCGCCGACAAAACTCTCGTGCCAGACCAGACCGGCGAACAAGGCACCAACCCCCAGCAGGACCAGCGGCACCAGCATCGGCCAAGGACTTTCGTGCGGGTGATAGCCACCGGTGCCGGTCGGCGGCGCATGATGATGATCGTCATGCGCGTGATCATGCGCATCATGCAGCGCGTGCTGGATATGCTCCGACCCCGCCCAGCGCGGTTCGCCATAAAAGGTCAGGAACACCAGCCGCCACGAATAAAAACTCGTCAGCAACGCCACCAATATACCGATCAACGACGCGATCTGCGCATGCGTCTGGCCATTGGCGAACGCCGCCTCGATGATCGCATCCTTGGAATAATAGCCGGCGGTGAAGAAGAACCCGGTCAACGCCAGCGTCCCCACCGTCATCAACGCAAAGGTGATCGGGATATGCTTCCGCAGGCCCCCGTAAAACCGCATGTCCTGCTCATGGTGCATCGAATGGATGACGGAGCCTGCGCCAAGGAACAGCAGCGCCTTGAAGAACGCATGGGTGAACAGATGGAACATCGCCGCGCCATAGGCACCGGAGCCTGCCGCAAAGAACATGTATCCAAGCTGCGAACAGGTCGAATAGGCGATGACCCGCTTGATATCGGTCTGCACCACGGCGACCGTCGCCGCGAACAACGCAGTCGCGGCGCCGACATAGGTGACGACCGTCTGCGCCGTCACGCTGGCTTCGAACATCGGTGACAGGCGGCACACCATGAACACCCCGGCGGTCACCATGGTCGCGGCATGGATCAGCGCCGACACCGGCGTCGGTCCCTCCATCGCGTCGGGCAGCCAGGTGTGCAGGCCCAATTGCGCCGATTTGCCCATCGCACCGACGAACAGCAACAGGCACAGCGTCGTCATCACATCGACGCGTGCGCCAAGGAACGAGAATGTCGCCCCCGCCTGCCCCGGCACCGCCGCCAATATGGCATCGAGCGACACCGTGCCGAACACCATGAAGGTCGCAAAAATGCCCAGCGAAAAGCCGAAATCACCCACCCGATTGACCACGAACGCCTTGATGGCCGCGGCATTGGCAGATGGTTTGTAATACCAGAATCCGATCAGCAGATAGGACGCCAGCCCCACCCCTTCCCAGCCAAAGAACATCTGGACAAGGTTGTCCGCAGTCACCAGCATCAGCATGGCAAAGGTGAACAGCGACAGATAGGCAAAGAACCGCGATTGCGCCGGATCTTCCTCCATATAGCCCCAGCTATACAGGTGCACGAGCGCCGAAACCGAGGTCACCACCACCAGCATCACCGCAGTCAGCGTATCGACCTTGAACGCCCATTGGACATTCAGATCGCCCGACCGGATCCAGTCGAGTACCGGCACGTCATAACCGACGGCGCCGTTCAGCCAGAATTGCGAGAAAATCACCCAGGCCAGCGCCGCCGACACGAACAACCCGCCGGTGGTGATGAACTTGGCCATGGTGTGGCCGATCACCCGGCCGCCGAGGCCAGCAACAATCGCCGTGATGATCGGCAGGAAAACCAGGAGCTGGATCAACGCGCTCAGCCCTTCAACATATCGGCATCGTCAACCGCGATGCCACCGCGGTTGCGGAAATAGACGACCAGGATGGCCAGCCCGACCGCCGCTTCACCAGCCGCGACCGTCAACACGAACATCGCGAAAATCTGGCCATGAACCTGGTGCAGATAGGCCGAAAAGGCGACAAAATTGATGTTCACGGCAAGCAGGATCAGTTCGATCGACATCAGGATGATGATGACGTTCTTGCGGTTGATGACGATGCCGAGCACCCCCAGCACGAACAGCGCCGCCGAAACCACCAGATAATGCGAAAGCCCGATCACAGTTCGACCCCCTGGCCAACGCCCGGTTGCGCCGTGCGAACCGCATTGGCCGGCGTCCGTGCCACCTGCGCGGCGATATTCTGCCGCTTGGTGCCGACCCGCTGGCGATGGGTCAGCACGATGGCGCCGATCATCGACACCAGCAAAACCAGCCCGGCCGCCTGAAAAATGAACAGATAGCGCGTGTAAAGCACCGCGCCGATGGCCTGGGTATTGCTCATGCCATCGCTGGCACCGGCCAGCACATCGAACATCTGCACGCCATTGCCCGGCACCCATGTCACCACGGCCAGCAGCGTTTCGGCAAGAATGACCCCGGCCACCGCCAGCCCCAGCGGCAGATAACGCACCATGCCCGACCGCAACGACGCAAAATCAATATCAAGCATCATCACGACGAACAGGAACAATACCGCAACCGCGCCGACATAAACGATCAACAGCAGCATCGCGAGAAACTCGGCGCCCAGCAGCACGAACAGCCCGGCGGCGTTGAAGAACGCCACGATCAGCCACAGCACCGAATGCACCGGGTTTTTCGAAACGATCACCAGCACGGCCGATGTCAGCAGCATGCCGGCAAACAGATAAAAGGCTAGAATGGCGGTGGTCACAGAATCAAGACTTTCGGCCGCAAAGGCGCAAGGCGGTCCGGATAGAAGCCGAGCGCCGACGGGGCAAGCCGTTAAGGCCTCGCGAGCCCAAAGCACAACCTGCCCCCTCCCCCCCCGCGCAGCGGAGAGTGGGGAGGGCTGGGGTGGGGGAAAGCCGCCCGAAGATCACCGCCACGGCGCATCCGCCGCAAGGTTCGCGGCAATCGCGCGTTCCCATTTGTCGCCATTGGCGATCAACTTGGCCTTGTCGTACAGCAATTCTTCACGCGTCTCGGTGGCGAATTCGAAATTCGGCCCTTCGACAATCGCATCCACCGGGCAGGCTTCCTGGCACAACCCGCAATAGATGCACTTGGTCATGTCGATGTCGTACCGCGTCGTGCGACGGCTGCCGTCCTCACGGGGTTCCGCCTCGATGGTGATCGCCTGCGCCGGGCAAACCGCTTCACACAGCTTGCAGGCGATGCAGCGTTCCTCGCCATTGGGGTAACGGCGCAGCGCATGCTCACCGCGAAACCGCGGGGATAGCGGCCCCTTTTCATAGGGGTAGTTGAGCGTCACCTTGGGCCGGAAGAAATATTTCAGCGTCAGCCCGAGCGCGCCGATGAATTCCAGCAACAGCAAAGACTTGGCGGCGCGAACAATGGCGGTCACAACACAACACTCCCCGGCGCGGCAGCGAATTTGTCGGTAAAGAACATCAGCCAGCCCGACACCACAACAACCCAGAACAGCGACAGCGGCAGGAACACTTTCCAGCCCAGCCGCATCAACTGGTCGTAACGATACCGCGGCACGGCAGCCTTCACCCAGGCAAAGCAGAAAAACATCACCGCCATCTTGCCCAGCATCCAGACAAAGCCCGGAATGTAATACAGCGGCCACCAATCAAAGGGTGGCAGCCAGCCCCCCAGGAACAGCACCGGGATCAGCGCGCACATGAACAGCACGTTGGCGTATTCACCCAGGAAGAACAGCGCAAAGCTCATCGACGAATATTCGACCTGATAGCCGGCGACCAGTTCGGCCTCGGCCTCCGGCAGGTCGAACGGCGGCCGGTTGGTCTCGGCCAGCGCGGTGATGAAGAACATGATGCCCATCGGAAAAAGCAACGGATTGAAGATGTTGCCGTTCAAAAACCCGAGCACATTGCCCTTTTGCGCCATGACGATATCGGACAGGTTGAGGCTTTGCGCATACAGCATCACCGAAACAAGGATGAAGCCCATCGACACTTCATAGCTGACCATCTGCGCCGCCGACCGCAGCCCGCCCAGAAACGGATATTTGGAATTGGAGGCCCAGCCCGACATGATGATGCCGTAAACGCCCAGCGACGAAATCGCGAAAATATACAACAGCCCGACGTTCAGATCGGCCAGCACCAGCCCGGCATCGAACGGCATCACTGCCCACACCACCAGCGCCAGCACGAAACTGATCATCGGCGCGATGATGAACACGCCGCGGCTGGCGCTCGACGGGATGATGGTTTCCTTCAAAAACAGCTTCGCCGCATCGGCAAAGGTCTGCAACAGCCCGAACGGCCCCACCACGTTCGGCCCGCGCCGCATCTGCATCGCCGCCCAGATCTTGCGATCGGCATAAACCGCCATGGCAACGCCCAGCATCACCGGCAGCACGATGGCGAGGATCAACACCAGCGTCGCCGCAAACCAGCCGAAACCGCCGCCGAGATAATGCTGGAACCACCCGGTAAAGGTCATTCCGCGGCCTCCCGGACCGGCGCGCCCGAAATCTGCGCCACGCATTCGGCCATGGTCTCGCTCGCCCGCGCGATCGGGTTGGTCAGGTAATAATTGCGGACCGCCGGCTGCAACGCCCCGGACAGCTTGCCCGCCTTGCCAACCTTGGACAGCAGCGCCGCCGGTGCCGCGCCGCCCGCCAGATGCGGCCATTCCGCCGCAATCCGCGCCCGCAACGCCGGCAGGTCGTCATAGGCCAGCGGATTGCCCAGCACAGCCGACAAAGCCCGGAAGATCGTCCAGTCCTCACGCGCCTGCCCCGGCGGGAACACCGCGCGCAACGACCGCTGCACCCGGCCTTCCATATTCACGTACGTCCCCGGCTTTTCGGTATAGGCCGCCGCCGGCAGGATGACATCGGCATGGGCAACGCCATGGTCGCCATGCGTACCGATATAGACGGTGAACGCGCCTGCCACAGTCTTCGAATCAAATTCGTCGGCGCCGAGCAAAAACAGCGCCTTCAACCCCGGATCGGCCAGGATGCCGGCCACGCCGCCATCCACCGCCAGCCCCAGATCGAGCGCCCCGACTCGCGCCGCCGCATTATGCAGCACGTTCCAGCCGTTCCAGCCGTCGCGCAGCACATCATATTCGGCCGCAATCGCCCGCGCCGCCTCGAACAGCCCCGGCACCACCAGCGCGCCCATGCCGATGATGATCGCCGGGCGCTCCGCCGCCGCCAGCGCTTCCGCCGCCCCCGCCGGTAATTTGCCCAGCAGCGCCGTATCATCGCCCAGCCACTCGACCGGATAGGTCAGGTCCACCGCCGGCCCGATGCCGAACACCTTCGATTGCCCCCGCGCCGCCTTCTTGCGCAGCCGGATATTGACCAGCGGCGCCTCGGTGCGCGGGTTGGTGCCGATCAACAACACGACATCGGCATCCTCGATACCGGTCAGCCCCGAATTGAACAGATAATCGCCGCGTGCCGCCACCGGCAGCACCGCACCATCGGCCCGGGCCTCGATACGCGTCGAACCAACGCTGGCCAGCAGATCCTTCAACGCGACCATGTCCTCGACCGCGGCCAGATCACCAACAATCCCCGCAATCGCGCCGCCGCCAACCCCGTCCAGCCCGCGCCGGATCGCCGCAAAGGCTTCGGCCCAGCCCGTCGCCTGCAACTTGCCGTCCACCCGCACATAGGGCGTATCCAGGCGCCGTTCGAGCAGCCCGTCACAGGCGAACCGCCCCTTGTCGGCCAGCCATTCCTCGTTCACGTCATCATTGATCCGCGGCGTGATGCGCAACACCGCGCGGCCACGCGACCCGATGACGATGTTCGATCCCACCGCGTCCATCACATCGATGGCGTCGGTCTTCTGCAATTCCCACGGCCGCGCCTGGAACGCATAGGGTTTCGATGTCAGCGCCCCCACCGGGCACAAGTCGATGATATTGCCCGAAACTTCGCTGGTCACTGCCTTTTCGAGGTAGGAGGTGATCTGCATGTTCTCGCCGCGCCCGATGGCGCCGATTTCCTCAACGCCGGCCACTTCCTGGGCAAACCGCACACAGCGGGTGCAATGGATGCACCGGGTCATGATGGTCTTGACCAGCGGCCCCATGAATTTCTCGGTGACCGCCCGCTTGTTCTCCTGATAGCGGGTAAAGCCCTTGCCATAGGCAATGCTCTGGTCCTGCAAATCGCATTCGCCGCCCTGGTCGCAGATCGGGCAATCGAGCGGGTGATTGATGAGCAAAAACTCCATCACCCCCTCGCGCGCCTTTTTCACCTTGGGCGTCGTCGTGAACACCACCTGGCCATCCGCCGCCGGCATCGCGCAGCTCGCCACCGGCTTGGGGGCTTTTTCCATCTCGACAAGGCACATGCGGCAATTGCCGGCGATGCTCAGGCGTTCATGGTAGCAAAAGCGCGGTATTTCGGCGCCGGCCGCCTCGCACGCCTGCAAGACCGTCGCCCCTGCCGGAACGTCGACTTCCACGCCATCAACGGTCAGCTTCGGCACGACTCAGCGGCCTCCAGAAATTGGGGTGCGGCCACGGCGGGCCTGTGAAAATGCGCAATGGCGGTTCGCCATAGTCCAATCCAATAGGTCGAGCGAGCGAACGTTGCCCGCGTCGCGGCGGCTATAGCGAGCGTCGTGGAACAAGGGAAGGCAAGAGCGACAGGCAATTCAACCAAATCCATCCGCTTCGGTTGCCGGAAAACCGCCGCAAGGGTATTCTCCAAGGGTGGGGGGAGAGCAGGAGCAATCCCATGTTGACGTTCACCAGCGATACCAAAGCGGGCTTTCTGGAGTTCATAGTCGATGGCACCATCGAGCGAGCGGAATATGAAGCCGTTGTAAAAGTTATCGACGAGATGCTGAAAACCCGGGAACGCATCGATGTCGTCGAAATTGTTCGCAACATCGGCTGGATAGAGCCGGAGGTCTGGTGGAAAGACCTGGTCTTTCACCTCGGCCATCGCCGATTCCTTCGCCGTGCCGCCATCGTTTCGGACAAGGGCTGGATCGGCCCGGTGATCAGGGTGCTGGCGCCATTCTACCCGGCGGCAATGCGGGTGTTTCCCGAAAGCCAGCTGGAAACCGCGCGCCTGTGGGCAAGGGAAGCCGACGCCCCCGATTGATGCCCCGCCGTTGCGGCCGCGTCCGCCAGCGGCCATAGAAAACCGATGACCAACCCCATCCACATCATCGGCGGCGGCCTCGCCGGTTCCGAAGCCGCCTGGGCCTGCGCTCGCGCCGGCATCCCCGTCATCCTGCACGAAATGCGCGGGGTTCACGGCACCGACGCGCATCACACCGATAAATTTGCCGAACTCGTCTGTTCCAACAGCTTTCGCTCCGATGATCCGGACAACAATGCCGTCGGCCTGATCCATCAGGAAATGCGCGCCCTGGGCAGCCTGATCATGCAGGCAGCGGACGCAGCGCGCGTGCCCGCCGGCTCCGCGCTCGCCGTCGACCGCGACGATTTCGCCGGCCGGGTCACCGCCGCCATCGAATCCGAACCGCTGATCACCATCCGCCGCGAAATGATCACCGGCATCCCGCCCGCCGATTGGGCCAATGTCATCATCGCCACCGGGCCATTGACCGCGACGCCGCTCGCCGAAGCCATCCGCGGCGTGACGGGGGAGGATGCGCTGGCGTTCTTCGATGCCATCGCCCCCGTCATCCACCATGAATCGATCGATCTCGACATCGTCTGGGCGCAATCCCGCTGGGATCGGCCAAACGAACATGGCGACACCAAGGATTACCTGAACTGCCCGATGGACAAGGACCAATACAACGCCTTCATCGACGAAATGCTCGCCGCCGAAAAGGCCAGCTTCAAGGATTGGGAGGCGAGCACCCCCTATTTCGACGGCTGCATGCCGATCGAGGTGATGGCCGAACGCGGCCGCATGACGCCGCGCTTCGGCCCGATGAAACCCGTCGGCCTCACCAACCCAAAAACCGGCCGCCGCGCCTGGGCGGTGGTGCAATTGCGGCAGGACAATGCGCTGGGCACGCTTTGGAACATGGTCGGGTTCCAGACCAAGATGAAGCACGCCGAACAGGTGCGGGTGTTCCGCATGATCCCCGGCCTTGAAAACGCGCAATTCGCCCGGCTCGGCGGCCTGCACCGCAACACCTTCATCAAATCGCCGGTGCTGCTGGATGCGACGCTGCGGCTGAAGGCCGATCCGCGGCTGCGCTTCGCCGGGCAGATCACCGGCTGCGAAGGCTATGTCGAATCCGCCGCCATCGGGCTGGTCGCCGCCCGCTTCGCCATTGCCGACGCGCAGGGCCGCACACCCGTCCCGCCGCCCGCCACGACCGCCATGGGCGCGCTGCTGTCCCACATCACCGGCGGCGCCGAAGCCCATGGCTTCCAGCCAATGAACGTCAACTTCGGCCTGTTCCCACCGCTGAACCCACCAGCAGCGTCAAAGGACCAGCGCAAACCAGCCCTCGTCGCCCGCGCCCGCGCAGACCTTGCAAGCTGGATGGCCGCCTGAAGTAAAGAGCCCCCCTCTCCCGCCTGCGGGAGAAGCGACTCGCCCGCTTGGGTGAGCGGGTGAGGGTGTCTCTTGCTTGACCGCAGCCTGCACCGATCGCCCCTAACCCCCCTCGCGCACCACCAAGCCGAACACATCCGGCCGCGCGTAATGCCCCGTCACATCCAGGTCGAACCGCGCCCGCACCACATCATTGCGGTCCACCTCGGCCACCACCAGCCCTTCCTCGCCATAAAGCGGCCCGGCGATCACCTCGCCCATCGGTGACACGATGCAACTGCCGCCGCGGATCATCGCCGCATTCTCGGGCCGGTCGCGCAACGTGATCGGCTGGCCCAGCGCCTCAAAGGTCGCCGGCTGATACTGGCAGGCGCTGATCAGGAACGACCGCGATTCATAGGCGATATGGCGCATGTTGACCTGCCAGATCTCGCGATCGTCCACCGTGGAGGCACACCATAATTCCAGCCCCTTGGCGTACATCGCCGTGCGGAACAGAGGCATATGGTTTTCCCAGCATATCGCCGAGCCGAGCCGCCCGGCGCCCGTCTCCATCACCGGCATCGTCGAACCATCACCCTGCCCCCACACCAGCCGCTCGCTCGCCGTTGGCACCAGCTTCCGGTGGTGGCCGACAAACCGTCCCGCCGCATCGATCAGCAGCGTCACACAATACAGCGTGCCGCCATCCCGCTCGATGGCACCAACCACCAATGCCGTTGCGCAACCCGCCGCCAGTTCACACAGCGCCGCCACTTCGGGGCCATCCAGCGCAATCGCCTGCTGCCAGTATCGCAGATAGGCCTCGCGGCCATCGGGCGTCCGATACCCGATCCGCGCACCGAAATCGGCCCCCTTGGGATACCCGCCCAGCAACGCCTCGGGCAGCACCAGCACATCCAGCCGCGCGTCCGCAATCCGGTCCCGCCAGGCCAGCAGCCGCGCCAGCGTCGCCGCCGTGCCCTCGGGCGATGACCCCAATTGCAACGCCCCCAACCGGGCCATCCGCGCCATGGTTTCACTCATCGGATGGCTCCCTCAATTCGCATCACATCAATTCTCACCAGATCAATTCTCACAGGCGCAAGTCGGCTTCACCTTGCGTTTCGGCGCCGTCGTCGCAAATTCGGCGGCAGACAGCACGCCATCACCATTGGCATCGGTCTTGCCGAACTTCTTCACCGAAGCTGCCGAAAATTCGGCAAAATCAAGCCGGCCATCACCGTTCAGGTCTTCCTTCGCAAACGCCTTTTTGCGGTTCACCAGATATTCGTCGCGGCTGATCCTGTCATCGCGATCCTTGTCATACCGGCCGAACCGCCGCGCCTCGCGTTCCGCCGGCGTCACATCGCTCACCGGGGCCGCCAAAGGCTCGGCATCATCGGCCGCGACCGCAGCCGGCATCGGTGCCTCCATCGCCACCGCAACCGGCCGGTCGCGCGTCCACAGGAATCCCGCCGCAACCAGCGACAGCAGCGCCAGACCGAGCGCCAGCATTCGCCGCATCCGAACGCCCCTTCAACACACTGCGACCCCGCCCGCGCCTTTTGCCGGGATCACCGCCCCAACGCAATCGCCACCAGCAACCGCCACTGCCGGGCAAGGCTGCCGCGCGCCTCCCGCGCCAGCCCCGCCCGCATCCGCGCCGCATCCCGCACCGACAGCATGGCCAACCCCAAAAGCGGTCGCAACACCACCGGAACACCACCCGGAACACTTTGGCCAACCACCGCTTCACCCATCGCCCACCCCCTGCCCAACCGATCGGCCACCACCGGATCACCACCGGTTACCCGCGCCAACAGCCCGAAAAACCGCCCGCCACCCTCGATATGCGCCTCTGGCACCGCATCGCTGCCGATCAATTCCAGCCAGCGATCCTCCAGCCCGGCCAGCGCTGCCCCCGAAATCCCGCGCGGCAACAGCGCCGCCGCGATCACCGCCAACAGCGGCTGCGCCGGCACTTTACCCGCGTCCAGCCCCTCCAAAGCCTCCCGCCACCACGCCAATCGTATCGCGCCGATCATCGGTTCGGTGGTGCCGGCCACCACTTTCTCCAGCGCCAGATCAAGGCCGTGCAGCGCGAACAGCGCCGGGCGCACCGCCTCGGCAGCGTAGAGCACGCTCAGATATCGGTCGCGGTCGCTGTCACGAACCTCGCCGACAACAATATCCAGGTCGCTTGTCAGGCCGGGCCGACCCGGAATGCACACAGCTTGTTACCGTCCAGGTCACGGAAATAACCACCGTAAAACGCCTGCGGGCCTTCATCGCCGCGCACGCCCGGCGCGCCTTCATCCTTGCCGCCCGCCGCAATCGCCGCTGCGTGGATGGCATCGACCTTGGCGCGCGTATCGAACACCAGCGCGACCATCGTGCCATTGCCAACGCCGGCCGTGCCGCCATCCCAGGGCTTGCCCACCGCCACCATCGGCACCCCCCAGGACACGCCCCAGCACACCGCACCGGTGGGAAATTCCATCAATCGGCCAACGCCGACACTCTGGAACACCGCATCGTAAAAGCCATTTGCCTTGGCCGGATCATTGGTGCCCAGCGTCACATAACCGATCATCGCCATTCTCCCGCTTGCCTTATGCCACTCTACCGCCTCGCCGGCGTCGCCGCCAGTTCCTGCAACACGGCATCCTCCACGCCAAAGAACGCCGATTTATGCGGCGCCTTGCCCGGATCATCCGCGGTCCCGGTGATCAGATACACCAATACGCGGTGATGTTCCCGGTCCACCCACAACCCGCCAAGCAAGCCATAGGCCTCCCCCAGATGCCCCCACCACCGCGCCCCCGCCACGGGTTGGTCGGTCGCCCCCGATTCCCCCGACAAACACTGCAACCCCGGGCCATAACACAGCATCGTGCCCTTGTAGTTTTCACCGGTTTCACCCTGCCCCACCTGCCACACCGGCGTGAACAGCGCCTTCACCGACCCCCTTTTCAGCACCCGCACACCATCGACAGCACCACCGCCCAGCAGCATCCGCCCGATCCGCGCCAGCCCCAGCGCCGATATTCTAAGGCCGCCTTGCGGGCTGAACATCGTGCCATTGGTGCCGGGGCGATAGGCGGCAAGGTCGCAATCCCCCTTGGTCGCCACCGGACAAGCGGGCCGCACCCCCTTCAGATCATCGACCTGCGCCACCCACGGCCCCGCCGGATCGATCGCCGTCTCGTCGCGACCCTTGCGGTACAGCACCGCCGCCCGCGCCAGCGCCGCATCGCTCGCACCCGACCAGTTATACCCGCCATCGATCGACAGCGGCGCCAGCACCAGCCGGGTCATCAAATGGTCGAACCTTTCCCCGGTTGCCGCCTCCATCACCGTGCCGATCAGGCCGTAATTGAGGTTGGCGTAGGAAAAGCCGCCACCCGGCGCCCGCCCCCAATGCGCCGCATCACCCATCACATCCCGCACATTCACCCCCAGCGGCAGTGTATAGCCCGGCCCATCCTCGATCCCCGAGGTGTGCGACAGCAATTGCCGCAGCGTCACCGGCACATCGGGGAACGCCGGGTTGCGCAGCCGCCAGCCAAGCCAGCGCGACACATCGCTGTCCAGATCGAACTTGCCCGCCTCCACCAGCCGCATCACCGCAACGGCCACCACGGCCTTGGAGATCGACGCCACCCGCATCGGCGTATCGACGGTCAACGCCCGCGGCGGCTCGATCACCGCATGGCCGAACGCCTCAGCCCGCACGATTCCCTTGCCATCCGCCACCACCACCGCCAACCCGGCAATGCCCGGCGTCGCCGCCGTCCGCCCGGCAACAAGGTCATCCAGCGGCCCGGCACGCGCCGCCGTCGCAAGCAAAAGGGGCATGGCGAGCAGGGCAAGACGCTTCATCACCGCGACGATAGCAGGCGGCGCCCCATTTGCGAAAGCCGCGCCGCACCGCCATAATCCCCCGCATGAGTGTTGCCTTCACCCGCGAGGAAGACGCCGAAGCGGTCGCAGCCAACCTGCCCGACCGGCCGATCCCGACCCATGCCAATCTGGTTTCCGCCAGCGGCCTCGCCGCCATCGAAGCCGCACTGGCATCCGCCCGCGCCGCCTATGCCGCCGCCCGCAGCGAAGGCCAGATCAGCGCCGACCGCAGCGCCATGGCGCTGGCAACGCGGGACCTTCGATATTGGTCCGCCCGCCGCGCCAGCGCCCAGCTTGTGGAGGGCCGCCCCGCCGATGGCAGCGCCGGTTTCGGCAGCAAGGTCACCATCGAACGCGCCGATGGCCGCCAGCAACGCTGGCACATAACCGGCGATGATGAGGCAGACCCGGCCGCCGGCAGCGTCTCCTGGGCCTCCCCCCTCGCCCGCGCCGTCACCGGCAAGAGGGTGGGCGATACGGCCATGCTCGGCGGGCAGGACATCGAAATATTGGCGATCGAATAGCCGGAAGGCGAATAGCGAGCGACACCCTGGATACACCGGCACTCACTCAAGCCCACCCGCCAAGGCCCTCAATGCAGCTTGGCAATCCCCAGCCCATCGGCCTTGGCGCGCGTTTTCACCGATTCCTCGGTGCGCGTCAGCGCCTTGGCAATGGCGCGCAACGGCATGCCCTTTTTGGCCAGCGTGTGCAGTTTCTGCACCTCATCGCTGGTCCATGCCTGTTTGTGACGTTCGAATCGCTCTGCCATCGCCCCTGATCGGCTATTTTGACTTGGCTGAACAGACCGGCGCGACACGCTTTCCGGTCACATGCATCGTCATCGCCATCCCCATTGACCCGTCACGGCCGCCCGACGACGACATCTGGCCATCCATCACGTAGCTGGTGGGCGAATAACTGCCCTGCATCTTCATGCGGGTAACCTGCCCGTCATGGTTGCACTGCATTTCCGATGTCATGCGCCCGGCCGCATAGCTGATATTGACGAGCTTGCACTTGCTGTCTGGGGACCGTGTTTCCGGCCCGCGCGCTGCCTCTTCCGGGGTGATGCAGCTGCGCACGACGATGGGCTTGCCCATGCGGTTACGCATCATCTCGGCAACCTGCGGCGGCATGTTGGGCATAGCCTGCATCTGTACCGAACTGCTGGTTTCCCACTCCCCCGGCAGGATCCTGGGCGGCGCAGCGGCGACACCGCTTGCCATGCCGATTGCCAGTGCCGTTGCGAAAATCGCACGTGCCATGTTGCGCCTCCTTCATTCCTGCGAAACCACTACCACCAACTGCGGCGTAGACACACTGGAACAAAGCACGATCATCACCCATATTGCCGCCATGGCCATCCAGATTCGCACCAGCCTTGCCGAACCCGAAACGGCAGAAGGCTTTGTGCCGCACCGCCCCGCCCGGCCGGAAAAGTCCGAAGGCGGCCGCGCCTTTGTCATCGAAAGCGACTATATCCCCGCCGGCGACCAACCCACAGCCATCGCCGAACTGGTGCGCGAGGCAAACCAGGGCGAGCGCGATCAGGTGCTGCTCGGCGTCACCGGATCGGGCAAGACCTATACGGTCGCCAAGGTCATCGAGGCGGTACAGCGCCCGGCGCTCATCCTCGCCCCCAACAAGATCCTCGCCGCGCAATTATACGGCGAAATGAAGAGCTTCTTCCCACACAATGCCGTCGAATATTTCGTTTCCTATTATGATTATTACCAGCCCGAAGCCTATGTGCCGCGGTCCGACACCTATATCGAAAAGGAATCGAGCGTAAACGAAGCCATCGACCGGATGCGCCACTCGGCCACCCGCTCGCTGCTCGAACGCGACGATGTGATCATCGTCGCCTCGGTATCGTGCATCTATGGCATCGGTTCGGTCGAAACCTATTCGGCGATGACCTTCACCCTGAAAAAGGGCGAAACCGCCGACAGCCGCGAGATCATCCGAAAGCTCGTGGCGCTGCAGTACAAGCGCAACGACGCCGCCTTTGCGCGCGGCAATTTCCGGGTGCGGGGTGACAATGTCGAGGTGTTCCCCTCCCATTATGAAGACAGCGCCTGGCGCATCAGTTTCTTCGGCGATGAGATCGAAAGTATCACCGAATTTGACCCGCTGACGGGTAAAAGCGTGGCCAAGCTCGACTACATCAAGATCTACGCCAATTCCCACTATGTCACGCCCGGCCCGACCCTGAAACAGGCCAGCGAAGCCATTCGTTTCGAAATGCAGGAACGGCTCAAAGAGTTGAACGCCGAGGGCAAATTGCTTGAAGCACAGCGGCTGGAACAACGCACCAACTTCGATCTGGAGATGATCGCGGCCACCGGTTCCTGCGCCGGTATCGAAAATTACAGCCGCTTCCTCACCGGCCGGCTGCCTGGCGAACCCCCGCCGACGCTGTTCGAATATCTGCCCGAAAACGCCATGCTGTTCGTCGATGAATCGCACGTCACCGTCGGGCAATTGGGCGCCATGGCCAAGGGCGATCACCGCCGCAAGCTGACGCTCGCCGAATATGGGTTCCGCCTGCCGTCCTGCATCGACAACCGCCCGCTGCGCTTCGCCGAATGGGAGGCGATGCGCCCACAAACGGTGTTCGTCTCCGCCACGCCCGGCCCTTGGGAAATGGACCGAACCGGCGGGGTTTTCGTCGAACAGGTCATCCGGCCAACCGGACTCGTCGATCCACCCATCGAAATCAAACCGGTGGAGGACCAGGTCGAAGATTTGATCGCCGAGGCCAAAAAGGTCGCCGCCGCCGGCTATCGCACGCTGGTCACCACGCTCACCAAGCGCATGGCCGAGGATCTGACCGAATTTCTCCACGAAGCCGGGCTTCGGGTCCGCTACATGCACAGCGATGTCGAAACGCTGGAACGCATCGAACTGATCCGAGACTTGCGGCTCGGCGTCTACGACGTGCTAGTCGGCATCAACCTGCTCCGCGAAGGGCTGGACATCCCCGAATGCGGCCTCGTCGCCATCTTGGACGCCGACAAGGAAGGCTTTTTGCGCAGCGAAACCAGCCTCATCCAGACCATCGGCCGCGCGGCCCGCAACGTTGATGGCCGGGTTATCCTGTATGCCGATCACGTTACCGGCAGCATGGAACGCGCCATCCGCGAAACCGACCGCCGCCGCACCCGGCAGGAAGCGTACAACGCCGAGCACGGCATCACGCCGATGACCATCAAGCGCAACATCTCGGATGTGCTGGCCGACGTCTCAATGCGCGACGGCCTGACGGTCGATACAGGCGATGCCGAAACGCCCAACCTCGTCGGCCATAACCTGAAGGCCTATATTGCCGACCTTGAAGAGCAGATGAAGCGCGCCGCCGCCGATCTGGACTTCGAAACCGCCGCCGCCATACGCGACCAGATCAGGCGCCTGGAAATGGACGAACTCGGCATCCCGGATCGCGACCGCGCCGCCCCCATCAAGGGCCGCAGCATGGGCGGCGCGCCGGGGACGCGGACGACGCGATTTGAG
>JBBQYI010000050.1:0-21014 GCA_038208825.1 Sphingomonadales bacterium | reverse complement strand
GGCGGCGGCATCCTGGTGCTGAACGGCGATAACAGCTTCACCAACCTCGGCATCAACGCCGGCACGGTGCGCGTTGGCAGCAACACGGCAGCCGGCATCGGCAGCATCGCGCTGAACAGCGATGCGACGCTGCAATCGGGTGGCGCTGCGGTAACGCTCGGCAACTATGTCGTGACGACCGGCAACGGTCTGGTCGACGCGCGTGCAGGCGAAGTGCTGATGCTGAACGGCAATGTGGCTGGCGCCGGTTCGATCTCGCAGGTCGGGCTCGGTAACCTCGTGCTTAATGGTGACAACAGCTTCCGCAACCTTGGCATCAACCAGGGAACGGTAACCCTTGGCACCAACACGGCTGCCGGGATCGGCAGTATCGCGCTCAACAATAACGCGACGCTGGCAGCTGGCGTGTCCGGTCTGGTGATTGCAAACGACATCCAGACGACCGGCAACGGTATCGTCGATCAGGGCACCGGCGTGTTCACGCTCAATGGCCCGATTGTCGGCGCCGGTTCGATCAGTGCGGTCAACACCGGCAACCTCGTGCTGAACGGCAACAACCTGTTCACCAACCTTGGCATCAACCAGGGCACGGTGACCGTGGGCACCAACACGGCCGCCGGTATCGGCAGCATTGCAATCAACAACAATGCAACGCTGGCAGC
Organism: Sphingomonadales bacterium; assembly: GCA_038208825.1. Taxonomy (GTDB): domain Bacteria; phylum Pseudomonadota; class Alphaproteobacteria; order Sphingomonadales; family Sphingomonadaceae; genus Sandarakinorhabdus. The sequence goes on along the minus strand of JBBQYI010000050.1, from coordinate 20,352 downwards.
CGGGGTTTCGGGTCTGGTGGTTGCCAACGACATCCAGACGACCGGCAACGGCATCGTTAATCAGGGCACGGGCATCTTCACGCTCAACGGCCCGATTGCCGGCGCGGGTTCGATCAGCGCAGTCAACACCGGTATCCTGGTGCTGAACGGCAACAACAGCTTCAACAACCTCGGCATCAACGCCGGCACCGTCCGGGTTGGCAGCAACACGGCGGCCGGCATCGGCTTCATCGCGCTGAACAACAACGCGACTCTGCAGTCGGGTGGCGCTGCGATCACGCTTGGCAATAAGGTTGAAACGACGGGCAACGGCCTCGTCGATGCGCGTGCTGGCGAAGTGTTGACGCTGAATGGCAGTGTCGTGGGTGCTGGTTCGATCTCGCAGGTCGGCGGCGGTATCCTGGTGCTGAACGGCAACAACAGCTTCACCAACCTCGGCATCAACGCCGGCACCGTCCGGGTTGGCAGCAACACGGCGGCCGGCATCGGCAGCATTGCGCTGAACAGCGACGCCACGCTGCAATCGGGTGGCGCTGCGGTAACGCTGGCCAATGGCGTGGTGACGACGGGCAATGGCCTTATCGATGCCCGCGCGGGTGAAGTGCTGACGCTGAACGGCAATGTCGTTGGCGCTGGTTCGATCTCGCAGGTCGGCCTTGGTAACCTCGTGCTGAATGGCAACAACGGCTTCACCAACCTTGGTATCAACCAGGGCACGGTGACGGTTGGTTCCAACACGGCCGCAGGCATCGGCGCGATTGCCATCAACAACAACGCAACGCTTGCTGCAGGTGCAAACGGGCTGGCTCTGACGAACTACATCGTCACAACGGCCAATGGCATCATCAACGCGGGCGGCATGGGCAATGTGTTCACGCTCAACGGCGTGATCGCGGGCCCGGGTTCGATCTCGCAGGTCGGCCTTGGCAACCTCGTGCTGAACGGCAACAACCTGTTCACCAACCTTGGCATCAACCAGGGCACGGTGACCGTGGGCACCAACACGGCCGCCGGTATCGGCAGCATCGCAATCAACAACAATGCGACGCTGGCAGCCGGGGTTTCGGGTCTGGTGATTGCCAACGACATCCAGACGACCGGCAACGGCATCGTCAATCAGGGTACCGGGGTGTTCACCCTCAGCAACACCATCAGTGGCGCTGGTTCGATCAGCGCAGTCAACACCGGCAATCTCGTGCTGAACGGCAACAACAGCTTCCGCAACCTTGGCATCAACCAAGGCACTGTGACCGTGGGCACCAACACTGCCGCCGGTATCGGCAGCATCGCGATCAACAACAATGCGACGCTGGCTGCCGGTGTTTCGGGTCTGGTGCTCGCCAATGACATCCAGACGACCGGCAACGGCACGGTCAACTCGGGCATGGGCAGCTTCACGCTCAACGGTCCAATCAGTGGTGCCGGCAGCATCACGAAGATCGGAACGGGCACGCTGACCCTTGGCGGCACCAACAGCTTTGCTGGCGGCACCACGATCACGGCTGGGACGGTTACCGGTGCTTCCACTGCTTTTGGCACCGGCGCGATCGTCGACAACGCTGCGCTGATCGTGAACCAGGCGGTCGCTGGCACGCTCGCCCAGGTGATCTCGGGTACGGGCACCTTCACCAAGAGCGGTGTCGGCACGCTGACGCTGAGCGGTGTCAACACGCTGACCGGACCAACGACAGTTGCGGCCGGTGCGCTAAACGTGACGGGCTCGCTGGGCTGCTCTGCGACGATGGTGCAGAGCGGCGCAACGATCATGGGCACTGGTACTGTCGGCGCGCTGACCGTGCTATCCGGCGCGACTGTCTCGCCCGGGGCCACCGCTGGCTCCACTGGAACGCTGTCGGTCAACGGCGCGCTGGTACTGGCTTCGGGTTCCACCTACACCGCGAATATCGCGCCGACGGGTGGCGATCGGATCTCGGCAACCGGCACTTCCTCGATCAACGGCAATCTGCTGGTTACAGCGGCGCCGGGTACCTATACCTTCAACCAGAGCTTCACGCTGGTTTCTTCCAGCGCGCGGACCGGTACCTTCGCAACCACCAACCTTGGCAGCTTTGGGGTCGGCTTCAACCCGACGCTGGATTACACCACGACCTCGGTGATCCTGCGTCTGGCACCGCAATCGCTGGTCGTGGGCGGTGGTGGCCTGTTCAGCGGCAACGCGTTGGCGGTTGCCACGGCGTTCGATACGGCAGTCGCAGGTGGCTACAACCCGCAGGCGTTCCTGGCGCTTTACAGCCAGAATGCGGCGACGGCGGCGAACTCGCTCAGCCAGCTTTCGGGCGAGTTGCACAGCGCCGAACGTCGCGTGCTGCTTGAAGACACTCGTGTTATCCGCGAAGCAGCCTTTGATCGCCTGAATGCCGGCCTCTCCGCCCTCAGCGGCAGCCAGTCGGTAACCAACGACAAGGGCGAAGGCGGCGTGACCTTCTGGTTCCGCGGTGCTGGTTCATGGGGTACGGCCCGTGCCGATGGTATCGGTTCGCGGTTCACCACCGAACAGGCCGGTTTCCTGACGGGCATCGATTACGCCAAGAATGGCTTCAAGGTCGGTGGCATGTTCCACTACACCCGGACGAATATCGACACCGACGGTCTTGGTTCGTCGCGCGTCGAAACGACGGGTGGCACGGTCTATGCCGGCTATCGCCAGGACGGCGGCGTCGTGGTCAACGTCGGTGGTTCGGCCGCCGGGACAAAGGCAAATGGCGCACGGACCATCACGGCACCGGGCCTTGGCCAGTCGCTCAGCAGCAAGATCACCGGGTCGAGCTTCCAGGTCTTCGGCGAACTCGCCTATGACCTGGCCGCGAGCGCCAATGTCCGCGTTGAACCATTCGCCCGCTTTGCCTATGCCAAGGTGGACAGCGACAGCTTCGCTGAAAACGGTGGTTATGCTGCAACCTTTGGCGGCAAGCAGTCGAACGATCTGACGATCACGACCCTCGGCCTGCGCGGCGCCACCGATGTCGGTGCCGTCAAGCTGTCCGGCACCCTCGGGTGGCAGCACACCGGCGGCGACCGTTCGGCACCGACCCTGATCTCGATCGCCGGCGTCAACGTCCCGGCCTTGATCCAGACCGTTGCCCTGCCGCGCGATGCGGCAGCCATCGGTGCAGACGCCAGCTTCAACCTGTCGTCCAAGGTCAGCCTGGGCGTTGGCTACAGCGGTTTGATCGGGAAGAACAACAGCGATCATGGTGCGCGCGCTACCCTGACCGTCGGGTTCTGATCCGCCGGCTCTGACGAAAAAGGGGGCAGCGAGGCCAGCAGGCTTCGCTGCCTCTATTTTTGTGCGTGGATCATGGCGGTCGTTGCGCCGCCGCCGATGCTTGGGAAACCGCAGATCGCCGCGCGTCAAATGCTACACGTTGACCTTCCCGGGGCGCACCTCTAGCGCTGGCGCATGAATTTCCGATCCGACAATGCGGCTTCGCCGTGCCCCGAAGTGCTTGCCGCGATAGCTGCCGCAGCGCCTGCCACCACCGCCGGTTATGACGGTGATGACTGGTCGACCCGGCTCGATGACAGCTTTGGTGCGTTGTTCGGCCGGGCATGCACGGTGCTGCCCGTGGTCACGGGTACAGCGGCCAATGCACTCGCGCTGGCCAGCATGGTGCCGCCCTATGGCGCGGTCGTGTGCCATCAAGAGGCGCATATTCATGTCGATGAATGCGGCGCCCCTGAATTTTATACAGGCGGTGCCAAGTTGATGCTGGTGCCGGGTGACGACGGGCGATTGACGCCCGAGGGCATCGATGCGGCGTTGAAGTCGCACCGTGGTGACGTGCATCAGGTCCAGGTCCGGGCGCTGTCGCTGACACAGGCGACCGAGGCCGGTACGGTCTATACACCGGCGGCGCTTTCGGCGCTTGGCGATTATGCCCGCAGCCGCGGATGGCGCGTGCACCTCGATGGCGCGCGCTTTGCCAATGCCGTCGCGCATCTGGGGTGCCATCCCGGCGATGTGAGCTGGCGCGCCGGTGTCGATATTCTCAGTTTCGGCATGATCAAGAACGGCGGTTTGCTTGCCGAAGCCATCGTCATCTTTGAACCATTGCTGGTTGATGACCTGCGCTTTCGGCGCAAGCGGGCCGGACAGATGCCGAGCAAGGGACGTTTTCAGGCCGCGCAATTGCTGGCCATGGTCAAAGATGGAGTCTGGCTGCGCAATGCCGCGCGGGCCAACGCCGGCGCGGCGCAGATAGCGGCCGCTGCGATCGGCCGGCTGCTCTACCCCGTCGAGGCCAATGAGGTGTTCGTCCAACTGCGCCCCGGCGAGCCGGAGCGGCTGCGTGCCGCCGGTGCCGGCTTTTACGATTGGGGCCCCGAAGGTTCGGGACAGGCGCGATTCGTGGTGGCCTGGGATACGGCCGAGGCCGATATCGCGGCGCTCGTTGCGTTCCTCGCGTGATCGCCCGGCCATTCGCTGATGCATCCGGCTACTGCCTGCGCCGCGCACGACGCCGGGCGACAGCGCCTCTCGGTCGGTCCTTGTGAACGAACTGCGGCCATCATTGATCGTCGACGTGGCTGACAGGTCGGCCCTGTCGCCGCGCTTGCTGCTGTCATTTCTTGCGATCACCTTGATCTGGGGCTCGACCTGGCTGGTCATCAAGACGCAGTTGGGCGTGGTGCCGACATCCTGGTCGGTGGCGTGGCGGTTCCTGGCCGGCGGCGGCACGCTGATGGTCATGTGTTTGGCGGCGGGTAAGCCGATGCAGCTCGGCTGGAAGGGCCATGGCTTTGCGCTGATCATCGCGGTGTTGCAGTTCGTGCTCAATTTCAATCTGGTCTACCGCGCCGAGGAACATGTGACGTCGGGGCTCGTCGCCCTGGTCTTTGCCTTGTTGATCGTTCCGAATGCACTGTTTTCATACGCGTTTCTTGGGCAGCGTATTTCGCCTGGCTTTGCCATTGGCAGCATGATCGGGATTGTTGGCGTCTGCCTGATGTTCCTGCAAGATCTGATGGCGCCGGGGGCCAATGGCGCTGCCGTCATGCTGGGGATGCTGTTCGCGTTGGGTGCCGTGCTGTCGGCCAGCATTGCCAATGTGATGCAGGCGACACCGCTGGGCCGGCGCCTGCCGTTGGAGGGCGGGCTGGCCTGGGCAATGAGCTATGGCGGCATCCTGAATGCCTGCGTCGCCTGGGTGATCAGCGGCCCGCCGGTATTCGATCTGGCGCCGCAATTCATCGCTGGCCTCGGCTATCTGTCGCTGATCGCCTCGGCGTTGGCGTTCCGGATTTATTACGCGCTTATCCGCGAGATAGGGCCGGGAAAGGCCGCTTATTCCAGCGTCGTCATCCCAATTGTGGCAATGGTGCTTTCAACGATGTTCGAAGGTTTTGCATGGACTGGCACGACGGTTGCCGGTGGTTTGTTGGCGATGCTGGGGCTGGTGGTTGCAATGCGCAGCCGGGCCTAGAATCTGACGCGCTGGTCTTTTTCGGCTTTGCAGGGCATTTAGGCTTCTGCGCGGAATAGTGGTTTAGCGCGAGCCGTTGCCAGGAGAAGCTGATGTTGGCGCATAGGTGCAGCGACTGCGGCGTGCGCGATCGGTCATTGTGCAGCAGCCTGACAGATGAGGAACTGGCAGCAATCGTTCCGCTGGGCCAGCATCGGCACATGGCGCGTGGCGATGCGCTGTTGCACGAAGGCGATTCGCCACTGGTCTGCGCCAATGTGCAGGCCGGCGTGTTGAAGATTGCCAGCGTCACTCGCAGCGGCGCCGAATCCATTGTCGGGCTGCTCTATCCGGGGGATTTCGTCGGCCATCCATTTGCGGGCACGCATGAATTCGATGTCGTGGCGCTGACGGAGGTCGACCTCTGCGTGTTTCCGCGCCTGGTATTCGAACGCATGCTGGGCGACCATCGGCGCATGGAACAGATGCTGCTGTCGCGCACGCTGGCTGAATTGGACCGTGCCCGGGGCTGGCTGGTGCAGATGGCGCGTGCGACCGCTGCGGCAAAGGTGGCCGGTTTCCTGGATGACATGGCGCAGCGGCTGGTGCCGAGCGATTGCCAGCGCGGGCTCGGGCTTGGCATCGGCGCCCGTTTTGATCTCCCGCTCAGCCGCGGCGAGATTGCGGATCTGCTGGGGCTGACAATCGAGACCGTCAGCCGCCAGATGACCCGGCTGGGGGCGGCGGGGATCATCGGCTTGCCGGGGGGGCGGGGTATCATCGTCGTCAATCCCGCGGCTCTGGCGGCGGCGGCGCAGGACAGTTGAACCGCTGAACCGCCGCACGGGCGGCCGTTACAAATTCGCATGCTTTGATCGGCGTCAATGCCGGCCCTCCCCGACGCGTCCATGGTGCCGATATGGTCAAGCCAGCTGGCATGGGAGAATGGCGATGAAGACGATCCTTGTTCACATCGAAGACGATGACGGCCAGGAGGCTCGGCTGCAGGCGGCCTTTGATCTGGCGCGGGCCTTTGGCGGCCATCTGGTTTGTGTGCAGGTCACGCCCTATGCGACCTATGCGCTGGGCGATCCGGCGATGGGCGCCTACCCGATCACCGCGCTGGTGGATGCGATCGAGGCCGGGCGCCGGGTGCAGCGTGAAGCAATCGAAAGCCGGTTGCGTGCCGAGGCTGTCAGCTGGGATTGGTGGGGCCGTGATGGCGATAGCGTCGACCGGGTGGCGGAAGCGGCGCGACTTGCTGATGTGGTGGTGATGAGCAGCGGGCCGTTTGCCATCAACGCCGGGCTGCGGCTGTCGGTGACCGGCAGTGTCGTCATCCATGCGCCGACGCCGGTCGTGGCGGTGTCGCCGGCCAGTCGCGGCGTCGCGGTTACCGGGGCGGCGCTGGTCGCCTGGGATGGGTCTCAGGAAGCGGCGGTGGCGATGCGGGCGGCATTGCCGATGCTGCGGTTGGCGGAATCGGTGGATATCCTGACCGTCGAGGAAAAGCACACGGAGTATCGCGCCCGCGATGCCGCTGCCTATCTGTCGCGGCAAGGCATTTCGTCCGAGGTTCTGGAGCGTGGTTCCGGCGGCGATAGCGTGGAGGCTGTGATCCGCGCGGTGATCGCCGAGCGGCGCAGCGCCTGGCTCGTACAGGGTGGATATGGCCATTCCCGGCTGCGCCAGACCCTGTTCGGCGGTGTGACGCGCGGTCTGTTGGCCGATGCACCGGTGCCGCTGGTGATGGCGCATTGATGGACGCGGTGGCGATGCAGATGGCGCCGGCGACGTTGGTTTGGCGCGATTGAGCAAAGGTTTGGGTGGCGGCGGGCCGAGCTGGCGGTGCGGTACCGGGACCAATCGCGGGCATCGCCCTTTCGCCGCAATGCGATAGTTTATCAATCATATCGGCTTGAAATCAACATATTCCACAGTTTCAGCACAAACGAAAATTATTAAAGATCCGTAAATATATCGATCTATAAAATTATTGCAGTTCATTAACAAAAAATCGCTGATTTCCTGACCTGAAAATGTTTTGTTCATTCAAAAAAATGATCTTAAATAGTCGGGTGTCGGATTTTTTTACACATTATGATGCCGTAAACGATGTGGTAATCGCGAATCATTGAAATTCCCGGCTTTTCCCGTTTGGCATGGAGTTTGCATCGCATCCGATGGTTAGAACCTTAGGAGACGCGAAAATGATGAAGGCAGCACTACTCGCAACGGTACTCGCGCTGGCAGCGGTTCCCGCCCAGGCCGTTACCCTGGTGCTCGATGGCGGATGGCAGGATGATACCGTTCAGGCGACCGGCGTTGCCAGCGATAATTCGCCCTGGACGTTCACACTCACCGGGGACGCGTATTTCCGCGTGACCGACGCATTCTCACCGGGTGACATTTTCACCATTGCCAATTCGAGCAGCACGGTTCTCGGCTCGACGAGCTTCACGACTGATGGCGCCGTGGTGTCTTCGTATTTTGGGACGAGCTGGACCGATCTGACTTATAGCCGCATCAGCCTGCGGCTTGGGCCCGGCACCTACGCGCTCAGCATCACCGGCGATTGCGCCGCTGGTTGCCCCGCCGGCTTTGGCGTGCGTCTTGACACCGCGCCGCCGAATGTTGGTGGCGTTCCTGAACCGGCAGCCTGGGCGATGTTGATCGCTGGCTTTGGCCTGGTTGGCGCAGCGATGCGCCGCCGCAGCGCAGCCGCACCGGTTGTGTCTGCCTGAGTGATATGAGATGGCCCGCGCCGCATGGCGGTGCGGGCCATATTCTGCCTATCGCCGCCGTTATTCGGCGGCGATTTGCGTTTCCAGTGCCTTTGCGGCGCGCCACAGCTTTTCGATGGTCGCCGGCATTTCGATCTGGGTGCCATCCAGCGCATCGATGATCGCATTCATGATCGACGGCATGGCGCCGATGGTGCCGGCCTCGCCGCAGCCCTTGACGCCCAGCGGGTTGGTCGGGCTGGGCGTTCCCAGCGTATCGAAACCGATGGCCGGCGGCATATCGTCGGCGCGAGGCACACCATAGTCCATGAAGCTGCCGGTCACCAACTGGCCATCTTCGGTATAGACGATGTCTTCCAGCAGCGCCTGTCCAAGCCCCTGTGCGACGCCGCCGTGGATCTGGCCTTCGACCAGCATCGGGTTCACCAGCTTGCCGAAATCATCCACGAGCGAATAGCGGGTGATGGCGACCTTGCCGGTTTGCGGGTCCAGTTCGATTTCGGCGATGTGGCAGCCGTTGGGGAAGGTCGGCGCCGGCTTGCCCGTGGTGTATTTCGACCGGCCATCGAGCCCGCCGGGGTGCGAAGTGGCGATTTCACCAAGGCTCCGCGTGGCGTTGGTGCCGCGGGCGCGGAACAGGCCATCGGCGTAATCGACTTCATCGACACCAAGATCGGCCTTGGCCAGTTCGATGCCGCGTTCGATCATCGCATCGGCCGACGCCAGCACGGCGCCGCCGCCAAAGGCCATGGAACGCGAACCGCCGGTGCCATTGCCCTGATCGAGCCGGTCGGTATCGCCCTGGACGATGCGGATGGTCTCCATGTCGATGCCGAGCTTTTCGCTGAGCACTTGGGCATAGGCGGTTTCATGGCCCTGGCCGTTGGATTGGGTGCCGACCGCCATTTCGACCATGCCATCCGGGGCGACGCGGACATCGGCGAATTCATCGGTGCCGCCGCCGCCGGCGATTTCGACATAATAGGCCATGCCGCGGCCATAACGCTTGCCGCGCCGCGCCGCTTCGGCCTTGCGGGCCGGAAAGCCGGTCCAATCGGCCTGGGCCAGCGCCTTGTCGAGCACGGCGGGGAAATTGCCGATGTCGAAGGTCAGGCCAAGGCCGTTATCGTGCGGCAGTTGCGATGGCTTCAACAGGTTGCGGCGGCGAATGTCATCGACGCCGATACCGAGTTCGCGGGCAGCGGCCTCGATCAGCCGTTCCATGATATAGGCCGATTCCGGCCGGCCTGCGCCGCGATAGGCATCGACGGGCGCGGTGTTGGTGACGACGCCATGGACAAAATTATGGATGGTCGGGATGTTGTAGACGCCGCCGATGATGCGGCCACCGGCCATTGTCTGGATCGCCGGGCCGAACTGCGATTGATAGGCGCCGAGATCGGACCAGGTTTCGACCTTGAGCGCGGTAATCATGCCATCGGCATCAAAGCCCAGGCTGGCGTTGCTGACCATGGCGCGGCCATGGGTGTCCGTCTGGAAGGCGTCGCCGCGTTCGCCGGTCCATTTCACCGGGCGGCCGAGCGCGCGGGCGGCGTGGAGGACAAGGCCATATTCGGCGTAAAGGAAGCTTTTCATGCCGAACCCGCCACCGACATCGCCAGTGACGACATGTACCTGTTCGGGCGGCACCTTCAGCACGGCGCCGGCCAGCATCTGCCGCATGCCGGCGACACCCTGGCTGCCGGTGGACAGGGTAAAGCCCTTGTCGGCATCATATTCGCCAAGCGCGGCGCGCACCTCCATCGATGTGGGTGCGACGCGGTTCTGAAAGACGCGCAGCGTGGTGACATGCGCCGAACCATCGATGGCGGCAGCGGTCTTTTCGGCATCGCCGACCGTCCAGTCGAACAGGCTGTTCGATTTGGCTTCGGGCCAGATCAGCGGGGCGCCATCGGCGAGCGCGGCGTCGAGCGAGGCGACAACGGGCAGTTCGGCGTAGTCGACATCGATGGCTTCGGCGCCGGCACGGGCAGCCTCGCGCGTTTCACCGACGACGAACGCGACGGCATCGCCGACAAAGCGCACCCGGTCGCTGGCCAGTATGTTGTGCGGGGTTTCAAGCGGGCCAGACAGCGGCACGAGACAGGGGATGGCGCCATAATCGGCAATGTCGGCATGGGTATAGACAGCCACGACACCGGGCAGCGCCAGCGCGGCGGCGGTATCGATAGAGCGGATTTCGGCATGGCCATAAGGCGAGCGCAGCGTGACGCCATACAGCATGCCGTCGCGGCTGAGATCATCGGTGAAACTGCCCTGGCCGGTCAGCAACCGGAAATCCTCGACACGCTTGACCGACTGGCCGGCTCCGAATTTCATCCCATCATCTCCCTGGCGCAGGCGGCGAGCCCGCTTCGATAGTCTGGATAGCGCAATTCAAAGCGCAAATCCCGCGTCATCTTGCCATTGGCGACGCGGCGGCATTCGCCATAAAATGCCCGGCCCATTGGTGACAGCTTGGCCTCGTCGAGCGATTGGAGCGGCGGCACCGGGATGCCGAGCAGCCGGGCGGCATGGGCAGTAACCGCCTCCCCCGGCGCGGGTTCGTCGTCGCACAGATTGTAGACGCCCGGCGCGCCATTTTCGAAACTGGCGCGCATGGCGCCGGTGATGTCGTTGACATGGACGCGCGAGAATATATGGCCAGGCAGATCGATGCGGGGGACGGCGCGTTCCCGCAACCGGTCGAGCGCGCTGCGACCGGGGCCATAGATGCCCGGCAGTCGGAAGACGCGGGCCTGTGGGTGCAGCATGCCCCATGCGAGGTCGGCGGCGATGCGCCCTGACCGCCGGCCATTGAGCGGCGATGCTTCATCAACCCAGGCGCCATGGGCATCGCCATAGACGCCGGTGGAGGAAAGATAGCCGAGCCAGCGCGCCGGTGCGGCGGCGAGCGCCGGGCCGTGCGCCGCAAGCACCGGGTCGCTGCCATCGGCGGTGGGCGGCACGGAGGACAGGATGTGGGTGGCGGCGGCAATGGCGGCGGGCAGCGCCGGATCAGCGAGCGTGAGGACGCCCGGCGCCGGGCGCGAGCGCACCGCGGTAACGGTGCCGCCGGCTGCGGTGAAGGCATTGGCGAAGCGGCTGGCGGTATAGCCAAGGCCAAGGACGAGCAGGTGCATGGGCAGTGTTATGGGGTGCCAGCGGCCGAAAGGGGAGGGGCAAATTCATCAGGTGGCGCTTGGCATCGATGGCGGAATGGGGGCAATCTATCGCAGCCGCGCCGCCGCGGGTCGATGAAGAGGAGTTCGCCGCATGACGACGCCGCAGCTAGGGTCGCAGCTTGTGCATTTTGCCGCCGATACCGACATCGAAACCCTGATGGCGGCGCTGCGTCGGGATGGGGCGGTGATCGTTGATGATGCCATTGATGCGGCCGCGCTGGCGCTGCTGCGGGCCGAAGTGGCACCCTATATCGACGCGACGCCAAACGGCAGCGACGATTTCACCGGGCGGTTGACGACGCGAACCGGCGCGTTGGTGGCGCGATCGCCGCAGACGCGGGCGTTGCTGCTGCATCCGCTGGTGCGGGCGGCGGCCGATGCGCTTCTGCTGCCGTTCTGCGAGCGCTGGCAATTGCACCTGACCCAGTTGATCCGCATCCGCCCGGGGCAAAAGGCGCAGGCCATCCACCGCGATCGCTGGGCCTGGGGAACGCATCTGGGGCATCTGGAGCCGCAGTTGAACACCATCTGGGCGGTGACGGATTTCACACAGGCGAATGGCGCGACACAGGTGTGTGCGGGTTCGCTCGATTGGATCGATTCGCACATCCCGGCGCGACACGAGATCGGTTATGCCGAAATGCGCGCCGGATCGGTGCTGATCTATACCGGCGGGGTGTTCCATGGTGGCGGCGCCAATGTCAGCAACGGCGACCGCATCGGGCTGAACCTGACCTATACGCTGGGCTGGCTGCGGCAGGAGGAGAACCAGTATCTCGCTTGCCCGCCCGAGATCGCGCGGACATTGGAACCGGATTTGCAGGCGATGATCGGCTATTCGATGGGCAGCTATGCGCTGGGCTATTACACGCCGCCGCTGCCGCCTGTCGAAGGGCCGGAGGTGGTGCCGCCGCAATATGCGCTGGGCAGCATCGGCGCCGACACTTCAATGGGCGATGCGGCAATGCTGGCCGCCCTGCAGGCCGAGATCGCCGCGCAATAGCGGCGATCAGCGAACGTCCGGCTGGCCCAGATGTTCGGCCTTCCAGCGCATCGCGGTCAGCACGCGGGTGTGGCCCGACGGATGATCGAAGAAAATGGCTTCCTCGGCCGGGCTGGGTTCGATCTTGCGGTATTGCGACAGCTTCATGGCGATCGCGGCAAAGCTCTCGGGCGCGCGGGCGACGTTGAGGCCAAAGCGATCGGCCTCCATTTCCTGGGTGCGGACCAATGTGTTCAGCGCCGGCGTAAGCAACAGGCTGACACAAGCCAGTGCGATCATCCCGGCGGGCAGGATGGCGGGGTCGGACAGGCTGGTGACGCCCCAGCCGTTGCCGAAGCGCGCGATCATCCACGGCAAGGCGCGACCAACGAACAGGAAAGCAATGGCGACGATGAGCGTCAGGGCGATCAGCATCTTCCAGATATGGTTGAGCACATAATGGCCAAGCTCATGCGCCATTACGGACCGGATTTCATCCGGGGTCTGTTTCAGAAGATTGTCGTTTAACGCGATGCGCGTGGTGCCGAACAGGCCTGCGACATTGGCCGAAATCCGGTCAGACTGGCGCGAGGCATCGACGAGATAGACATTGTCGGCCGGCACGCCATTGGCGCGGGCCATGGACAGCACCGCATCGCGAACCGGGCCGGCGGGCAGGGGCGTGTATTTGTTGAACAGCGGCTCGATGAACACCGGCGACAGGGTGATTACAACGGCAAGCCCTGCCACGGTGATGCCGGCGCCCCATGCCCACCAGCCGCCCGGCGAGCGCCGGATGGCGGCGTGTATGCCGATGAACAGCAGCGAGAATATCAGAATGTTGATGACGATCATCGTCGCCGAGTCGCCGGCCCAGGCGCCAAAGCCCTGGTTCGACAGGCCATATTGATGTTCGCGGAGGAAATCCGTGTAGATGGCGAATGGCAGGGTGATGAGCGTGACCAGCGTCATATAGGTGAGCGCGAACAGGAAGCTGCGCAGCCATGGCCGACTTGCGCGTTGACCGGCACGGGCCGAGAGCCGCGCCGCCCAGCCGAAGCGCAATATGGCGAGGTTGGCACCGACGGTGACAAGGAAGTTCCACAGGACCAGCCAATAGCCGCCTTCGAAATAGGCATCGGATCGGGCGCGCGCCGCCCCCGACAATGTCGCCATCCATGCCTGTGTCGCCATTTCCGGATCGAAGGTCATCATTGCACCCAGTTTACTGTTGTGTTCGTGTAACACGCTTACTGCGGACGGCAAGGGGCGGGTTACGTATTCTGTCGGATGGAACCGGCGCCTTGATCGGGTGTATCATGTTGCCGACGGCGCCCCCTGGCCCCCCGGGTGACCGCCGTCCTGTAACGGGCCCGGCTGCCATCACACCCCCGATCGCGGCCGGGTTCAACGCATTCCGCAACCACGCTCGTCTGTTACCCGGTGGGGCATGATGGCGGGCGTGTTGCGGCGCCTTCAATTCGGCTTCGACAATGTGCCTCCATGCGGGCAAAGTGAGGCCCATGAAAATGCTCGATGCCCAAGCCCTGCCGCAGCTTCCAAATGCGGTTCGCCTCGCCGATTATCGTGTGCCGGACTGGCTGGTGCCACAGGTGGCGCTGGATTTCCGGCTCGATCCTGTTCGCACGCTGGTGCGGTCGCGGCTTGAGGTGAAGCGCAATGGCGACCATGATCGGCCGCTGGTGCTGGATGGGCAGCATCTGGAGACCGTGTCGGTTAAGATCGACGGCGTGCCGGTGAATGTTGCGCCAGAGGGTGAGCAGTTGAGCCTGTCGATCCCCGGCGATGCGGCGGTTGTCGAGATCGAAGTGGCGATCCAGCCGGCGCGCAACACGCGGTTGATGGGGCTTTATGCCAGCCAGGGCCGTTTGGTGACGCAATGCGAGGCCGAGGGTTTTCGGGCGATCACCTGGTTCCCGGACCGGCCGGACGTGCTTTCAACCTACAGCGTCCGGCTGGAGGCCGATGCGGCCGTCTTCCCGATCCTGCTGTCGAACGGCGATCGCGGGGCGGCCGAAGCGCTGCCCGATGGCAAGCACGCCGTGACCTGGACGGACCCCTGGCCCAAGCCGAGCTATTTGTTCGCGCTGGTGGCGGGGGATCTGGCGGCGTTGACCGACAGTTTCACGACCAGCGGCGGCCGCCATGTCGAATTGGCGATCTGGACCAGCGCCGCCGATGTGCCGCGCTGCGCCCATGCCATGGCGGCGTTGAAGGCATCGATGGCCTGGGATGAGCGGGTTTACGGGCGCGAATATGACCTTGATCAGTTCAATATCGTCGCGGTCAGCGATTTCAACGCCGGGGCGATGGAGAACAAGGGCCTCAACATCTTCAATTCCAAATATATCCTGGCCGATTCCGAAACCGCCACCGACGCCGATTTTGATGGGGTTGCAGGTGTCGTTGCCCATGAATATTTCCACAATTGGACCGGCAACCGCGTAACCTGCCGAGACTGGTTCCAGTTGAGCCTGAAGGAAGGCCTTACGGTTTTCCGCGACCAGCAGTTTTCCGCCGACCAGGGCAGCGCCGCAGTGCGTCGTATCGAGGATGTGCGCGGGCTGCGCGCGGTGCAATTTCCGGAGGATGCCGGGCCGCTGGCCCACCCGATCCGGCCCGATCATTATATCGAGATCGCCAATTTCTATACCTCGACGATCTACAACAAGGGCGCCGAAGTCATCCGCATGTTGCATACGCTGTTGGGTGCCGAGGGCTTTCGGCAGGGCACCGACCTGTATTTCGAGCGCCACGATGGCGCGGCGGTGACCTGTGAGGATTGGGTGGCGGCCATGGAGGCGGCGACGGGGCGTGACCTGCGCCAGTTCCGCCGCTGGTATGAGCAGGCGGGGACGCCGCGGGTGGTGGTGCGGTACACGCAGACCGGCAGTGTCGTGACGGTGGAGATGGTGCAAAGCCAGTTGCCGACGCCGGGGCAGGATGTGAAATTGCCGATGCACATGCCGTTCCGGCTGGCGTTGATCGGCCGTGAAAGCCACGCGCTGGTTGGGGAGCAACGGGTCGTCGAGATGCGCGAGCCGGTAACACGGGTGACGTTCGATGGCGTTGGTGAACCGGTGCTGCTGTCGCTCAATAGGGGTTTTTCGGCGCCGGTAATCGTGGAGGCGGTGGCGACCCGCGCCGATCTGGCGTTCCTGGCGGGCTGTGATGATGATCCGTTTGCGCGCTGGGAGGCGATGCAGCGGCTGGCGCTCGATGTGCTGGCGACCGACGATCGGCCGGGTGAGCTGGTTGCGGCGGTGGCGGCGACGCTGGATGCCGGTGCCGCCGGGCAGCTTGACGCGGCCTTTGTCGGGGAAGCGGTGCTGTTGCCGGCTGAAAGCTTTATCGGTGATCAGGCGGCTGTCGTCGATGTCGAGGCCATTCAACGCCGGCGTGAAGCGGCCCGCGATGCCATCGCCCATGAACTGGAACCGCGCTGGTGGGATGCCTATCGCCGCCATTCGGGCAGCGGCACGGCGTTGACGCCGGCGGCCAAGGGGGCGCGGCGGCTGGCCAATGTGGCGCTGGGCTATCTGGTGACCGCGGGTTCGCCGGCAGCGATTGCGGCGGCAAAGGCCCAATATGATGGCGCCGAGACCATGACCGACCGGCTGGGGGCATTGTCCGCGTTGATCAATTCCACGACGCCGGAGCGCGATGCGTGCCTTGCCGAGTTCCATGCGCGGTTTGCAGGCAACAATGATGTGATCGACAAATGGTTTACCGTGCAGGCGCTGGCGTCGCGCGCCGATACGCTGGCGCGGGTAAAGGATCTGATTGGCCACAAGGATTTCACCATCACCAACCCCAACCGGCTGCGGTCGCTGGTGGGTGCCTTTGCCGCCAACCAGAGGCATTTTCATGCGGCGGACGGCAGTGGCTATGCCCTGTTGCGCGAACAATTGCTGGCGGTGGATCGCATCAACCCGCAAAGCGCCGCGCGGCTGGCGGTGCCGCTGGGCCGCTGGCGGCGGTTCGATGCGGCGCGCGGTGCGTTGATGCGCGCCGAACTGGAGCGCATCGTCGCGGCACAGGGGGTGAGCAAGGACGTTCTGGAGATGGCGACACGCGCGCTGGTGTGAGTGAAATGGCGACCAAGGCGCCGCGCGCCGGCCCGTTGCCGCTGTTTCACCACCCGGATTATGTCGCGGCGCTGCCGGACGGGCATAGTTTTCCGATGGGGAAATATGGGTTGTTGCGCGCTGCGCTGGATGAAATCGGCCAGCCTGTGGTGGTGCGTTCGCCCCGGCCGATGGCGATCCGTTGGCTGGAAGCAGTGCATGACCCGGACTATGTCGCCGCGGTTCTGACGGCAAATGTGGCCCCCGAGCGCCAGCGGCGTATCGGTTTTCCGGTTACCGAGGCGGTGGCGCGGCGCACGCTGGCGGTGGCGGGCGGCACCTATGCGGCGGCATTGCACGCGCTGGCGACGGGGTTTGCGGCCAATGGCGCGGGCGGCAGCCACCATGCGCTGCCCGATGGCGGGGCGGGATATTGCGTCACCAATGACCTTGCCATTGCCGCCAACCGGCTTGTCGCCGAAGGTGCGGTGGCGCGCATATTGATCGTCGACCTGGATGTGCACCAGGGCGATGGCACTGCGGTGATCTTTGCCGGGCGCGATGATGTGCTGACCTTTTCCATGCATGCGGCGCGCAACTTCCCGGTGCGCAAGGCGCGCAGCTATCGTGATGTCGAATTGCCCGATGGCATGGGCGATGCGGCTTATCTGGCGGTGCTGGCGGTGGAATTGCCGGCGTTGCTCGATACGTTGCGCCCCGGATTGGTGTTGTTCCAGGCAGGCGTTGATCCGCATGAAGGGGATCGGCTGGGACGGCTGGCGTTGAGCGATGCCGGGCTGGCAGCGCGCGATGCGATGGTGGTGGCGCAGTGCCGGGCGCGCGGCGTCGCCGTCGCATCGACGCTGGGCGGTGGTTATGCGGCGGACAGGATGGTGGTGGCGCGGCGTCACGCGGCGGGTCTGGTGGCGCAATGGGGTGCCATGAAGGATTAACGATGCGGGGTTGATCGGCGTGGTATTGTTGCGGGGGTTTGGTGCGTTTGGGGCGTATCACGGGCAGGAATGAACAGTTTGCCGATCCCTCCGCGTACAAATTCGCCGCGCGCGCCGACCGCCAACAGCGGCCTGGCGGTGTTGATGGCGCGCATTGTCGATGGCGATGCGTTGGCGTTTGCGCAGTTGGTGCGGGCGCTGGAAGGGTCAGGGTTGCGGCTTGCCGACCGGACATTGGCGGATCGCGCCGGTGCCGAGGATGTGGTGCAGGTGGCGTTGACTCGGATGTGGACCATGGCGGCGCGGTTCGATCCGGCGCGCGGATCGGTGGAAGGCTGGTTCCGGCGCATCGTTGTCAATCTGTGCCTTGACCGGCGGCGGTCGATCCGGCTGGTGGCACCGCTGGAGGCCGCGGACCATGTCGCCAGCAGCGCACCGGACCCGTTTGAAGCCGCCGTTGAAAATGACCGGCGCGCCCGGCTGGATGCAGCGATGGCGCGGTTGGCGCCGCGGCAGCGCGCGGCGCTGGCGATGTTCCATGGCGAAGGCCTGAGTATGGCCGAAATCGCCGAGGCGATGGAAGCGACGCCAAAGGCCGTCGAGGGATTGTTGGGCCGTGCCCGTATGGAATTACGAAACCTGATTGAAAGCGACGACGCAACGTGACGAACGAACGAGCCCTTGAAATCATCGCCGGCCATGGCGCTTGCGAGGCGCGCTGGCCCGATGCCGAGCGGGCGGCGGTGCTGGCGCTGGCCGGCAGCGATGCGGTGGTGGCGGCGGCGCTTGTGGCGGCGCAGCGGCTGGATGCAGTGCTGAACAGCTGGGTGCACGATGTGCCGCAACGGTCGTTCGATGCGGCGGCGATCATTGCCGCTGCGGCTGCTGTTGCGCCGGTTGCCGCCGTGCCGCCCGTTTTGCAGCCTTCCGTTGCGGCGCCGCGCCGCCGCCCCGCTCGCCCGGCCATGGCGATGCGTCGCTGGCTGGCCGGCGGTGCCGTGGCTGTGGCGGCGGTGCTTGGCGTTGCGGTGCTGGGGCCAGGGGCGCGGATGCCCGTTGCCGCACCTGTGGCGGTTGCCGCCATGTCGGCGACGGTTGCGGCCGCGACGCCTGTCGCCGTGCCGCCGGTGGTGCTTGCCGCGGTCGACAGCCCCGCCGGGATAGCCATTTCAACGAATACCGGCCTTGCCGGCGATGCTGCCACGCGGTTGGCCGTGGCGGAGGGCGATGCGATGGGCAGTGATGCCGAGGTTTTCGCCCATGTGTTCACGCCGACTGTCTACGAGGACGAACTGATATGATGAATTTCACCCTTCGCGCGGCGGCCGTCGGCCTGTTGCTGGCTGGTGCCGCACCGGTGCTTGCCCAGCCGGGCCCACCGCCAGCCCCCGGCACCGCGGCGTCCGGCGACCAGGGCGGGCGGCACCACGAATGGCGCGCGGGCGGCAAGCGGGGTGGTGACAGGATGCGGGGCCGGGCCTTTGCCTCGTTGAGCCCCGAAGGCCGCACCATCATGCGCGACGCGATGCGCGGCGGCGTCGATCGCAAGCAGGACCATGCGGCGGTGATGGCGGCGCGCGACCGGATGTTGACCGTGCTCGATGCCGACCGGCTGGACACGGCGGCATTGAAGCGGGCGATGGAGAGCGAGCGCGATGTCGTCAACGCCAGCCGTGATCGTACACAGGCGGCGATGCTGGCCGGTTTTGCCAAGCTGTCGGTGGCGGATCGCAAGGCGTTTGTCGCCGATGCACGGGCGCTGAAGGCGCGCATGGAGGAACGCGTCAAGAACTGGCGCGGGCGCGACGGGATGCGCGGGCCGGGTGGGCCTGAAGGCGGGCCTGATGCGCCGCCGCCGCCTTCGGGATTTTAGACCCGATTGGCGCAAGGCGGAATGAAATCCGTCATCCCGGGTCAAGCCCGGGATGACGTTCGATTCAATGCTCGTGGCTCTGGCGTGACCAGTCGTTCTGGCGGTTGGAACACCCTCACCCGGGCCGGCTTCGCCGGCTCTCGACCTCTCCCGCAGGCGGGAGAGGGGGGCCTTCAGTTACGGTGGTGCGACCAGCCGGTCTGGCGCTGGATTTCGGCCCAGACCAGCCCGGCGAGCCTTGCCGTGATCGGGCCGGGACTGCTGTTGCCGACAGCGTGGCCGTCGATCCGCACGACGGGCAGCAGCGGCGCTGTTGTCGAGGTCAGCAGGGCCTCGTCGGCGGCGAGGGCTTCATCGAGGCTGAACGGGCGTTCGTCGACCGGGATTTGCGCCGCGCGGGCCAGATCGATCAGCACGTGGCGGGCGATGCCGGGCAGGATGCTTTCGGATAGCGGGTGGGTGATGATGCGCCCGTCCTTGACGATCCACGCATTGGTTGATGAGCCTTCGCGGACGGTGCCGTCCGGGCCGATCATCCAGGCTTCAAAGGCACCGGCGGCGCGGGCGTCCTGTTTGGCCAGCACATTGCCGAGCAGGCCGGTGGTTTTCAGATCGACGCGGCGCCAGCGCATGTCGTTGACCGTGATGACGCCGACGCCGGTGGCAAGCTGCGTGATGCGCTGGGCGAAATCGAAGCGGCGCACGGTCATGATCACCGTCGGGTTGGGGTTGTTCGGAAAGCCATGGTCGCGGCGGGCGCTGCCGCGGCTGATCTGCAAATAGAGCAATGCATCGGCATGGCCGTTGGCCGCCACCAGCCGTCGCGCCTGCAGGCCCAGCGCCGCGTCGGACATCGGGAAATCGATGAACAGCGCCGCCAGCGTGCGGCGCATGCGGATGAGGTGCAGCGGCCAGTCGAGCAGCCGGCCATTGAGCACCGCGACGACTTCGTAAATGGCATCTGCGAATTGCAGGCCGCGATCCTCCACGGACACGGCTGCGTTGCTGAGCGGGACGATGCGGCCATCGACATAGGCCAGTTGCGGCATTTTGGCGCTTTCGTTCGGGCGGCTTATGCCGCGACAGGCGCGGGCTTTAGCCGGT
>JBBQYI010000049.1:0-21371 GCA_038208825.1 Sphingomonadales bacterium | reverse complement strand
TGTCCAAGCTGAAGACATGGAAAGTTCTGGAGAAGATCGGGTGATCACCGCTTCTCGCAATTTTGAAGAAGGATCGAACACATGATCCAGATGCAGACGAACCTTGATGTGGCGGACAACAGCGGCGCCAAGCGGGTGATGTGCATCAAGGTGCTTGGTGGTTCCAAGCGCCGCTTTGCAGGCGTTGGCGATGTTATCGTCGTGTCAGTGAAGGAAGCACAGCCCAAGGGCAAGGTGAAGAAAGGTGACGTACATCGCGCCGTTGTCGTTCGCACCGCCAAGGACATCCGGCGCGCCGATGGCTCGGTCATCCGTTTTGATGGCAATGCCGCCGTGCTGATCAACAAGAACGAGGAGCCGATCGGCACCCGTATCTTTGGTCCGGTGGTGCGCGAACTGCGCGCATCGGGCCATATGAAGATCATCAGCCTTGCGCCGGAGGTGCTGTAATGAGCGCCGCAAAGATCAAGAAGGGCGATAAGGTCGTCATCCTGTCCGGCAAGGACAAGGGCAAGCATGGTGAAGTCACCAAGTCGCTGCCCAGCGTTGGCAAGGTTGTTGTCGGCGGCATCAACATGATGACCCGCCACAAGAAGCCCTCGCAAAGCGACCCGCAGGGCGGCCTGGAGCGTATCGAAGCGCCCATGCACGTTTCCAAGGTCGCCATCGAGGACCCGAAGACCGGCAAGCCGACGCGCGTTGGTTTCAAGATTCTGGAAGATGGTCGCAAGGTGCGTGTCGCCAAGCGGTCGGGAGCGTTGATCGATGGCTGATTCAGCAAACCTTACCCGGATGCAGCAGTTGTACGTGGACAAGGTCCGCGCGCAGATGATCGAGCAGTTCGGCTACAAGAACCTCATGCAGGTGCCCAAGATCGACAAGATCGTTCTGAACATGGGTGTCGGCGAGGCCACGCAGGACAAGAAGAAGGTCGACAAGGCCGCCGAGGAAATGGCGTTGATCGCCGGGCAGAAGCCCGTCATCACCAAGGCCAAGAAGTCGGTTGCTACCTTCAAGCTGCGCGAAGGCATGCCGATCGGCTGCAAGGTCACGCTGCGCCGCGAGCGCATGTATGAATTCCTTGATCGCCTGATCACGGTTGCGCTGCCGCGCGTTCGCGATTTCCGCGGGCTGAACCCCAAGTCCTTTGACGGCCGTGGCAATTATGCCATGGGGCTGAAGGAACAGATCATCTTCCCCGAGATCAACTATGACAGGATCGACTCGGTCCGGGGCATGGATGTGATCATCACCACAACGGCAACGACCGATGACGAAGCCCGCGCCCTGCTGACGGCGTTCGGTTTCCCGTTCATCATTCCTGCTGCTGACAAGAAGGCTGCCTGACATGGCAAAGCTCTCCTCGATCAACAAGAACGAGCGTCGCAAGGCGCTGGTCGTCAAATATGCCGGCAAGTTCGCCGTGCTGAAGGCTATAGCCAATGACGAAAGCCGCGACGACAATGAACGCCTGATGGCGCGCCTGAAGATGGCCGAACTGCCGCGCAACGCCAACCCGACCCGGGTTCGCAACCGTTGCGAGCTGACCGGCCGCAGCCGCGCTTATTATCGCAAGTTCAAGCTCTCGCGCATCATGCTTCGGGAACTGGCCAACAAAGGCCTGATCCCCGGCGTGACCAAGTCGAGCTGGTAGGAATACACGGATGTCGATGACCGACCCCCTGGGCGATATGCTCACCCGGATCCGCAATGGCCAGCAGGCCAAGAAGGATTCGATTCTCACCCCGGCCTCCAAGCTGCGTGCCCGCGTCCTCGACGTGTTGCAGCGTGAAGGCTATATCCGCGGCTATTCCGAAGCAGACGGGGGTACCGCAGCAGCGGCCCTGCGCATCGATCTGAAGTATTTCGAAGGGCGCCCGGCGATCCAGCATATCGCCCGCGTTTCGAAGCCAGGTCGCCGCGTTTATTCGGGCGCCACCGAACTGCCGCGGATCCGCAACGGTCTCGGCATTGTAATCGTTTCGACGCCAAAGGGTGTTCTGTCCGACGCGGAAGCGCGTGAACAGAATGCTGGCGGCGAAGTCCTCTGCCAGGTGTTTTAAGCCATGTCGCGTATTGGGAAAAAGCCCGTGCCGGTACCGGCCGGAGTCACCGCCTCCATCGAAGCGCGCACGCTTTCGGTCAAGGGGCCAAAGGGCGCTCTGTCGATGCCAATGTCGGACGATATTTCGTACGACATCGCCGATGGCCAGATCGCCGTCACGCCTGCCAACGAAACCAAGCGCGCCCGTGCCTTTTGGGGCATGCAGCGCACGCTGGTCTCGAACCTCGTCATCGGGGTTTCGGACGGGTTCACCAAGGTGCTGGAAATCACCGGCGTCGGCTATCGCGCGTCGGTAGCCGGGTCTAACCTCAAGCTGCAGCTCGGCTACAGCCATGATGTCGATTTCGCCATTCCGGCGGGCATCACCATCAAGACGCCCGACCAGACGACGGTAGAGATCAGCGGTTCCGACAAGCAGGTTGTCGGCCAGATCGCTGCGGAAATCCGCCGCTGGCGCAAGCCGGAGCCCTACAAGGGCAAGGGTATCAAGTACCGCGGTGAGAAGATCTTCCGCAAGGAAGGGAAGAAGAAGTAATGGCCAAGCTTTCGCTTTTTGCCCAGCGCCGCCGGCGCGTTCGCACCGCGCTTCGTGCCAAGGGCGGTGCCCGCCCGCGCCTGTCGATCCATCGTTCGTCGCAGCATATCTATGCTCAGGTGATCGATGATTCGAACGGCGTCACCGTGGCATCCGCCTCGACGCTGGAAAAGGACGTGCGCAGCACGACCGGCGCCACCAAGGATGCCGCAACCGAGGTTGGCAAGCGCCTGGCCGAACGAGCCAAGGCAGCCGGCGTTTCGGCGGTGGTCTTCGATCGTGGCGGTTTCATCTTCCATGGCCGCGTCAAGGCGCTGGCCGATGGTGCCCGCGACGGCGGATTGGAGTTTTAATCGATGGCTGACGAAATCCAGAACGCAGGCGCGCCTGCTGGCGGTGCCCCGGGTGGCGAACGTCGCGGCCGTGGTGGCCCAGGCGGCGGCGCAGGCCGTGGCCGCGGCCCCGGTGGCGGCAACGACCGTGACCGCGGTGGCCGCGGCCGTCGTGACAACAACAACCCGCTGGAAGCCGGTGGCGAGGAACTGGTTGAAAAACTGGTTCACATCAACCGCGTTTCAAAGACCGTAAAGGGCGGCAAGCGCTTCGGTTTCGCAGCGCTTGTGGTGGTTGGCGATGCCAAGGGCCGGGTCGGTTTCGGCCATGGCAAGGCGCGCGAAGTGCCTGAAGCCATCCAGAAAGCGACGGCAGCCGCCAAAAAGGCAATGATCCGCGTGCCGCTTCGTGACGGCCGTACCCTGCACCATGATGGCTATGGCCATTTCGGCGCCGGCAAGGTCTATGTTCGCTCGGCCGCCCAGGGTACCGGCATCATCGCCGGCGGCCCGATGCGCGCCGTCTTCGAATCGCTGGGCGTCGCCGACGTCGTGACCAAGTCGGTCGGCACCAACAACCCCTACAACATGATCCGGGCGACGTTCGCGGCGCTTTCGGAACAGACCAGCCCCAAGGCAGTGGCCCAGCGGCGCGGCAAGAAGATTGCTGATCTGATGGCCCGTCGCGGCGACGTTTCGGCACGCGTTGCCGAAGCCGAAGCCGAAGCTGTGGCGTAAGGAAGCGAACATGGCCAAAACCAAAACCCCGACGACCGAAGCTGCAAAGCTGAAGGTCACGCAGATCGGTTCGCCCATCCGCCGTGCGCCCGACCAGCAGGCAACGCTGGTCGGCCTCGGCCTCAACAAGATGAACCGGTCACGCGAACTGGAGGACACCCCTTCGATCCGCGGCATGATCGCCAAGGTTCAGCACATGGTCAAAGTCGAGAAAATCGCTTAAACCATGATTTCGATATAATCGCCGCAGGCTGGTCCTGCGGCGATTTCCTTTAATTGCGCGACCAAAGCGAAAGCGAGTGCATCCCATGACCAAGCTCAACGACCTTCATGACAATCCCGGTGCCCGCAAGAGCCGCGTTCGCGTTGGCCGTGGTATCGGCTCCGGCGTCGGCAAGACCGCCGGTCGCGGCCAGAAGGGCCAGACCTCGCGCTCCGGCGTTTCGATCAACGGTTTCGAAGGCGGCCAGATGCCGCTGCACATGCGCATGCCAAAGCGCGGCTTCAACAACATCTTTGCCAAGAATTTCAGCGAGCTGAACCTGGGCACGCTGCAGGCGATGATCGACAACGGCCGGCTTGATATCAAGAAGACCATCGATCTCGACACGCTGGTCGCTGCCGGCGTCATCACGCACGGTCGCGATGGCGTACGCCTGCTCGCCAAGGGTGCGTTGACCGCCAAAGTCACCATCAAGGTCGCCGGCGCCAGTGCCGCTGCCAAGGCTGCGGTCGAAGCCGCCGGTGGCACCGTCGAACTGCCGGCACCCAAGCCCGCCCCGCGCACCCGGGACGAGCAGAAGGAAGACCGTGCAGCGGCGCGCGCTGCAAAAGCTGCCAAAGCCGCTGCCGCCAAGTAAGCGGCCACGACGACGCTTTCGGCCCCAGGGTCGTTTTGCACCATGGTAGAAACGCCGCGCATTGCCTATCTTATGGCCTTGCGCGGCGTTTCGCCGTTTCGATGATCGGGTAGACACATGGCGTCAGCCGCCGAACAGATGGCAGCGAACCTTAGTTTCGCGAATTTTTCCAAGGCAACCGAGCTCAAGAAACGGCTGTGGTTCACGCTGGGCGCGCTGATTGTTTTCCGGCTGGTATCGTTCGTGCCACTGCCAGGCATCGATCCGACGGCGCTGAATTCGCTGTTCAGCCGTACCCAGGGCGGCGTGCTCGATTTCTTCAACATGTTCTCGGGCGGCGCCCTGCAGCGCATGTCGCTGATCGCGCTGGGCGTCACGCCCTACATCACCGCCTCCATCATCGTGCAGTTGCTGACCAGCCTGGTCCCCAGCTTCATGGCGTTGAAGAAGGACGGCGATTCCGGCCGCAAGACGTTGAACCAGTATACCCGCTATGGCACTGTGTTCCTGACCGCCGTGCAGGGCTATGGCATCGCCGTCGGCCTTGAAAGCTGGGGCGCAGGCCAAGGCGTCAGTGCCGTGCTCGACCCCGGCATGTTCTTTCGCATCACAACCGTCATCACGCTGATCGGCGGCACCATGTTCCTGATGTGGCTGGGCGAACAAATCACCGCGCGCGGCATCGGCAATGGTGTGTCGCTGATCATCATGGCCGGCATCGTGGCGCATCTCCCCACCGCCATCGGCCAGCTATTCGAAAAGGGCCGCACCGGCGCCCTCTCCCCCATCGCCGTGTTGATTGTTGCCATCGTCGCGTTGATCACCATAGGCTTTATCTGCCTGATGGAGCGAGCGCAGCGCCGCATCCTTATTCAATATCCCAAGCGCCAGGTTGGCACGCGGCAGTTCCAGGGCGACAGCTCGCACCTGCCGCTGAAGCTCAACACGTCTGGTGTTATTCCCCCGATCTTTGCATCATCGCTGCTGCTGATGCCGTTGACGGTGGCGCAGTTCGCCAGCCAGGGCGGCAATGGCCCCGAATGGCTGCTGACCATCACCACTGCGCTCCAGCATGGCGCGCCGCTGTATATGGCGATGTATGCGCTCGGCATCATCTTCTTCAGCTTCTTCTACACCGCGGTCGTTTTCAACCCGGAGGAGACTGCCGAGAATTTGAAGAAATATGGTGGCTTCGTCCCCGGCATCCGCCCGGGTGTCCGCACCGCCGAATATCTCGATTTCGTGTTGACCCGAATCACAGTTGTTGGCGCCGCTTATCTGACCGTCATATGCCTGCTGCCGGAATTCCTGTCGGCGCGCATGGGAACGGGCCTCGCGCTGGGCGGTACATCGCTGCTGATCGTCGTCAATGTGACCATGGATACGGTCGCCCAGATCCAAAGCCACTTGCTCGCCCATCAATATGAGGGTCTGATAAAGAAATCGAAACTCCGGGGGGGAGCGCGCCGTTGAATTTGATCTTGCTGGGTCCGCCCGGCGCGGGAAAGGGGACCCAGGCAAGCCGCCTCGTCAAAGAACGGGGACTTGTCCAGCTATCCACCGGTGACATGCTACGTGCCGCCGTCGCCGCCGCCACACCGATCGGCCTGCAGGCCAAGGCTGTCATGGAATCAGGCGCGCTGGTGTCCGATGACATCGTAAACGGCATACTGTCCGAAAGACTCGACCATGACGATGCGCGCGTCGGATTCATCCTCGATGGCTACCCGCGCACCGCCATGCAGGCCGAAGCGCTCGATGCGATGCTGGCCGCAAAGGGCCTGCATCTCGATCATGTGATCGAGCTTGAGGTCGACGAGCAGGCGTTGGTCGACCGCATCACCGGGCGCTTCACCTGCGCCAATTGCGGCGAAGGCTATCACGATCGCTACAAGCTGCCCAAGGTAGCTGGCGTGTGCGACGTTTGTGGCGGCACCGAATTCAAGCGGCGCCCCGACGACAATGCCGAAACCGTCCGCACCCGCATGGCCGAATATCGCGCCAAGACCGCACCGATCCTGCCTCATTACGAGACACGCGGATTGGTTGATCGAGTCGATGGCATGGCCGATATGGATGCGGTGGCGGCAAGCATCGACGCCGTGTTGGACCGTTGAGCAGGGCCGATCGCTCGCCGGGCTATCAGCGGGCAGCAGCTTGTTGAGACATATACCGCTATGGGGCCTTGACTCAGGCACGATGCCCCGCTAGCAGCCCCTTTCCGTTCATCCGGAAATTTTGCGCCGACGACCACCCTGGTCGTCCGGTTTGGCTTTGAGATGGAATGCCTGCCCAGCGCATTCCGTGGAGCTTGGAAGGAAAAACTCTGTGGCACGTATCGCGGGTGTTAATATCCCGACCAACAAGCGCGTTGAAATCGCCTTGACCTACATTCACGGCATCGGCCGTACCACCGCTTCGCGGATCGCCAATGAACTGGGTTTCCCGGTAGAGCGCCGCGTGCAGGACCTGACCGACTCCGAAGTACTTTCGATCCGCGAAAAGATCGATCGCGAGCTGTCCGTCGAAGGTGATCTTCGCCGCCAGACCGCGATGAACATCAAGCGTCTGATGGACCTCGCCTGCTATCGCGGCCTGCGTCATCGTCGCGGCCTGCCTGTGCGCGGCCAGCGGACCCACACCAACGCGCGTACCCGCAAGGGTAAAGCCAAGCCGATCGCCGGCAAGAAGAAGTAAGGCCCGACCGGCCCTGCGAATGGCGCCAAGGCGCCCTTCTTTCCAATGATTGTCTGAACCGACAGGAAGTTTCGAAATGGCACGCGAAGTTGCACGCATCAAGCGCCGCGAGCGCAAGAACATCACCTCTGGCGTCGCGCATGTGAACGCCAGCTTCAACAACACCATGATCACCATCACCGATGCGCAGGGCAATGCGATTGCCTGGTCGTCGGCTGGCACCATGGGGTTCAAGGGCAGCCGCAAGTCGACGCCGTTCGCGGCGCAGATGGCCGCTGAAGACGCCGGCAAAAAGGCTGCCGAACACGGCGTCCGTACCTTGGAAGTCGAAGTGCGCGGCCCGGGTTCGGGACGTGAATCGGCTCTGCGGGCGCTGCAGGCCGTTGGCTTCCAGATCACCGCGATCCGCGACGTCACGCCGATCCCGCACAATGGCGTTCGCCCGCCCAAGCGTCGGCGCGTCTGACGCGGGCTGCACGTTGTCGCGCGCCTGTCTGGCTCGCGACCTACGCTGGATTTTAATGTCGGAAACGGGTGGGTGACGATCCGCCCCGATCCCAAGAATGAGGTGAGCCTGTGGCAGTGATCGCCAAAAACTGGACCGAACTGAAGAAGCCGAACCGGCTTGAAGCCCGCCTGGGTGGTGAAAACCGCCGCAAGGGCAGCTTCATCGCCGAACCGCTGGAACGTGGCTTTGGCCTGACGCTGGGCAACGCCCTGCGCCGCGTGCTGTTGTCCTCGCTGCAGGGCGCCGCGGTAACAGCCATCAAGATCGACGGCGTGCTGCACGAATTTTCGTCGCTGACCGGCGTCCGTGAAGATGTCACCGACATCGTGCTGAACATCAAGCAGGTCGCCATTCGCATGCAGGGCGATCAGGCCAAGCGTGTGCACCTGACGGCAACCGGCCCCGGCGAAGTTACCGCCGGCCAGATCGCTGTGTCTGGCGACATGGAAGTGATGAACAAGGAGCTCGTCATCTGCACGCTGGATGATGGCGCCACGCTCAACATGGAACTGACCGTCGAAGCCGGCAAGGGCTATGTCCCCGCCAGCGCCAACCGTCCCGCCGATGCTCCGATCGGGCTTGTGCCCGTCGATGCTCTTTATTCACCGGTCCGCCAGGTAAGCTACAAGGTCGACAACACCCGCGTTGGCCAGGAGCTGGATTTCGACAAGCTTACCATCCAGGTCGAGACCGATGGCACCGTCACCCCCGACGACGCCCTCGCCTATGCTGCCAAGATCCTGCAGGACCAACTCCAGTTGTTCGTCAACTTCGAAGACGTTGCCGCCCCGGCACCGACGCCGGCTCCGACAGGTGGTCCGATCGAAGTCGACGACAACAATGTCATCAACCGCTTCTTGTTGAAGAAGGTCGATGAGCTGGAATTGAGCGTGCGTTCGGCAAACTGCCTGAAGAACGACAACATCATCTATATCGGCGATCTGGTGCAGAAGACCGAGAGCGAGATGCTGCGCACGCCGAACTTCGGCCGCAAGTCGTTGAACGAGATCAAGGAAGTTCTGGGTCATATGGGCCTGCGGCTTGGTATGGATATTTCCGGCTGGCCGCCCGAGAACATCGAGGAAATGGCCAAGAAGCTCGAACAGGAGTTCTAGCGCCGCGCGGTCGCGCCCAACGCGCAGCGTTGGAAGCGGACTCGCGTAAGCGCGGCCGGCGGGGCGAGCGGCAATGCCGCCCGAACCCGTCCGGCCTCAGGACGCGGCTTTGCCGCGGCCAGCCTTCCGCGGAAGGCAAGGGGCAAACGGCTGACCCCATATTCAGCCAGGCCGGACGTACCTGAAACGGCGTCCGAACGAACGGAGACGAAAAATGCGCCACGGTAATGCCCATCGCAAACTTGGCCGGACCACGAGCCACCGCCTCGCCATGTTCCGCAACATGTCGGCCAGCCTGATCAAGCATGAGCAGATCAAGACGACGCTGCCCAAGGCGCGCGAAATTCGCCCCTACATGGAAAAGCTGATCACGCTCGCCAAGCATGGCGGCCTGTCGAACCGCCGTCTCGCTCATGCCCGGCTTGGCGATGATGCACAGCTGATCAAGCTGTTCGACGTGCTCGCCGCGCGTTATGCGGATCGTCCGGGCGGCTATGTCCGCATCGTCAAGGCCGGCATCCGCCGTTCGGATGCAACCCCGATGGCAATCGTTGAATTCGTCGATCGCGACACTTCGGCCAAGGGCCAGGATTCGGGCCCGGTCGAAACCTTCGACGGCGAAGATTGAGGCCAGCCGCGATTGCGCCGGGGCATAGCCGATGCTAGGCCCCGCGCGTGACCGTTCCCTCCCCTAGCAAGCATGGCTTGCGAGCGCGAAAGCTGATGCGATCATGACCGACGAAATCGATATCCCCCCGGGCCAGAACGGTTTTGACGAGGGCGACCAGCCTTTGCCGCAGGTTTCGATCCTGACACAATATGTCAAGGACCTGTCGTTCGAGAATCCGAACGCGCCCGGTTCACTGCAATCGACAGAATCGCCGCGCATAGACGTGAATGTTGCCGTCAATGCCAAGCGCGCCAGTGAAAATGTCTATGAAGTCGAGCTGAAAATCAGTGCCAAGGCCGTTGCCGGCGATACCACGGCCTTTGTCATCGATCTGCTCTATGCCGGCCTGTTCGGGCTCGCCAATGTGCCGGAAGAAGCGCTGGAGCCGTTCCTGATCATCGAAGCGCCGCGGATCATCTTCCCCTTCGCGCGCCGCATTGTCGCCGACTCGGTCCGCGATGGCGGCTTCCCGCCGCTGATGCTCGACCCTATCGATTTCGCCTCGCTCTACATGGCACAGCAACAGGGCCAGGGTGGCCAGGTGGGCAATGCCTGATGCACACCCTCTCGCGCCGGGCGTGGGAGGGTAAGGCGGGCGTGGTTGTGCGGCGGGCGCTGGCACTGCGGCAAAGCCGCGTCGTACCGTCGTACGGGTTCACCCGGGCTGCTGTCCGGCTGCCCCGCCGGCCGGGCTTGCGCGTAGCTGCGCGCGGGCCGCGCGCTGGCCGCGCTGCGCCGTGAACCTCGTCCGCGCCACTGCAACCATCGGCGGCCTGACCCTTGTCAGCCGCATCGCCGGCTTCGTCCGCGACATGCTGATGGCACGCTTTGTCGGCGCCGGCATGGCAGCCGATGCGTTTCTGATCGCGTTCCGGCTGCCCAATCTGTTCCGCGCGCTGTTCGCCGAAGGCGCCTTTTCGGCCGCGTTCGTGCCGATGTTCAACCGGCAGGTCGGTGCCGACGATGGCGACATGACCAATGCCAAGCGCTTTGCCGAGGATGTTCTGGCGGTGCTGCTGCCGCTGCTCGGTGTCTTCACGCTCATCATGGTCATCGCCGCCGCCCCTATCGTCTGGGCGCTGACCGGCGGATTTCCCGATGCCAGCCCGGCGAAATTCGCGCTTACCGTCGATTTTACCCGGCTGACCTTTCCCTATCTGCTGCTCATCAGCCTAGTGTCGCTAATGGGCGGCATCCTGAATTCTATCGGACGGTTCTGGGTCAACGCCGCGGCGCCCATCCTGCTCAACCTCGCGTTGATCGCCGGGCTGTTGTTCTTCCACGGTGCCGACACGGTTGAATCGGCTCGAGTACAGGCGCTGTGCGTGTCATTCGCCGGCATATTGCAGTTCCTCTGGCTGCTCTGGGCCTGCCTGCGCGCCGATATCAAACTGCGGCTTCGCGCCCCCCATCTCGGCGAAAAAGTCCGCCAGCTGCTGCGTATCACCGGCCCGGCGGCGCTGGGCGCCGGCGCCGTTCAGTTCAACCTGCTGATCTCGACCGCGCTGGCGGCACGCTTCCTGCCCGAAGGCGCGGTGAGTTTCCTCTATTATGCGGACCGGTTGAACCAGTTGCCGCTTGGCCTGATCGGCATCGGCGTCGGCACGGCGCTGCTGCCCGCCCTGTCGCGGCAACTCGGCGCTGGCAACGACGTCACTGCGGCGCACACCCAGAACCGCGCCATCGAGCTTGTGTTGCTGCTTACCCTGCCGGCAGCGGCGGCGCTCACCGTGTCCGCCGATCCGATCATCCGCACGCTGCTCGAACACGGCCGTTTCAATGCCGCCGACACGGTTTCGACGGCCAATGCGTTGGCGGCGTTTTCGCTCGGCCTGCCCGCCTATGTGCTGATCAAGGTGCTGACCCCCGGATTCCATGCCCGGCAGGATACCAAGATGCCGGTCCGCATCGCCGTCGCCTCGATGCTGGTCAATCTGGTCGGCAATCTGCTGCTGATCTGGCCGCTTGCCCATGTCGGTATTGCGCTGTCGACGGCGATTGCTGCCTGGGTGAATGCCATCGCGTTGTGGTTGGTGTTGCGCCATCGTGGGCATTTCAGCGTGGATGCGCGGCTGCGGCGTACCCTGCCACGGCTGCTGGCCGCCACATTGGTGATGGTTGTCGTGCTGCTGACGTTGCCGTCGCTGCTGGCACCACTGGACGGCAGCTTGATCGTCCGCGTCATCGCGCTTGCGCTGTTGCTAGGCACCGCCGGCATCGCCTATCTGGTGGCGGCGCGATTGCTTGGGGTGTTTACTCTCGCCGGGCTGCGCGCCCAATTTTCCCGCAAAGGCACTTGACGATGAGCCGCGTCTTCTCCGGCATCCAGCCGACTGGCAATCTGCACCTGGGCAATTACCTGGGTGCCATCCGCAATTGGGTGGCGATGCAGGGCAACCATGAATGCATCTATTGCGTCGTCGATCTGCACGCCATCACAAACCGTCAGGACCCGAAAGCACTGCGGCAGGGCATCCGCGAGATGACTGCGGCGCTGCTGGCGAGCGGCATCGACCCCGAACGATCGATCCTGTTCAACCAAAGCGCCGTCGATGTGCACGCGCAACTCGCCTGGGTGCTGATGTGCACGGCGCGGGTCGGCTGGCTCGATCGCATGACGCAGTTCAAGGACAAGGCGGGCAAGGATCGCGAAGGCCAGAGCGTCGGCTTTTACGCCTACCCAGCGCTGCAGGCGGCCGATATCCTGGCTTACAAAGCGACGCATGTGCCGGTGGGCGAGGACCAGAAACAGCATCTGGAGTTGGCCCGCGATATCGCTGCCAAGTTCAACCATGATTTCGGCGTCGAAGTGTTCCCGCTTCCCGACCCCGTCATCCAGGGTCCGGCAACACGCGTCATGAGCCTGCGCGATGGCACCGCCAAAATGTCGAAATCCGACCCAAGCGACGCCAGCCGCATCAACATGACCGATGATGCCGATACGATCGCCCAAAAGATCCGCCGCGCCAGAACCGATGCCGAACCCTTGCCCTCGGAAGCGGCAGGACTCGCCGGCCGGCCCGAAGCCGCGAACCTGGTCGGCCTGATGGCGGCATTGACCGGCGGCAGCGTCGCTGATGTGCTACGCAGCTACGGCGGTCAGGGCTTTGGCCAGGGCTTCAAGACCGATCTGGCCGATGCGATGGTGCAGGCGCTGGCACCGATCACGGCGCGGTTCAACGAACTGCGCCACGACACGACCACGCTCGATGCCGTGCTGGCGGCGGGTGCGGTCCGGGCGCGAGCGATTGCCGAGCCGGTCCTTGCCGAAGTGTATCAGACCGTCGGGCTTGCGGGCTGAGAGGCTGCGCCCAATCGCCACGATACAAAGAGTTCAGTGACGATTAATTTGCAAAGCAGCATAACCAAGCCCAGATTCACACTGCGTCGAACCCCGCGCCTGAATATCGCGCGAATGTTTGCTTGGTCCAAAAGGTTGAAGCTCATGTCGTCCAGCCGCCAAATCGTTTCAAAGCGTTCGCTCGCACGCGCCATCATGCCGCTGGCGTTGCTGGTCACCATGGCAGGCTGCGTTCCGACGTTCGAGGCGCGGGTCGCACGGTTTTCGGCGCTGCCGGCGCCGGCACAGCAATCCTTTGCAATCGAGTCACGCGATCCGGAAAAGAGCGGCGGGCTGGAATTCGCGACCTATGCCAATCTGGTGCGCCAGCGGCTGATGAGCGTCGGTTATGCCGAGGCGCGCAGCCCTGCCGACGCAAGCCTGACGGTGCTGCTCGATTATAACGTCGGGCCGCCGCGTGAACGCGTTGAAACGCGCTACAGCGGCTTTGGCGGCTTCGGTTATGGCGGCTGGGGTGGCGGCTGGGGTGGCGGCTGGGGCTTTGCCGGCCGCGGCTTTGGCCGTTTCGGCTATGGCGGCTTGGGCTGGAACCCCTATTGGGGCGGCTTTGGCTATGGCAACGGCTTTGGCTATCCCGAGGTCTATTCGGTTACCCAATATAATGCCCAGTTGGCGATGAAGATCCTGCGCACGTCGGATAAGGCAAGCGTGTTCGAAGGCCGCGCCGAAACGATCAGTGACACCAACAATCTGACCAGGCTGGTGCCCAATCTGGTCACGGCGATCTTCACCAATTTCCCGGGCAATAGCGGAGAAACCGTGAAAGTCCGCTTTGATCCGAGCAAGCCGGGCAAGCCCGCAACCGTCAGTCCGATCAAATAACGGGGGTCGGCGTGCCGCCCTTTACTGGGGCGGCACCTCTTCGGCAGCCCCGGCGCGGCCGGCGCGATCCTTTGCCCAGGCATCGATCTGGTTGCGCGTGCAGCCGATCTGGCCGCCGGGTCCATTGACCGAACAGCTGCCGATCGATCCGCCGGCGCCGCCGCTGGCATCCCCAAGCAACAAGTTGCGATTGGCCTGAAACGGGCTGACGCGCTTCGTCGCCTGCCGCAGACGCGTCGGAATCCGGTAGATCTCAGAATCGGGCAGGCGGGCGCACACAACGACTTCATCGGCCGATGTCGGCTTCGGGCAAGCCTCCGTACCAAACACGGTCACCATCCGCTGGCGCGGCAGGCTCTTGTCCGCATCGGCTGGGGCCGACGGCTTCAGGGTGGATTTCACCGGTGCCGAAGCCGCGGCGGGCGTTGCAACAGCGGCTTCGGCAGCCGGCTGCCGCGCCGATGCGAAAGCGTCG
This sequence comes from Sphingomonadales bacterium, assembly GCA_038208825.1. GTDB lineage: Bacteria > Pseudomonadota > Alphaproteobacteria > Sphingomonadales > Sphingomonadaceae > Sandarakinorhabdus. Next base: position 7,193 of record JBBQYI010000049.1, on the reverse strand, counting down.
GTGAACAGCAGCGCCGGCACCAGCATCGCCAAGAAATTTGCCCGCATCGATCATTGCTCCACTACGCCACGACGCTTGTTTAGAGGCATTTTGCGTCGGGCGGAACCAGCAATGACGCGCCATGGTCGGTTGGCGCGACCAGCGGATGAGACAGGCGCCCGGCGGCGGGCCCTCCGCCACTGCCGGCTGGATTGCGTGGCCGCGCGTCCGCACTATGGTCGGGCAATTCCTTTCATGTGGTGGCCATGCACGCGCACAATCATTCGATGATCGGCACCCGGCTCTATCTCGGCTTTGTCGCGATCCTGTTCGTGGCAACCGGCTTGTTTGGCCTGTTTGCGCCAGCCGCACTGCTGTTGGCAATGGGTGCCGGCAACCCCGGCCCCGCTGGCCTGACCGCGGTCCGCGCTTTCGCGGGCGGCCTGCCGTTTGGGATCGGCGCCTTGGCCGGCTGGTGTTCGGGCTCACCCGCCCGCGCACGATTCGGGATCGCCGTTACGCTGTGGCTGGTGGCACCCATGCTGGTGGCGCGCGTCGCCGGGCTGTTGCTCGATGGATCGGCGTCCGTCGGCCATCTCGCCCTGGCGATCATGGAGATTTTCGTGCTTGCGGTCGGCGCCGGCATCATGACACGGCGGCAACCGCGCCCATAAAAGGCGCAATAGCCGCGCTATTCCGGCATGGCGTCGAAAACCGTCAGGCCCGGGGGCAACGGCGCCCATGCCGGACGGTCGCGGTTGAAAATCGCCATGGTCGGCAAAAATAGGGTCGGGTCATCAAGGCTGCCGGCGTAGATGGTATGCGACGTATCGCTGCCCGGGATGCCGCCAAAAACCAGGCTGCCGCAGGTCGGGCAGAAGTTACGGACGGCGTCGGTGCCGCGCGCCGCCTTTGACACGAATTGCCGGGCGGGGCCGGTGATGGCGAGTTGGCTTGCCGCAAATCCCAGAAAACCGATGCCGGCACCGCCCGAAGCGCGGCGGCAATCCGCGCAAAAGCAATAGCCGGCGTTGGCAGGCGGCACCGAAGCGCTGTAGCGCAGCGCGCCGCAAAGACAGCCCCCGGTCAGTCTGGATGCCGTTTCGACCATATGGCGAGCCTATGGCGGCACCCGGTTTCGCACAAGCACCCACCCGGCATCCGACCGCGCCGGCCCACGCCCCATGGCAGGCGCATTGCACGACCGGGCGTTGCGCATCGCGGGAAAAAGCGATTCCGGCGCGCCGATGTTCACGCAATCAGTCGGTGATCATCGCCACTAGCGGCGGTGAGTAGCCGCACCCGCCGTCCACCAATCGCTGGCCGGCATATCGGCCGACACCGAACAGGGGAAAGCCGGCGGCCGCTTTTCGAGGAACGCTGAAACGCCTTCATGCACGTCGGCCGTCTTGCCCCTCGCGATATTGATGGCGGCATCGACCGACAGCGCGCCGCGCGGGCTGGCTTCCCCGGCAAACTGCCACAACATGCGGCGGGTCAACGCCAGCGAAACGGGCGCGCAATTGTCGGCGTTTTAGGCGTTCATCGCTACAGGCCGGTTGAGGCGGACCCAGAGAATGGGGCCTTCCTGTTCGATGTCGAGCGTTGGCATGGCGGCGTCTCCCGGCGGTATCCGGCCAGTGTCGCGCGCCGGGGCGGCAATGCCACCTGCCGAGACTGAGAGCCCCTCGGAACCGTTTCGCCTCTCAGGGCCGCGCGCGTCTTCCCGCCCCCTTGCCGACCCCCGTGCCGACCCCCTTGCCGACCCCCTTGCCGCCCATTGCCCGACTGCTATCGTCCGCTTCATCGAACGGGGAGCACGCATGATTGCACGGGTAATTGGTCTGGCCGCATTGCTGGTGTCAGCCACAGCATCAGCAGCGCCGCCGCCGGCAGCGCAAACCATGCTGTTCATCGGCAACAGCTTCACCTTTGGCGCCTATTCGCCCGTCTGGCATTATCGCGCCGCCAGCGTGACGGATCTGAACGGTGACGGCGTCGGCGGGGTGCCGGCGCTGTTCAAACTGTTCACCGAGGAGGCCGGGTTGAACTATACCGTTTCACTCGAAACATCCCCGGGCAAATCGCTGGCCTGGCATCTGGCCAACAAGACAATGCTGGTGGATCGCGCCTGGGATCATGTCGTGCTTCAGGAATACAGCACGCTCGACCCCGAAAAGCCCGGCGATCCGGCGCGCAGCATGGCCGATGCCGGGCGATTCGCCGCCATGTTCACCGCCCGCAACCCGGATACGACCATCAGCCTGACCGCCACCTGGTCGCGCCCCGATCTCGTCTACCCGCCCGGCAAACCCTGGTCAGGCACCCCCATCGCGCAGATGGCAACCGACCTGCGTCGCGGTGCCGATGCCGTGGTCGCCGCCACACCTGCCATCCGCCGCATCAACCCGGTTGGGGAAGCGTTCACCTGTGCCATCACCGCCGGGGTCGCCGATCCAGACCCCTATGACGGCATCGCCGCGGGGCAAATCGACCTTTGGGCCTACGACCATTATCACGCCAGCGTCGCCGGCTATTATCTGGAAGCCTTGGTCATATTCGGCGGCGTGACCGGGTTGGATCCGCAGCGGCTCGGCGCCACAGAAATCGCAGCCGCGGAGCTTGGCCTGTCGCACGCACAGGCGACCGCGCTGCAACGGGTGGCGGCGCTGCAATTGGCAGGGAAAAGCTGCACGCCGCCAGGCTGACCGGCGTCGCGCGATCAATGCGTCAGTTGACGACGGCGGCCTGCATGGCTTCGAGCCGGGCAATCGCACGTTCGTCATTGGCGGTGCGGGCGGCGGCGAGATCGGTGGCGACAGCGCCCGGATCGATGTCGCCAACCGGGATCGCGCTTTCGGCCAAAATGGTCAGGCCCTTGTCGCTGACTTCGGCAAAGCCGCCATCGACGAAGACGCGCCGGGTCAGGCTGTTCGAATCGGCTTCATAGATCGAAATCGCACCGGGACGGATGGTACTCATCATCGGCGCATGGCCGGGCAGGACGCCGAAATCACCCTCGACTCCCGGGACGACGACCATGGCGACCTTGCCGGACGAAAGCAGTCGTTCGGGAGAAACCAGTTCGAAGTGAAGCAGATCGGCCATTGTTCTTTCCTTCCTACCCCCTCTCCCCACTAGGGAGAGGGAAGCCGCTTACGCCGCTTCGGCTGCGAGACGCTGGGCCTTGGCAACAGCATCCTCGATGGTGCCGACAAGGTAGAAGGCCGCTTCGGGCAGGTGATCATATTCACCGGCAACGATGGCCTTGAAGCCCTTGATCGTGTCCTCAACCTTCACGAACACTCCGGGCGTGCCGGTGAAGATTTCGGCGACATGGAACGGCTGCGACAGGAAACGCTGAATCTTGCGGGCGCGGCTGACGGTCAGCTTGTCCTCTTCCGACAGTTCGTCCATGCCCAGAATGGCGATGATGTCCTGCAGGCTCTTGTAGCGCTGCAACACTTCCTGCACCGAACGGGCGACGGCGTAATGTTCTTCGCCGACGGTGCGCGGTTCCAGAACGCGGCTCGTCGAATCGAGTGGATCGACCGCCGGATAAATGCCGAGTTCGGCGATGGAGCGGCTGAGCGTCGTCGTTGCATCCAGATGGGCGAACGACGCGGCCGGCGCCGGATCGGTGAGATCGTCGGCGGGGACATAGATCGCCTGCACCGACGTGATCGAGCCTTTGTTGGTCGAGGTGATGCGCTCCTGCAACTGGCCCATGTCGGTGGCGAGCGTCGGCTGATAACCCACGGCGGACGGGATACGGCCGAGCAATGCCGACACTTCGGAACCGGCCTGCGTGAAGCGGAAGATGTTATCGACGAAGAACAGCACGTCCTGGCCTTCGACATCGCGGAAATATTCGGCGTTGGTCAGGCCCGACAGCGCGACGCGGGCGCGGGCGCCGGGGGGTTCGTTCATCTGGCCGAAGACCAGCGCGACTTTGGAGCCCTTGGACGTGGCATTGCCATTCTCGTCCTTGGCGATGACGCCGGCTTCCAAAAATTCGTGATACAGATCATTGCCTTCGCGGGTGCGTTCGCCCACGCCGGCGAACACGCTGGTGCCGCCATGGCCCTTGGCGATGTTGTTGATCAGTTCCTGGATGAGCACGGTCTTGCCGACGCCGGCGCCGCCGAACAGCCCGATCTTGCCGCCCTTCGCATAGGGGGCGATCAGGTCGATGACCTTGATGCCCGTGACCAGAATCGAGCTTTCGGTCGACTGGTCGATGAACAACGGCGCTTCGGCATGGATCGGCATGGTGATGTCGGCGTTCACCGGACCCATTTCGTCGATCGGCTCACCGATGACGTTGAGAATGCGGCCGAGCGTGGCGGGGCCGACGGGCACGCGGATTTGCGAGCCGGTATCGGTGACTTCCTGGCCGCGAACCAGACCGTCGGTCGCGTCCATGGCGATAGTGCGCACGGTGTTTTCACCGAGATGCTGCGCGACTTCGAGGACGAGGCGGTTGCCGGCGACGGTGGTTTCGAGCGCCGACAGGATCGCCGGAAGATCGCTGTCGAAATGCACGTCGACGACGGCACCGATGACCTGCGCGATGCGGCCGACGTGGTTGGTGGTATTGGCCATGTGGCGTGCTCCTTAAAGCGCTTCGGCGCCCGAGATGATCTCGATCAATTCCTTGGTGATCGCGGCCTGTCTCGTGCGGTTGTAGGTGATGGTGAGGCGGTTGATCATGTCACCGGCGTTACGGGTGGCATTGTCCATCGCGGTCATGCGGCTGCCCTGTTCGGACGCTGCGTTTTCGAGCAGCGCGCGGAACACCTGCACCGCGAGGTTGCGCGGCAGCAGTTCGGTCAGGATGGCTTCTTCATCGGGTTCATATTCGATCGCGGCATCGGCACCGTCCACCTTGTCGGTGCCGGTCGGCAGCGCGGCGGGGATGATCTGGATTTCGGTCGGTTCCTGCGCCAGCGCGGAGCGGAAGCGGCTGAAGAACAGATGCGCCACGTCGAATTCGCCGGCTTCGAAGCGCGCGGTAATGTTGTCGGCGATGGCCTTGGCATCGGTGAAGGCGACGTTCTTGATGTGCGTCTGGTCGATATAGCCGATGATCAACTCCCGGTGCGTCCGCATGAACGGCGCGCGCGCCTTTTTGCCGACGAACAGCAGCTTGACCGTCTTGCCATCGGCGAGCAGCGATTCCAGCTTTTTGCGGGCAAGGCGGGCGATGTTGGTGTTGAAACCGCCGGCGAGGCCGCGTTCCGACGAAGCGATGACCATCAGGTGCACCTGGTTGCTGCCGGTACCGGCGAGCAAGCGCGGCGATTCGGGGCCGACGATGACCCGCGAACCGAGCGACGCCATGACGGAAGCCATACGCTCCGAATAGGGGCGCGCGGCTTCGGCGGCTTCCTGCGCGCGGCGCAGCTTCGCCGCAGCGACCATTTTCATCGCCTTGGTGATCTTCTGCGTCGACTTCACCGAGACGATGCGCATCTTGAGGGCTTTGAGACTTGCCATCTTTTCCTTGCCGTCATCCCGGGCTTGGCCCGGGATCCAGTTTCCTGCCCTGTCGCTGTCCAGCCAGGCTGGGCCCCCGGTTCAAGCCCGGAGTGACAGGGCAAAAAGGTTAAGCGAACGTCTTGGCGAAGCCGCCGACGATGTCCTTGAGCTTGGCCGTCGTATCGGCCGAAAGATCCTTGGAATCGCGGATGGCGGTCAGCACATCGGCATGGGCCGAGCGGACATGGGCGAGCAGCGACGATTCAAAACGGGTGACCGCCTTGGCATCGACCGCATCGAGGAAGCCGTTAACGCCGGCGAAGATGCTGACGACCTGTTCCTCGAACGGCATCGGCTTGTACTGGCCCTGCTTGAGCAGTTCCGTCAGCCGGGCACCGCGGTTGAGCAGGCGCTGCGTCGAAGCATCCAGATCCGAACCAAACTGCGCGAAGGCCGCCATTTCGCGATACTGCGCCAGTTCCAGCTTGATGGTGCCGGCAACCTTCTTCATCGCCTTGGTCTGTGCCGCCGAACCGACGCGCGACACCGAAAGGCCGACGTTGATGGCCGGGCGGATGCCCTGGTAGAACAGTTCGGTTTCGAGGAAGATCTGGCCATCGGTGATCGAAATCACGTTGGTCGGAATGTACGCCGAAACGTCGCCAGCCTGGGTTTCGATGATCGGCAGAGCCGTCAATGACCCCGAACCATTGTCTTTGTTCAGCTTGGCCGCACGCTCCAGCAAGCGCGAGTGGAGATAGAACACATCGCCCGGATAGGCTTCGCGGCCCGGCGGACGACGGAGCAGCAGCGACATCTGGCGATAGGCAACCGCCTGCTTCGAAAGATCGTCATAAACGATGACGGCGTGCATGCCATTGTCGCGGAAGAATTCGCCCATGGTGCAGCCGGTGTAGGGCGCGAGGAACTGCAGCGGCGCCGGCTCCGACGCGGTGGCAGCGACGACGATCGAATATTCCATGGCGCCATTTTCTTCGAGCGCGCGGACGATCTGGGCGACGGTCGAACGCTTCTGGCCGACGGCGACATAGATGCAGAACAGCTTCTTGCTGTCATCATCGCCGGCGTTGATCGCCTTTTGATTGATGAAGGTGTCGATGGCGACGGCGGTCTTGCCGGTCTGGCGATCGCCGATGATGAGTTCGCGCTGGCCGCGGCCGACGGGCACGAGCGCATCGAGCGCCTTCAGGCCGGTCTGCATCGGTTCATGGACCGACGTGCGCGGGATGATGCCCGGCGCCTTCACTTCGACGCGGCTGCGCTTCACATCGGTGAGCGGGCCCTTGCCATCGATCGGGTTGCCAAGACCATCGACGACGCGGCCCAAAAGCCCACGGCCAACCGGCACATCGACGATGGTGCCGGTGCGCTTGACGGTGTCGCCTTCCTTGATGCTGGCGTCAGAACCGAAGATCACGATACCGACGTTATCGGCTTCAAGGTTGAGCGCCATGCCCTTGATACCGCCCGGGAATTCGACCATTTCGCCGGCCTGGACATTGTCGAGGCCATGGACACGGGCGATACCGTCGCCGACCGACAGCACCTGGCCGACTTCGGAAACTTCGGCTTCATTGCCGAAATTGGCGATCTGGTCCTTGATGACCCGCGAGATTTCGGCGGCGTTGATGTCCATTTCAGTTCGAGCCCTTCAGTGCCTGGCCGAGCGAATCGAGCCGGGTTTTCAACGATGAATCGATCATGCGGCTGCC
>JBBQYI010000048.1:0-22065 GCA_038208825.1 Sphingomonadales bacterium | reverse complement strand
GCCCGAGTGCGCCGGAGCCCGCCCCGCTCTTGCAACCCCGGCGGCGTGCCCCGACACTGATGCCATCGCCCGCCGACCGGGCATCGACCGCAAGGACCACGCGATGACAGACATTATCCGGCTTTGTCACCTGATCGACGGGGAGCGGGTGGACGGCGATTGCCCCGGCGAAAGCCGCAACCCGTCGAACACCAACGACATCGTCGCGCTGACGCCCGATGGTGGCCAAGCCGAGGTCGATGCGGCGGTGGCGGCCGCCCGCCGGGCCTTTCCAGCATGGGCCGACGCGTCGCCGGAACTGCGCGCCGATGTGCTCGATCGCGCCGGCACGCTGGTGATGGAACGCCGTGAACAGCTTGGCCGGCTATTGTCGCGCGAGGAAGGCAAGACTCTGGCGGAGGGCATTGGCGAGACCGTCCGCGCCGGCCGCATCTTCAAATATTTCGCCGGAGAGGCGCTGCGTCGGCATGGCCAGAATCTCGACAGCGTCCGTCCGGGCGTCGAAATCCAGACCTATCAGCAGGCGGTGGGAGTGTACGGCCTGATCACGCCGTGGAACTTCCCCATCGCCATCCCGGCGTGGAAGGCGGCGCCGGCGCTGGCCTTTGGCAACACCGTGGTGATGAAACCCGCCGGGCTGACCCCCGCCACCGCTTCGGCGCTGGCCGACATCCTTGTCGAAGCCGGGATGCCAAAGGGCGTGTTCAACCTGGTCATCGGCCGCGGCGGCGTTGGCCAGGCGATCGTCGATCACCCGGATGTCGATGGCATCAGCTTTACTGGCTCGCAATCGGTCGGCGCCGGCGTGGCAATGGGCGCGGCCCGGCGACAGGCGCGGGTGCAACTGGAAATGGGCGGCAAGAACCCGTTGATCGTGCTTGATGATGCCGATCTCGACCGCGCCGTGATGATCGCGCTCGATGGCAGCTATTTTGCCACCGGACAGCGTTGCACCGCCTCCAGCCGGCTGATCGTGACGGATGGTATCCACGATCGCTTCGTCGCGGCGCTCGCCGAACGGGTCGCGGCGCTGCGCGTCGGCGATGCGCTCGATCCCCAAACCCAGATGGGGCCGGCGGTGTCGGAAGCCCAGATGGAAACCAGCTATAAATACATCGACATCGCGCGGCAGGCCGGCGGCCGCATCGTCACCGGCGGCAACCGCATCAGCGGCACCACGCCCGGCTGGTATGTCCAGCCGACGCTGGTCGCCGATACCGAGCCATCGATGCGCATCAACACCGAGGAAGTCTTCGGCCCGGTCGCCACCACCATCCGCGTTGCCGATTACGAATCGGCGCTGCACGTCGCCAACACGACGGAATTCGGCCTCGCCGCGGGCATCGCCACCACCAGCCTGAAACACGCGCGGGATTTCCAGCGCCGCGCCCGAGCCGGGATGACGATGGTCAATTTGCCCACCGCCGGTGTCGATTATCATGTGCCGTTCGGCGGATCGAAATCATCCAGCTATGGCGCCCGCGAACAGGGCTTTGCGGCGGTGGCGTTCTTCACCCAGACCAAGACGAGCTACACGTACAGCTAGGGTCAGTCCGCTTCCACCATCCGCACTTCATAGCCAGCAGCGCGCAACGCCTCCAGCAGCCGTTGCAGATGGTCGGCATCGCGGGTTTCGCACTCGATTTCCGCAATCAGGCCCTTGGCCGGCAGGCTGGTGAACACGCGTTGGTGATAGACTTCCAGGATGTTGACCTGCTGCTGGTCGAAAATTCGCGCGACTTCGAACAATTGCCCCGGCCGGTCCTTCAAGCGGATGCGCAGCCGCGCCAGCCGGCCCGACCGCGCCAGTTCGCGCAGCAGCACGTTCGCCAGCAGCCGCGTATCGATATTGCCGCCGCACAAGACCAGCCCGACCTTGGTGCCGCGAAAACGGCGGGGGTGGGCGAGCAGCGCCGAAAGCCCGGCCGCGCCGGCGCCCTCCACCACGGTTTTTTCGATGTTGAGCAGCATGGCGACGCCGCGTTCCAGATCGCGTTCGCCAACCAGCACGATATCATCGACCAACGCCCGCACCACGGCCGATGTCAGCTTGCCGGGCGTTTTCACCGCAATGCCCTCGGCCAGCGTATCGCCGTCGCAAATGGCGGTTTCGCCCTTCAACATGGCGTACATCGACGGATACAATTCCGCCTGCACGCCGATCACGTCGATCTTGGGATTGCGCGCCTTGGCGACCGTCGCGATGCCCGAAATCAGCCCGCCGCCGCCGATCGGCACCACCAGCGTGTCGAGATCCGGCACGGCATCGAGCATTTCCAGCCCGACCGTGCCCTGGCCCGCCATCACCAGCGGATCATCGAACGGGTGCACGAAAACAAAGCCGCGCTTCGCCGCAAGTTCATGGGCATGGGCGCTGGCTTCCTCGAATTTTTCGCCGAACAGCACGACATTGGCGCCATGGCCTTCGGTCTGCTGCACCTTCACCACCGGCGTGAATTTCGGCATGACGATGGTCGCGGGAATGCCCAGCCGCAGCGCGTGATAGGCCAGCCCTTGCGCATGGTTGCCGGCGGATGCCGCGATCACGCCGCGCGCCCGCTCCTCCGCCGTCAGGCTGAGCAGCTTGTTGAGCGCGCCGCGCTCCTTGTAGGCGGCGGTGAATTGCAGGTTTTCGAACTTCAGCCACACATCGGCACCGGTCAGCGTCGATAGCGTCTGGCTGCGCAGGCACGGCGTATGGATGACCGATCCCTCGATCGCCCGTGCCGCGGCTTCCACATCACCAATCGAAATCGGCAAGGGCGCAGTCGCAGGTGTTGCAGTTTCAGGGGCGGTGCTGGCGTTCATGTCCGGCTCCATACCGGCTGTTTTGTCGCATGGCCAGCAACGCTTCACCCGGTGCGCCGGCTCCGCTAGGGGAGGCGGACAGTCTGCAAGGAAGCACCGGCCATGGCCAAAATCGCATTTCTCGGCCTTGGCGTCATGGGCGCCCCGATGGCCCGCCACCTCGCCGCCGCCGGCCATGATGTCACCGTCTACAACCGCACCGCTGAAAAGGCCGCCGCCTGGGTCGCCGCGAACGGTGGCCGCGCCGCCGCAACGCCCGCCGAGGCCGCGCGCGGTGCCGATGCGGTGCTGGCCTGTGTGGGGGCCGACCAAGATCTGCGCGCCGTCACGCTTGGCCCCGATGGCGCCTTTGCCGCGATGGCGCCCGGCGCCTTGTTCATCGATCACACCACGGTTTCGGCCGCCATCGCCCGTGAACTCGCCGCCGCCGGTGAAACGCTCGGGCTCCATGTTGTCGATGCGCCGGTTTCCGGCGGGCAGGCCGGCGCCGAAAATGGCCAGCTGACCATCATGTGCGGCGGCACCCCCCAGGCGTTTGCTGCCGCCGAACCGATCATGCAGGCGTTCGCCAAGCGCATCGGCCATATGGGCCCGGCGGGCAGCGGGCAATTGACCAAGATGGTCAACCAATTGTGCATCGCCGGCGTGTTGCAAGGGCTGGCCGAAGGGCTGGCGCTGGGCGAAGCGGCGGGCCTCGATCTCGGCCAGGTCGTCGATGTGATTTCAAAGGGCGCGGCGCAAAGCTGGCAGATGGAAAACCGCGCCACCACCATGGCCGCCGGCAAATTCGATTTCGGCTTTGCCGTCGATTGGATGCGCAAGGATCTCGGCCTGGCGCTCGATGAAGCCCGGCGGCTCGGCGTGCCGTTGCCGGTCGGTGCGCTTGTCGATCAATTCTATGCCGATGTGCAGGCGATGGGCGGCGGTCGGCAGGACACATCATCGCTGATCCGTCGCCTCAGGCATTGATGAATATCGTCATCGAGCCATTGTCCCCGGCCATTGCGACAGGTTAGGCTGTCGCCATGATGATCAATCGCCGCCCCGTCGCCGTATCCATCGCGTTCGCTGCGCTGGCGCTGGCCGCCCCGGCGCTGGCGGACACCAGCTTCACCAACGCCAATGGCTATACGATCGATGCGGGCGGCAGCATCGCCCGCTTTGCGACGCTGGTCGTCGGCGATGATGGCCGGGTGAAGGCAACGCTGGCCGCCGGCGCGCCCCTGCCGCGCGGCAAGATGGTCAACCTGCGCGGCCGCACCCTGTTGCCTGGCCTGATCGATGCACACGGCCATGTCATGAGTCTTGGCACGCTGGCGCTCAGCGCCGATCTGAACGGCACGACATCGTTGAAGGACGCGCAGGACCGGCTGCGGCAATACAAGACGGACGCCGCCTGGATTCAGGGCGGCGGCTGGAACCAGGAACGCTGGAACCTTGGCCGCTTCCCCACAGCCGCCGAACTCGATGCAGTGACGGGCAACAAACCGGCGTTCCTGCGCCGCGTCGATGGCCATGCCGGCTGGGCCAACACCCGCGCGCTGCAACTCGCCGGCGTCACAGCGGCGACCAAGGACCCGGCGGATGGCCGCATCGAACGCGATGCACAGGGTAATCCGACGGGCGTGCTCGTCGATGGCGCGATGAAACTGGTCGCGTCCAAAATCCCGGTGCCCACCCCCGCCGAATCCGATGCGACGCTGAAGAAAGCGCTCGAAATCATGGCGTCGGTCGGGCTGACGGGCGCCCATGATGCCGGCATCGATCCCGCCACCTGGGATCGTTATCGCCGCTTTGCCGAATCCGGCAAGCTGACGGCGCGCATCTATGCCATGGCCTATGGCCCCGAAAACCGCACCGCCATCGCGCCGAATGGCCCCATCGGCTGGGCCTATGGCGACCGGCTGGCGATGATGGCGATGAAGCTGCAGGCCGATGGCGCGCTCGGTTCGCGCGGCGCCTGGATGCGAATGCCCTATAGCGACGCGCCGGGCCAGACCGGCATCCCGTTTTATGAGGAAGGCCTTCTGCGCCGCATGATCCTCGATGCCTCGGCCAAGGGGTTCCAGGTCAATGTCCATGCCATCGGCGATGCGGCGAACGGCGCGGTGCTCGGCGCCTTTGCCGCGGTGCCGGAACCACAGCGGATGGCGCTGCGCCACCGCGACGAACATGCGCAGATCGTGTCGCCCGAAGACCTGCCGCGCTTTGCCCGGCTCGGCATCATCGCCAGCATCCAGCCAACCCACGCCACCAGCGACAAGGGCATGGCAGAGGCGCGCGTCGGGGAGGCGCGGCTGGCCGGCGGCTATGCCTGGAAAACCATCCTCGACAGCGGCGCCCGCATCGCCGGCGGATCGGATTTCCCGGTGGAACCGCCCAACCCGTTCTACGGCCTGCACGCCGCCGTCACCCGCCAATCCCGCGATGGCCAACCCCCCGGCGGCTGGCGCGTGTCGGAGGCGCTGACCCTGCCGCAAGCCTTCGCCGCCTTCACCACCGGCGCCGCCTGGGCCGGCCACGCCGAAGACAAGGTCGGCACGCTGACCCCCGGAAAATGGGCCGATTTCATCGTGATAGACCGGGATCTGTTCACCACCCCGGCGGCAACGCTGTGGGAAACAAAGGTCGACGAAACCTGGCTCGCCGGCAAACGCGTGTTCAAGCGGCGGCGTTAGGCGAGCCTTTCTGCTCCCTCCCCCCACCGCCACAGGCGTAGAGTGGGGAAGCCCGGGGGTGGGGGCTTTCAGTTCGTGCGCACCCTATCTCGACAACCCCCACCCCAACCCTCCCCACTCTACGCTCGCTGCGCTCACGTGGGGGGAGGGGGAAGAATTTGCGCTTCCGGATAGGCGCTGGCCCGGCCGCCTTTCGCCCGACAGAGGCCGTTCGGCTTTTGGGCTCTCTGGTTGGCGCACGGACCGAACGGCGAGAAGTGGGTGGTTAGTTGCCGTTCCGCGTATTGCGCCATGAGCGGACTTTAGCGATCAACAGATTGATGCAAAAGGCCAGTCCGACTGCGACAGCGACGACGACGCCCATCATGATCCACACGGGTGTATAGTTGCCAGCGCAGGGCGGCTCCCGCCCCTCGCATCCGCCACCGCCCATCATGCCTGCACCAAACACGATCAGCGCCACCGGCGTCATCACAACAATGGAAGACAGGCACCCCCAATTGGTCGGACGCTTTTCATAGCTCATACGACGATACTGAACCGCAACGCGAACGCCCGCAATTGGGCGTTTCCTGCCTGACTGTTTAGCTGCCGAAAAGCGGTCTGAGTTGGATCGAAGAACTAACGGTAGGGGTTGAATATTCGCTTTACAAATGAACCAATATGGCTATATTATGCATGTAGGACAACCCAATCATGCGATGACCGAAAGCGTTGCGTTTCCCAGATTTCTCAAAACCTAGGCCGGGCCAAGATTTCAACTATGCCAAAACGAGCGGTGCGTTAGTGTGAACTTATCGGCGACAACCGCCTGAGAACACTGGAATTATCGGCAATACCCGCGTTTCAGAAAGCGCGCGTCCATCCGGCTACCACACTCGACCTGCGACTCAGCCCAGCGATGTCAGCCGGTCCACCGTCAGGATCTGCGGCAGTTCTTCCTGCCGGCCGTCGGCGCTGTAGAAGACATAGACCGGCACGCCGGCGCGACCCTGTTCGGCCAGCCATTGCGAGATGGCGGTATCACCGCGGGTCCAGTCGCCCTCCAGAACCGCGATGCCCTTTTTCTTGAAGGCGGCGGCCACCGCCGTATCGGCCATGGCGCCGCGTTCGTTGACCTTGCAAGTCAGGCACCAATCGGCGGTCATATACAGGAACACCGGCGTCTTGCTGGCACGCAGTTCGGCAAGCTTTTCAGGGGTATAGTGCTGCGCCATCAGGGCCGCCGGTGCCGATGTCGCCTGCGCCGAGGCGGGGGCTTCGACTGGCAGCAACATGATCGCCGCCGCCACCGCGAGGACTGCGCCCGCGGCCGGAATCCAGGCGCTGTTGCCATGGTGTTGCCGGCTGCCCAGCCACCACAGCAGCAGCCCGAGCAGCATCGCGCCGGCCAGCCCCGCTGTCATGCCCGACACGCCCGCCTGCCGGCCCAGCACCCAGGCCAGCGCCAGCGCCGTGATGAACATCGGCACCGACAACATGGCGCGCAGCCGGGTCATCCACAGGCCGGGGCGCGGCAACCGCCGTCGCAGCGCCGGGATGAAGCCGACCAGCAGGAAGGGCAGGGCGACGCCAAAGCCTAGCCCGGCGAACACCGCAATCGCGTCCAGCGGCGGCAGGATGAGCGCGGCGCCCAGCGCGCCGGCCATGAACGGCCCGGTGCATGGCGTGGCGACAAACGCGGCCAGCGCGCCGGTGGCAAAGCTGCCCAAGACGCCGCCCTTGCGGATGGTCTGTTCGCCCAGATTGCCGGTGCCGAGGGTGATTTCGAACACCCCGGCGAGGTTGAGCGCGATGGCGGTGACCAGCAGCAACAGCCCGGTGATGACGCGCGGGTCCTGCAACTGGAACGCCCAGCCGACCTGTGACCCGGCGGCGCGCAGCAGCAGCACCAGCCCGCCCAGCGCGACGCAGACGGTGATGACGCCGGCGGCATAGGCCATGGCATCGCGGCGCGCGGCGCGCGGATCGATGTTGCCGCTGGCGAGGCTGAGCGCCTTCAGGCTGAGGATGGGGAACACGCAGGGCATGACATTGAGGATGATGCCGCCCAGGATGGCGGCAAGCAGGATCGGCAACAGCGTCGGGCCGGCATCCTCGCCGCGGCTGCTGCCCAGCGCCACGCCCATTGCCGGCACGTCACCGGGCCTCGCCGTCAGGGCAAAGCCGATGGGCTTGTCCTCGCCTTCGCGCTCGATGCGCAGCACGCCGCTGACCGGGCCGGCGAGCGGCGCGGCGCCAGGCCCCACCTTGGTCTCGATGCGCAGCTTGTCGCCGGCGATGGTGACAGTCTGCGGCGCGGCATAATCGATGGCGCCCTCCGTCAGCGGGAAGAAATAGGCGGCACGGACCTTGTCGACAGAGCCCAGCGGCGCGGCGAGCACGAAGCTGCCCTTGGCCACCGCCCAGGTCGCGGCCCAATCGACCGGCTTTGGCAAGTCGGCGCGCGCCATGGCGACCCGAAAGCCGTTCTCCGGGTCGGCAGCGCCGTCGCCGATGCTGAGCGGCAGGCTGAGCGTGGCGCTTTCGGGGACGCATTGTTCATCGCTGCACACCAGCCAATCGGCCTTGACGGTGACAGTGAAGGACGCGTTGCGGGCAAGGTCCGCCGGCGGCGTTACCGATGTCACCAGCACATTGGGATGGGCATAGACATAGTTCATAAGCCCCGAAACGATCAGTGTTTCCGGCACCGGATAGGCCAGCGGCGGCGGTTCCGGCGTGCCGGGCGGCAGCGTCCAGGTCACTCGCGTCGGCGCGCCGGCGTCGCCGGGGTTCTGCCAATAGGTGTGCCAGCCTGCCTTGGGGGTGAGCATCAGGCCGATGCCGAGCGGTTGCCCGGCGGCGGGCTTCCGGCTCTCGGCGATGATCGCGATGCGGGTGTGCGGCTGATCGGAAACAGATTGCGCCGCCACAGGGGCAGCGAACAGGGCGAGCAGCAACAGGGCGAGGGTGCGAATCATGCTCGCCTTATGCCCCGGTTAACGGGGACATGATAGCCGGGGCACAACCGCAAGATGCCCAACGAAAAACGCCCGTGCCAAGGGGGCACGGGCGTTTTCTTGCGGGTGGTGACCCGGCTGTTTGCCAGATTAGCGCTTCGAGAACTGGAAGCTCTTGCGGGCCTTGGCCTTGCCATACTTCTTGCGTTCGACGACGCGCGGATCGCGGGTCAGGAACCCGGCCTGCTTGACGGTGGTGCGCAGGGTCGGTTCGTACCGGGTCAGCGCGACCGAGATGCCGTGCTTGACGGCGCCGGCCTGGCCCGAAAGCCCGCCACCGACGACGGTGCACATCACGTCATACTGGTCACGACGATCGACGATGTCGAACGGCTGGTTGATGACAAGGCGCAGGGTCGGGCGGGCGAAATACACCGTCTGGTCGCGACCGTTGACGATGATCTTGCCGGTGCCGGGCTTCAGCCAGACGCGGGCAATGGCGTTCTTGCGCTTGCCGGTGGCATAGGCACGGCCATAGGCATCGATTTCCTGGTCACGCAGCGGGGCGGGCGGGCCGCCACCACCGGTGTGCGCCGGGTTGTGGTTCGCATCGGCGTTATCGGCACCCGAATTGTAGGAGCCATCGCGCATGCCGCCCAGATCGGACAGAGACTGGCGAGTGTCAGACATTATTCAGCAGCCTTCTTATCAGCAGTAAGTGTCGAATTCTTGCGGTTCATCGCGGCGATATCGATCACCTGCGGGTTCTGCGCCGTGTGCGGGTGCTCGGTACCCTTGAAGACGCGCAGGTTGCGCATCTGGGCCCGGCCGAGCGGACCGCGGGGCACCATGCGCTCAACAGCCTTGATCAGAACGCGTTCCGGGAAACGACCTTCCAGGATCTTGGCAGGCGTGGTTTCCTTGATGCCGCCAGGGTGGCCGGTGTGGCGATAATAGATCTTGTCGGTCGCCTTCTTGCCAGTGAACCGCACCTTGTCGGCGTTGATGACGATGATGTTGTCACCGCAATCGACGTGGGGGGTAAAGCTGGCTTTGTGCTTGCCGCGCAGGCGGTTGGCGATCAGCGACGCGAGGCGGCCGACGACAAGCCCTTCGGCGTCGATCAGCAGCCAGTTTTTCTCGACCTCGGCGGGCTTGATCGAGTCGGTGGAACGGGTGAGCATGGCATGTGTCCGGTCAAATAAAGCGAAACGGCCGGGGCGGGACCCCAGCCGGATGGCGGCGATATCGCGGAAACGCCGGCAGACGTCAAGCTTTTCCGGGGTTTTTCGATGCGGTGTCATGATACCGTGTCGCCGGCTGGCCAGCCATTTGGTCCGTTGTGAATTAATCAGTCGGGGCGCCGCGATAATCGACGATGCGATCCTGCAGGTGTGAAACCGCGCTGCCATGGCCGATGAAGCTGTTCACCGCCATCAACTGCCAATCGCTGCCTTCATCGCCGAAACAAATGGCGGCGATATCGGCATCGGTCAGCCGCACGGCGAGGAACCAGGATGGCGCCGGACGATACCAGGGCAGATGGTATGAGCGGGCATAGTGCAGCCGTTCGGCCGACACGATGATGCCGAATTCCTCGTGAAGCTCACGCAGCGCGCAGTCGGCTGGGCTTTCATCGCCCTCGCGGCCGCCGCCGGGCAGATCGATCAGGCCGGGGAAGGGGATGTCGGGCTTGTCGTCGCGGCGATAGACCAGAAGGCTGTCGTCATGCAGCGCCGCCAGCTTGGCGCCGGTGAAGGCGGCGCCGTCCCACTTCATTCGCCGGCAGGTTCTTCGCTCGCCGCGTGGGCTTGAAGATGCCCGAGCGCGGTCGATTCCAGCGCCTTGGCATGGGTCGCCGCCAGCACCACTTCCGGCGCAAAGCCGGCGATCCGGGCTTCCTCCCACCGATCGGCGCACAGGCACCAGCGATCACCGGGCTGCAGGCCGGCAAAGCCATATTCCGGGCGCGGTGTGCTCAAATCATTGCCGGCGGCCCGGCTGAAGGCGAGGAATTCCTCGGTCATCACCGCACAGACGACGTGCCGACCATGGTCGTTCGCATCGGTATTGCAGCAGCCGTCACGCATCCAGCCGGTCAGTGGTTCCGCCGAACACAGAGCCAATGGCCCGCCCAATATGTTGGTCGCCGTCATGCCGCCCGCCCCTTGCTGCGACCCTGTACCGCCCAATGCGCACACCAGACTGTCGCCGCCACCAGCACGGCGCCACAGGCCTGATGGGCAACACCGATCGGAATGGCGACACCGCTCAACACGGTTGCCACGCCAAGGCTGAATTGCGCCACAACCGCGCCGCCCATCGCCAACGCCCGCCCGCCCGCACCCGTCCGCCACAGCTTTGCCGCGACATGCAGCGCCGCAAGCGCCACGACCCAGGCCAGGGTCCGGTGGATGAAATGCACGGTCAGCGGCGAATCGATCAGATCCGCGATGCGCGTCACCAGATCGGGCGGCACCAGCTGCCCGAACATCAGTGGCCAGGTATCGGAAACATGGCCGGCGCGCATCCCGGCGACGAACGCGCCCCAGATGATCTGCACCGTCAGCAGCCCGGCAAATGGCAGCACCCAACCACGAAAGCGCGCTTCGGTAATGCTGCCCTGCCGCCGCAGATCGAGCGCCGTCCAGATGCACCCCGCCATGATCGTCAACGCCGTCACCAGATGCACCGCCAGCCGTTCGTGCGCGACTTCGGTGCGGTTGACGAGGCCCGATGATACCATCCACCAGCCGATGGTGCCCTGCAGCGCGCCCAGCATCAGCAGCGCCAGCAGGCGCGGTTTGTAACCGGCCGGGATCGCCCGGCGCAGCCAGAACCACGCCAGCGGCAACGCAAAGGCCAGCCCGATCAACCGGCCGAGCAGGCGGTGGACATATTCCCAGAAAAAGATGCCCTTGAACTCGCCAAGCGTCATGCCGCTGTTCATCAGCCGGAATTGTGAGGAGGCGCGATAGGCATCGAACTGCGCCTGCCATTCGGCGGCACCCAGCGGCGGCAACGTGCCCGAAACCACGTCCCAACGGGTGATCGACAGGCCCGATTCGGTCAGCCGGGTGATGCCGCCGACCACGACCATCGCGAATACCAGGCCCGCAACGGCCAGCAACCAGGCGGCAATGGCGCGCGGCCGGACGGCGGCGGCGGATACGGGCGCTGTCGTCGAGGCGGCAGCAGTCGAGGCGGCAGCAGTCGAGGCGGCGGTCAGGGGGGATAGCGAAACCATCGCCGCCCTTTGCCCCAAACCGCCGGAGCCGCCAAGGGCGCGATGGTCGCGGGGGCAGGCGCGAAGCCACTTCGGCCGGGCGCATTTGGGGACACATCGGCTTGCGCCAGCCAATGAGATAATATATCGCAGCTTCATGTCCGCCCGTTTCAGCAACCTGCTCGACAAATCCGCGATGACGCTTTCGGGGCTGTGCCTTTTGCATTGCCTGGCCGGATCGTTGTTGCTGACGGTGTTTGCCGCGTCGGGTGACTGGCTGGGCCATAATGTCCATCTGGTCGGCCTGTTGCTGGCGCTGCCGCTCGCCGCCGTCGCGCTGTGGCGCGGGGTGAGTGTCCATGGCCGCTTTGGGGTCGGGCTGCTCGGCGCTGTCGGCATTGCGCTGATGGCTGCATCGCTGTTTATCGCGCACGGTGGCCGCGCCGAGGTGCTGGTGTCGGTCGCCGGGGTCAGCCTGCTTGGCGCGGCGCACCTGTGGAACCTGCGCGCCGCGCGTGGGTGATCTCACAACGGTTGCCGCGCGCTGCCGAAACGTCGATAACCCTGCCATGTCGGTAACCCATGATCATGATCACCGCGTCCGCACCGGCCCGTCGCTGACGCTGGCCGCAGAGCGCGCCATTGTCGGCGCCGGCGAACAATGGACATCGATGCGCGCCGCCGTGTTCACCGCGTTGGCAGCGTTCGACAAACCGGCCAGCGCCTATGATGTCACCGAAGCGGTCAGCACCGCCGAGGGCCGCCGCATCGCCGCCAACAGTGTCTACCGTATTCTCGACCTGTTCGTCGCGACCAATGTGGCAACCCGGGTCGAATCGGCCAACGCCTATCTTGCCAACGGCCACCCGGATTGCCAGCACGACTGCATCTTTCTGGTCTGCGACATTTGTGGCCGCGCCACCCATGTCGATGATGACCAGTTGAGCGCCCGGATCAGGGAAACCGCCAGCGCCGCGGGCTTCCGCGCCGAAAAGCCGGTGATCGAGGTGCGTGGCCGCTGTGCAACATGTGCATGACCAATGTGACCTGCCACAGGTGCTGGCGATGGCGGTCTGCATCGACACCGGCATCCGAAGTCGCTAGCACTGTCATCAAGAATCAATAAATTCGGCGGACATTGGTGACTCAACGACCCTCGACCCCCTTGCTCGATACCGTCAACGTGCCGGCGGACATGAAGCGGCTGCGCCACGAAGACCTGCGCCAGCTTGCCGATGAACTGCGCACGGAGATGATCGACGCCGTCTCCACGACCGGCGGCCATCTTGGCGCCGGGCTAGGCGTCATCGAACTGACGGTCGCCCTGCACTATGTTTTCAACACACCCACGGATCGGCTGGTCTGGGACGTTGGCCACCAGGCCTATCCGCACAAGATCCTCACCGGACGCCGCGACCGCATCCGCACCTTGCGGCAGGGCGGCGGGCTGTCCGGCTTCACCAAGCGCACCGAAAGCGAATATGATCCGTTCGGCGCCGCGCACAGCTCGACGTCGATTTCCGCTGCCATCGGTTTTGCTGTTGCCAACAAGCTGAAGGGCGTGCCCGGCAAGGCGATTGCGGTCATCGGCGATGGTTCGATGTCGGCGGGCATGGCCTATGAAGCCATGAACAACGCCTATCAGGCCGGCAACCGGCTGGTGGTGATCCTGAATGACAATGACATGTCGATCGCCCCGCCGGTCGGCGCGCTGTCGGCCTATCTGGCGCGGCTGCTGTCGTCGCAATCGTTCCTCGGCCTACGCGAAGCCGTGAAGCAGATGGCGCGCAAGGCGCTGCCGACCCCGCTGAAAAAGGCGGCGCGGCAGGTCGATGAATATGCCCGCGGCATGGCGCAGGGTGGCGGCACGCTGTTCGAGGAACTGGGCTTTTATTACGTCGGCCCCATCGATGGCCATAATCTTGAACATCTGCTGCCTGTGCTGGAAAATGTCCGCGACGCCGCCGAAGGTCCGATCCTCGTCCATGTCGTGACTCAAAAGGGCAAGGGCTATGCCCCCGCCGAAGCCGCTGCCGACAAATACCACGGCGTGCAGAAATTCGATGTGGTTTCGGGTACGCAGGTCAAGCCAAAGCCGAGCGCGCCGGCCTATCAGAACGTTTTTGGCGACGCGATGATCGAGGAAGCCAAGCGCGATTCGACCATCGTCGCAATCACCGCCGCCATGCCATCGGGCACCGGCGTCGACAGGTTCGCCAAGGCGTTTCCCGAACGATCCTTCGATGTCGGCATCGCCGAACAGCATGCCGTCACCTTTGCCGCCGGCCTTGCGGCGCAGGGCATGCGGCCGTTCTGCGCGATTTACAGCACCTTCCTGCAACGCGCTTATGACCAGGTGGTGCACGATGTCGCCATCCAGAACCTGCCGGTGCGGTTCGGTATCGACCGGGCGGGCCTGGTCGGCGCCGATGGCTGCACGCATGCCGGTGCTTTTGACGTTACCTATCTGGCAACGCTGCCGAATTTCGTCGTCATGGCGGCATCGGACGAAGCCGAGCTTTCCGATATGGTGCACACTATGGCGCTCCACGACACCGGCCCCATCGCGGTGCGTTACCCGCGCGGCGAAGGCACGGGCGTTGCCATTCCCGAAAAGCGCACCCGGCTGGAAATCGGCAAGGGCCGCATCGTATGCGAAGGCAAGACCGTTGCGCTGCTGTCGCTCGGCACCCGCCTTGGCGATGCACTGACGGCGGCCGAGGAACTGGAAAGCAAGGGCCTCAGCACCACGGTTGCCGACATGCGCTTTGCCAAGCCGCTCGACCACGCGCTCATCCGCCACCTTGCCGCCACCCATGATGTGTTGGTGACGATCGAAGAAGGCGCCGCCGGCGGCTTTGGCGCGCATGTGTTGACCTGGCTGAGCGATGAAGGCCTGACCGATGGCGGCCTCAAGGTGCGCACGCTGCGCCTGCCCGACATTTTCCAGGACCATGACAGCCCGGCCAAGCAATATGCCGAAGCCGGCCTCGACGCCCCCGCCATCGTGACGGCGGTGCTCGAAGCCCTGCGCCACAACAGCGTCGGCCTGATCGAAGGCGCGCGCGCCTAGGCTGCCTTTGCGCACGCCGACGGTGCATCGCGCCATCCGGTGCGCCGACGACAGGACCCAAGCCTATTCAAATTGACTTGTCATCCCGGGCTTGACCCGGGACCCGGTTTTCCTTGCGCAATGCCGAAGCAGAAAGAAGCTGGGTCCCGGGTCAAGCCCGGGATGACAGTCCTGCCTATACAGTTGCGCAATCGCATCTGGCTCGTCGCCGCGCCCCCTCGACCGCGCGGCATTCCTCCCCTATGCCGCGATGCAACATGCACCAGCCCATCGCCCATAACCCGCGCACGCCCAGCCTCGGCGAGATATTGCTGCTCGGTTCGCTGACCGCGTTCGGCGCCGTCAGCATCGATCTTTACCTGCCGACATTACCCAGTATCGCCCGCGATTATGCCGTGTCGCCGGCCGCGGTGCAGTTGACGCTTTCGGCTTTTTTCGTCGGCATGGCGCTTGGCCAACTCGTCTATGGCCCTGTCAGTGACAGGCTGGGCCGCCGCCCGGCGGTGCTTTTCGGCTGCCTGGTCTATGTGGGCGCCAGCCTTGCTTGCGCCTTTGCACCTTCCATAGAACTGCTGGTGGCCGGGCGCTTCGGCCAGGCGCTTGGTTGTTGCGCCGGCATGGTCGTCGCCCGCGCCGTTGTGCGCGATCGCTATGACCACCGCGATTCGGCCCGCATCTTCTCGCTGCTGGTGCTGGTGCTGGCGGTCGCACCGCTGGTTGCGCCAACGGTGGGCGGCTGGCTGGCCCGTGCCGTGTCGTGGCGCGCGGTGTTTGTCGTGCTCGGCCTGTTCGGTGCGGCGGTATTCGCCGCCGTGTGGTTCCGGCTCGATGAAAGCCGTTCCGCTGAAACCGAAGCGAAATCGCGCGGACAATCCATTCTCAGCGCCTATCTCGACCTGCTGAAAAGCCGGCGATTGTTGGGCTATACACTGGTATCGGCCTGCAACGGCGCGACGCTGTTCAGCTATATCGCCGCCGCGCCCGATCTGGTCATCGACATCTGGGGCTTCACCCCGGCGCAGTTCGGGCTGATCTTTGCCGGCATAGCGGTTGGCGTCATCGGCTCCAGCCAGGTCAACCGCCGCCTGCTGCGCTATTATTCGCCCGATCGCATCCTGGCGGTGGCGTGCGTGTTCGCGGCGCTGTTCGGCATGGGGCTGTTCGGGCTGGCATTGGCCGGGGCGTCGAAATGGCTGGTGATGGCGGGGCTGTTCGTCGTGCTGTCGTCGAATGGCTTCATCGCCGCCAATGCGCTGGCCGGTGCGCTCAACATCGATCCGCTGCGCGCCGGCGCGACATCCGGGCTGTTCGGTGCCGCGGGCTTTGCCGCCGGGGCGACCACATCGGCAACGGTGGCGGCGATGCACGACAATACGCCGCTGCCGGTCACCATGATCATGTGCGCCGCACTGCTGGTCGCCGCGCTTGCCTATTTCAGCATGGCGCGGCCACCCGCCGGGGCGCGCTGACGGCAACCGCCGCCAGCGCCTTCATGCCTATTTGATCAGGAAGTTATAGGGCTCGGTCTTGGCCATCGCGGCCTGCCACGCCGGGCGCGCCTGCAGCCGTTTGGCATAGGCTGGCAGGTTGGGGAAATGCGCCCCAAGCCCTTGCGCCGTGGCGATTTCGGCGATGAAGCTCATCATGATGTCGGCGCCCGACAGGGAATTTTCGACCAGCCAGTCATTGCTGCCCAGCGCCGCCGAGAAATAGCCGACATGGGCGCCGATCTGTTCCTGAATCCGCTCCTGCAAGGGTGCTGCGGCATCGCCAAGCCGGGCGGTATACAGCGCCAGCAGGAAGGGCGTCATTGCCGATCCTTCGGCAAAATGCAGCCATTCGAGATAGGTTTCATGCGCATCGGTGCCGGGTTTCGGCGCCAGCCGGCCGCCCCCGTGGCGGCGGATGATGTAATCGGTGATCGCACCGGATTCGGTCACCACCCGGCCGTCATCATCGATCACCGGCGACTTGCCGAGCGGGTGGATCGCCTTGAGTTCGGGCGGGGCGAGGTTGGTCACCGCATCACGGTTGTAATGCTTGATGGCATAGGGCAGCGCCAGTTCCTCCAGCAGCCAGACGATGCGCTGCGAACGGCTGTTGTTAAGATGGTGGACGGTGATCATGTCGTTCTCCCTTGGGTTGCCACCAAGCTAGCCGCTTTTGCGGCACCACGGAAAGCGGCTATTGGGGCAGCCATGCCGATTATCATCCCCGAAGCCGAATTGGACGAAAGCTTCATCCGCGCCTCGGGGCCGGGTGGGCAGAATGTCAACAAGGTGTCGAGCGCCGTTCAATTGCGGTTCGATGTGCGCGGTTCGCCCAGCTTGCCCGATGATGTCGCGGTCCGGCTGATGCGGCTGGCAGGCAGCCGGATGACGCGCGATGGGGTGCTCATCATCACCGCCGAACGCTTTCGCACCCAGGAACGCAACCGCGCCGATGCCCGCGAAAGGCTGGCCGGGCTGGTCGCTGCTGCCGAAGTGCGGCCGATCAAGCGCAAACCGACCAAGCCCAGCGCCGGCTCCAAGGCACGGCGATTGACTGGCAAGGCGGTGCGATCCGGGGTAAAACAGTCCCGATCAAAGGTTCGCGCCGACGATTGATTCATTTTCCGGTGGGCGCATACAGCCACCGGATCGCCAGATTGGTGGCGTTGCTGCCCTTTCAATCGGCGACTGCGCACCCTATCTGTGGGGTATCATTCGGCCCCTTGAAAGGAAAAACCAATGGCGATCAACAAGCAGACCATCGAAGGCACCATCGACGAAGCAGTCGGCGTGACACAGGGTGCCGTCGGCGCTGCGATCAGCGACGCCAAGATGCAGGCCGATGGCAAGATCCACGAATTGAAGGGCAAGGCCGAACAAGCCTATGGCCGCGCCAAGGAAGTCTATGGCAAGGCCAGCGACACGGTGAAGGATTGGGCGGAAAAAGCCCCTGAAACCGCCCGCGAAGCCCGCGAGCGCGCCACCAAGCTGGCCGAAGACAGCCAGGCCCGGGTAAAGACCGCCGTGCAGGAACAGCCGGTTGCCGTGCTCGCCGGCGGTATCGCGCTGGGCTTTGTCGTCGGCTGGCTACTCAGCGGCCGCCGCAACTAAACCCGATTGCGTCAGGTTGATTTGTCATCCCGGGGCGAACCCGGGATGACAATCCTGACCCTAGTGCCCGGTGGGTGTCGCCATCAACTCGATGAGCACGCCGCCGGTATCGCGCGGGTGGACAAAAATCACCGGCACGCCATGCGCGCCCATCCGCGGTTCGCCGGTGCCAAGCACGGTCGCACCGCGCGCCCGCATCGCGTCGCGCGCGGCGATGATGTCCGCGACTTCGAAACAGACATGGTGCTGGCCACCGCTGGGGTTCTTTTTCAGAAAGCCATGGATCGGCGAATCGGCGCCCAGCGGCTCGATCAGCTCAAGCTGGCTGTTGGCGACATCGATAAAGGCCACCCGAACACCCTGGGCCGGCAGATCGAACGCCGGGGTTGAAACCGTGGCGCCGAACAATTGTTCGTACATGGCAACGGTCGCATCGATGCTGACACAAGCGATGCCGACATGGTTCAACCGCCCCAGCAACAGGTCGGGGGTCGCATTTGCCATCGAATTACCTCCAAAACAGGTCAGGCCGACACGCTTTTATGCGCCGAAACAGCCTCGCCGCGCTTGTAGACGCCCGTCGTGCCGCCTGCAAACACCGCCCGATTGCCTTCGAAACCGCTTGAATCGACTTCGCCGGGCGCGCAATCGTGGGGCGGGGCAGGGACGACACCACCATGCTGTGCACTTTTACCGGTGTCGCGACGCTGTCGAAGGCCCTTTGCCGCACCGTTGAAAACCGCCACAATCACCGTTGATGATCTATATCAAACTCAACGCGTTCCCCATCCTGGCCGCGACGCTGGCAGGGTTGCTGGTCGGTTTTGCCATGCGGCGACAGCGGCGAAGCGCCGGTTTCTACATCACCGCGTTTGTCGCAGAGGCCTGGTTTGCCGCGATTCTTGCCGGCGCTCTCATCCTTGCGCCGCCAAAGGCAGCACCATGGGTCATGGCAATCGGCACCGCTGTCGTCATCTGGGTCGGCTTTGTCGCACCGGCAACGATCGTAACACTGCGCCAACGCGGGGTTTCCTGGGCTGCCGCAGGCGGTGATTGCCTCTATTGGCTGTTGGTAATGGTCGTGCAGGCACTGGTTTTGAAATCATTGGGGCTGGTGCCGCCACCAGCATGACAAGGGGGTAGATGATGTGGAAGCTATTGGCAGCAGTGTTGTTGAGCACAGCGCCGGTCGTCGCTGCGCCACTTTTGTTGGTTCCGGTACAGGTTTTCGACGGCGATGCAATGCACCCTGGCTGGCAGGTGCTCGTCGATGGCGATCGAATCGTCGCCGTCGGGCCATCGCTGCCCGTTCCCGCCGGTGCACGCACCATCGATCTGCCGGGCGATACGCTCATCCCCGGCATGATCGAAGGGCACAGCCACCTGCTGCTGCACCCCTATAACGAGACTCCCTGGGATGATCAGGTGCTGCACGAGCCCTTGGCGCTGCGCACGCTGCGCGCCGGTGTTGCCGCCCGCGCAACGCTGATGGCGGGGTTCACCACGACGCGCGACCTTGGCACCGAAGGCGCGGGCTATGCCGATGTCGGTCTGAAACGCGCCATCGAACAGGGTATTATCGAGGGACCGCGCATGATTGTCGCCACCCGGGCGCTGGTGGCGACCGGCGCCTATGGTCCGCGTGGCTTCGAATCGGGTGTCGATGTGCCGCTGGGCGCCGAGGCTGTCGACGGCCCGGCGCTGGTCACCGCGGTGCGCCGGCAGATCGGCAATGGTGCCGATCTCATCAAATTATACGCCGATTACCGCTGGGGCCCGGGTGAACCGAGCCGCCCGACCTTTACGCAGGCCGAAATGGCAGCGGCGGTAGAGGTGGCGCATTCGGCCGGGCGCCTGGTCACGGCGCACGCATCGACACCCGAAGGCATGCGCCGCGCCATCCTGGCCGGGGTCGACGCCATCGAACATGGCAGCGATGGCACCGCCGATGTCTTCAAGCTGATGCACGATCGCGGGGTAACGCTTTGCCCGACGCTGGCCGCGGGCGACGCCATCGCGCGCTATCGCGGCTGGAACGGCGCGGAACCGGCACCGGCTGTGGTCATCGGGGATCGCAAATCCTTTGCGCTGGCGCTCGCTGCCGGCGTTACCTTGTGCGTCGGCGGCGATGTCGGGGTCTTTGCGCACGGCGAAAATGCCCGTGAAATGTTGCTGATGGCCGCCGCCGGCATGCCCAATCTGGCGGTGCTGCACGCGGCAACGGCGGGCAACGCCAAAAGCTTCGGACTTGCGGATCGCGGTCGCATTGCCGTCGGGCTGCTGGCGGATATGGTCGCGGTCGCTGGCGATCCCGTGCGCGATATTGCTGCTGTCCGCGATATCCGGCTGGTGATGAAGGGTGGCAAGGTTGTGCGGGACGCGCCGGTCAAATAGGCTAGGGCAACCATGACGGCAATGCGCATCCCTGTCCTGTATGGCTCCATGCGGCGGGACCGTGCCGGCATCCGGGCGGTGCATTGGGTCATGCAGGCGCTGGCGGCACGCGGCCATGAACCCGTGCTCGTCGATGCGCTGGCGGTACAACTGCCGTTCCTCGACCGCATGTTCAAGGAATATCCAAAGGGCGAAGCACCCCCGGAAATGCAGCGCCTCGCCGATCT
Organism: Sphingomonadales bacterium; assembly: GCA_038208825.1. GTDB lineage: Bacteria > Pseudomonadota > Alphaproteobacteria > Sphingomonadales > Sphingomonadaceae > Sandarakinorhabdus. The sequence goes on along the minus strand of JBBQYI010000048.1, from coordinate 1,616 downwards.
CTATCGCGATGCGCACGGCTTCCTGATCGTCAGCGGCGAATATAATCATGGCATTCCACCGGCGCTGAAAAACCTGCTCGACCATTTCCTCGAAGAGTATTTCTGGCGACCTTCGGGGATCATCTGCTATTCCGCTGGGCAGTTCGGCGGGGTGCGCGCGGCGATGCAATTGCGCATGACCCTGGGCGAATTGGGCATGCCCAGCATCCCCAGCCTGATGCCGATCCCGCGCATCCGCACCGCGTTGAGCGAGGCCGGCGTTGCCGAAGATGCGCGCCTCGACCGATCGCTATCGCGATTTCTGGATGAGTTCGTCTGGTATGCCGATGCCCTGCGCGAAGGCGCAAGCGCCGGCGTGCCCTATTGAAACCCGGCTGATGCCTGACGCCCGGCTGCGAATTGTCGCGCTGACGGCGTTTGCGTTGCTGGCATTTGCCGGCAATTCGCTGCTGACACGCGCAGCTTTGGCGCAGGGCCTGATCGGGCCCGGCGCCTTTGCGGCCATCCGGCTGGCGGCCGGTGCGGCCATGCTGGCGGTGCTCGCAGCGCGTCGCGGCCTGCCGATCCTGCCGCGCCGGGCCGACTTGCCCGGCATTGCAGCGCTTTTTCTCTACGCCGCCGGCTTTTCCTTTGCCTATCTGCAACTCACCACGGCCACCGGCGCCTTGATCCTGTTCGCGGTGGTGCAGCTTTCGATGATCACTGCCGCAACAACTGCAGGACGACCTCCCGGCCGCATTGAACTGCTCGGCATCACGGTCGCGCTGGCCGGGCTGGTCTGGTTGCTTGCGCCCGGTCTGGCTGCGCCCAGGGTCGTGGCGTTGCTGCTGATGCTCGTCGCCGGTGTGGCGTGGGCGGGCTATACCTTGCTGGGCAGGGGCGCTGGTGACCCGGTAGCGCGTTCGGCGCGCAACTTCATCGGTGCGGCACCGCTGGGCCTGCTGTTGCTGCTGCCTTCGACATCGGTCCCTGCGAGTGACGCCGGCATCGGTCTTGCCGTCGCGTCGGGGGCGGTCACGTCGGGGCTTGGCTATATCGCCTGGTATGGCGTGCTGCCCCGGCTGGGCGTCACGACAGCGGGCATCGTGCAATTGCTGGTGCCGGCCGTTGCCGCCATCGGCGGGGCGCTATGGCTGGGCGAGGCGCTTTCCGCGCGGCTGTTGGTCGCAACGGCGATCATCTTGACCGGAATCGGCATCGGCGCGCTGGGTATCGGGCGGGGGCGCGGGCCGGCGCCGACTAACGCAATTCGGCGCTAATCCGCCAGATGCACCGCCGGCCCTGTGCTTTTGGGGCGCCGCAGCAGCAGCACCAGCGGGGTCATCGCCACGGTAATCCAGAACATCATGCGGAAAACATCGATATAGGCGATCATCGCCGCCTGTTTGTTGACCGTTCCATCCAGCATGGCGATCACCGCATCCGCACCCAGCAGGCGGGCAATGCTGCTGTCGGCCCATGGCAGATCGAACGGCGTCAGCGCCGAAGCCATGTCGGCATGGCTGATCTGGGCCTGCCGCGCCAGAACGCCAACCGTCAGGCTGATGCCGATGGAGCCGCCAAGGTTGCGCAGCAGCATGTAGAAACCGGCGGCATCGGTGCGCAGCGCGGGCGGC
>JBBQYI010000047.1:0-24125 GCA_038208825.1 Sphingomonadales bacterium | reverse complement strand
GCGCGTCACCATCGACAAGGACAACACCACCATCATCGATGGTTCGGGTGAAGCCGATTCGATCAAGGCCCGTGTCGAACAGATCCGCGCCCAGATCGAAATCACCACCAGCGACTATGACAAGGAAAAGCTCCAGGAGCGCCTTGCCAAGCTCGCCGGCGGCGTTGCGGTCATCAAGGTCGGTGGCTCGACGGAAGTCGAAGTCAAGGAACGCAAGGATCGCGTTGACGATGCCCTGCACGCCACCCGCGCTGCCGTCGAAGAAGGCATCGTTCCGGGCGGCGGCACCGCGTTGCTGTACGCAACCGCAGTGCTCGAAGGCCTGAAGGGTGCCAACGACGATCAGACCCGCGGCATCGACATCATCCGCAAGGCGCTGTTCGCCCCGGTGCGTCAGATTGCGTCGAACGCCGGCCATGATGGTGCGGTTGTTTCGGGCAAGCTGCTCGACGGCAAGGACGACAAGATCGGCTTCAACGCGCAGACGGATGTGTACGAGAACCTCGTCGCCGCCGGCGTGATCGATCCGACCAAGGTCGTTCGCACGGCGCTGCAGGATGCCGCTTCGGTCGCATCGCTGCTGATCACCACCGAAGCCGCGATCACCGAACTCCCGGCTGACGACAAGGGCGGTTCGGCCGGCGGCATGGGCGGCGGCATGGGCGGCATGGGCGGCATGGACTTTTAAAAGTCCGCCGTTCTGACGCTCACGAAACGAAGGGCCGCAGTACAACCTGCGGCCCTTTTTCGTGACGCTTGTTCAAAGCCAGTGGGCGGGGATTTCTAGTTCGCCGGCGCCTGTGGTGGCACCGCGACCGGCTCGCGGGCTTCCGCCATCGCCGCATCGACATCGGCGACGGCCTTTGCCGCAACCTTTGATTCGCCCGGCGTCGAAGGGGCAACGGGCTTTTCGCCGCCGCATGCGGTCAGGGCGAGAGCAAGGGCAACGGCAAGCGGGGGGAGGAGGCGCATGCCCTGAGGGTTAGCGCAGGCTTGCCGCCGGGGGAAGCCGGGCGCATCGTTGAAGCCGAAATAGGGGGAGACGGTCCTTGGGCATTTACAGCGAGCGCATATTTCCCTGGCTGCTCGACAAGACGCTTTCACACCCGCGCATCGAGGCGCGGCGGGCGGCGCTGGTCGGGCAGGCACGAGGGGAAGTGCTGGAAATCGGCTTTGGCAGCGGCATGACCTTGCCGTTTTATCAGCCGGCCAATGTCACCAGCCTGACCGTCGTCGAACCTTCAGAAGGCATGAACCGCCGCGCCGCAGCGCGCCTGGCCACCAGCCCGGTGCCGGTCAAAAGCGTCCCCGGTGCCGGCGAAGGCCTGCCGTTCGCCGATGCCAGTTTCGATACGGTCGTCACCTGCCTGACGCTGTGCAGCGTTTCCGATGTGCCGCAGGTGCTGGCCGAAATCCGCCGCGTGCTGAAACCTGGCGGGCGCTTCCTGTTTCTGGAGCATGTGCTGAGCGAGGATGCCGGCCGGCGGCGCTGGCAACATCGGCTGACCCCGTTGCAAAAGGTGGTTGGCGTTGGCTGCCATTTCGATCGAGACAGCGCGGCGATGGTGCGTGCGGCCGGGTTCGATCTACCGCCGTGCGAGCAGCAGCTTGAGCCAGCCTTTGGCGCGCTGGCGCCGCTGGTGCCGCTTATCGCAGGGTCGGCGGCGCGCTGACCGGCGGTTCGGGTGCCGGGGCTGGCGCGGCTTCTGGCGAAACGGCCGGCGCTGCGGCAGATTCGGGCGCAGCCGCCGGCGCTGCGAGCGGCGCATCATCGGGCAGCGGTTCCAGATCGTCCTCGAACGGCGGGTTGCCATCCCAGATCAGGCTGCGCCGGCGCTGCAGATAGGCGGATTTTACCAGCGTATATTCATCAAGGCTGTCGGCGAGCAGCTTGTCGGCGCCCTGATCGGTCAATTGCGAGCGAACGCTCACGAGGCGGGTGCCGATCTGCCCCGCCTTCCAGATGAACGCCGGATGGGCGATGATATTGCGGCTGATGTCCGCCGGATCGGCGGCCAGATCAACTCCGAGCCCGACACCGTCGCGCACTGTGGATGGCCCAAAGAACGGCAGCACGACGAATGGCCCCGATTTGACGCCCCATACTGCCATCGTCTGGCCGAAATCCTCGGTCTCCTGCGGGCGGCCCATGTTGGTCGCCACGTCGAACAACCCGCCAACACCGAGCACGGTATTGAGCAGCAGCCGATCGAAGCTTCGGAATGCCTGCTTGACCTTGCCCTGTGCAACGGCATTGACGATGTTGCCGGGCTCGCCATAATTGCTGAAACCATTGGCGATGGCGGTGCGCGCCGGCCGCGGGACTATGGTACTGTAGACCGTCGCCGCAGGCTTCAGGGCATAGCGGTCAATCTTCTTGTTGAGCGCATAGACCCGTCGGTTGCTTTTCTCCCAAGGGTCGGCGAGCGCTGCCTTGTAATCCCCGGCGCGCGGCGTCGCGCAGCCGGCAATGCCGCCCGCCAGAGCCAGCAACAGCAAAGCTCGCGCGGGCAGGTGCAGACTTGGCTGCCCAAGGTGATAATCTCGACGCATGACAATACCTTGATCGATATCTGACGGCTCGCATACCGCGACGCTGGCTGCAAGCGCCAATCGCGCCGATCCGTTGTGGAGCCGCGACGCAGCGGCCGGAAAATGGTACACTGTCCATCTTGCATGGCGGGGGAGTCGAGGTGATGGGCTTGTCATTCGAATCGATCGTGATCGGTGCGGCGGAATCGATCCTTGGCCATGGCGAAATCAACGCCTTTCTGATCAACCGGCTGGTCGGCCGGGGCCGCACCCGGCCACACCCCTGGAGCACGCGCCACGACTATATCTGCTGGAGCGGCTTGACCGATCGCAGCTTCAACGCGCGCCTGCTGCCGGCTTCACCCTATCCTGTCGCCGAGGCGCGGGGCACGCGGCGGCCGCCGCTTGCCGATGTCATGGCGGTGTTCGGCCCGGCGCCGCCTGGGCTGCAACAGCATTGCCCAAAATCGACGGTGCTGTTTCCGGCCTTTGCACAATATCTGACCGATGGTTTCATTCGCACCCAGCTTTCCAACATCGACGCACTGACCGACCGGCGGCGTACCACGTCGAACCATGAAATCGATCTCAGCCCGCTTTATGGCCGTACCGAACGCCAGACGCTGTCGCTGCGCCTGCCGCCGGATACCGGCCTGAAGGGCCGATTGAAGTCGCAGGTGATCAACGGCGAAATCTGGCCGACATTTCTCTTTGGCGACGATGGCGCGGTAAAGCCGGAATTCTGCGGCGCCGATGGCTTGCCGCTGCTCGACGCACCACTGGGTCTGGACCATGTGTCGCCAGAAGGCCGCAAGACCCTGTTTGCCGTGGGCGGCGACCGGGTGAATGCCGCGCCGCAAGTGGCAATGATCAACGTGCTGTTCCTGCGTGAGCACAATCGCCTGGCAGCAATACTCCAGCAAGGTCATCCGGGCTGGGACGACGAGCGCGTGTTCGAGACCGCGCGCAACATCCTGATTGTCATGTTCATCAAAATCGTTGTTGAGGAATATATCAATCATATCAACACCACCGAATTCAAACTGACCGCCGACCCAAAGGTCGCCTGGCACGCCAACTGGAACCGGCCGAACTGGATGACGGTTGAATTCAGCCTGTTGTATCGCTGGCACGCTCTGGTGCCGGAAACGACGATATGGAACGGCACTTCGGTGCCGGGCAACACCCTTTTGCTCAACAATAGCCGGCTGTTGGGTTGCGGGTTGGCCAATGCCTTTGTGACAGTTTCGGCCAATAACGCTGCAGCGCTGGAGTTGGGCAATCTGGCGACTTTCCTGATCGGCGCCGAAACCAAGGCGATTGAGCAGGCGCGGACCAACAATCTGGCGTCCTACAATGATTATCGGGCGGCGCTGGGCCTCGATCGCGCCGAAAGCTTCGGTGATATCGTCGGGCAAAGTCCCGATCCCCAGGAACAGGCGCGGCGGGACGCGCTGGCGTCGCGGCTCGACGCGCTGTACGGGAATGTCGACAATGTTGAATTCTATGTCGGCCTGTTCGCCGAACCGCGTGAACCGAATGGGCCGCTGCCCGAATTGGTCATGGCAATGGTTGCCATGGATGCATTCTCCCAGGCGCTGACCAACCCCCTGCTGAGCGAGCATGTTTGGGGCGACAGCGACAACCGCCGGCAGGCCTTCACCGTGGAAGGTTTGGCAGAGATTGAGCGAACCAATACGTTGCGCGACGTGCTGGATCGCAACGCCGCTGGCCTGGGGGATCGGTTCGTCGGCATGACCCGGCCTGACTGGCGGCGGGAATAAGGGAGTACTGCGACGCGCTTTGTGACGTTGTTGCTTGACACATATAAAGATATCTTTATGTCCCAACGCCAATGGACTCGTTGCTAACCATATTCCGTGGCCTTGCCGACCCCAGCCGGGTGCGGATCCTTCTCCTTGTGCGGCGCATGGAGCTTTCGGTCGGTGAACTGGCGGTAGTGTTGGGGCAAAGCCAGCCGCGCGTGTCCCGCCATATCCGGATACTTTCCGACGCCGGGCTGGTGCGCCGCGCCAAGGAAGGTGCCTGGGTTTTCGTCCGGCTCGGTGAACCCGACATCTGCGGCCCGGTGCTGGCCGCGATCGATGCGCTGACGATCGAGGCGGGAGCGCAGGATCAGGCACGACTGGCTGCCGTCAGGGCGGAACGTGCCGCCGCTGCGGATGCCTGGTTCGCCCTGCACGCAGCGGATTGGGACCGGGAACGGGCGCTGTATATCGCCGAAAGCAAGGTGGAGACGGCGATCCTGAAGGCGCTGGCGCCGGCCGATATTTCGAATGCCGATCTTGGTGATCTTGTCGATGTCGGGACCGGTACGGGCCGCATCATCGAGTTGCTGGGCGCCCGCGCCCGAACCGCGCTGGGCATTGATCGCAGTCCGGAAATGCTGCGTCTGGCGCGCGGCCGCATCGAATCCACCGGGCTTGCCCATGCCGAAGTGCGGCGCGGCGACATGTATGCGCTGCCACGAGTCGATGGCAGCGCCAACACAGTCGTTTTCCACCAGGTGCTGCATTTCGCCGATGATCCGGCGGCGGTGATTGCCGAAGCGGCGCGCGTATTGGCGCCCGGCGGCCGCTTGCTCATCGTCGATTTTGCCGCGCACGGACGCGAGGAAATGCGCAGCCAGCACCAGCATGTTCGCCTCGGATTTGCTGAGCCCCAGGTTCTTGGCTGGATGCAGGCGGCCGGGCTGACCGGCGAAATCGCGGCGCGCCTGCCTGATCCGGCGGCACTCGCGGTGACGCTTTGGTTGGGCACGCAAGGCGTCCGCGAGAATGAGAGGCAGGCAGCATGACCACATCGCGCCCCCCCGTGCTGACGCTCGACCAGATGTCCGAGGCAGCGCGCGCCGTCGGCCGGCCGCTTTACGCCGACCTTCCGGGCGATGTGGCGGTCAGTTTCGAATTTTTCCCGCCCAAGACCGAAACCATGGAAGCGACCCTTTGGGATTCGGTTGAAACGCTGAAGCCTCTGGCGCCGCGCTTTGTCTCCGTAACCTATGGCGCTGGCGGCTCCACGCGTGAACGCACCCATGCCACAGTGGCGCGTATTGCGCGCGAAACCAGTATCCCGGCCGCCGCACACCTGACCTGCGTCAACGCCAGCCGTGATGAAATCGACGAGATCGCCCGCGCCTATTGGCAGGCGGGGGTTCGGCATATCGTCGCGCTGCGTGGTGATCCGCCGGCCAAGGGTGAACGTTTCGCGGCGCGGCCCGATGGCTATGCGACGGCGGCCGAACTGGTGGCCGGGCTGAAGCGTGTCCATGATTTTGAAATCTCGGTCAGCGCCTATCCCGAGGTGCACCCGGAGGCCGCGAGTGCCGCCGCCGATCTTGATGCGCTGAAGGCAAAGCTTGACGCCGGGGCGAGCCGTGGCATCAGCCAGTTTTTCTTCGAACCAGACAGCTTCTTTCGCTATCGCGACGCCGCCGCTGCTGCCGGCATCGCCGCCGAAATCGTGCCGGGCATCCTGCCGGTCAGTAATTTTGCGCAGTTGCAGCGCATGGCGGCACCTTGCGGTATCGCTGTGCCACCGTGGATGGCGCGCCTTTTCGAAGGGCTGGACGACAAGCCCGCGGCGCGGCAACTGGTGGCGGCGACTGTGGCCGCGGAACTGTGCCGCCGGCTTTATGCCGGTGGGGTGCGGCACTTCCATTTTTACACGCTCAACCGTGCCGAACTTTCCTACGCCATCTGCCATATGCTGGGCCTTCGCCCCGCGCCAGGCGCTCTCGAGGCTGCTGCATGACCATCGCCGATCAGTTCCGCGCCGCCGCTGCGACGCGCATCCTTGTCAAGGACGGCCCTTATGGCACGGCGATCCAGGGCCTTGGCCTAGGCGAGGCGGACTACAAGGGCAGTCTCGACCTCGCGATGGACCAGAAGGGCAATAACGACTTGCTCAATCTGACCCGCCCGGCCGATATCGCCGGGGTTTGCACCGCCTATATTGATGCGGGCGCCGATGTGCTGGCCACCAATACGTTCAATGCAAACCGCATCAGCCAGGCCGATTATGGCGCAGAGCATCTGGTTGGCGACATCAACCGCGCTGCCGCCCGCATCATCCGGGAATGCGCCAACCATGCCACAGCAGCCGATGGCCGGCCGCGCTTTGTCGCCGGCGCGCTGGGGCCGACGAACAAGACACTGTCGCTTAGCCCGCGCGTGTCCGACCCCGGCTATCGCGAGGTTGATTTCGATGGCGTCAAAGCGGTGTATCGCGAACAGATCGATGCGCTGGTCGAAGGCGGCGTTGATTTCATTCTCATTGAAACGGTGTTCGATACGCTGAACGCCAAGGCCGCTGCCTTTGCAGCAGCCGAAGCCGCCGAAGCGCTGGGCCGCGAACTGCCGGTCATGCTGTCGATGACGTTGACCGATCTTTCGGGCCGCAACTTGTCGGGCCAGACGGTGGAGGCATTCTGGCACTCGATAAAGCATGTAAAGCCGATCACCGTCGGCCTTAATTGTTCGTTCGGCGCTACCGAGCTGCGGCCGCATGTGGTGGCGCTGGCAAAGGTCGCCGATACGCTGTTGCAGGTCTATCCAAACGCCGGCCTGCCCAATGATCTGGGCGAATATGACGAAGCCCCCGGCACCACCGGCGGGCTTGTCGGTGACTGGGCGTCGACCGGCCTTGTCAACATCGTCGGCGGCTGCTGCGGCACGACACCTGCCCATATTGCTGCCATGGCGAAGGCGGTGGCGGGTCGTCCTCCGCGTGCCATTCCATCGCCGCACCCGGCGCTGCGCCTGTCCGGGCTCGAAGCCTATAGCTTTGCCGCATGAGCGCGTCGCAGCCCCTGGATGCCGCGTTGATCGACGATGTTGTCGTCGCATCGCTGGCGCCGCCATCGTCGCCGGACGCCCGCGCCGAGCGCGAGGCGGCTGCGGTCGCATCGTTCATCAACATCGGTGAGCGGACCAATGTCACTGGCTCGGCGGCGTTCAAAAAGCTGATCCTGAATGGCGATTATGCCGCGGCGGTCGAGGTCGCGCGCAGCCAGGTCGAAAACGGCGCGCAGGTCATCGACATCAACATGGACGAAGGGCTGCTCGACAGCGAATACGCCATGGTGACGTTCCTGAAGCTGATCGCTGCCGAGCCCGATATCGCGCGCGTGCCGGTGATGGTCGATAGCTCGAAATGGACGGTCATCGAGGCCGGGCTGAAATGCCTCGCCGGCAAGGGCATCGTCAATTCGATCAGCCTGAAGGAGGGCGAAGCGCCGTTCCTCGAGCAGGCGCGAAAGGTGATGCGCTATGGCGCCGCCGCCGTGGTCATGGCGTTCGATGAAAAGGGCCAGGCCGATACGGCGCAACGCAAGATCGAGATCTGCGAGCGCGCCTATGGCCTGTTGACCGGCATCGGGTTCGAACCCGCCGATATCATTTTTGATCCCAATATCTTCGCGGTGGCGACGGGGATCGAGGAACACAATAATTACGGCGTGGATTTCATCCAGGCTTGCCGGGAAATCCGGCTGCGCTGCCCCCATGCCCATATCTCGGGCGGCGTTTCAAACCTCAGCTTTTCATTCCGCGGCAACGAACCGGTGCGCCGCGCCATGCATTCGGTGTTCCTGTATCACGCCATCCAGGCGGGCATGGACATGGGCATCGTCAACGCCGGGCAGTTGGACGTGTACGACGCCATCGACCCCGAACTGCGCGAAGCGTGCGAGGATGTCGTGCTCAACCGACGCCCGGATTCGACCGACCGGATGCTGGCGCTGGCGGACAAGTTCAAGGGCAACGGCCAGGTCGCGGAGAAGGCGACCGACGAATGGCGCGGCTGGCCCGTTGCCAAGCGGCTGGAACACGCGCTCGTCAAGGGTCTGGACGCCTTTGTGGTCGAGGATGCGGAGGAAGCGCGGCAGCAGAGTGCCCGCCCGATCGACGTTATCGAAGGCCCGTTGATGGCCGGCATGAACGTCGTGGGGGACCTTTTCGGATCGGGCAAGATGTTCCTGCCCCAGGTCGTCAAATCGGCGCGAGTAATGAAAAAGGCGGTGGCGCATCTGCTGCCCTATATCGAGGCGGAAAAGACCGTCGGCAGCTCGTCCAAGGGCAAGATCGTCATGGCGACGGTGAAGGGCGATGTGCACGATATCGGCAAGAACATCGTCGGCGTCGTGCTCCAGTGCAACAATTTCGAAATCGTCGATCTGGGCGTGATTGTGCCGTTCCAGACCATTCTGAAGGCGGCAAATGATGAAGGCGCCGACATGATCGGGCTGTCGGGGCTGATCACGCCATCGCTGGATGAAATGGTGACGGTCGCGGCCGAAATGCAACGTGCCGGCATGACCATGCCGTTGCTGATCGGCGGTGCCACCACCAGCCGGGTGCACACCGCGTTGCGTATCGCGCCGGCCTATGAAGGCCCGGTAATCCATGTGCTCGACGCCAGCCGCGCGGTGGGCGTGGCAGGGACGATGGTCAGCGATACGCTGAAGGACGATCTCGTCGCGGCAACCGCGGCCGAATATGAGGATATCCGAGTCAAGCGCGCCAACAATGTCCAATCAAAGCTGGTGTCGTTGGAGTCCGCACGCGGCAACGCCTTCCAGCCGGATTTTGTAGCCCATCCGCCGGTGCGCCCTGCCTTTACCGGTGTGAAGACCATCGATGATGTGACGGTGGCCGATCTGCGCCCCTACATCGACTGGACGCCGTTCTTCCGGGCCTGGGAACTCGCCGGCTTTTATCCCGCGATCCTCACCGATCCTGTCGTCGGCGAAAGTGCCTCCAGCCTGTTCGCCGATGCGCAGCAGATGCTCGGCGAGATCGTCGCCGATCGCTGGCTGACCCCGCGCGGCGTCATCGCTATCTGGCCGGCGCGGCGTGACGGCGACGATGTGGTGATCTATGAAGGTGATAACCGGGCGGCGGAGCTCGACCGGTTTCCCTTCCTGCGCCAACAGGTTGCGAAGCGGGAGGGCCGGCCCAATTCGTGCCTCGCGGATTTCATTTCGACCGATGCCGATTGGCTGGGCGGCTTTGCGGTGACCACCGGCACCGGCATCGAGCCGCACCTCGCCCGCTTCAAGGCGGCGCACGACGACTATCAGGATATCCTGTTGAAGGCGCTCGCTGACCGGCTGGCCGAGGCTTTTGCCGAATATCTGCACGAGCGCGTCCGCCGCGAAATATGGGGCCATGAAACCGGGCCGAAATTGACGACCGAGGATCTGATCCGCGAAAAATATACCGGAATCCGGCCGGCGCCCGGCTATCCCGCCTGCCCGGAACACAGTTTGAAGGCCAAGCTGTTCGACCTGATGGACGTGCCCGGACGGGCGGGCATCGGCCTGACCGAAAGTTTCGCCATGCTGCCGACAGCGAGCGTTTCGGGATTTTATTTTGCCCATCCGCAATCGAGCTATTTCGGTGTTGCACGCGTTGGCCGGGACCAGCTTGCGGATTATGCGGCGCGGCGCGGGGTGAGTATCGAGCAGGCGGAGCCCTGGTTGCGGCCCAATCTGGATTAGCGATTCGGGAAGTACATTGTGCCCGCCCGTTCCGGCAGGATTTCGGCGGGGCTGTGCACGATTTCGGGGGCGTCGAGCCCCGGAACTGCTGCCAGGATGGTGTCGATATCGGCGAGCAATTCGCCCCAGGCAATTGCCATAGCGCGTGTATAGCCGGGTCCGGCGGCATCGCGCACCGTATCGGCGACGACGGCAAAGAAGTTGCCGAACAGTTCACGCGGGATGCCATAGGCGTCATGGGTAACGAATTCGGTGCCGATCATGTGCTGGGCATAGGCACGTGGGCCTGCCAGATCGAGCAGGATCTCGAACACCCGGGACAGCATTTCACCCTTGATCGCACCGGTTCCGTCGCGCCAGAATTCGGCCTCCATGGCGGGCAGGCGTTCGAACAGCCGGGCATAGACCATCGGGGTGAGGTCGCCGGCGCGTTCAGCGGCAAGGGTCAGGCTGGCTTCAAATGCTTCGCCGTGCTGAAACGCCTGCATTTCGTCTCCCTGCGCGGCATTGCCGCCCGGTCCAGGGCAGTGTTGCCCAGGGTATTGGCGATAGTGGCGCGGCAAAATGTGGGGCGATACGCTGCAAATTGAGGGTGTACGCCGGCCTAGTCCGGATCGGCCGCGTCGACGACCCCACCGATCAGGTTGCTGCCGCGCAAGCGATCCTCGAAGGAAGCGGGGTTGGCAACGGTGGCGAGATAGGCGGCGATGGCGGTGTGGCGGCGGCGGGCAATGGCGATGGCCTCGGTGGCCGGAATAGTGGTGAAGCGGATGGGCGTGCCGGGGCGCAACTGCGCCAGCCGGTCCACATCAGCACTGATGACGGTGGCGATGCGCGGATAGCCGCCTGTCGATTGGTGATCGGCGAGCAGTACTGTCGCCGTGCCGGAGCCGTTGACCTGAAACGTGCCGCGCACCAGCGGTTCGGACAACATGGCGAGCGATGTCGGCACCAGTGGCGGGCCATCGAGCACGATGCCCATGCGATCAAAGGCGGCACCGATGCGCCATGGTGCGGTGGTGAGAAATTCGAGCGCCTCGGGGTCGAAAAAGCGTTCCTGCGGGCCGATGACGACTCGGATGGGGCCGTCGTCCGATGGCGGTGGTGGTAGCGGCACCGGGGTGTCGAAGCGCGGCGGCGTGGCTTCGACGATGATGGTATCGCCTGCACTGATGCGGCCACCGCCCAGGCCAGCGAGGGCGTGGGTGGCGGTGCTGCCCAGCCAGGCGGGGGCGATGATGCGGCCGCCGATGGCGAGGCAGGCCCAATTGCCGGCGCTGCCGTCCCGTATCGTCAGTCGCGCGCCGGCGGGCAGGGTGGCGACGATGTCGCTGCCGATGCGGTTGCCGTCGATTGCTGCGGTAAAATCACCGCCAGCCAGCGCAAAATCGATGGGCGAAGCGCCACCCGCGAGGGTGAGGCCACCGCCCGAAACCTCGATGGCGGTCGCGCCGGGCGGGTTGCCCAGCGCGGTATTGGCGGTCGCCAGTGCCAGCCGGTCGACCGGGCCCGACAGGGGCACGCCAAAGCGCATCAGGCCCGGCCGGCCCCGATCCTGATAGGTGGTGAGCGGTCCCGCCTGTTCCGCGGTGAGGCGAACATGGTTCATGGGGCGTCGAAGCTGGCGATGCGGCGGAAACGGATGCGGTCGCCGGGGTCGAACAGAAAGGGTTTGGGCGATTCCGGGCGCAAGATGGCGGCAGGTGAGCGCCCGATCACCCACCAGCCGGTGGGCATCGGCAGCGTCGTGACGATGCATTGGCCGCCGGCGATCATCACGCTGCCGACGGGGCGGCTGCGCACCGGCACCGGTTTGCGGGGCAGATCGAGGCTGGCGGGTACGCCACCGAGATAGGCATAGCCGGGCGCAAAGCCGTACATATAGACGCGATAGTCGCCGGAAAGGTGCTGGGCGATGACGGATTCCACCGACATGCCGCGTTGTTCGGCGACGGCGGCGAGGTCGGGCGCGTTGTCGGCTTCGTAGCAGACCGGGATGACATGTTCGGTGGGGGTGGTTTGAGCAGCACGAGCGGCGTTGGCGAGCGATGTTATCGCCGTTTTCAACGCGTAATAGTCGGTGGCGACGGGGTCATAATGGATCATCAGCGTCGCATAGCTGGGCACGGTTTCGAGGACGCCGGGCAGTTTTGCGGCCCCGATGGCCGCGTCAAAGGCGATGACCCGGTTGTGAATCGCGGGTTCGGCGGTGTCGCCGAACTCGACAAGCAGGGCAATATCGGCGAGCGGGCGGTAGTTCGGCCATGCGGACGCGGGTGTTTCCATGGCGACAAGCATAGGCGATCGGCGGGAAATTCGGCACTATTGTTGAAACGATGGTGGTGATCCATCGCCATGATGTGGGTAAACCGGGGGTATAATGGCGCGGAACAATGATCATCGGGATGTGCGCGAGGCGGTATCGCGGCTGTGCGCCGATTTCCCCGGCAGCTATTGGCGCGATCTGGATGCCCGCATGGCCTATCCCGCCGAGTTCGTTGCGGCGTTGACCAGCGCCGGGTTTCTGGCGGCGTTGATTCCGGAGGCGCATGGCGGGGCCGGCCTGCCATTGTCGGCGGCGGCGGCGATCCTTGAGGAGGTGCAGCGCGCCGGGTGCAACGGCGCCGCCTGCCACGCCCAGATGTATGTGATGGGCACGTTGCTGCGCCACGGCAGCGCGGCGCAAAAGGCGCAATATCTGCCTGGCATTGCGCGCGGGGAGGTGCGGTTGCAGGCCTTTGGCGTGACCGAGCCGACCAGCGGCACCGATACGCTGGCGCTGCGCACCTTTGCCCGGCGCGATGGCGATGTTTACCGGGTATCGGGGCAAAAGGTGTGGACGAGCCGCGCCGAACATTCCGACCTGATGATCCTGCTGGCGCGCACCACGCCGCGTGAGGAAGTGGCGAAAAAGGCTGACGGGTTGTCGGTGTTCATCGTCGATATGCAGCACGCGCTGGCCAATGGCATGACGATCCGCCCTATCCGCACCATGATGAACCATTCGACGACCGAAATCTGGTTCGACAATGTGCCGGTGCCGGCGGAAAATCTGATCGGGGAGGAGGGCAAGGGCTTCCGATACATCCTGTCCGGCATGAACGCCGAGCGCATCCTGATCGGCGCTGAATGCATCGGCGATGCCAAATGGTTCATCGAAAAGGCCAGCGCCTACGCCGGCGAACGGCAGGTATTCGGCCGGCCAATCGGTGCCAACCAGGGGGTGCAATTCCCCATAGCCAAGGCCTATGCCGCAATGCGCGCCGCCGAATTGATGGTGCACGATGCCGCCGCTGCCTATGAGGCCGGCGAAAATTGCGGGGCGGAGGCCAACATGGCCAAGATGCTCGCCGCCGATGCATCATGGGAGGCGGCAAACGCCTGTGTGCAGACCTTTGGAGGCTTTGGTTTTGCCGCCGAATATGATGTGGAGCGCAAGTTCCGCGAGACCCGGCTGTACCAGGTCGCGCCGGTATCGACGAACCTGATCCTCGCCTATCTCGCGGAGCACGTGTTGGGGCTGCCGCGGTCCTATTAGCGCGCGGCAGCCCCAGTCGGATACGTGGACTAGCTGGCGGCGGGGGCCAGCTTGTCCTGGGTTTTGGTGTCGAAATCGCTGGCATCGTGGCGCTCGTGGAGCTGGCTCGCCGGGTCGCCAAAGGCGCGGTTGACCATGCGGCCGCGCTTTACCGCCGGGCGGGCGGCAATGGCGTCGGTCCAGCGCTGGACATGTTTGTAGCTGGCGACATCGAGGAATTCGCCGGCTTCATAGAGCAGGCCCTTGGCAAGGCCGCCATACCAGGGCCAGATTGCCATGTCGGCGATCGAATATTCGCTGCCGGCGAAATAGTCGTTGGTGGCGAGGTGCCGGTCCAGCACGTCCAATTGGCGTTTCACCTCCATGGCGAAGCGGTCGATCGGATATTCCATCTTGGTTGGCGCATAGGCGTAGAAATGCCCGAAGCCGCCACCGAGATAGGGGGCGCTGCCTTGCAGCCAGAACAGCCAGTTGAGCGCTTCGGTGCGGGCGGCATGATCCGTTGGCAGGAAGGCGCCGAACTTTTCCGCAAGATAGAGCAGGATGGCGCCGGATTCGAAAACGCGCTGCGGCGGCGATACCGTATGATCGGCCATCACCGGGATCTTGGAATTGGGGTTGATGGCGACATAGCCGCTGCCGAACTGGTCGCCCTCGCCGATGTTGATCAGCCAGGCATCATATTCGGCGCCGGAATGGCCGGCCGCCAGCAATTCCTCCAGCATGACTGTCACCTTGACGCCGTTGGGCGTGCCCAGCGAATACAGCTGGATAGGGTGCTTGCCGACCGGCAATTCCTTTTCCTGCGTCGGCCCGGCGATGGGGCGGTTGATGGCGGCGAAACGCCCGCCGCTTTCCTTGTTCCAGGTCCAGACTTTCGGCGGGGTATAGTCGGCTTCGGCCATCATGCGGCTCCTTCAGATACGGGGTTGCAGGCAGATGTGCAGGCGCGGCGGGCGCGGCGCAAGCCCCCATCCGACGGCCATTGACCCTGGGACACTATCGGGCGCGCATCAGTCGTCCAGCGCCGCATAGACCATGGTGCGGACCTCGCGGCGTACCGGGTAGGTTGAACTGGGGATGAGCTGGGTCATGAACACGCCGACCAGATCTTCCGCCGGATCGATCCAGAAAAAGGTGCTGGCGGCGCCGCCCCAGAAGAAATCATCGTCGCTGCCGGGCATCAGCGTGGCGCTGGATTGCATGGTGGTGGCAAAGCCGAGCCCGAAGCCGATGCCTTCATAGGCGGCTTCGGAGAACAGCGATTTCGACATGCCGGCGATGCTGTTGCCGCCGGGCAGATGGTTGGCGGTCATCAGCTCCAGCGTCTTGCGGCTGATGTAGCGGTGGCCATCGGCGGTGCCGCCGTTGAGCAGCATCTGGGCGAATTTGAGATAGTCGCGCGCTGTCGAGACAAGGCCACCACCGCCGGAGATGAATTCGGCGGGTTTCAGGAAACTGCTGGATTTGGCATCATCCTGCACTTCCATGCCGCCGTCTTTCGTCGGCTGGTAGCAGGTGGCGAAGCGATGCGCCTGGCCATCCCGTACGTGGAAGCCGGTGTCGATCATGCCCAGCGGCTTGAACAGGCGATCCGACAGGAAATCTTCGAATTTTTGCCCGCTGACGACCTGCACGAGCCAGCCGCAGACATCGGTGGCGACGGAATAGTTCCAGGCGTCGCCGGGGGAGAATTCCAGCGGCAGCTTGGCCAGCGCCGCGATCATGTCGGCCAATGTGCCGGATTTTTCGATCTCGCCGATCTTGTGGGCGCGATAGGCGGCATCAACGTTGGTACGCAATTGGAAGCCATAGGTGAGGCCCGCGGTGTGGCGCATCAGATCGACCACCTGCATCGGCCGCCTGGTCGGGCTGGTCTGGAACCCCTGGCGGTGGGTGCCGGCGACATAGACGCCAAGGTTCTTCCATTCGGGGATGTAGCGGTGGACTGGGTCTTCCAGCGCAATCCTGCCTTCTTCGACCAGCATCATCAGCGCGACGGAGGTGATCGGCTTGGTCATCGAATAGATGCGAAAGATCGTGTCTTCGGCCAATGGCTTGCCCGATGCGACATCGGCGTGGCCCGTGATGCCGATATGGGCGATATCGCCGTGGCGGGCGACCATGGTCAGCGTGCCGGGCAGGCGGCCCGCGTCGACATATTTTTCGGCAAGGAAGCGATCGATCCGGGCAAGGCGTTCCGGCGAGAAACCGAGATCATCGGGCATCGATATTTCCTTAAAGGGTCGGTTGATCGAAGCGGCGCGGGCTGATTTCGCCGTGCAGTTTCAGGATGGCGTCGCTGCCCGCCGTTTTGCACAGGCCGGGCACCAACCCATGGACGATGCATTTCACAGCAGCGCTGCCCAACCGGAACCCGACGCCGAACGCCGCGCCCATATGTTCGAAATAGCTTTCATTGACCGCGCGGGGGTGGTCGACGAACAGGCGGGCGAACATGGCCGGGGGCCTCCTTGTTTGTGTTGACGGCGTTATTCCCCAAAAGTCGCGCGGTTGCCAGCCCGGTACGGGGTTGAAATTGGCGATCCCCGTATCAACCGCCGCTTTGCCGGCGTTGCGTCGCGTGACGCTTGGCGCTACTAACCTTGCGACCCGGCCTGCGCAGGCGCCACGGCGGGGGCGATTAGCTCAGTTGGTAGAGCATCTCGTTTACACCGAGAGGGTCGGCGGTTCGAGCCCGTCATCGCCCACCATGGCCCATTGGGGCCGTTCCAGCATTGTTTGTCAGCAGTGCTCGGGTTGCTCGCCGCGAGCCCCGTAACGGAAAACCGCCGCCCTTCTTGCGAAGGACGGCGGCTTTGTGCTTGTCTTGCGGCGCTGGATCAGAAGCCGACGACGAGGCTGCCGATGACGGCGCGCGGGGCACCGATCTGCACGAACGGCAGGTTGGAGCGGGTCAGGTTGCCGCCGAAGCCGCCGACATAGAGCTTGTCGAACAGGTTGGTGACATTGAGCTGGAAGTAGGTCTTGTCGTTGATGACATCCTTCAGCGAGACGCGGAAATCGAGGTCGACGAGCGTATAGGCCGGGGCCTTGTCGCCATAGACCACGGTGTTTGCAACGCCGCTGACCGTCTGGAAGATCGGCAGGTTTTCGTCGTTCACATAGCGCGGGCCGGTGCGCTTGGCCTGAATGCCGCCCGAGAAGATACCGACATTGCCGCGGATGCTGGCGCCGAGGGTGAAGGTCGGCGAGCCCGATTCACGCTTGCCGGCGGTCAGCGCACAGCCGCCCGTTGTGATGGTGGCCGCGGTGCAATCGACGCCCCTGCCGGTCTGGACGTTGTTCTGGATTTCCGATTTCAGGTACGAACCGAAGACGCGCAGCGCGATTTCCTTGATCGGGCGATACGAAATGTCGCCATCGATGCCATAACGGTTCACGACGCCAAGGTTACGATAGACGGTGACGTCGAGCACCGGATCATAGGCCGAGGCGAGACGGTTGCTGAAGCGGGTGTAGAAACCGCCGAACTGGGCCTGGATGCCATTGGCGCTGTAGCGGAAACCAAGGTCGAAATTGTCGGTCGTTTCAGGCACCGGCGTCGCTTCCGGGGTGCCGGGGGCGAAGAAGAAGGAGTTGTAGAGGTTGTCCGTACCCGGAACCTGCAGGCCCTTCGAATAGTTGAAATAGACGTTTGCGCCCTGCAGCACGTCATAGGTGAAGCCGATGTTCGGCAGCACGCGGCTGTACTTCAGGATGCGCTGCTGCGGGCCCTGCACGGTCGGGTTGAACTGCGAATAGGCAGCGGCACCGGCGGTGTTGGTGCCATAGCATTCAACAAAGCCGCTGGCCGAGGAGGTCGAGCAATAGTTGGTCAGATCGCGCTTGAAGAACGGCGCACGGATACCAACGGTCGCGGTCAGCTTGCCGTCGAAGAACTCACCGCGATATTCGCCGGAGATCTGGTTGAGCACGGCGTAGGACAGACGATCACGCTTCTGGAGGATGTTGCCACCCACATCGGCAAGGCCGTTGTTGACCGGGAACACGTCGAACGGTGCGCCATTGGTCTGCAACAGGCCGACTTCGCCGGTCTGGCGGTGGCGGGCGTGATCCCAGCTATAGGCGATACGGACCGAATGTTCATCGTTGATCTCGTAACGCAGCGAGGCGATGACGCCGAAGCGGGTGGTCTGGGTCTGGCTGGGCGCCAGCACGCGGACGGTGTCCAGAATGTCGCCGTCGCCGTTGAGGTCGCGGCCGAAATAGGGCGTGCCTGCCTGATAGCCGGTCTGGTTGGAGACGCCGGCCGACGGGTCAAGATCGCGGAAGCCTTCGCGGCCGACTGCCGTGCCGCCTCCGTTGGCCTTCACATATTGGTAGGAAGGATCGACGGTCAGGACGAGCTTGTCAGCCAGGGTGAAGCGCGACTGTACGCGGATGTTGCCGGTGTTCGACGGGTTGAAACGTTCGTCGAACGTCGAACCGCAGCTGTTGGCGGCATCGGCAACGCCGGCGCGAGCGACGGTGTTGATGGAGCAAGGCGCGATCGTGTAGAAGCGTTCATCGGCGTTGACCGGGAAACGGTTCGGCACGACCGTCGTCGTCGGGCGATCGGTACGCAGCGCGACCGAACCGAAGAAGTTGTTGCGGTTCTGGTTATAGTTGCCGGCGACCGAGATGAAATCGCCGTTGCTGCCGATCGGCTGATAGACGCGGAAGTTGTACTGCTGCTTGTCTATCTTGCCGAAGTTATTGTAGACATTGTCATTCTTCGCGGTGCTGGCCGAGAAGAAGGCGCGCGTGCCCCAGGGGCCGACTTCGCCGGTATCGATCATGCCGAAAACGCGGCGGAAGTTGTAGCTGCCGACCGAACCGACGGCCTTGATGCCGAATTCCTTGCCGGGCAGGCGGGTACGATAGTTGACCGTGGAGCCAGTGGCGGCGGCGGTCGGGCTGTCGACATCGGTCGAACCGAAGTTGACGTTGACCTGTTCGATCAGTTCGGGATCAAGCTGCTGGTTCGAATAGAGTGCATAATTGCCCGAATCGTTGAGCGGCACACCGTCGAAGGTCTGCGAGATGCGGCTGCTGTCGAAACCGCGGATGTTGAGCGTGCCGCCGGCCGAACCGAACGGATCATTGTTCTGGAAGCTGACGCCTGGCAACTGGTTGATGATGTCGTTGATCGACTGGCCGGGGGTCTGGTTGGCGATGAATTCCTGGCTCAACACGCCCTTGGCTTTGGAAGTTTTGGGCAGCTGGACGCCGACGATACCCGTGCTGGACGTCGATGCGGTGACGGTGATCAGGTCCTTGTCGAAATCCTGCGAACCGGTGGACTGGGCGAACGCGGCGCCGGGGATGCAAAGCGCAGCGGCGGCGACGCCGGCGTAAAACCGAATCTTCATTGGGGGTTCCCTGTCTGGAAGCTGTGTATCTGAAAGCCGACGCCGGAATTACAAAAGCTGCACCGGCGATGCGCCCTCCTGACGGGTCATTGTTTCAGATATGTTACAGCCATGCGGCAGGATCGTGAATTGGTCGTTACTTATGTTGCGTTGCAAAAACAACACAGTGCATTTCAGGTGCCGACAGTGGGCGTCGATACTGGGCGCCGACGCTGGGTACCGGCGGTTCGAAGTTTCAGTCGACAGGCACACCTGGCCGGCTGAGCGCCGTTCGGATGACAAAGCTGGTCTTGACGCTTTCGACATTGGGCGCCGGCGTCAATTCGCTGGTCAGGAAGCGTTGGAATTCCTGCAGATCATGGGCGACGACCTTCAGGATGAAGTCGATCTCGCCGTTCAGCATATGGCATTCGCGGACCTGCGGTAGCTCGGCGACATGATCCTCAAACGCCTTCAAGTCCGGCTCCGCCTGGCTTTTCAAAGAGACCATCGCGAACACGGTGATGCCATAACCGAGCGCCTGCGAATCAAGATCGGCGTGATAGCCAAGGATGGTGCCATTTTCTTCCAGCGCGCGGACGCGGCGCAGGCAGGGCGGCGCGGTCAGTCCAGCACGTTCGGCAAGGTCGACATTGGTAATGCGGCCTTCGGCCTGCAGGTGGCGCAGGATGACCCGGTCGATATCGTCGATCGGGAGCCTCGAGCGATGCATGCGTGAAACTCCAAGGCCCAAAAAGGGCTCACTTCAATAACAATATTGCTGATCGGCGCAAGACGAAACGCTGTATTGTGGCGATGCAATATCGAGTCCCACAGGGTCGCAGCACTGTGCATCCATGCCCGATTGGGGCTGTAATATCCGCCTGCATCGCTTAAGTGAGCAGGATCATCCTCGAGGAGTCGATTTGTGTCATCTGCCAGCCTGCAACCACGGCACGCCAAGGTATTGATCATCGGTTCGGGCCCCGCCGGCTATACCGCCGCCGTCTATGCGGCGCGTGCGGCGCTGGACCCGGTGCTGATCGAAGGTTTGCAGCCCGGCGGCCAGTTGACGATCACCACCGATGTCGAGAACTGGCCGGGCGATACCTCGGTCATGGGCCCGGATCTGATGGTGCGCATGGCGGAACAGGCACGCCATGTCGGCGCCGAACTGGTCAGCGATATCGTCACCCGGGTCGAAACCGGGCGCAGGCCGTTCGCCGTCGAAACCGATTCCGGCCAGCAATGGACCGCCGATACGCTGGTCATCTGCACCGGGGCGCAGGCGCGCTGGCTGGGCATGGCCAATGAAACGAAATTCCGCGGCCATGGCGTTTCGGCCTGCGCTACCTGCGATGGCTTTTTCTATCGCGGCAAGGTGGTTGCAGTAGTGGGCGGCGGCAACACCGCAGTCGAGGAGGCATTGTTCCTGACCAATTTCGCATCGAAAGTGCACTTGATCCATCGCCGCGATGAGTTGCGCGCCGACAAGACCAACCAGGCGCGGTTGTTCGCCAACCCCAAGATCGAATTGCACTGGAACGCCGAAATCGCCGATGTCGAGGGCAGCGAAGCGCCCTTGGGCGTGACCGGCATCGTGTTGCGCGATACCATTTCCGGTGCGACGCGGCCGCTGGCCTGTGACGGGTTGTTCATCGCCATCGGCCATTTGCCGGCGACCGAATTGTTTGTCGGCCAATTGGCGATGGACGACGAAGGCTATCTGATTACCGCGCCCGATTCGACGGCGACATCGGTTACCGGTGTATTTGCTGCCGGCGATGTGAAGGACAAGCTGTATCGCCAGGCGGTGACGGCGGCCGGCATGGGTTGCATGGCGGCGCTGGAGGCCGAGCGGTTTCTGGCGCATCAAAAGAGCGAGGTTGCCGAGGCGGCATAGTTTGGGTGCCCGTTCGGCGCGGGCGTGAGAACGGCGCCCGGCGCGGGCGCGGAAACGAGGATGGGCGCGATGAACCTTGATTGGGAAAAGCTGCGCCTGTTCGAAATCGTGGCCGAAGCCGGCAGTTTTACCGAGGCGGCGCGGCGGCTGCACATGAGCCAGCCGGCGCTGAGCCGGCAGATCAGCGGGCTGGAACTGGCAATTGGTGCCAAGCTGTTCCACCGCCATGCGCGCGGCCTGGCGATGACGCATGAGGGGGAGCAGTTGCGCGCCGCCACCCATGACATGCAGGACCGGCTGGAGCGGACTCGGCAGGCCATCGATGTGTCGCGGGACCGGCCGACGGGTGAGATCAGGCTGACGACAACGGTCAGTTTCGGGTCGACTTGGCTGGCAAGGCAGCTTGGCGGTTTCCTCGATATCTATCCGGACATCACCATCAAGCTGATGCTAAGCGACAATGATGTCGATTTGGCCAAGCGCGAGGCCGATGTGGCGATCCGATTTCACCTGCCGTTCCAGGCGGAGCTGGTGCAAAAGCCGTTGATCGGCATCCAGCACTATCTTTGCGCGTCACCCGATTATCTGGCCCGGCACGGGGTGCCACGGTCGATCGCAGATCTCGATTCGCACCGGTTGCTGGCCTATGGCACCGCAGCGCCCGAATTTCTGAAGGGCATCAACTGGGCGCTGGAACTGGGCCATCCGGGTGCCCCGCGCGAGGCGGCGTTGACCATCAACAACAGCCATGGCGTGTTGCAGGCGGTCGAATCCGGCGCCGGGATTGCCGCCCTGCCAAGCTACCTCATCCGGTTTTCGGGCAAGGTGAAGGTGGTGCTGCCCGATCTCGATGGGCCGGTATTCCGTACCTATTTCACCTATCCGGTTGAATTGCGCCAGTCGGTGCGGGTGGCGGCGCTGCGCGATTTCCTGATCGCGCGAATGACATCGGCCAACCTTGATATCGATCGATATGCGCTCACCGCATAGCTGCGTTGCGAATTTGTGCAGTGCACAAAGTGAGCGGCAATCAATAGATAGACCCCGTGGCCATCACTGGTGGCACTTCACCCGCTTCGCCCTCCCCGGCAAGTGGGTGGGTTTCCGGCCAATCTCCCTCCCCCCCTGATGGCCGGGGACCGACCCGCGCCCTCCGGCTCCTCCCCCCCCCTGGAGCCCCGACGCCGCGGGTCACAAATTCGGGCCGGGCCTGCAATGCGCAGGCCCGGCCTTTTTTTGTGCTCCGATCCGATGGTGCTGTGCGGCGGGTTGGCACATTATCGGCAGCCGGCGCATGCGGTTGGCGATTGCAGCCAAAGCCCTTGATGCGCTACGTCACGGCGGCCGGGGCGGGCCTGTAGCTCAACGGTAGAGCAGGCCGCTCATAACGGCTAGGTTGGGGGTTCGAATCCCTCCGGGCCCACCGGCAGTGTTTTGGAGGTACGCGTTCTGTCTGATCACTCGCTGCCGCCCGCCGATGCGCTGCAGCCGGCTGCGCCCATCGCCGTAAAGCCGGGCGGCAATCTTAAACAATGGATCGGCGCGTTGCTCGGGCTTGTCGTGCTGGCCCTTGCCATCTGGGGTATCCGCATGATCGCGGGGCAGGTGACGATTGCCGATATTCTGGCCGATATCCGGGACACGCCGGTGCATCTGTTGGTGGCGGCGGTGCTATCGGCGGCGGCATCCTATGTGGTGCTGGTCGGTTATGACTGGCTGGCGACCCGGCACCTTGGCTATCGGCTGCCGTGGTCGACTTTGGCCGCGGCGAGCTTTGCCAGTTTCACGATGAGCCATACGCTGGGCGTGACCGTGCTGACCGGCGGCACCGTCCGTTATCGCATGTATACCCGCGCCGGGGTGAAGCCTGTCGATATCGCCATGATCATCCTGTTGTGCGGCTGGACATTCTGGCTGGGCATCGTCGCTGTGGCCGGCCTGGGGCTGATGATCGCGCCCGATCTGGCGACGCCGTTCCGGGATTTTGCGCCAAGTGCAGAGCGCTGGGCCGGGCTGGGGCTGCTCGCCGGCACCATCGCCTATGTGCTGCTGGCGACGTTCTGGCGGCGTGAATTCCGGCTGCGCAGTTATCGCTTCTTCATTCCCGACGGCCGCGAGACGCTGTTGCAGATCGTCATCGGTGCCATCGATCTGGCCTTTGCCGGCGGGGCGCTGTTCCTGCTGATGCCCGATGTCGGGGCGCCGGGGCTGCTGACCTTTCTGACCATCTATGCGGTTGCCATGGTGACCGGCGCGTTGAGCCATGCGCCCGGCGGGCTTGGTGTGTTCGAGGCGGTGTTCCTGTTGTTGCTGCCCGATGCGCCCAAGGCCGGTGTGCTGGCGGCGCTGGTGATGTTCCGGCTGATCTACACCTATATCCCCTTCCTGCTCGGGCTGATGGTGATCGCCTGGGCCGAATGGCGGGCGCTCAGGGCGGCCCGGCTTGCGCGGCGAGCGCCGTCACGGCCCGCAACTGCCAATCACGGGTAAGGCCGGGCAGGGTTGTCAGTTCGCGCAGCGCCTCGGTGGTGCCGGCGCGGCCGGCGGCGAATTGGGCAAAGCGGCTGACGGGCCAATCGGGATTGGGCCGGTCGATGACATCATGGGCGTCGCCCGGGGTGATGATGCCCGGCTCCAACACCCGATAATACCAGCCGCAGCGGCCCGATTTGACCATGGCGCGGACCACGCGCGTCGTGCCTATGATGGCGGCAAAGGTGTTGCACGGTTCGCGGATTTGCGAAATCTGCAACAGCGCGGTGCCACAGCGGAGGATGTCGCCGATGTGGATGTCGCTTTCGTCCTGGCCTGTGACGACAAGGTTTTCCCCCATGCTGCCCGGCCCGAAGCGATCGGCAAAATCCGAAAATTCGGCGCGCCAGGCGACATAGCCCGATGCGGGATAGCCGTAGATCGCCTTTTCCGGGCCGCCGTGGAAACGCTTGTTGACCTGATGATCGCCGTCGAGGCCGAGCGGGCGCACACTTGTGGCGCCCGCCACCGGCGCCTTGCGAAACGCCGTCATCTGGCCGCGGTCGCCGATGGGTTCGGCCTTGCCCAGACGGACGGCAGCAATATTACCGGATGCGATCATTTTGCCTCTTGCATTGGCCCGAATTGTTTCTGACATTGGCAGCGGTGTTCAACAACACGAAAGGAGGTGATCCAGTGTCTCATTGTCTCATGCTTGGTACCGAAGCGCTGGTGTTCGCGGCAGGGATCGCGATTATCTGACAAGACGCCGCCTTTCGGCAGACCAGCCGACAATGCGTTGAA
>JBBQYI010000046.1:0-24126 GCA_038208825.1 Sphingomonadales bacterium | reverse complement strand
ATGAAGACATTTTGTGCAGGCTGAAACTGGCATGACCGACAACCCCGCCGAAATACCCGCCATCCGCTGCGCGCCACTCGGCGTCCGCCACGGCTTTCTGGGCCGGCAGGGCGGCGTTTCCACCGGCATTTTCGCCGGGCTAAACGTCGGCCTCGGCTCGTCCGATGATCGCACCGCCGTCGCCGAAAACCGCGCCCGCGCTATCGCCGCCATCGCCCCCGGTGCCGCCTTGGTGACGCTGCACCAGGTGCACAGCAACACCGTCGTGCCCGTCACCGCCGCCTTTCCCGATGCCGACCGCCCGCACGCCGATGCGATGGTGACAGCCACCCCAGGCCTCGCTCTCGGCATCCTCACCGCCGATTGCGCGCCGATATTGTTCGCCGATGCCGAGGCCGGGGTCATCGGCGCGGCGCATTCGGGCTGGAAGGGTGCGCTGCACGACATCGCCGGGGCCACCGTCGCCGCCATGGTCGAACTCGGCGCCCGCCGCGACGCCATCGCCGCCGCCATCGGGCCCACCATCGCCCGCGCCAGCTACGAAGTCGATGCCGCCTATCGCAACCGCTTCACCGCGCAAAGCCCGTCGCACGACAGCTTCTTCACCCCCGGCAAGCCCGGACACTATCAGTTCGATCTCGAAGGTTTCGTCGCCATGCGCCTCGCCGCCGCCGGTGTCCGCACCGTCATCGCCACCGGCATCGACACCTACCCCGACGCAACCCGCTGGTTCAGCTACCGCCGCACCACCCACAAGGGCGAACCCGATTACGGCCGCCAGCTATCGCTGATCGCGCTCTAGGGTCGATTTCGCTCATATCGCGACGCCCCTCTCCCGCCTGCGGGAGAGGCGAGAGACGGCGAAGCCGGCCCAGTTGAGGGTGTTCCAATACCCCGCTCGCCAGCCGGCCCTATTCCCAACCGCCCATCCCCACCCCTAAACCCGGCTCTTCAACGCCGCCGCCAGGCTCGTCGTGCCGCTCCCCGGTTGCAATGGCACCGGCTGTCCCGGCGCCGGCGCCCATCCGGCCAGGTACAATATCTCAACCGTCACCGCCGTCTTGCCATCCGCATCCGCCCGCGCCGCAAACCGCGCCGCCGCATCGGCCAGCACATCCCGGCGCAATCCCGACCGCGACGCCATCGGCGACCGCGCCCCCATCACCGCCAGGTCATCAAGCAGCCCGAAAATCGAGCCATACCGCACCGTCACCCGATCGACATCCGCCACCGGCATGGCAAACCCGGCGCGCTGCAACAGCCCGGCCGCCGCCTGTGCCTCCACCATCGGCGCAATCCGCGCCGCCGCGCCGCCGGTCATGGCGATATCCGCCGCCAGCAGATCGGCGCGCAGTTCCGCCAGCGTCAGGCCGCCGACAAACGCCGCCACGAAGAAGCCGTCGGGCCGCAGCACCCGCCGCGCCTGCACCAGCGCACCCGGCAGATCGCTGACACTCGCCAGCCCGGCGGCCGACACCAGCAAATCGAAACTGGAATCGGCAAACGGCAGCCGGTCCTCATCGCCCACCACATCGGCACCCGCCGCCGCCAGTGCCATGCGCACCACCCCCGGCCCGCGCGGCCAGGCCGGTGCCGGCCCGCCCAGATCGAGCACCGCACCAAACGGCCGCGCCACCGTCGCCACCCGCTCGGCAAGCTCGGCCACCATCGCTGCGTGCAGGAAATCGACAGCGCCGAACCCCGCCACCGCCGCACCATGGCGGCGGCGACGCAACGCGCGATCAAAGGGTTCCACATCGGTCATTGTGCCCCCGGTAGCCCAAGCCGGCGGCGCGTGAAACCGCCCCGCTGGCATTCGGCCGCAATCCGCATAAGATGCACCATGGTCGCCGCCCCGCTGCTCGCACCCCTTTTCGCGCCCCTCCGCGCCACCGTGATCACCACCCTGCGCGGCATCGTCGATCTCGTGCTGCCGCCGCGCTGCCCCGGCTGCCGAACCATCGTCGATGGCGATGGTCGCTATTGCCTCGATTGCTGGGGCCAGCTCGGCTTCATCACCGCGCCTTTGTGCGCCCGTTGCGGCGTGCCGTTCGAACATGATCGCGGCGCCGGTGCCGAATGCGGCGCCTGCCTCGCCGAACCACCGCGCTATGCCAGCGCCCGCGCCGCGCTGCGCTATGGCGGCCCGGCGCGCAAAACGCTGCTGGCGCTGAAACACGGCGATCGCCAGCATCTGGCCCGTGTCATGGCGCCGCACATGGCCCGCGCCGCCGGGCCGCTGCTCGATCCGCCGGCGCCCGATATCCTGCTGGTGCCGGTGCCGCTGCACCGCTGGCGGCTGTGGCGACGCGGCTTCAACCAGGCGGCGCTGCTGGCGCAGGTGCTGGCCCGGCACACCGGCGCGGCGCTGGCCATCGATGCCATCGTGCGTGCCCGCGCCACCGCGACCAGCCAGGGCATGGGACGCAAGGCCCGGGCCCGCAACGTGCGCGGCGCCTTTCATGTCCCCGATCGCGCCGCCGTCGCGGGCCGCCGCGTCATCCTTGTCGATGATGTGCTGACCACCGGCGCCACCGCCGACGCCTGCGCCCGGGTGCTGCGCCGCGCCGGCGCCAGCGAGGTCCATGTCCTCACCTGGGCGCGGGTCGTCCGCGATGCGGATGTATGATATGATGCAAGCCGGTGTTGTTCATCGTTTAGTTAATGGCACTGGTGATATGATCGGGTTTGCCGTTAAATGGTCCTGTGGCACCCATTGTGCCGATAATGCAGCGCCCCATGCCCGGCGTCGGAGAGCTTGATGCCCAGAATCGAAATCTACACCAAATTCCTCTGCCCCTTCTGCACGCGCGCCAAATCGCTGCTCAGCAAGAAAGGCGCGGCGTTCGAGGAGCATGATATTTCGATGGGCGGGCCATTGCGCGCCGAAATGCTGGAACGCGCCGGCGGCCGCAACACCGTGCCGCAGATCTTCATCGACGGGCAGCACATCGGCGGCAGCGATGATCTTGCGGCGCTGGATCGCGCCGGCAAGCTCGATCCGATGCTCACCGCCTGATCGCCGCGTCCCCCGGATGACCGCCTTCCCGCTCCGCATCGGCATCGTCCAGCCGACAACCGGCATCGATCCGGGGCCAGAGGCCGACGCCCTCGCCGCCGCCATCGATTCGCTGGCGGGGCAGGGGGCGCAGATCATCTTCACCCCGGAAATGAGCGGGCTGGTCGATCGCAACCGCGCCCGCGCCGCCGCGACCATGCGCCAACAGGCTGACGACATCGTCCTCGCCGCCGTCCGCGCCGCCGCCGCCCGCAACCGGGTCTGGGTGCATCTGGGCAGCCTGGCCCTCGCCACCGATACGCCGCGCGCCACCAATCGCGGCTTCCTGATCGATGACAGGGGCGAAATCCGCGCCCATTACGACAAGATCCATTTGTTCGACGTCACGCTCCCCGGCGGCGAATCCTACCGCGAATCCGCCGCCTACAACCCCGGTGACCGCGCCGTCCTCGCCGATACGCCCTGGGGCAAGCTCGGCATGACCATCTGCTATGATGTCCGCTTTCCGGCGCTGCACGCCACGCTCGCCCGCGCCGGCGCCGCCATGCTGTCGGTGCCCGCCGCCTTCACCGCCACCACCGGCCGCGCCCATTGGCATGTGCTGTTGCGCGCCCGCGCCATCGAAACCGGCTGCTTCGTCATCGCCGCGGCGCAAACCGGCACCCATGCCGATGGCCGCGCCACCTATGGCCATTCGCTGGTCATCGGCCCCTGGGGCGATGTGCTGCTCGACATGGGCGAGGCGGCGGGCACCGCCACCTGCGACATCGATCTCGCCGAGGTCGATGTGGCGCGCGGCCGCGTCCCCTCGCTGCAACACGCCCGCGATTTTGCGACGGACACCGCGTGATCGTCTTCGATCTCAAATGCAGCCACGCGCATATCTTCGAGGCATGGTTCGGCTCCAGCGCGGACTATGAAGGCCAGAATGAGCGCGGCCTGATCGCCTGCCCGGCCTGCGGCGATACCGGCATCACCAAGGCGGTGATGGCCCCCGCCGTCGCCGCAAAAGGCAACCGCGCCGGCAACCGCGGTACCGGCGGTTCCACCACCGCAAGCGCCGACGATGATTGCGCTGCCGCTCTCACCGCAACGCCGGCCGCACGCGATGATGGCTTTGGTGCCCTGCTCGCGGCCCAACGCCGCATGGAGGCAGCCTCCGATTATGTCGGCAGCAACTTCGCCGCCCGCGCCCGCGCCATCCACGAAGGCACCGAAGCCGCCGCCGGCATCTACGGCGAAGCCACCGGCGCCGAAGCCGCCGCCTTGATCAGGGACGGCATCGCCGTGCTGCCGCTACCCTTCCGCCCGCTGATCCGGTCGGACGCCTGAGCAAAGACATTTCGCGCGACCGATCGGCCTCACGCCCCGGCGCGCGCGGTTTTTGCTTGATCCCGCCGCCGCCGAGCGCGATGGACAGCGCGGTGAAAACTGGCACGCACCCGTAGCTCAGCCGGATAGAGCAACGGTTTCCTAAACCGGAGGTCGCAGGTTCAACTCCTGCCGGGTGCACCAACACCGTGTAACGAGGCACCGCATGATTCCGGCAAAATATCTGGGCCTGATCGAAATGGGCTTTACCTTTGCCATTGTCGCGGCGTTCACCATTCAACAATTATGGTCGTTGCGGGACAAAAAACCGCGTGATGACGACGAACCACCCAAGGCCTGACACCGTCGCCCGGCGCCGGATCAGCTCCAGCGCCCGAACGGAATCACCTGCGCATAATGCGCCAGCCCGGGCTTGCCGGGCAGCGACCGCCCCTCCCGCAACAGCCAGGCATCCGCGACGATACAGGCCTGCTGCTCCAGTCCATAACGGCCAAAGGGCTTGCCCGGCCGCAAGTCATAGCCATAGCGCGCCAGCGGCCAGCGCCGCCACACCAGGCTGCCGCCGTGCTGCGCCTGCCAGACATGCACCATTTCATGAACGAAATGCGCCTGCATCTCGATCGCTTCTGCCGCGAAATCGGCGCACCAGCTATCGCCATTCGGGTGCAGCCAGATGTGGCCATCGGGCGCCATCGTCACCCACCAGGGGTGCATCGCCCAGAATTTGGCACAGCGGATTGTCACCGCATCAAGCGCCACGGCATCGCCGAACACGCTCGCCGCCAGCGACCGTTCCGCCAGCGTCAGCGAGCGTGTGCGCGGCCGCAATTCCGCGTCAATGGCCAGCATGGTCCATTTCGCCGGCGCCGCGAACCGGGGCGACGATGCTCGCCTTCTTGCCGCTGGCGAAATCAAAGGTAATTTTCAGCGAGCTTGCCGCGGCATCCAGCCCGAAGATCATCAGATGGTTGCCCCCCGATACAAAGGCGACCTTTGACGATGCGGGCACCGGCACACCATCAAGCTTGCGCATCTGCATGACGCCGCCAGCCATCGTCATGCTGTGCATTTCGATGCGCACACCCGGCGCCGACGCACCGATCAACCGGTCGGGCTGCCCGCCGCCTTCAATGGTGACATAGCCCGCCGATGGTCGGCCCGGCACAGGGTTCCGGCTGACATGGGCGTCCAGCGCGCGTGGCGCGGTGCGGTCCCACGCTTCACGAACCGCCGAGGCTGGCTTGGAAGGGGCGGCTAGCCCAGGGGCCGCAAAGGCCAGCAGGGCATAGGCGATCGGGGCACGCAACATTTTTGAGTGTTTCCTTGTCTGTCCGTGGAGTCTGTCCGTGGCGCATCTAGGAGGCCGCGCGCCGCTTGTCATCGCCCCCGACGCCGTCCGCGCGCGTTTCCAATATTTTTTCAGCACAATCGCCAGAATCTTTCTCGGGGCAGCGATTTTCGCCGGCACCACACTTGCAGGCCGAAAAGCTGAATCTTATCTGCGCCCCGCTATTGAACACCCCTGCATGGACATTATCTGACACCCAGAAGCTTTCGCATAACAACTTGCACCAGGGACGATGGGTAGCGCTGCTTCGGGGCGCTGCCGCACGGGCCCGAAACAAAGGACGGAACGGAACTCATCATGGCAAAAGTCATCGGCATCGATCTCGGCACCACCAACAGCTGCGTTGCGGTCATGGAGGGCGCGGCCCCCAAGGTCGTTGAAAACGCCGAAGGTGCGCGCACCACGCCATCGCAGGTTGCCTTCACCAAGGATGGCGAACGCCTCGTCGGGCAACCGGCCAAGCGCCAGGCCGTGACCAACCCCGAAAACACCGTGTTCGCCGTAAAGCGCCTGATCGGCCGCTCGTTCAGCGACCCGATGACCAAGAAGGACGCCGATCTCGTCCCCTACAAGATCGTCAAGGGCAGCAATGGCGACGCCTGGGTGGGCGCCGGCGGCCAGGATTACAGCCCGTCACAGATTTCCGCTTTCATCCTCCAGAAGATGAAGGAAACCGCCGAGGCGTATCTGGGCGAAACTGTGACGCAGGCGGTCATCACCGTGCCCGCCTATTTCAACGACGCCCAGCGCCAGGCCACCAAGGACGCCGGCAAGATCGCCGGCCTTGAAGTGCTGCGCATCATCAACGAACCGACCGCCGCCGCGCTGGCCTATGGCCTCGACAAGCGCAACGACGCCAAGACCGTTGCCGTCTACGATCTCGGCGGCGGCACCTTCGACGTGTCCGTGCTCGAACTCGGCGATGGCGTTTTCGAAGTCAAATCCACATCGGGCGACACCTTCCTCGGCGGTGAGGATTTCGACGCCAAGATCGTCGAATTCCTCGCAGCCGACTTCAAAAAGACCGAAGGCATCGACCTTACCAAGGACAAGCTCGCCCTGCAGCGGCTGAAGGAAGCATCGGAAAAGGCCAAGATCGAGCTGTCCTCGTCGGCCGCCACCGAAGTCAACCTGCCCTTCATCACCGCCGACGCCACCGGGCCGAAGCATCTGGTGAAGAACATCACCCGCACCGACCTTGAAAAGCTGGTGATCGATCTCATCGAGCGCACCCGCAAGCCGTGCCTCGATGCGATCAGCGAAGCCGGCGTCAAGGCCAGCGAGATCGACGAAGTCATCCTCGTCGGCGGCATGACCCGCATGCCCCGCGTCCGCCAGTTCGTGAAGGACCTGTTTGGCAAGGAACCCAACACGTCGGTCAACCCCGATGAAGTCGTCGCCATGGGCGCCGCAATCCAGGCCGGCGTCCTCCAGGGCGATGTCAAGGACGTGCTGCTGCTCGATGTGACGCCGCTGTCGCTGGGCATCGAAACGCTGGGCGGCGTGTTCACCCGCATGATCGACCGCAACACCACGATCCCCACCAAGAAGTCGCAGACGTATTCGACCGCCGATGACAATCAGTCGGCTGTCACCATCCGCGTCTTCCAGGGCGAACGCGAAATGGCGGCGGACAACAAGATGCTGGGCCAGTTCGACCTTGTCGGCATCCCTTCGGCACCGCGCGGTATCCCGCAGATCGAGGTCACCTTCGACATCGACGCCAACGGCCTTGTCGCGGTCAACGCCAAGGACAAGGGTACCGGCAAGGAGCAGCAGATCCGCATCCAGCCGTCGGGCGGCCTGTCCAAGGATGACATCGAACAGATGGTCAAGGATGCGGAGAAATTCGCCGCCGACGACAAGAAGCGCCGCGAAGTCGCCGAAGCCCGCAACCAGGCCGACAGCCTCGTCCATTCGACCGAGCGCCAGCTTGCCGAACATGGCGACAAGGTCGGCGCCGATGTGAAATCGGAGATCGAAACCGCTGTTGCCGACTTGAAGGCCATCATCGATGGCGGCGACGCCGAAGCCCTCACTGCCAAGACGGCCACGCTTTCGGCCGCAGCGATGAAGCTTGGCGAAGCCATCTACAGCGCCGAACAGGCCAAGGCGGCATCGCCCGAAGCCGAAGCGCCCAAGGACGACAATGTCGTTGACGCCGAGTTCTCCGACGTCGAAGACGACAAGAAGTAAGAGGCAACTCCCCCCTCCCGCATGGGCCCCATCAAAGTGGTACTTTGGTGGGAACCCTTTGCGGGAGGGGTCGGGGGTGGGGTGTGCCGAGGGTGAGAATGTGCTTTTACTGGCGCGTCCCACCCCCAGCCCCTCCCGTGAGCGGGAGGGGAGCAGAAGAACCCAATGACGACCCAGATCGATTTTTACGAACTGCTTGAGTGTGAGCGCGGCGCCGATGGTGACACGCTGAAAGCGTCCTATCGCCGGCTCGCCATGAAATGGCACCCGGACAAGAACCCCGGCGACGCCGATGCGGAACACCGCTTCAAGGCGATTTCCGAAGCCTATGATTGCCTGAAAGACCCGCAAAAGCGCGCCGCCTATGATCGCTATGGCCATGACGCCTTCCGCAACAGCGGTGGCGGTGGCGGCGGTGCACAGGATTTCGGCGGCTTTTCCGACATTTTCGAAAACATCTTCGGCGAATTCATGGGTGGCCGCCAGCAACGCGGCCGTGGCGGCGCGCAACGCGGCCAGGACATGCGCTACGACCTCGAAATGTCGCTTGAGGAAGCCTTTGCCGGCAAGGAAGCAACGCTGACCGTCGAAGTCGCCGCCGCCTGCGAACCCTGCGCCGGCAGCGGTGCCAAGCCCGGCACCAAGGCCAGCCAATGCACCACCTGCGGCGGCCAGGGCCGTGTCGGCATGCGGCAGGGCCTGTTCATGGTCGAACGCGCCTGCCCGAAATGCCACGGCCAGGGCCAGATCATCGCCGATCCATGCGACAGCTGCCACGGCGCCGGCCGCGTCGAAAAGCAAAAGGCGCTCAACGTCAACGTGCCGCGTGGCGTCGATGATGGCACCCGCATCCGCGTGGCCGGCGAAGGTGAAGCCGGCGCGCGCGGCGGCCCGGCGGGCGACCTCTACATCTTCGTACACCTGAAGACGCACAAGCTGTTCAAGCGCGACGGCACCACCCTGTTCGCCCAGGCCCCGATCTCGATCACCACGGCGGCGCTAGGCGGCGAAATCGAAGTCCCCGGCCTCGATCGCGAGGCGGCCGTCATCCGCATCCCGCACGGCACCCAGTCCGGCAAGCAATTCCGCATCCGCGGCCGCGGCATGCCCGCCCTCAACGGCGGCATGGCCGGCGGCGGCTTCGGCGATCTCGTCGTCCAGGTCGATGTCGAAACGCCTGTCAAACTTACCAAGCGCCAACGCGAACTGCTGGAAGAATTCCAGGCGCTCGAAACGGCCGAAGGCGGCAAGAACAACCCCCGCCAGACGGGCTTCTTCGACAAGCTCAAGGACGCCTGGAACGAGTTGACGGATTAGGGGGGCTATTTTTCTTCCCCCTCCTCCCCGGTGAGCGCAGCGAACCGAGAGTGGGGAGGGTCGGGGTGGGGGCTTTGCCACATCAAACAACCCTCGCCGCAAAAGAACCCCCACCCCGACCCTCGCCACTATACCGCCTGCGGCGGTGGGGGAGGGAGCAGAAAGCGCGCTAACCGGTGGCGAATCCCACCCGTCTGTGCCAAACCCCGCCCGCAATCCAACGGAGCCTGAAATGATCGAAGCTGAATGGTGGGACTATGACGATGCCACCGAACTCGCCGAAGCCGTCGCCGGCGATGTCGGTTTCATCATCGACCAGGCGCTGGAAGCGCGCGGCCGCGCCATTGTCGGCTTTCCGGGCGGCGAAACGCCCAAGGCGGCGCTCGAACTGCTCAGCCAGCGCAAGATTGAATGGGCCGATGTGACCATCGTGCCGACCGACGACCGGCTGGTGCCACCGACCGATCCGCGCTCCAACGTCGGCATGCTGGCCAAGATGTTCCTGCCCAAGCGCGCCCGCGTCGTGCCGCTGTGCGCCGGCGAAAGCGATCCCGTCATGGCCGGCCGCGCCGCCGATGAACGCCTCGCCGATCTGGAATGGCCGCTCGATCTCGCCTGGCTCGGCGTTGGCGCCGATGGCCATGTCGCCTCGATTTTCCCCGGCCCCGATTATGACGCCGCCTTGAACGGCCCCAAGGCCCGCCGCGCCATCGGTGTCCGCCCCGATCCGATGCCCGAAAACATGCCCGTCCCGCGCGTCACGCTGACCAAGGCGGCGCTGGTTTCCGCCCGCGTCATCACCCTCGTCGTCACCGGCAAGGACAAGCGTAAATTGATCGAACGCGCGCTGAAGGACGGCGCCTCCAGCACCCTGCCCATCGGCCGGTTGCTCGCCGATCTGGAAATGGACATCGATATCCACTGGTGCGCCTGATTTGAGCCTTCCGCGTCAGGCGCCCGGTTTCGGCGCTCGGCAACACCCTCACCTGCCGCGCTGGCGCGCGTGTCGCCTCTCCCGCAGGCGGGAGAGGGGCAGATCGATGGGGAATCCCCCTCTCCCGCTTGCGGGAGAGACGAGAGACGCGCAACGCGCGGCCCGGGTAAGGGTGTTCTGTGCCCCCCGGCCTCAGCCCTTCACCAACCCATGCGCAATCAGGCTCTCCGCGCACTCGACGATCGTCTCCTCCTCGGGCCGCATCCGCCAGCCCAGCGTCTTGATGGCGTGGCTCGAATCCGCCTCGCGCACCTTGCCAAGTTCCGGCGTCACCATCTTCACCGTCGGGTCGAAATTGGCGGCCAGCCGCAACAGCCAGTTGGGCAGGCCGCGCGTCGGCACGCGTTTCGCCTTCGCCCCCAGCCGGATACGCAAGATATCCGCCACATCGCGCATCCACATGAACTTGCCACAGGCAATGAACCGTTCCCCGTCCATGCCCGGCGCGGCCATGGCGCGCACATGCAGATCGGCGACATCGCGCACATCGACGACACCGAAGCCCAGGTTCGGCAGCCCCGGCAACGCCCCATCCAGCAGCTTTTTCACCACCTCCAGGCTCGTCGAAAAATCACTGCCCAGCACCGGCCCCAGCACGGCGGCGGGGTTGATGCTGACATATTCCATCCCCGCACCGTTGGCCGCCATCCAGTCTCGCGCCGCCCGTTCGGCGATGGTTTTCGACCGGATATAGGCATAGGCGTCCTTGCTTTCCGGGTCGGTCCAATGGCTTTCGTTGAACACCGGGCGCGGTTCGGGGTGGCCATAGGCAATGGCCGCCATCGATGATGTCATCACCACCCGCTTGACGCCCGCCGCCTTGGCCGCCGCCAGCGCCCGCAATGCCCCTTCGCGCGCCGGGCGGATCAATTCCTGCTCGTCCTTGGGCTCCGACGCCGGCAATGGCGAGGCGATGTGCTGCAAATAATCAACCCCCGCCATCGCTTCCGCCCAGCCGGCATCGCTGGTCAGATCGGCGGCGAACAATTGCAAATTCGGCGTGCCCAATGTCGCGCGCACCGTATCGGCCTTGGCCAGATCGCGCACCGTGCCGCGCACCGTCCAGCCTTCGGCGATCAACTGCCGGATGATGAAGCCGGCGATATAGCCCGACGCCCCGGTGACCAGAACCACGCCCTTTGACATCGCCATTCCCCTTTTGCCGCTAACGGCGCGGCGTGCGGTTGCGGATCTGGTCGAACCCGGCCTTGATCGCGGCGAAACGCGCATCCACCCATGGTTCGAATTCGGCATCGGTGAAGATATAGGGCCAATCGCCTTCGATCCCCTCGCGCACCAGTTCGCCGACATACAGCGGATCGACCCCGGCGGCGATGCCGGCCACGGCGCGTTCGTACATCTCGGCCTCCATGCCGATCGTCGGCTCGCTCGGTGCCGCCACGGCGCCTTCGAACCGCTCCGGCAGCGCCCGCGCCGATTCCATGATCCGCGTCCGCACCCAGCCGGGGCACAGCACCGATACGCCGATTCCCTTGGCGGCCAGCGTCGGCCGCAAGCCTTCGGAAAGCGCCACCACGCCATATTTGGTGACATTGTAACTCGGCCCGACGGCAGCGATCAGCCCGGCCATGGAGGCGGTCGAAACGATGTGTCCGCCCTCGCCATGGCGCTCGATCAACGGCCCGAAAATCTCGATCCCCCAGACCACCGACATCAGATTGACGCCGATCGCCCAGTCCCAGCCGGCATCGGTCCAATCGCCATAGCCACCGGCACCGCCAACCCCGGCGTTGTTGACCAGGACATCGACCCGGCCATAGCGGGCCATGGTCGCGTCCGCCGCCGCCTGCAATTCCGCCTTCAACGACACATCGGCCCGCACGCCGGCGACATCGGCGTTAGTCGCGCCCAGCCGCTCAACCTCGATCATCAACGCCGCTTCGTCGATATCGCTCATCATCACCTTGGCCCCGGCCTGTGCCAGCGCTTCGGCAATGCCCAGCCCGATGCCCGATGCCGCCCCGGTTACAAAGGCGATCTTGCCGGCCAGATCCTTCATCGCGTCATCCTCCCCTAAACACAGCGAAGCCCAAGCCTAGCTGTTGTAAAGCTTGTCCAGCCGCGCCCCATACACCTGCTTCAGCACATGGCGGCGGATCTTCAGGCTGGGCGTCATCTGCTGGTTTTCGGTGGTAAAGGCTTCGGGCGCGATGATCACCCGCCGCACCTTTTCAATCACCGACATCCGGGCGTTCACCCGGTCCACCGCCGCCATCACGGCGCGGTGGAATTCCGGTTCCTGCGCCAGCTTGGCGAGGTCCGCCGGCATGCCCTTGTCACGCGCCCAGCCCATCGCCCATTCGGCCTCCGGCACCACCACGCCGACCAGATAGGGCCGTTTGTCGCCATAGACCATCGCCTGGGCAATCTCGTCCTGCAGCGTCAACATGCCCTCGACACGCTGCGGCGCGACATTGTCGCCCTTGTCGTTGATCAAAATGTCCTTCTTGCGATCGGTGATGACAAGGTGCCCGTCCTTGTCCAGATGGCCGATATCGCCGGTATAAAGCCAGCCGTCCTGCAGCACCTTGTGGCTTTCGGCGTCGTTCATCCAATAGCCGTCCATGACCAGCTCGCCGCGCACCAGAATCTCGCCATCGCCGGCAATCTTCACCTCGACCCCGCCCAGCGGCGGCCCGACGGTGTGCATCTTCAACCTGGCGCGAGGCCGGTTGCAACTGATCACCGGCCCCGCCTCGGTCTGGCCATAGCCTTGCAGGATGGCGATGCCGATGGCGGCAAAGAACAGCCCGACTTCGGGGTTCAACGGCGCACCGCCCGCCACCATCGCCTTCAACCGGCCACCAAATTTGGCGCGGATCGATTTGCGGATGGTGCGTTCCAGCGCCGCATCGAGCAGCCGGTCGGGCAGTGCCAACCGCTCGCCCTTGGCTTCCTTGCGCGCCAGCCGCAACGCTTGGTTGAGCAGCGTTACCGCCACGCCGCCCTGCTTTTCGATCTGCTTGGCGATGCGCATGCGCAGCACTTCGAACAGCCGCGGCACCACCACCATGAAGGTCGGCTGCACTTCCTCGATATTCGACGCCAGCTTGTCGAGGCTTTCGGCGTACCAGATCTGCCCGCCCATCCCGATCGGCATATATTGCCCGGCGGTGTGCTCATAGGCATGGCTCAACGGCAGAAAGCTCAGAAACAGTTCGCCGCGCGGTTCACCGGGAAAGAAATCCTGCTCGATCACCGTGTTGGCGCCGGCGATGTTGCGCAATATCGCGCCATGATGCTGTCGCACGCCGCGCGGTGCGCCGCCGGTGCCGCTGGTATAGATGATGCAGGCCAGATCGTGGCGCTCCATCACCGCCCGCGCCCGCAGTGCCGCCAGATCCTCGGCAACGCGATCGGCACGCGCCGCCATCACCGCCGGCCATTGGTGGATCGCCAGCGTGCCGGCCTGGGCATCATGCAGATGGTCCATGCCGATGACGATCCGGCAATTGTCGCTGTCCGCCGCCGCCGGCAACAGGCTTGCCGCCAGTTTCGGCGTCGAAACGATCACCGCCCTGGCGCCCGAATTGTTGATGACATGGGCATGATCGGCGCTGGTGTTGGTGGTATAGGCCGGCACGGTAATCGCGCCCGCCGCCATGATCGCCAGATCGGCTAGGCACCATTCCGGGCGGTTTTCACTCACCAGAACAACGCGGTCGCCCTTCTTGATGCCAAGCTCGAGCAGCGCCGCCGACAGCCCGGCCACCGCATCGCGGCATTCG
Source organism: Sphingomonadales bacterium (assembly GCA_038208825.1). Classification (GTDB taxonomy): domain Bacteria; phylum Pseudomonadota; class Alphaproteobacteria; order Sphingomonadales; family Sphingomonadaceae; genus Sandarakinorhabdus. The sequence goes on along the minus strand of JBBQYI010000046.1, from coordinate 10,171 downwards.
CCCCACGACCGGATGCCCCACGCGCCGTCCCGTTTCGCCCCCAGCATCGGCGCATCGGGCTGTTCATCCGCCCAATCGAGGAAAAGCCGCACCAGATTGGGCGCCGCATCGATCCGCGCCGAAAGCGGCGCCGGCCCCATCGGCGGCAGTTTGGGAAGGCTCATGCCGTTCGGCTCATATATCGTTGCCCCAATGTGTTCGGCGCCATTCTGTCGAAGCGCTCGAAGTCTCCCTCCACCCTACACGCGGTTAATAGCCCGACGCCACACCTTCGCTGCGCGGATCGACACCGCCGCGCCAGCCGCCGCTCACCCGTTCAATGCCATTGGCCTTCAACGGCAGTGCATATTGCGCCGTGCGATGGCCCATTTTCTGCAACGCCGCTTCCATCGCCAGCAAAGGTTCGCCCTGCGGCCCCTTTTCCAGCACCAACAGATCATCGGAGGCATAGACCAGCGGCAGCGCGATCGCGTCACCCACCGGCAGCTTGAAATCCAGCACGCCGATGATCGCCTTGGCCACCTGCGCCGGAATGGTCATGCCGCCCGCCGCACCAATGGCCAGCACGACCCGACCCTTGGCATCATAGACGATCGCCGGCGACATCGATGATCGCGGCCGCTTCGATCCTTCCACACGGTTCGCCACAGGTGCGCCATTGGCCGAAGGTTCGAAACTGAAATCGGTCAGTTCGTTGTTGAGGATCATGCCACCCGCCACCAGCGAGCTGCCGAACGCGCCTTCGACCGTGGACGTCAGCGATGCGACATTGCCCGCCGCATCAACCGCCGCGAAATGCGTCGTCGAAGGCACTTCGCCGCCCGGCGCCCTGGTCCGGGGCTGCGCCCCCGCCGGCACGCCGGGTGCCGCCGTCGCCATGGTCGAATCGGCATGGATCAACGCGCCGCGCGCCTTCAGATACCCGGCCTCGACCAGCCCGTTCACAGGCACCGAAACGAAATCGCTGTCGCCGCCATAGGCAGCGCGGTCGGCAAAGGCCAGCCGCTCGCTTTCGCCGATCAGATGCCAGGCGACAGGATTGGCCGGGCCGAGCTTGCCCAGGTCAAAGCCCTCAAGCTGCTTCAGAATCGCGATCACCGCGATGCCACCCGCCGATGGCGGCCCCATCGAACACACCCGCCAGACCCGATATCTGGCGCACACCGGCGGGCGCTCTTTCGCCTGATACGCCGCCAGATCGGCCATGGTCATCCCCGATGGATTGGTCGGTGCGCTTTTCACCCGCGCCACGATCGCCTCGGCCACCGGGCCAGTGTAAAAGGCACTCGGCCCCTTGGCGGCAATGGCCTCCAGCGTCTGCGCCAGTGCTTCGTTGACGATGTGCGCGCCAACGCCCTTGGGCGTGCCATCGGCATTCAGGAACAGCGCGGCGGCTTCCGGCGTCCGCGCCAGCGTTTCGGTGCTGCCGGCGATGCCACGCGCCAACCGCGGCGTCACATCATAACCGCCGCGCGCCAGCTTGATCGCCGGCTGGAACAGCGCCGCCCAGGGCAGCTTGCCATATTTGGCGTGGGCCATGGCGATCATCGCGACATTGCCCGGCACGCCGACGCTCTTGCCGCCCGGCACCGCCTCGCGGCGCGGCTGCGGCTTGCCATCGGCACCCATGAAATAATCGGGGGTCGCGGCGGCCGGCGCCTTTTCGCGGCCATCGAAGGTCACCGGCGTCGTCGAACCCGCCGGCTGATAAACCAGCAGACCACCGCCGCCGATGCCCGATGATTGCGGTTCCACCACCGACAGCGCCAGCAGCGTCGCGGCAATCGCATCCATCGACGTGCCGCCCTGCTTCAACATCGCCAGCCCGGCATCGGTGGCGCGAACATCGGCGGATGAAACCGCATTGGCGAAACCGGCCGCGACTGCTGGCGCCGGCGGCTTCGCCACGGCCGCCGGCGTATTGGCGCACGCGGCAAAAACCAAAAGCAACGGCAGGGTGCGGAGCATCTTTTTCATGGGGCCAGACCATAGGCGGGTCCGGCGCCCGGCGACAAGAGCCGAGCGCATCACGGCTTTCGGGCCGGCAGATCCTTCTGCAACACCGTCACATCCGACGCCCGATAGCCGCGCCCGGCATAATAACGCAGCAGGTCGGGCGCCCCGGCCCTGACCATCAGATTGAGCCGTGGCATCCCCCGCGCCGCGCACCAGTCCTCCGCCGCCGCCAGCAAGGCAGCACCAACGCCGCCGCGCCGCACATCATCAGCAACCGCAAGATAATAGACCCAGCCGCGATGCCCGTCGGCGCCCGCCATTGCCGTGCCGACCAGCCGGCCATCCAGCCGCGCCGCCAATATTGTCGAAGCAGCAGATTGCAACGCCCGCCCGGCATCGGCCAGCGGATCATTCCACGGCCGCACCAGCCCCGCCGCCTGCCACAGCGCCACCGCCGCCGGAATTTCGGCGGGCAGCAACACGCCGATCACCGGCTCAACGGCCCGCGCCCGCACCCACCGCCTCCCCGACGCTGGCAAAGCCGTCGCGCCGCAACAGCGCCGCCAGATCGGCCTTGATGCGCTGCACCAGCCCCGGCCCTTCGTAAACCAGCGCCGAATACAACTGCACGGCACTCGCCCCGGCGCGGATGCGGGCATAGGCATCCGCGCCCGATGCGATGCCGCCCGCCGCGATCAACGGCAGCGCGCCACCGCTCGCCGCGGCAAAACCCTGCAATGCCGCCAGCGCCAGAGATTTGAGCGGCGCCCCCGATAGCCCGCCGGTCTCGCTGCCGAATTTGCTGCGCAAAATGGGCCGCGAGATGGTGGTATTCGACACGATCAGGCCATCGATGCCGCCATCTAATGCTGCGCGGGAAATAGTTGAAAAATCTTCTTTTTCCAGATCCGGCGCGACCTTTACGAAGATCGGCACCGCCACCTGCCCGCGCGCTTCGACCACCCGCGCGATCAAATCGGCCAGCGCCGCACCATCCTGCAAGGCGCGCAGGCCCGGCGTGTTGGGCGACGAGATATTCACCGTCACATAGCTGGCCAGCGCCGCCGCCGCGCGCACGCCGGCGACATAATCGCCGGTCCGATCATCAGAATCCTTGTTGGCACCAAGGTTGATGCCGACCACGCCCGGCCGACTCCCATGCCACCCGCGCCGCGCCTGCAACCGCGCCACGGCGTGCTCCAGCCCCAGATTGTTGAACCCCATGCGGTTGATCACAGCCGCATCCTCGGCCAGCCGGAACAGCCGTGGCCGGGGGTTGCCCGCCTGTGGTCGCGGCGTCACCGACCCGCATTCGACAAAGCCGAAGCCCAGCCGCAGCATCGCATCGGGCACCGCCACATCCTTGTCGAACCCCGCCGCCAGCCCGACGGGATTGGGCAAGTCCAGCCCCGCCAGCCGGGTCGCCAAAATGGGGTCATCCGCCGGTGCGCGCGGCAGCATCCCAAGGCTTTGGCCCGCCGCCAACCCCCGCAATGTCACGCCATGCGCCACCTCGGGATCGAGCGCGAAGATCAACGGGCGAAGCAGCTTGAACATCGACCTCCTTTGCCGCGCGCCAACGCTGCCGTCAAAGTCCGCGGATTGACACACCGGCCGCATCCCATACACTTCACCGCAGTCGCCATGGAGCGTTGATGCTGGAGCTTGCCCGAGGTCGTTGACCCGTCGCGACGATGCGCGGCCGGTCTGCCATGCCCCCGCCGCCCGCACCCCGGGCGGCCCGGGGTGATCTGCGACCCGTATCTGCGAGCCACCAATGAACATTTCAAAGCACGAACAGCGCGTGCTGCACGCGCTGGCACAGGGCGGCAATATCCGCCACTGCCGCGAAAACGGCCATATCGTCCACGTCGAATGCTTCACCCGCGAAGGCCATCGCCTCGCCGGTTTTTCCACCGCCCTGTTCAACCGTTTGAAACAGCGCGGCTTTATCGCGTCGCACAATGGCCAGCCTTATCGCATCTCGCAAACGGGGCTTGGCGCGGTCCGGGCACAGGCCGATAACCGGTGAATGACCAATGCCGCCGACAGCCCGCCCAGCGACGCCGAACTCGCCCGCCGCTCCATCATCGGCTTTGGCGAAATGCTCGCCCTGCTTGGCCGCCACGCGCCGGCAAGCCCCGCCGGCGCCGCCCGCGAGATCCGCCGCCCGGATGCCATCGGCGCCCGCATCCCGGCGGCGGGGGACAACGCCTGGTGCGATGCCGTCGTCGTGCCGCCCGGCGTGCACGCACCCGCCGACGACACCCTGCCCTATTGTATCTGGGCCGATACCGACGCGGTTCCCGGCCACCACCACGCCGCCGATCTGGTCATGCCCTGCATGGCGCTGCGCCTCGCCGATGCACCACCACCAACCGCCCCCGGCATCACCATCCACACCCCGCCGGCACGATTGGTTGGCGACATGAACGACCGCGCCTATGGCCAGCCGCCCACCCTCGCGCCGCTGTTCGCCGCCGTCACCGATCCGCGCATCCACCGCTATGGCATCATAGTCGATGGCACCTTCGCCTGTGTCGCCGCATCGCTCGCCATGGGGGATGATTTCAACATCCATTATGTCGCCACAGACACGGCCCACCGCCGCAAGGGCCTCGCCAGCCACCTCATCACCGCCATGCTGGCCGGGGCGCGCCGCGACGGCTTCACCACCGCCACGCTCAACGCCAGCGTCGATGGCTTCCCCGTCTATCAACGGCTCGGCTTCCGCACGGTCGGCATGCTGCGCGGCTTTGTCCGCGAAACCCCCCGCTAATCCGCCTCATCCTCGCGCCCCACCAGTTCCAGCGCCCGCGCCCGCACCTGGTGCAGCCCGCACCAATGCAGCAACGCCTCCTCCCGGCCATGCGTCACCCACACTTCGCCCGGCGCCAGTTCGGTAATCGTGCCGGTCAATTCGTCCCAATCGGCATGATCCGAAATGATCAACGGCAGCTCCACGCCCCGCTGTTTCGCCCGTTGCCGCACCCGCATCCACCCCGATGCCATCGCTGTCACCGGATCGGGCATGCGCCGTGACCAGCGATCGGCCAGCGCCGATGGCGGCGCGATCACCACCGCCCCCTTCAAATCCGCCGGCTTCACCCCCGCTGCAGGGAGCAAATCCCCCAGCGCCACCCCGAAATCCCGGTACAGCGCGCACAGTTTCTCGACAGCGCCGTGCAGATAGATCGGCGCATCATGCCCCGCCGCCCGCAATTCGCCGATCACCCGCTGTGCCTTGCCCAATGCATAGGCCCCGACCAGCACGCAACGGTCCGGGTTGGCCGCCAGCGCCGCCGCTACCTTGGCCACCTCGCCCGCCGTCGGCGGATGCCGGAACACCGGCAGGCCGAACGTCGCCTCGGTGACGAACACATCGCAGGGCACCGGCTCGAACGCCGCACAGGTCGGGTCCGCCCGGCGCTTGTAATCCCCCGACACCACAATCCGCTGCCCGCCATGCTCCAGTACGATCTGCGCCGACCCAAGCACATGGCCCGCCGGCACGAACCGCACCGTCACATCGCCCAGCCGCAGCACCTCGCCATAGGCCGCCACCTGCCCACCCGGCTGCGGGCCATAGCGGACTTCCATGATCGCCAGTGTTTCGCGCGTCGCCAGCACCTTGCCGTGGCCGGCGCGGGCATGGTCGGCATGGCCATGCGTCACCAATGCCGCGGGTTTCGGCCGCGACGGATCGATCCACACATCGGCGGGCGCCACGTAAATACCCTCGGGATGCGGCACCAGCCAGCCGGGCGACGCCATCAGCGGCGCCCCGAAACGGCAGATGTGGCGGTGTGGTACTGCATGGTGCCAAATCATGTGGCCAGCCCGGACAGGCACCGCAATAGCGCCCGCAAAAGCATTTTGCCGCAACCAGCCACCGTGACGGCGGCATTATCACGCATCCACCCGGCGCAAAACCGCCGCCGGGTGGTTGCGGCACGTCCGCTGCCGGTCTAGGCGCAGCCGCGATGCGTTCGGCGCCCTATCTCGCTCCCCAGGACCGGAAAAGCGCGCCGGCCGCCCGGCTCGCGGCGCTGGCGCTGTGGTGGCGCGCGCCCGCCATTGGCCGCGCCCCGGTCACTCGCCGTGCGCTGGCCTTTGTCCTCGTCGTCATCATCCACATCTTGCTGGCGCTGGCGCTCTTGCTGATCACACCAAAGCGGCCGCCCAAATTCGGTGATCCGGCCAGCGTCTTCACCCTGCTGCCCGATCGCGCCCCGGCGCCGACCCCGGCACCAAAGCCGGCCGCAAAACCAATCCCCAAACAGCCGATCACCGCGCCCAAGGCACCTCGCCCCGAAGTCGTGGTGAAATCACCCCCCACCCCCGATTCAAAGCCGTTCACCGTCCAGTTGTTCGACGCCATCGATATCGCCAAAATACCCAACCGCAAGGCCGAACAGGCGCAGGCCGAAACCAACGATGCCAGCACCGCCGATGCCAGCAGCATCGGCGATTCAACCTTTGTCGAAGGCGGCGGCCCGCACGGTGAACGGTTGTACAACGCCGAATGGCAACGCGAACCAACCGACGCCGAACTCGCCTACTACCTCCCCAAGACCGGCGTGCCATCGGGCAGCTATGCGCTCATCGCCTGCCGCACCGTGGCGCGTTTCAAGGTAGAGGATTGCGTCGAACAGGGCGAAGGCCCGCGCGGTTCCGGCCTTGCCCGTCACATCGTCGAAGCCGCCTGGCAATTCCGCGTGCTACCGCCCCGCGTCGGCGGCAAATCGCTGGTCGGCACCTGGGTCCGCATCCTGATCAGCTTCAGCGACGGCGGCAGTGAAAGCGGCAATGGTCCCAAAACCCGCCGCGAACCCGAAGCAAACCTCACCCCCCGCCCCAACCGCAGCGGCCCCAACACCTATGGGCCAAGCCAATAACCCAAAGCGCCGCCATGGCTGGCGCCGAACGGCTCGGGCTGGCATAAAACCGCCATGGCCCATGATCTGCAACCCACACTCACCGGCGAAACCATCACCATGCGGCCCATGGTCCCGGCGGATTGGGACGCGCTGTTCGCCGTCGCCGCCGATCCCGAAATCTGGGCCGTGCACCCGGCGCATGACCGCTGGCAGGAACCGGTGTTCCGGCGCTTCTTTGCCGATGGGCTGGCCAGCGGCGGCTCGATGGTGGCGGTGGACAACGCCAGCGGCCGCATCATCGGCCATTCGCGTTATGATCTGGAACGCACCGAACCCGGCGAGATCGAAATCGGCTGGAGCTTTCTTACCCGCGACCGCTGGGGCGGCGCCGCCAACCGCGAGGTCAAGGGCCTTCTCGTCGCCCATGCGCTCCAATCATATGATCGCGTCATCTTCCTGGTCGGTGACACCAACATCCGATCACGCCGCGCCATGGAGAAAATCGGCGGCGTGCTGACAGCCCGCCAGCACATCACCGAACTCGCCGGCGCACCGGTGGTCCATGTCATCTACACGATCGATCGCGCCGGCCTTGCCACTGGCCCGCTGACTTCCTGAAACGGCCGGCCGCCTGCCTCAACAACCGCCTCAACCCCCGCCGAACACCTTGGCGATGATGGCGCTGCCGGTACCAAGCGGGTTGGCGCGGATCTTCTTTTCCTGCTCGCCGAGATAGTAGAACACCCCGTCGCCGGCCTTTTGCGTGACATAGTTGGTCATGTCATCGGGGCCGAACCGGCTGGCCATCAGCTTGTTCGACGCGGTGAATTTGTTCAGCGCGTTGAACGCATCGACGCCTTTAAGTGATTTCGCCACCACCGGCTTCATTTCGCCATTCAGGTCACCGCCCATGGTGCGGCGGAAATAATCCGTGGCCGATGTCGGCCCGCCGGTGACGATGCCCATCGCATCCTGCACCGTCATCCGGCTGATCGTCCGCTTCAACAGCGGCAGCGCCTTGGCGACCGCGCCTTCCGCGGCACCGTTCAGCTTGCCCGACAGATTATCGGTGACACCCACCTTGTCGAGCATGCCCATCACGCCGTTCAGCTTGCCGAGCGGCCCCGGCAGGCCAATGCGCACCTTGGGATCATTGGCAAAACCGCCCGGCGCACCCAATTGCCCGACCACAGCTTCGGCCGCCCGGTCGAGCGCCGCCTTCATGCCGGTGCTCGCCTCACCGCTGCTGACATTCGATTTCGGGCTGGCAACGCCGCGCGCCTGACCAACCAGATCACCCAGCGACTGGGCGCTGGCCGGTCCCAGCACAGCAACCGCGATTCCCGAAGCCAGCAGAAACAATGAAATGCGAGCGCGCATGGTCCGATGCCTTTCCTGGTGATGTCGTCGCCATGATCGCACGCGCCGCCACCGAGCGCAAAGCGCCAGCGGCGGCACAACGCCCAGCTGTGCCACGGCGGCGACTGGGCTATGGAGTGGCGGTGTCGACCACGCTTCCCCCCGCCATCGCCGCCTGGTTCGCCCGCCGCGGCTGGGCGCCGCGCCGCCACCAATTGGAGATGGTCGCCGCCGCCCGTGATGGCGCCCATACGCTGCTCGTCGCCCCGACCGGCGCCGGCAAGACGCTCGCCGGCTTCCTCGCCACCCTTGCCGACCTCGCCGATGCGCCGGATGATGGCCTCCACACCATCTATGTCAGCCCGCTGAAGGCCCTCGCCGTCGATGTGCAACGCAATCTGCTCACCCCGATCACCGAAATCGGCCTTGATATCCGCGTCGAAACCCGCACCGGCGACACCCCGTCCGACCGCAAGAAACGCCAGCGCGAACGCCCGCCGCACATCCTGCTGACAACACCCGAATCGCTCGCCCTGCTGATTTCCTACCCCGATGCGGCGCGGATGCTGGCGGGGGTGAAGACCATCATCATCGACGAAATCCACGCCTTCGCCACCACCAAGCGCGGCGATCAGCTCAGCCTCGCCCTGTCCCGCCTCCACGCCATCGCGCCTGCCTGCCGCCGCGTCGGGCTGTCCGCGACCATCGCCGACCCCGAAGCCTATCAGGGCTGGCTCGCCCCCGATGCCGACGCCGCCAGCGTCCGGCTGGTGCAGGGCGACCCCGGCGCCGCGCCTATCGTCGAAATCATGGTCCCAGAGGACCGCATCCCCTGGGCCGGCCACAATGGCCGCTGGGCTGCCCGCGCCGTCATGCGCCGCATCGAACAGGCGCGACTTGCCATCGTTTTCGTCAATACGCGCGCCATTGCCGAGATCATCTTTCGCGACCTGTGGACCGAAAACGATCACGCCCTGCCCATCGGCATCCACCATGGCTCGCTGTCCGCCGAAGCCCGCCGCAAGGTGGAATCAGCCATGGCGTCGGCCCGGCTGCGTGCCATCGTCGCCACTGCCAGCCTCGATCTCGGCATCGATTGGGGCGATGTCGATCTGGTCATCCAGATGGGCGCGCCAAAGGGCGCCTCCCGCCTTGTCCAGCGAACCGGCCGCGCCAACCACCGCATGGACGAAGCCAGCCATGCGCTGATCGTGCCGGGCAACCGCTTCGAATATCTGGAATCGCTCGCCGCCCGCGACGCCGTGCTCGATGGCGAACTGGACGAGGACGGCTTTCGCCCCGGCGGGCTCGATGTGCTCGCCCAGCATCTGTTCGGCCTTGCGTGCGCCGCGCCTTTCACCGCCGATGCCGCCTTTGCCGAGGTGCGCAGCGCCGCCCCCTATGCCGGCGTGTCGCGCGCGCGCTTCGACGAAGTGCTCGGCTTTGTCGCCACCGGCGGCTATTCGCTCAAGGCCTATGAACGCTACCAGCGGCTGACGCTGGGCCGCGACGGGCTTTGGCGGCTCACCCACCCGCGCCTCGGCCTGCAACACCGGCTGAATTCCGGCACCATCGTCGAAGCGGTGACAATGAACGTCAACTTTGGCCGGCGCGGCAAGCGGCTCGGCCAGGTCGAGGAATGGTTCGGCAGCCAGTTGCGCGTCGGTGACAGCTTCCTGTTCGCCGGGCTGACATTGGTGGTGACCGGCTTTGAAGGCCCCGACATCCATGTCCAGACCGGGCGCGGCAACCCCAGCGTGCCGACCTATGTCGGCGGCCGTTTGCCGCTGTCGACCAACCTTGCCGCCCGGGTGCGCGGGCTGTTGAACGCGCCGGAACGCTGGGCCGAAATGCCCGCCGATGTGCAGGAATGGCTGGCCATCCAGCGCCTGCGCTCGCGCCTGCCGGGGCTGGACGATGTGCTCATCGAAACCTTCGAGCGCGACGGCCGCTGGTTCATGGTCGCCTATGGCTTT
>JBBQYI010000045.1:0-24379 GCA_038208825.1 Sphingomonadales bacterium | reverse complement strand
GACTTCGTGGAGGAAGACCAGTTCGCCCTTCCATTCGCGGACGCGGACGGTGACGGTGGCGAGGCTGCGCAGGCGGTCCTTCAGCGCCACGAGTTCGTGATAATGCGTCGCAAAAAGGCAGCGGCAGGCGAGATCATCGTGCACCGCCTCCAGCACGGCCCAGGCGATGGCGAGGCCGTCATAAGTGCTGGTGCCGCGCCCGACTTCATCGAGGATCACGAGGCTGCGGTCGGTCGCGCCCGACAGGATGGCGGCGGTTTCGACCATTTCGACCATGAAGGTGCTGCGGCCCTGCGCCAGATCGTCCGCCGCGCCGACCCGGCTGAACAGGCGATCGACGACGCCGATGTGCGCGGCGCGGGCGGGGACGAAGCTGCCGGCCTGGGCGAGCACGGCGATGAGGGCGTTCTGGCGCAGGAAGGTGGATTTGCCGGCCATGTTGGGGCCGGTGACCAGCCATAGCCGGGCGTCCGCCGACAGGTTGCAATCATTGGCGACGAATTGGCCTCGATTGGCCTTTACGGCGGCTTCGACGACCGGGTGGCGGCCGGATTCGATGTGGAAGGCGGTGGTGGCATCGACGGTGGGGCGCACCCAGTTTTCGATTGTAGCGAGATCGGCGAGGGCGGCGGCGACATCGAGGCGGGCGAGGGCGCCGGCTGTCTCACCAATGGCGGCGCTTTGGGCGAGAACGGCGGCGCGCAATTCTTCCAGATGCGCGGCTTCGGCGGTGATGGCGTGATCGCCGGCCTGGGCGATTGTGGCGGCGAGGCCCGACAGATCGACGCTGCCGAAGCGGACGACACCGGCGAGCGTCTGGCGGTGGATGAGGCCGGAGGTGGGGGCCATCAGCGGATCGGCAAAGCGCGCCGGGACTTCGATATGATAGCCGAGCACGCCGTTGTGGCGGATTTTCAGCGCGGCGACGCCGGTATCGGCACGCAGGCGGGTTTCCATGGCGATAACGGCGCTACGGCCATCGCGGGCGGTTTCGCGCAGGGCGTCGAGGCCGGCGTCGAAGCCGGGGGCGATGCTGCCGCCCGCTGCGGCGTCGCTTGGCAATTCGGGGACGAGCGCGGCGCGCAGGGCTTCGACAAGGCCACCATGCGGGCCGATGCGGGCGAGGGTTTGGGTAAGCAGCGCGGGCGGGCCGGCGAGGTGCGGTTGGGCCGCGAGCGCCGATTTGAGCGCGAGGGCGAGGGCGAGGCCGTCGCGGGTGGCACCGAGATCACGCGGGGTCCAGCGGCCGACGGCGAGGCGGCCGAGCGCGCGGGCGATATCGGGCATGGCGGCGAGTGCTTCGCGGGTGCGGGTGCGCAGGGTGGCGTTGTCGGCGAACCAGGCGACGAGATCGAGCCGGTCGGCGATGGCGGCGGCATCGGTGAGCGGCGCGGCGATGTCGGCGGACAGGAGGCGCCCGCCGCCGGCGGTGACGGTGCGATCGACGGCGGATTCGAGGCTGCCGGCGCGGGTGCCGCCGGCGCCGCGTGCCAGTTCCAGGCTGGTGCGGGTGGCGGCATCGATGGCCATCGTGCTGCCGGGCAATTCCGGGCGGGGCGGGGTGAGCAGCGGAATGCTGCCTTTTGCGGTGGCCTCGACATAGGCGAGCAGCGCGCCGGCGGCGGCGATTTCGGCGGGCGAGAAGTGGCCGAAGCCATCCAAAGTGGTCACGCCGAAGCGGGCCTTGAGCAGCGATTCCCCGCGTGCGGCGGCGAAATTGCGTGGGGGACGGGGGGTGGCGGGCATGTCCGTCCAGCCTTCCGGCGCGATCAGTTCGGCGGGGTTGAGGCGGGCGAGATCGGCGCGCCAATCGGCGGCGCTGCTGGCGCGGGTGGCGAACGCGCCGGTGGAAAGGTCGCACCAGGCCAGCGCCACCGTGTCGCCGGGGTGGATTGCCGCCAGCCAATTGGCACGTTTGGGCTCCAAAAGGCTGGTTTCGGTGAGGGTGCCCGGGGTGACGATGCGGGTGATGGCGCGGGCGACGATGGATTTGCCGGGGCGTTTGCGGGCTTCGGCGGGGTCTTCGATCTGTTCGGCGACGGCGACGCGGTGACCGCCTTTGATCAGCCGCGCGAGGTAATTGTCGGCGGCGTGGACGGGGACGCCGCACATCGGGATGGGGACGCCGGCGTGCTCCCCACGGCTGGTCAACGCGATATCGAGCGTGGCGGCCGCGGCGGCGGCATCATCGAAGAACATTTCATAGAAATCGCCCATGCGGAAGAACAGCAGGCAATCTTCGGCTTCGGCCTTTAGCGCCAGATATTGGGCGATCATCGGGGAGGCATTGGCCGGGGCGGTTATCGGGGCGGGCATCGCCGCGAGTGGTAGCCGGAATAGCACGGCGGCGGAAGGCGGCGGCTTGCCGAGGCGTCCCGAGCGGCGGTTTTGTGTGGAAATGGGGCGGCTTTTGCTTGGCCTTGCGGCGAACCGGCCCTATCGTTCGACCAACGCCCAGAGGAATGATGAATGTCGAGCGATAAAACCACGGATGCCGTAAATTCGGATTTCGGCGATCGCGAGGCGCTGGCGTTCCACCGCATGGGGCGGCCGGGCAAGATCGACATCATCGCATCAAAGCCGATGGCGACGCAGCGCGACCTGAGCCTTGCCTATTCGCCCGGCGTTGCGGCGCCGGTGCGGGCCATCGCCGCCGATCCGGATGCCGCCTATGACTACACGATCAAGGGCAATCTGGTCGCCGTCATCACCAATGGCACCGCGATCCTGGGGCTGGGCAATCTGGGCGCGCTGGCATCGAAGCCGGTGATGGAGGGCAAGGCGGTGCTGTTCAAGCGCTTTGCCGACATTGATTCGATCGATATCGAGCTGGCGACCGAGGATGTGAACCGGTTCATCGATTCGGTGGAATTGATGGAGCCAACGTTTGGCGGCATCAACCTTGAGGATATCAAGGCGCCGGAGTGCTTCATCATCGAAACGACGTTGAAGGAACGGATGAACATTCCGGTCTTTCACGATGACCAGCATGGCACCGCCATCGTTGCCGCCGCCGGGGTGATCAACGCGCTGCACCTGACCGGGCGCAAGGCCGGTGATGTGAAGATGGTGGTGAATGGGGCGGGCGCCGCCGCCATCGCCTGCACCGAATTGATCAAGGCCTATGGGGTGCGCGACGTCACGCTGTGCGACACCAGCGGCGTTATCTACACCGGCCGCGAAAAAGGCATGAACCAGTGGAAATCGGCGCATGCGAAGGTGACCGACGACCGCACGCTGGAAGACGCGATGCGCGGCGCGGACCTGTTCCTGGGTCTGTCGCAAAAGGGCGCGGTGTCGGAAGCCATGGTGGCGTCGATGGCGCCCAACCCGATCATCTTTGCCATGGCCAACCCCGATCCGGAGATCACGCCCGAAGATGTGGCGAAGGTGCGCAGCGATGCCATCGTGGCGACGGGGCGCAGCGATTACCCCAACCAGGTCAATAATGTGCTGTGTTTCCCCTATCTGTTCCGGGGTGCGCTGGATGTGCGGGCGACGCAGATCAACGAAGCGATGAAGCTTGCGGCTGCAAATGCGATCGCCGCGCTGGCGCGGATGCAGGTGCCGGCCGAAGTGGCGGCGGCCTATGGCGGCAAGGCGCGCAATTTCGGGCCGGAATATATCATCCCGGCGCCGTTCGACCCGCGCTTGATCGAGGAAATCCCCACCGCCGTCGCCAAGGCGGCGATGGATTCCGGCGTGGCGAAAAAGCCGTTTTTCGATGAGGCGGCGTATCGGCAGGAACTGCGATCCCGCCTGAACCCGACGACATCGATCCTGGCCGGTGCGGTGGAAGCGGCGGCGGCGCGGCCGCGGCGGTGCGTGTTTGCCGAGGCCGAGCAGGAAGTGGTGCTGCGTGCCGCAGTCAATTACCGCACATCAGGCTATGGCGAGCCGGTGCTGGTCGGCCGTGAGGCGCCGGTGCGCGACGGGTTGCGGGCGATCGGTGTGCCCGATGTCGAAAGTTACGAGATCCACAACAGCAGCGTCAGCCCGCTGGTGCCGCGCATGGTCGAGCGGCTGTATGAGCGGTTGCAGCGGCGCGGGCATTTGCTGCGCGACGTGCAGCGCATGGTCAACCACGAGCGCAACATCTTTGGCGCCATGCTGGTCGAACTGGGTGAAGCCGATGTGATGGTGAGCGGTGTCACCCGCAATTTTGCGACCACCTATCGCCAGGTGCGGCGCGTCATCGACCCGTCGGAGGGGCATCGCCCGTTCGGCGTGCATCTGGTGGTTGGCAAGACGCAGACGATCTTCATCGCCGATACGACGGTGACGGAACGGCCCGATGCCGAACAGCTCGCCGATATTGCCGAACAGACGGCGGCGGTGGCGCGGCGGCTGGGCCAGGAACCGCGCGTGGCGTTCCTTTCCTATTCCAATTTCGGCAACCCGGCGGGTGAATTTGTCGGCAATCTGCGTGGCGCGGTGCAATTGCTCGATGAACGCCGGGTCGGCTTTGAATATGAAGGCGAAATGTCCGCCGATGTAGCGTTGAACCCGGCGATGCGATCGCAATATCCGTTCAGCCGGCTTTCGGGGCCGGCCAATGTGCTGATCATGCCCGGCCTGCATTCGGCCAACATCGCTGCCAAATTGCTGAAGGAGCTGGCCGGCGCCCGGGTGATCGGGCCGTTGCTGATGAACATGGGCAAGCCGGTGCAGATCGCGCCGATGACAGCGACGGCGTCGGACCTGGTGACGATGGCCGTGCTCGCCTCGACGGGCGTGGTGTGCTGAAACCGATCCTCTTCTGCATCCACGGCCTGTGGGGGACGCCGTCGACGTTCAGCGGGTTGAAGGCACGGTTCGATGCGGACGGCCATGTGGTGGTGACCCCGTCGCTGCCGTTCCATGATCGTGATCCGGCCCTGCCGCCGCTGCCCGAAATCGGTGGGGTGACGGTGGAGGATTATGCGAGTTTCCTGATTGCGCAGATCGCGCTGCTGCCCGAACCGCCGGTGATCATCGGCCATTCGATGGGCGGCATGTTGGCGCAGATCGTCGCCGCCCGGGTGGCGCACCGGGGGCTGGTGCTGTTGTCGACGGCGGCGACCGCGACAACGGTTTCGCCGGCCGTATCGACGGTGCGGACGCTGGGCGGCGTGGTGACGCAATGGGGCTGGTGGAAATCGCCGACGCGCATTGGGTATGAAGCGGCGCGCTGGGGTATCTATAATGGCGTGCCGGAAGATGTGGCGCGGGCCGAATATGCCGGGCTGGTGTGGGATTCGGGCCGGGTCATTGCCGAGATGACCATTGCCGGCCTGTCCTCGACGCGGGCGACGACGGTGGATTATGGCCGGCTGGGGCAACCGGCGTTGGTAATCGTCGGGACGGAGGACCGCATCACCGTGCCCGGCATTTCGCGGGCGACGGCGCGCAAGCTGGGCGGGACGGTGGATTATCACGAGTTGCCCGGCACCGGCCATTGGCTGTTCTGGGGCGATGCCGAGGTGAAGACCGGCGACTGGATCGCGCAATGGCTGGGGCAGTTCGACGGCAGGTGAGCGCGGCGGACGCGGCCCTTTTGCGTGCGGGGCTGGCGGCAGAGGCCGGGCGGCTGGGTTTTGCATCCTTTGGCATCGCCGCGGCCGATGCGGCGCCGGCGGCGGGGGCGCGGTTGCAGCGGTGGATCGATGATGGGTGCCATGGCGACATGCTGTGGATGGCGCAAACGCTTGACCGGCGGGCGTCGCCAAAGGGGCTGTGGCCCGATGTGAAATCGGTGGTGATGCTGGGCACAAGCTATGCCCCGGCGATCGACCCGTTGCGCCATGCCGGGCATCCGGGGGTGGGCGTGGTGTCGGTTTATGCGCAGGGGCAGGATTATCATGATGTCATCAAGAAGCGCCTGAAGGCGCTGGCGCGCTGGCTGGTCGCGGCGGCGCCGGACAGCGAATTGAAGGTATTCGTCGATACGGCACCGGTGATGGAAAAGCCGCTGGCGGCGGCGGCGGGGTTGGGCTGGCAGGGCAAGCATACGAATGTCGTATCGCGGGCGCATGGGTCGTGGCTGTTCCTCGGGGCGCTGTACACGACGCTGGAACTGCCCGCCGATGCGCCGCACGCCGACCGCTGTGGATCGTGCGATCGTTGCCAGGCGGCCTGCCCGACGGCGGCGTTTCCGGCGCCTTATCGGCTCGATGCGCGGCGCTGCATTTCGTATTTGACCATCGAGCACAAGGGGCCGGTGGCGGAAGAATTTCGGGCGGCGATGGGCAACCGCATCTATGGCTGCGACGATTGCCTGGCGGTGTGCCCGTGGAACCGGTTTGCGCAAGCGGCGCGGGAGATGGCGTTCCAGCCGCGCGCCGAACTGGTGGCGCCGGCGTTGGGCGACCTTTTGGCGCTGGACGACGCGGGGTTTCGGGCGGTGTTTTCCGGATCGCCGATCAAGCGCATCGGGCGGGACCGCATGGTGCGCAATTGCCTGTATGCGGCGGGCAACAGCGGTGATGCGGCGCTGTTGCCCGTGGTGACGGCGTTGATCGATGATCCGGATGTCGGCGTTGCCGATGCGGCGCGATGGGCGGCGGCGCGGATCAGGCGCCCGGTTGTGGCCAGTGCGCCATGATGGTCGCCATGTCGAAATAATCGCGCCAAAGCGTGACCTTGCCGGCTTCGACTTCAAAGACGCCGGTGACCGGCAGTTCGACCCAGCCGCCGGGCAGCAGGTGGCGGTCCAGCCGTTCGAGGAAGACGGTGTTGCCGGCGGTCGCCTCGCGCAGGATGACGAATTCGTTGCGGATGACGGGGGCGAAAAACGGTTCGACGACGGCGCGGACGCCGGCGGGGCCGATGCCGCCAAGTTCCTTTGCCGGCAGGTTTTCATAGACGCAATTGTCCGCGATGTACGTCAGCGCGGTGTCATAGTCCTTGGGTTCCATGGCGGCGAAGACCGCCTTGACGGTGTCGCTGGGGGAAAGTGTCATCATCGCCTCCGGTTATTGTAGCGAGTGCTACAATAACGCGATTCGAGGTGACAGGTCAATCGGCGTCCATCGCAAAACTCAACCCGGCGGCGGGCGACGCGGCGGCTTTTCGCCGTCCTTCAGCGTACGGCTGAGCCATTCATCGGTCAGCACCGGCCCGGACCCGGTGTCTTCGGGCAGCGGCTGCTGGATGTCGCCCTTGATCATCGGCTGGCCATCGGGGCCGATGGTGATTTCCTGCGGCGGGTCGGACTGTTCAAGGCCATAGACCTGATCATCGGGTTCGACGACCGGATCGCCGCCGCCGATATCGGTGACCAGTGGCGCGGGCGGGGTGCCGCCGACGGCACGGGCCATATAGGCGGCGAAGGCACGGGCCGGGGCGCGCCCGCCGGCAAGGCCGGAAACCGGCCTGGCATCATCGCGGCCCATCCAGACGCCGGCGGTGAGTTCGTTGGTAAAACCGATGAACCAGCCGTCCTTGTTGGAGCTGGTGGTGCCGGTCTTGCCCGCCAGCGGCCGGCCGATCTGCGCCGCGCGGCCGGTGCCGGTTTCGACCGCGGCCTGCATCAATTCGGTCATTTTTGCAGCCACGAAGGGCGCGACGACGACGCGCGTCGGATCGGGTTCGCGCTCGAACAGCACCCGGCCCGATCCGGTGACGATGCGGGTTATGGCATAGGGCCGCGCCTCGGCACCGCCATTGGCGACGGTGGCATAGGCCTGGGTCATTTCGAACAGCGTCACATCGGAGGCGCCCAGCGCCATGGCCGGGCGGCGATCGATCGGCGTGGTGATGCCGAAACGCCGGGCCATGTTGGCGACGGTATCGAAACCGACTCTTTCTCCAAGCTGGACCGCGACGGTGTTGATCGATTGCGCAAAGGCATTCCGCACTGTTACCGGCCCGGCATAGCGCCCGCTGCTGTTGCGCGGCGACCAGCCGTTGATGTTGATCGGCTTGTCCTCGACCATATCGTCCGGCGTCACGCCATCTTCCAGCGCGGCGGCATAGACGAAGAATTTGAAGGCGGAGCCAGGCTGGCGGCGGGCGGCGACGGCGCGGTTGTAGTTGGAGGTGACATAATCGCGGCCGCCGACCATCGCCTTGATGGCACCATCGCGGGCCAGCGCCACCAGCGCGCCCTGTGCCCCCGCCGGTGCTTCGGCGGCGATGGCGGCTTCGGCGGCGCGCTGGCCGGCGGTATCGAGCGTGGTGGTCACCTGCAGAGGCTCGATGGTTTCATCGGTCAGGTTGTCGACTTCGTTCAGCACCCAATCGGTGAAATAGCGGACATCGGCCTTGCGTTCCTGCTGGGTGAAACGGACCGTAGCGACATCGGCGGCGGCTGCTTCCCCCTGGGTGATGGCGCCGGAATTGACCATGGTGGCCAGCACGATGCCGGCCCGGCGGCGCGCCGCATCGGCGTCGGCGGAGGGGGCGAAACGAGACGGCGCCTGGACAAGCCCGGCGACGACGGCGGCCTCCTCAAGGCTGAGCGAGGTGGCCGGGTGGCCGAAGAATTTGCGCGATGCCGCATCGACACCATAGGCGCCGCCGCCGAAATAGGCGCGGTTGAGATAGAGTTCGAGCAGCGCTTCCTTGGTGAATTTGCGTTCCAGCGCCAGCGCCAGCACGATCTCGCGGCCTTTGCGCGCAAAGGTCTTGGCGGAGGTGAGGAAGACGTTGCGGGCCAGCTGTTGCGTGATCGTGGAGGCGCCCTGGACGTTGCGGCCGGCGGCGAAGTTCACCGCGGCGGACCGCGCCATGCCGATGGGATCGACGCCCGGATGGCTGAAAAAGCGTTTGTCTTCCACCGAGACAATGGCGCTGCGCATGGTGGCGGGGATGCGCGCATAGGGCAGCCATTCGCCATAGCTGGGGCCGACCGAGACCAGGACCGTGCCATCGGCACCGCGCAATTCGACCGACTGGCCCTTTGGCGATCGCATCATCGAGTCGAAATCGGGCAGGCTGGAATAGGTGATGCCGACGGCGACCGCGAGCGTGAGCAGCAGTGCTGTGCCGGTGATGACAGCGGCCTTTGCCAGCAGGATCAGGAAACCGCGCACGCCGCCGCGCTTTGGGGTGGTGCGACGTTGGGATTTTCGGGGGGAGGATTTGGCCACTGTGAGCGCAAATAGGCGGCAATGGCGGCGGTCACAAGGGCGGCGCGGCTCTGCCTGTCGCTATTTTGCAGGCCCGCCGCTGCCGCAGCCGGTGCAGGCCGGGTCACGCGGCAGCCGGACATTGCGCATACGCGCGCCAAGCCCGTCGTAGAGCAGCAGGCGGCCGGCGAGGCTTTCACCAAAGCCGGTGATTTCGCGGATGACTTCCAGCGCCATCATTGCGCCGATGATGCCGGTCAGGGCACCGAGGACGCCGGATTCGGCGCAGCTTTGTGCGGCCTGATCGGCGGCATTGCCGACAAGGCAGCGATAGCAGGGCAGACCCGGCGCATGGCCCTTGAAAGTGGCAACCTGACCGTCGAATGGCCCGACGGCACCCGATATGAGCGGGATGGCCAGCAATTGCGCGGCGTCCGATACGGCGAGGCGGGTGGCGAAGCTGTCACAGCCATCGGCGATGATGTGGTGGCCGGCCAGCAGCGCGCCAGCGTTGGCGGTAGTGAGCCGGACGGGCTGCGGATTTATGGAGACGTGCGGGTTGAGCGCGGTGAGGTGCGCGGCGGCAGCGGCGGTTTTGGCGCGGCCGGTGTCGGCGGTGGTGAACAGGATCTGGCGTTGCAGGTTGCTGAGCGCGACTTCGTCATCATCGATGATGGTCAGCCGGCCGACGCCTGCCGCCGCCAGATAGAGCAGGCACGGGCTGCCGAGTCCGCCGGCGCCGATGACCGCGACATTGGCGGCCTTGAGCAGCGCCTGGCCGCGCCCGCCGATTTCGCGCAGCACGATGTGGCGGGCATAGCGATCGAGTTCGTCGTCGGTGAAATCCATGGCTGGTTTCCGGCCGGGATCAGTGCCCGGTGGAGCCGAAGCCGCCGGCCCCACGCACCGTATCGTCGAGCGTTTCGACCAGGGCGAGGCGGGCGCGGATGACGGCGGCGGGGACGAGTTGGGCGATGCGCATGCCGCGGGTGATGGTGACGGGATCGCTGCCCAGATTGACCAGCAGCACCTTCACTTCGCCGCGATAATCGGCATCGATGGTGCCGGGCGCGTTGGCGACGGTGAGGCCGTGGTTGAAGGCGAGACCGGAGCGCGGCCGCACCTGCACCTCGAAACCCGACGGGATGGCCATGGCGAGGCCGGTGGGTACGGCGGCGCGCTGCCCCGGCGCCAGCACGAGCGGTGCATCGAGGGCGGCAACCGCGTCCATGCCGGCGGCGCCATCGCTGGCATAGGCCGGCAGCGGTAGCCCGGCGGCGTGCGGCAGTTGTTGAACGGCGATCTGGATTTCAGGTGGCATCATGGCTTCCGGCGGGCGCTGTGGCGGTGAGTGCGGCGGCGATCCTGGCGATGAGGCGCTCGGCGACATCGGCCTTGCTCGAAGGCCCCCAATCCTCGCGGCCGTGGTGGGTGATGAGGTGGACATGGGTGCGGTCTTCGCCGAACACGCCTTCGGAGACGTCGTTGGCGACGATCCAGTCGGCGCCTTTTTTCGCCAGCTTGGCCTCGGCATTGGCGATCAGATCATCGGTTTCGGCGGCAAAGCCGATGACGAGGCGCGGCCGATTGGCGGCGTGGCCGGTGGTGGCGAGGATGTCGGGGTTTTCGACAAGGTTGAGCGGCGGTGGCGCGGCGCCCTTTTGCTTTTTCAGCTTCGATATGGCCGGTTCGACATGCCAATCGGCGACGGCGGCGACCATGATGGCGGCATCGGCCGGCACGGGGCCTGCCAGAGCGGCGGCGACGGCGATGGCCATTTCGCGGGCGCTGACCACATCGACACGGGCGACGCCGGCGGGCGTGGCGAGCGAGACCGGCCCCGCGACCAGCGTGACCTGCGCCCCGGCAGCGGCGAGCGCGGCGGCGATGGCAAAGCCCTGTTTGCCCGAGGAGCGGTTGCCGATGTAGCGCACCGGGTCGATTGCTTCGTGGGTAGGCCCGGCGGTGATGACGATGTGGCGGTTGGCCAGCGGGCGTGGGGCCTTGGCGGCCGGGCGTGTGTCGGTGGGGTGAAGTTGCGCCGCAACCGCCGCCATGATGGCGGGGATTTCGGGCAGGCGGCCAGGGCCGAATTCGCCACAGGCCATTTCGCCGTCATCGGGTTCCAGCACCGTCACGCCATCGCCGCGCAGGGTTGCGACGTTGCGGCGGGTGGCGGGGTGCAGCCACATGCGCACATTCATCGCCGGGACCATCAGCACCGGCGTATCGGTGGCGAGCAGCAGCGTCGATGGCAGATCATTGGCCTGGCCGGTGGCGGCGCGGGCCATCAGATCGGCGGTGGCCGGGCAAACGATGATCAGATCGGCCGCGCGGGACAGCTGGATGTGCCCCATCGCTGCTTCATCCTCCAGATCCCATAGCGAGGTGCGGACCTTTTCACCCGCCAGCGCCGACAGGCTGAGCGGCGTGACGAAACGGGCACCGGACTCGGACAGGACCGGCAACACACGGGCGCCGGCGCGGCGCAGCTCGCGCAGCAGTTCGAGCGATTTGAACGCAGCAATGCCGCCGCCGATGATGAGGAGGATGGTCTTGCCCTGCACACTGCAGCCTTAGCGCGCCGGGGGGTGGCTTGTCGAACGTCGGTTGCGGGGGGTAGCAAGCGGCATGATCCGCATTCGCCTGATGTTGCTGTTCGCAGCGATGCTTGCCACTCCGGTGGCGGCGCTATGCCAGATATCCGCCGATGTGGCAGCGCTGGAACGGCGGGCGGCGGCGGGTGAGGCTGCAGCGATGCTGGCGCTGGGGTCGAGGCTTGCGATGGGCGATGGCGTTGCCAGGGACGTGCCGCGCGGCGTCGCCCTTCTTGAAAGCGCCGCGGCGCTGGGCAATAACGGGGCCGCCTATAATTTTGGTTTCATTCAGTATCGGGTGCTGCACAATCCCGCTGCCGGTTTTCCCTGGCTGTTGCGGGCGGCGACGGCGGGCAACCGGGAAGCGGTGCGCGATATCGTTGAAATGTACCGCAAGGGGGTGGGCACGCCGGCCGATCCATTGGCGGCGATCCGCTGGCTCAAGATCGGCGCACGGGAGGATTTTTCGGGCGAGCGATCGCAACTTGTCGAAATCTACACCAATGGCAGCGGCGTGCCGGCCGACCGCGCGCGCGCCTATGGCTGGATGCTGCTGGCCGGCGAAAGCATGTCACCCGAGGCCCGGGGCGTGGTGCGGGCGCGCGCGACTCCGGGCGAGGTGGTGGCCGGCCTGGCCTTTGCCGATCGCTGCCGTGCCAGCCAATTCGTCGATTGCGATTGAGAGCAACGGGCGGGCCGCGAGGCGTTGTATGGCCGATCGGGCGGTTTCCCGACCATGTAAAATGGGTTAGTCTGCGGGAGTCTTGGAAGGATCGCCGCTTTTATTGCGGCGGCGTTGGCACCGATGGGGACGATCATGGCGGAAGATTGGTCGATTGACGTCAAGAAATATGTGCCGGATGCTGATGACCGGGTCATCGCCGGACTCGTGCGATACTGTGGCATTGCGCTGCGCAGCCGAGACGCCGCGCTGGTCGCGTTTACCGACAAGACCGAAACCGACCGGGTGCGCGAAAATTTCCTGAAAAGGAAGTTGGCGCGGACCGAAACCGACACGGAACTGGACATGGCGATCGCCGGCGTAGGCGCGCGCATGAAGGGCGATCCGACCCGCAACCGGGTGACGGTTTATTACCTGCTCGCCGAAAGTTTCGGCCAATTGGCAATGTTCCTGAAAGCCGGGGAAACCATGGCAGCGCCGATGGCGGCCGCTGCGGCGCCGGCCGCTCCTCCGACTCCGGCGCCGGCCGCCCCTCCTGCTGCGGCGCCAGCAGCGGCTCCGGCTGCGGCGGCCACGTCGGCGATGGCGCCCGCGATGGCGCCCATGATGGCGGCGGCGATCCCGCCGGCTGCCACAGCCGTTGTGCCGCCCGTATCGCCGCCATCGCGGGGCAGGCGTGGCATTGCCGGTGCGTTGCCGGTTGGGCGCGGCATGGCCTATCTGCCGCTGCTGTTGCTCGCGGGTGTTGTCCTGCTGGTGCTGTATCTCGTTTCGCGCGGGGCGGCCCCGCCGCCACCGCTGCCACCGTCGCCGGTTGCGGCCGCTGCACCCGTGGCCGCGGTTGCAGCGGCACCGGCGATTCCGGAAGGCGCCGGGGTGATCGCCGCCGAGACCGAGGGCAAGCCGATGGTTTCGGTGTATTTCGCTACGGCGAGCGCCGATGTGACGCCTGATTTTGCCGCGGCTGCCGCGCCGGTGAAGGCCTGGGTCGATTCGCATCCCGGCGCCCGGCTGGCGGTGTCGGGGTATAATGACCCGCGCGGCGATGCAGCGCTGAACGCCGAATTGTCGAAGAATCGCGCCAGGAATGTTGCGGCGGCACTGGCCGCGCTTGGCATCGACCCGGCCGCGATCGATCTGGTCAAGCCGGCGGAGACGAGTGACAGCGCCAGCGACCTGGCCGGTGCGCGGCGTGTCGAGGTGACAGTCGAATAGCCGGCGCTGCGGCGGGTGGCGTCCCAACGGCCGTCGAACCGTCTGGCGCGGTCATCGGTTGAGGACTGTCGTCCCTGGCTTGACCCCGGACCCTCACAGGTGCCGCGTGTAGATCGTGGTCGGCGCCATGGTGCCGTCGGGCATCAGTGCATAGGCGGGGATGGTGCCGATTTCGGCCCAGCCGCCGCGCGCGTACAGGCGGGCGG
The DNA here is from genome assembly GCA_038208825.1 of Sphingomonadales bacterium. GTDB lineage: Bacteria > Pseudomonadota > Alphaproteobacteria > Sphingomonadales > Sphingomonadaceae > Sandarakinorhabdus. The sequence continues at coordinate 10,629 of JBBQYI010000045.1, read as the reverse complement.
CGGTGCTGCCGGTGATGGTATCCAGCACCAGCGTCGTGCGGCCCACGGCCTGTGCTTCGGCCTCCACCGCCGCCAGCAGCGCCGCGCCGACGCCCTTGCCGCGCGCGCGGGCGGCGACGATCATTTTCTGGACATCGGCGCGGTGGGGCTGGTTGGGCGCCGTCGCCGTCGCCAGCGATACGGTTCCGATGACGCCGCCGTTTGTATCGAGCGCGACAAGGATGGTGAGGGTGCCGTCGGCGGCGTCGCGCAGGCGGCCGGACCAGAATGTTGTTGCATCGTCCAGCGTGTAACCGGCCATGAAGCCGATGGAAGCACCGCCTGCAACCGCCTCGACAAGCAGGCCGGCGAGGCCGGGCAGCAGGTGGCGATCAAGGACGGGATCGAGGCGGCGGATCATGGTGCCGCCAATGTGCCGCGCTGGTGTCGCCTAGTCGATGGCCCTGTCTGGCGCGACGTGTCGGGCGGGAAGGAAATAGCGCCCCGGCGTTGGCCGGGGCGCAGTTGCGACGGTAGGTCGGGCCGCCGTTTAGAAGAAACCGAGCCGTTGCGGGTGATGCCGGGCGCAAGGAGCAACGGCATCGCCTGCAGCGATGCCTTTGTTTAGCGCGGCGTGCCGGGCCTGAATGTGCGCCAGATCACAAAGCGGCAAACTTTTGCGCGGGGTGTAGTGGATGGGCGTAGCGGACCGGCGCACAGAAAAACGCCCCGGCGTTGGCCAGGGCGCAGGTGCGACGGCAGGTCGAACCGCCGTTAAGGAGATTGGGTTCGGCACCGGCGCTGCCGTATCCCAGACGCGGAACGCTGCAGCCGGTGCCGATGTCTGTGCATAGTCGGCGGCTGCGTTTCAGAATGTGCGCCAGATCACAAAGTCGGATTTTTTTCGGGGACGCCTGTCGTGCCGTTTCGATGCCGGGGCTATGCCGAGGTGATGCTGGTTGGGCACAAGAAAACGCCCCGGCCGTTGGGCCGGGGCGCAGTTGCGACGGAAGGTCAGGCCGCCGTTTTCGAAGAAGCTCGGTTGCTGCCGGCGCGGAATGATGTGATCGCTGCCTTGATGAACGGATCATCGTGGCTGCACTCTACATCGTCGCTGCCAGCGGCGATGTCGCCTGTTTAGGGGGCATGACCGCGCGGTAATGTGCGACAGATCACAAGTTCGAAAAAACTTTGGATTGCAGTGGCGTGACCGCCGGTTAGCCGGCCATCAAGACAGCCGGTGGGCCGGCGATCAGAACAGCCAGCGGCCCGCCATCAGCCCGGCGCCGAGCGCCGCCAGCAGCCAGGTCGTCGACCAGCCAGGGGTTTTGCTGCGGCCCGGCAAGGGCGGCAGCGGCGGGCCTTCCGGCGCGGCGCCGGGAATCGGGTTGGCGGCCACCCATTGCCGCAGGATGCGCGGCAGTTGCGCCAGCGCGCGGGCGTTTTCGACAAGCCGGTCTGCGATGATGGCCTCTGGCCCCATTTCATCGCGCACCCAGTTGCGGACATAGGGCTCGGCGACTTCCCACATGTTGACGTGCGGATCGAGCGTCAGCGCCACGCCTTCGACCATCACCATGGTCTTTTGCAGCAGCAGCAGGTGCGGCTGCACCTGCATTTCAAAGCTGCGGGTGATGGCGAACAGGCCATCGAGCAATTGTGTGATGTTGACGTCCTTGGCTCGCTTGCCGCGGATGGGTTCGCCGACAGCCCTGAGCGCGGTGGCGAAGGCGCCGACATTGTGGTGCGGCGGCACATAGCCGGCCTCGAAATGGATTTCGGCGACACGCTTGTAGTTGCCCGTCACCAGCCCGAACAGGATTTCGGCGAGGTACATGCGGGCGCGGCGGTTGATGCGGCCCATGATGCCGAAATCGATGACGCCGAGCCGGGCATCATGGCCGTCGCGCGGCGGGATGACGAACAGATTCCCCTGGTGCATGTCGGCGTGGAAGAAACCCTGCGAAATGGCCTGGGCGAGGAAGCCGTTGACGAGGACTTCGGCGAGTTTGCGGCGGTCGAAATCCAGCGCCGCCAGCGCTGCCGTGTCGTTCATCTTGATGCCGTCGATCCAGTCCGTGACCAGCACGCGACGCGAGGACAGCGCCCAATCGATGCCGGGTACGACGAAATCGGGGACGCCGAGCAGCGCTTCAGCGAGTTCGGAGGCGGCGGCTGCCTCGCGGCGCAGATCGAGTTCCGATTCGGTCCAGCCCTTGAAGGTGGCGATGACGGCGCGCGGGCGCAGTCGTTCGAATTCGCCGCCGAGCAGCTCGACATGGCCGGCCGCCCATTCATAGGTTTCGATGGCGTCTGAAAGCGTGGCCTCGATGCCGGGGCGCAGCATCTTGATGGCGACGTTGCGGCCGTCGAGGGTGACGCCGCGGTGCACTTGCGCCATGGAGGCAGCGCCGATGGCGACGGGGTCGATGGAGGCGAAGCGGTCGCGCCATGTGCCGTTGGAGTAGCTGGCGTTGAGCACTGCCTCCATCGCCTCGAACGGCAGCGGCGGCAGCGAATCCTGCAGGCGGACAAGGTCCATCGCGGCTTCAAGGCCGATCAAATCGGGGCGGGTGGCGAGCGCCTGGCCGAGCTTGATGGCGGCGGGGCCGACCGCGGCCAGGCCAGCGGCGAAATCGGGCTTTTCGGGCGCGCCGGTACCGATGCGGGCGACGCGCGCGATGGTGCGGATGGCGCGGGGGGCGCGCTGATCCTCGAACGGCCGTAGCGCGCCATGGCGGGCAAGCCGGCGGCCCCAGACCAGCATCCGGGACAAATGGGTGATGACGGAAGCCATTGCGGCGCTAGATCTTCCAGCCGGAATGGATGGCGACGGCGCCGCCCAGGATAGGGCGATAGCTGACCCGGGCAAAGCCGGCGGCGCTGATCATCGCGGCGAAATCCGGCATTTTGGGAAAGCGGCGGATCGATTCGATGAGATAGCGGTAGGATTCGCCATCGCCCGCCACCGCCTGGCCGATTCTGGGCACGAGTTTTTCGGAATAAACGTCGTAGGCGGCGCCAAAGCCGGGCCATTCGGTGGTCGAGAATTCGAGGCAGAAAAAGCGCCCGCCGAATTTGAGCACGCGATGCGCTTCGCGGAGAGCTGCCGGAATATCGGTGACGTTGCGGATGCCGAAGGCGATTGTGTAGGCATCGAAGCTGCGATCGGGGAAGCTGAGGGTCTCGGCGTTTTCCTCGCGCCATACCATCGACGTGATGCCGCGATCGGCGGCGCGATCAATGCCGACATCGAGCATGGCGGGGTTGATGTCGGCGACCGTCACATCGGCGCCGGATTTTTCGATGCGAAACGCGATGTCGCCGGTGCCGCCGGCCATGTCGAGGATGCGTTCCCCGGCGCGCGGCTTCAGGGCGCGGACGAAATCGTCCTTCCAGACGCGGTGCATGCCGGCCGACATCAGATCGTTCATGATGTCGTAGCGGCGGGCGACGGACGCAAAGACTTCGCCGACGCGGCGGGTCTTTTCCTCGGGCGCTACGTCTTCATAGCCGAAGCTGACGGTTTTGTCGGTCACAGGTTGCGGGACTCCTCGAATGGCCGTCCAATAGGCGAGGCTTGGCGGATGGGCAAACGCGCCATATGTCGCGAGGATGAAGACGCTGACATGACGGCTGGCAATGCCTGAACTTCCCGAAGTCGAAACCGTCATGCGTGGGCTGGCCCCGGTGTGGGTCGGGCAGCGCTTTCAACGTGTGGTGTTGAACCGGGCCGATCTGCGGCGGCCGTTTCCCGATGGGCTGGGGCAGCGGCTGGTGGGTGCGACGGTGGTGGCGTGCCGGCGGCGGGCGAAATACGGCCTGGTCGATACCGATCGCGGCGACACTATGATTTTGCACCTGGGCATGTCGGGGCGGATGCGGCTCGATCCGTCCGAATTGCTGAAGCACGACCATGTGGTGTTCGAGACGGCCGCCGGGCGGGTGGTGGCGTTCAACGATGCGCGGCGGTTCGGTTCGATCGATCTCGTGGCCACCGCGACGGCCGATGCGCACCCGTTGCTTGCCGGCATCGGGCCGGAGCCGTTGGGGCCGGGGTTTGGGCCGGTCATGCTGAAGGCGGCGTTTCGCGATCGGGTGGCGCCGGTGAAGGCGTTGCTGCTCGACCAGCGAATCGTTGCCGGGCTGGGCAATATCTATGTCTGCGAGGCGCTGTTCCGGGCGGGTATCCACCCGGCGCGGGCGGGTGGCAGCGTGGCGGTGCGGCGGATCGAGGCGCTGGCGACGGCGGTGGTCGAAGTGCTGGTCGAAGCGATTGCGGCGGGCGGTTCGTCGTTGCGCGATCATGCGGCGCCCGATGGCACGTTGGGTTATTTCCAGAAGGGGTTTCAGGTCTATGGGCGCGAGGGTGAGGCCTGCCCAACCTGTGCACAGCCCATCGAGCGGCTGGTGCAATCGGGGCGGTCGAGCTTTTTCTGCGGGCATTGCCAGCAGTAGGCGGCGATTGGCGGGGGCTGGCCGGGCAAAATTGGACATATCCGGGTTGACCGGGAAGGGCTTGGCGGCTATGCGGCTCGTCTTCCGGCGCGGGGTAACTCGGCGCCAGTTCCGGTCATGTGCCGGGAAACCTGCACTTAACCGATTTATTTTACAGGACGACCATGGCCAATACGCCCCAGGCTGAAAAGCGCATCCGCCGCAACAACCGCCGCGCCGAGATCAACAAGGCGCGCGTCAGCCGCATCCGTACCTTTGTGAAAAAGGTCGAATCGACCATCAGCGGCGGCGACGCCGAAGCCGCTGCCGCCGCCTTGAAGGCAGCGCAGCCCGAAATGATGCGCGGCGTTGCCAAGGGCGTGTTTCACAAGAACACCATCGCCCGCAAGATTTCGCGCCTTGCCAAGCGCGCCAAGGCGCTGGCACCGGCCTGATCGGCGCAACCTGCTCTGGCGGACCCGGGCGGGTTCGGCGGAGGGGTTGAACGGCATCAATCGAGGACATTGATTAAAGATAGCGGCGCGGGGGTCTGGCCCCCGCGCCGTTGTCGTTTGCGGGGTGGCAGTGACCTGCCGTTGTCGCGTCGATTTTGGGGCGGCGGGTGATTCGGCAACATCGACGCCAATTGCAGCGCAGATGACTGGCGGATGACAGGCCTTAACCGATTTTTTACACCGGCTTTCGGCGCTGGCTTTGGCGAAGTGCCACGGTCTGGCGCGAATCGGCACGGCGCGACATCGTTCGAGAATCGTTGCAAGTCAGACGGTTGCGGGATTCGCGATCGAATATTGTCATATGCCTGTCACGTGTTTGTCACGAAAAATCAGGGTGTTGGCTTATTGCCCACCTGAATCCGCGAAACTCCGTGTCAACGCATTTATTTCAGTTTTGCGCAGATTCTGATGCTTGCTACGAAGCGCGCCGGTTGCTTATCTGACCTTCGGTTTCGCGCTGCCGATGCTGTCTTTGGTCTTCAGCCCGATCGATCGAATTGTTCATGCTCAAACGTGGCGTTTGCCGCGAGGGGGAGGCTTTTGCCGCTGAATATTCGGTTCGTGACGGGGAGGACAGGGGCGGCTGGCGCGGTGTCGGACAATAGCTTTCGGGGGCCTGGAAGCGGTGTAGGTGGGCGCGACAGCGGCCGGTGCTTGTGCATCGTCGCGACGCGAAGCCGACTGCACCGGGCCGCGCAACAGGACGGGGAGGGTGGATTTAGTGTCATCGGTAGCAGCATCGACTGCGGTATCGCCATCGGCATCGCCAGTGGCTTCGTCGACGATGGGGTCGTCGACGGCCCCGGCGACGGCGGTCGGCGCGCGCCAGCCTGTGTCCCGGCCAGGGATGCAGCGACCGGCCGGCTGGCCGACGACGGGCGGGCGCGCTGCTGTTGATGCTGCCGTCAACCCGGCCGAGACTGTCGCCGACGATGCCGGTGCCTGGGCGCGGGTGCGGCAAGCGATTCGCGCCGAATCGGGCGACCGCAGTTTCGATACCTGGCTGGCACCGCTTGCGCTGGTTGCCGCCGAGGATGACCGTGTCACGCTGGGCGCACCTTCGGCTTTTCTTGCCGATTGGGTAGCGGGCAATTTCGCCGACCAGTTGCGCCTGCACTGGGCGACGCAGCGGCCGGGCACGCGCCATGTGACGGTGGTGGTGCGGCCGGGCGCCGCCGCAGCCCAGCCGGTGCAAGTGGCACCCCCGCCGGCCGCACCGGCCATGGCCAGCGCCGCGACCGACAACCGGTATAGTTTTGACAGCTTCATCGTCGGCAAGTCGAACGAGCTTGCCTATAACGCCGCCCAGGCGGTTGCCGAGCCGGGACCGGTGGGTTTCAACCCCTTGTTCCTGCACGGCTCGACCGGGCTGGGCAAGACGCACCTCATGCATGCCATCGGGTCGGCGGTCCTGGCCCGCGATCCGGACGCGCGGGTCGTCTACATGTCGGCCGAGAAATTCATGGTCGAATTTCTGGCGGCGTTGCGCGCCAAGGACACGATTGCCTTCAAGCAGCGGTTGCGCTCCGTTGATCTGTTGATGATCGATGATGTGCAGTTCATTGCCGGCAAGGATTCGACGCAGGAAGAATTCTTCCACACGATGAACGAGATCATCAGCGCCGGAAAACGGCTGGTCATCACCGCCGATCGTTCGCCGCAGAATCTGGAAGGCATTCAGGATCGCATCCTGTCGCGCATGGCCTGGGGCCTGGTCGCCGATATCAACCCCGCCGATTACGAGCTGCGGCTGAATATCCTGCACGCCAAGCTGGCCGGGATGTCGCAGAATGTGGCGGTTCCCGCCGAAGTCATCGAGTTTCTGGCGCGCAAGATCACCGCCAATGTCCGCGAGCTGGAAGGCGCCTTGAACCGGGTCGTGGCCTATGCGGCGCTGGTCAACCAGCCGGTGACGCTGGAATTCACCCGCGAGACACTGGCCGACCTGCTGCGTGCCCATGAGAAAAAGCTGACCATCGACGATATCCAGCGCAAGGTTGCCGAGCATTACCGGCTGAAGATGACCGATCTTCTGTCCGCCCGCCGTGCCCGCGAAGTCGCCCGGCCGCGACAGGTGGCGATGTATCTGGCCAAGAAGCTGACGGCGCGATCGCTGCCCGAAATCGGGCGGCGTTTCGGTGGCCGCGACCATACGACGGTGATGCATGCCGTGAAGCGTATCGAGGAACTGCGCGCCAGCGATCGCGAGATCGATGCCGATGTCGTGCACCTGACCAGGGTGCTCGACGCCTAAGCGCGACCGGCGGACGGGTGTGCACGCGCCCGTCCGCCGTTTTTCCCAGCGACCCACGTTGCCGGCGCCTTTTTCTTTGACTTGCCGCGGCGGCCGTCGCCACTCTGGGGTTTTCCTGACCTTGGGTGTGCGCCATGACCGACCAGCTGCTTGAACATCATGCCGATGGCATCGCCACGCTGACCATGAACCGGCCGTTGGCGCGCAACGCGCTGACCACCGAGATGATCGATGCACTGGCCGAGGCGGTGCCGCGGCTGGCGCTCGATGCCAGTGTGCGCTGTGTGGTGCTGACCGGGGCCGGCGGGGCCTTTTGTGCCGGCGGGGACGTAAAGGGCTTTGTGGCGCGCAACGACGGCGCGGCGCCCGCCGATCCGCCGACCATGGAGCAGAGCGTTGCCAATCTGCGTCGCGGCATGGAAACCGCCAAATGGCTGAACACGATGGCCAAACCGACGCTGGCGGTGATCCCAGGCCCGGCCGCCGGGGCCGGGCTGTCTCTGGCGCTGGCCTGCGACATGCGGGTCTGTGCAAGCCATGCCAAGCTGACCACCGCCTTTTCCAAGGTGGGGGTTTCGGGGGATTATGGCGGATCCTGGTTCCTGACGCAGCTGGTCGGGGCGCAACGGGCGCGCGCGCTGTTCTTTACCGCCGATGTCATCACCGGCGACGAGGCGCTGGCGCTGGGTATCGTCAACCAGGCGGTGGCGGCAGACGAACTGGCGGCGGTGGCGGAAGCGCAGGCGCGCCGGTTGGCCGGGCTGCCGACGATTGCCATTGGTTACATGAAGCGCAACCTTAACCTGGCGGCGCATGCGACATTGAGCGAGGCGCTGGACATGGAGGCGCTGCACATGGTCCGCACCATGGGCACCGATGATCACAAGGCGGCGTCGCTGGCCTTTGTCGAAAAGCGCGCGCCGGTGTTCCGGGGGCGATAGGGGGCCGACGAGGGGCGAGCAGAGGCATGACGCTGATCGAGAGGCTGAGGCTGGCGCTTCCCATCGTGCAGGCGCCGATGGCCGGCGTGTCGACGCCGGCGATGGCGGCGGCGGTGTCTAATGCCGGGGCACTGGGGTCGATCGGCGTCGGGGCGACCGATGCCGTCGGGGCGCGGGCGATGATCGAGGCGGTGCGCGCCGGCACCGGCCGCGCCTTCAACGTCAATGTGTTCGTGCACCGGGCGCCGGTTGTGGATGCGGCGCGCGCGGCGCGGTGGCTGGCGGCGCTGGCGCCGGTGTTTGCCAGCTTTGATGCGGCATCGCCCGATGGCTTGCGGACGATCTACACCAGCTTTGCCGAGGATGATGCGATGCTGGCGATGCTGGTCGCACTGGCGCCGCCGGTTGTGAGTTTTCATTTCGGCCTGCCGGGCGCCGACCGGGTTGCGGCGTTGAAGGCTGCAGGATGCTGTTTGCTGGCGAGCGCCACGAGCCTTGCCGAAGCAGAGGCGGCGCGCCGGGCCGGAATGGATGCGGTGGTGGCGCAAGGATACGAAGCCGGCGGCCATCGCGGCGTGTTCGATCCGCAAGCGGCGGACGAACACCTGCCGATGGCAGTGCTGACAAGGCTGCTGGTGGTGCGTGCCGGGCTGCCGGTGATCGCCGCCGGCGGGATCATGGACGGGCGCGGCATTGCCGCGGCGCTGGCGCTGGGCGCGGTCGCGGCGCAGCTTGGCACTGCCTTTGTCGGCTGCCCGGAAAGCAGCGCCGAAGCGGGGTATCGCGCCGCACTGATGGGGCCGGGTGCGGCGCATACCGTGATGACGCGGGCAATATCGGGGCGGCCGGCGCGGTGCCTGGCCAACCGATTTACAGATTGGGCGGCGGGGCAGGAGTTGGCCGACTGCCCCGATTATCCCGTCGCCTATGATGCTGGAAAGGCGCTGCATGCGGCTGCGAGGGCGCACGGCGAGGCGGGGTTTGGTGCGCAATGGGCGGGGCAGGGGGCGCCCATGGCGCGGAGCCTCCCCGCCGGGGAACTGGTTGCGGCGCTGGCGGCGGAAATGGCCGACGCGCGGCAGTGATCGGCTGGCTTTGCGGGGCGGCTTCGATGGGGAAACTGCCCTCTTTCCTATTCGCTGTGTCGCCGCTAACCGGGTCGGGTGAACTCCTCCACCAACCGCGGCGTCTTCTGGATGATCATTTCCTGCGTCGCCTTTGCGTCGATGTGGGTGATGATCCGATATGCCTCGCGGGAATTGCACGCTTTCGAGATCGTGTTTTTCCGCAACGCCATCGGTACGCTGGTGTTGCTGCCGATGATATTGATGAACCCTGGGCTGATCCGGTTGTCGCGGTTGAAAGCCAATCTGCGGCGGGCGACATCGGGTTTCATCGCCACCATGGGGACGTTTTATGCGGTCGCCCATGCGCCGCTGGCGACGGCGCTCAGCATCAACTACACGGCGCCGCTGTTCGCCACCGCTGGCGCCGTGCTGTTCCTGGGGGAACGCATCCGTTTTCGCCGGGTGGCGGCGCTGGCGGTCGGTTTTCTGGGCATGTTGATCGTGGTGCGGCCGGGGGCCTTACCGATGACCCCGGGGGTGCTTGCCGCGATGATTTCGGCGGTATCGACGGCGTTTTCCATCGTCGCCATCCGGGCGCTGGTGAGCACCGATGACAGCCGCGCGGTGGCGGCCTGGACCTTTATCCTGATGGTGGTGCCCAGCCTGATCGCCGCGAGTTTCGTGTGGACCTGGCCGCCGGCGCATGTCTGGCCGTTGTTGTTCCTGATCGGCAGCTCCGCCGCCATCGGACAGTTGACGCTGAGCCGGGCGTTCAGCCTTGCCGAGGCCTCGGCGATATTGCCCTATGATTTCGTGCGGTTCGGCATTGTGGCGACGGCGGGCATCGCGCTGTTCGGGGAGCGGCTGGACGCGTTCACGTTGCTGGGCGGGGCGGTGATTTTGGGCTCCACGATCTATCTGGCGGTGCGCGAGGCGCAGGTGGCGCGGGCGATGCGGGCGGCGAGCGTGCCGGAGCGGGCGAGTTAGCGCGCGCCCTGTTCATCTTGGGCGGTTGCTTATGGGTGGCGGCGTTTGCATAAGCGCCGCAACCGATTTTGGGGAGAGAGACGATGAAGCTTGCAGGATGTTCGGCAGTGGTGACCGGTGGTGCATCGGGCCTGGGCGAAGCGACGGCGCGGGCGCTGGCGGCCGAGGGTGTGAAGATCGCGATTTTCGACATGAATGCCGAAAAGGGTGAAAAGGTCGCGGCGGACTTGGGCGGCGTGTTCTGCAACGTCAACGTCACCAACGAGGAATCGGTCGATGCCGGTTTTGCCAAGGCGCGCGCGGCGATTGGCCAGGAACGCATCCTGATCAATTGCGCCGGCACCGGCAACGCCATCAAGACCGCCAGCCGCAGCCGCGAAACCGGCGAGATCAAGCATTTCCCGCTGGATGCCTTCAACATGATCATCCAGATCAACCTGGTCGGCACC
>JBBQYI010000044.1:0-24905 GCA_038208825.1 Sphingomonadales bacterium | reverse complement strand
GAAGACCAGCCCCGTCGAAATCGTCCCGCAGCACAACCGCTGATGCCATCGCATACCCCCCACAGCCTGCGACGTTGAATCAGATCATGGACGTTTTGGGAATCCCCCACGGTGAGTCAGAGCCCAAGGGACTTGGTATTACGGCAAAAAATCCTGCGGCACCGCGATCGTGCGGCGCAAAATGCCGAATGCCAGCGGGCCATCGACGTCAGCTGCGATGATCTCGACGCCGTCCCTGAAGCCCAGCCGCGTCGCTATACCACGAAGTCGCCGGCAAAAGCGGAAATGTCGTGTGGCATAGAATCCGAGCAACAACGGCGCGGCCGCCAACCAGAGCGGTAGCAGCCATGCTTCGATCTGCCAGACCTGCCATGCCCCCGCCTGCCAAAGTGCGTCGCCGGGCGCGCCGGTGAAGCGCACTTCAAATTCACCGCCTGTATCGCCACGCAGTGCAAGGCGATCAAAAAGCCCTTCTGGGACAGGCGGCAGCACCATCCGCAGACAAGGCAGCGCCCAAAGCATATAGGCCAGTCGGGCGCCGATCCAGCGCCGCGCAGCCGCCCTTACTACGAGCACGAACAGCATCAATCCGCCCGAGCCGGTCAGCGCCGCCTAAAGCCAGGCTGACAGCGCCGTCATGGCTCCATCTTCTTCAACGGCGCCCTGATATCGGCAATTTCCTCGGTGCACAGCGCATTGCGCTCGGCCAGATGTGCCACAAGCGTTGCCAGTTTGCCGCCAAAAAGCCGGTCCATCCAACGGCTCGATTCCGCCGCGAAATAGGCGCCCCGCTCAACCAGCGGGCGGTACAGATATCACCGCCCATCGGCTTTATGGGCAATGAAATTCTTGGCCATCAGCCGGGCCAGAAGCGTCTTGACCGTAGTGGCTGACCAACCGCGATCCGCTGGCGCGCGTTCGCAAACGTCCTGCGCTGTCAGCGGACTTGTGTCCCACAGCGCCGCCATCATGGCATATTCTGCCTCGCTGATGCGTTCCATTGCGTTCGCCTTGCCGTCCGCTGCCCGCTGACAGACTACGTTTGTAGTCATCATGCCTACAACTGTAATCAACGGCTATTTTGACGCGACACGCTTAGATCAATGGATGGTGACTCAAATAGTCTGGCGCTGTTTGGACCGCGCCAGCCGTTGTCCGCTGCGCTCGCCAACGCACTAGGCTTGGGCGGCCAATACCGCGGCCAGCAGCGCATCGACCGCAGCCACTGCCGCCGGCTCCGAAAGCGTTGGGGCATGGCCTATGCCCGGCACCTGGACCACCCTCAGCTGTGGCAAATGCGCCGCCATCGCCGCCTGGGAAGTCCTGCTCAGCACATCCGACCGCTCGCCGCGAATCGATAGCACTGGGACATCACGCAGCGCCGCCATCGCCGCCCACAGGTCCAGCCCGGCGTCGCCATGCGGCAGCCGAAACGGTTCGGCAATGCGCGGATCATAGTCGAACGTGATTCGTCCCGATGGCCCCAGCCGGCACAGATTCTTGGCAAAGGTGAGCCAATCCGGCAGCTGCCATTGCGGATACAGCCCGGCGTTGCGCACCGCCAGATCGCGCGCCGCATGCACCCAGGTTGGCCAGTTGGCCGCGCGACCGACATTGGCGCGCAACCGCGCCATGCCGGCTGTCTCCACCACCGGGCCGATATCATTTAGAATGGCGCCAGCCATCATCCCATGGTGTGCTACCGCCATCTGCATCGCCAGCTGCCCGCCAACCGACGCGCCCAGGACGACAAACCTCTCGATGCTCGCTGCCTCCAAAAGCAGATGCAGGTCCCCCAGATAAGTCAGTGGCAAATATGTCAGCGAATCCTTGGGCCAAGCCGAATCGCCCCGTCCGCGCAGATCCACGGCCACCACCCGCCAATGTCCTGCGAGCCGATTGCCGAGCGCCTCGAAATCGCGCGCTGTACGGGTCAGGCCCGGGATACACAGCAATGTCGGACGATCCGTCGGGCCCGGCAACTCGCGCCAATGCAAGCGCAGTCCATCGCCCGACCAATACCAGCCGTCAGTCCATTGAGGCGCGTCAACGACCGCCGTTTCGAAAGCCCCGGGCCTTGATGCCGTCACGCTCAGCCGCCCCTTTCTACCCCAATCATCGCATCCACGATGCGGCAGTGTTCCGCCACATCATGCAATATTTTGACTCAGACTCAGCTGACGCGCTATAACCTCGCCTCCCGGGGGGGATAAGGAAGAACTAGGTCAGTGGCAACGCGCGCAATCGATTCCCGCAGTTCCGATGAGAAGGCCGTGCGCGCCACTGCCGAATCGCGCAGTGCCAATGATGCACGCTCCGATAGCCGCGCCCGTCGCTACGATCCTGCAGAAACCAAACAGCGCGTGCTCTCAGCCGCCCATTTGCTGTTTTCAACCAAGGGCTTTGCCAACACCGGCACTGCCGATATCGCGCGCGAAGCGGATGTTTCGGAAGGCTCGATCTTCTACCACTTCGGGTCCAAAAAGGCGCTGCTCACGGAACTTGGCGCGCGCCATGGCGAACAGTTGATTGCGGCGATGGAAGCCGGCTATGCGCTTGAGGACCTTGAGCCAGGCATCATCGTGCCGCGGGTTTTTGCCTTCATCCTCGCCAACAGCCTTTGGGAAGGCATTACCGGCGATGCCTGTGAACCCGGCAAACCGGTGCCGATGAACAACCCGGAGGCAGAGCCCTTTTATCACGCTTCAAAGGCTGCGACCGTCGCGTGGATCGAACGGCAGATGACCGTTGCGCTGGCCAAGCGCGGCATTACCGGCATCAATGTTCCGCTCGCCGCCTCTTTCACCCATCATATCGTCGGCGACGCGATCGAAATGTACATGACTGCTGCCACCCAGGAAGATCGTGACGCCATCGAGGCTGAAACCGTCCGCTTCGTGCGGGCCGCCTCCGGCTATTCCGCCTGATCGCCTTTTCCTGCTGCCGCCGCGGTCGATCATGAATTTCCGCCCGTCGCGGGCTATTCTCGAACTCGGCGACGAATTTTTCGATCCCGTCGCCCCGGCCGATTTCCCGCAAACCATCCTGCGCTTCCGCAATGATCGCGCCGCCACTGAAATCGGGCTCGATTCGCTTAGCGATGCCGATTGGCTTCGGCATTTCGGCCGCTTCGAACCATTGCCCGGCAGTCTCGAAAAGCCGCTCGCATTGCGCTATCACGGGCACCAATTCCGCACCTATAACCCCGATCTTGGGGATGGCCGCGGGTTCCTTTTTGCCCAATGCCTCGATGTCCATGGTCGGCTGATGGACCTTGGCACCAAGGGCAGCGGCATCACCCCCTGGAGTCGCGCTGGCGATGGCCGGCTGACGTTGAAGGGCGCTGTCCGCGAAATCCTTGCTACCGAAATGCTTGAAGCGCTTGGCCTTTCGACCTCACGCACTTTGTCTGTCATCGAAACCGGCGAGGCGCTGCAGCGCGGCGACGAACCATCCCCCACGCGCAGCGCCGTACTTGTCCGCCTCAATCACAGCCATGTCCGTTATGGCAGCTTCCAGCGCCAGGCGTACTTACAGGATGCCAAGGCGCTTTCCCGCCTCGTCGACTATGCGCTCCGCCACTTCGCGCCAGCCGCCAGCGGGCCTTCGCCGGCCGCCGCCCTGCTCGATCACGCTGTCACCACTGGTGCCCGTCTTGCCGCGCAATTCATGGTCGCCGGCTTCGTTCATGGCGTGCTCAATACCGATAATATCAACATCACCGGCGAGAGTTTTGACTACGGCCCCTGGCGCTTTGCCCCGGCCTGGGACGCGGATTTTACCGCCGCCTATTTCGACCATCACGGCCTGTACAGCTTTGGCCGACAGGCCGAGGCCCTGCAATGGAACGCCTATCAACTCGCCGGTGCCTTGCGACTCATCGCGCCGCTTGAGGAACTCAGGCCAGCACTGGAAGCCTATCCCGCCCGTTATCAGGCCGCGCTTGTCACGGCGATGCTCACCCGTCTTGGCGTCAAACCACAGGATGATACCAGTGAGCTGGCGCTCGTCCGGGCCATCGAACAGGGGTTGACCAGCAGCCGGATGAACCCCGATCGATTCTGGTTCGACTGGCGCAACGGCAGCCGCCGCGCCGCATCGCCTGCCGACGAAATCTATGCCGGCGAGGCCTTTGCAGCGTTCCGGGCGGCGATCCCCGCCTATGCCACGCCAGCCCCAGATCACGCTTATTGGTCTGAAGATGGCCCCTGCAGCATGCTTATCGACGAAGTCGAAGCCATTTGGGCGCCTATTGCGGCAGCGGACGATTGGACGCCGCTACACCAGAAAATCGCCGCCGTTCGGCGCATGGCTGAAGCGATGAAGTAGCCACGTTGCCGCAAACCGGGGAGCGGCGACAGCAAAGATCGATACCGCGGCCTATGCTTCGTATACGGTGCGGCCGCCGGTAATGGTGCGGATGATCTTCACATCCTTGATGCTGTCGGGTGCGACGGTCAGCGGATCGTCGGCCAGCATGACGAAGTCTGCGAGCTTGCCGGTGGTGATCGAGCCCTTGATGGCCTCCTCCCGCGACGCATGGGCGCCGTTCAGCGTATTGATGCGTAGCGCTTCGGCGGCGGTAACGCGCTGGTTGGCACCCCAGGTTTCGCCATTCCAGCCGGTGCGCGTCACCATGCCTTGCATGCCCATCAACGGTGCGAAGGGGCCGGGATAGAAGTCCGACCCGGCGCAGACCGGGATGCCGGCGTCGAGGAACGAGCGAAAGGCCATGCAATGCTGCATCAGCGCCTCGCCATAGAAGTGGAATTTGTCGCTGTTGTAATAGGCATAGGAGGTGAACGGCGCGGGGATGGCGCCCACAGCCTTGATGCGGCGCACCAGATCATCGTTGACGAGCGTGCAATGGGTGATCTTGAACCGCGGATCGGCGACCGGGAACAGCCGCTGCGCGCGTTCATAGGCGCTGAGCACCATGCCGATCGCCACATCGCCATTGGCGTGGCAATTGGCCTGGATGCCGGCGCGATGGGCTTTTTCGACCCAGGCGTCGAGCACCGGCTGCTGTTCGGTGATGTTGCCGGTGTACGGCGGGTTGCTGCCGGGGAACGGAATGCTCATCGCCATGGTGCGTTCGGAGAAGCTGCCGTCGACGGTATGTTCGAAACTGGCACCCAATTTGATCCATTCATCACCGAATCCGGTCTGGATGCCGTTGGCGATCATCGCGTCGAGCAGGGTGCCGCGGGTTTCAAAGCTGACCCGATGCAGCAGTTCGCCGCTTGCCCGGATGGCCTGCAGCGCGGCCAGATCGCCGCCCTGGTGGTGGACGCCGGTCAGGCCATAGCGGGCGAATGACTTCGACATATGGGCGGCGGCGTTGCGGCTGCGCTCGGCGATCTGCGTTGGCGTATAGCTGGGGCGGGTGCCGACGCTGTCGAAAACGTCCATGGCATTGTCGGTGACGCGCGAGGTGAGATTGCCCTGCGCATCGCGATCGAAGGTGCCGCCGGGTGGATTCCTGGTTTCGCGGGTGATGCCCGCGAGCTGGAATGCCTTGCTGTTGTAATAGCCGGTGTGGCCGCCGCGGTGGTGGACGCAGACCGGATGATCGCTGGAAACGGCATCGAGATCGGCAACACTGAGCGGTCGGCCGTCCTTCAGCTTGGTATCATCGTGGAAAAACCCATCCACCCATTGGCCGGGCGGCAGCGTGGCGGCGCGGGCGCGAAGCTTTTCGATGATGCTGGCGATGGTGACGAATTCGACTTCGAACGGGTTGCCGACCAGCACTTCGTACAAAAGCATCTCGCCATTGGCGTGGTTGTGGCAGTCGATGAAGCCTGGAACGATGGTGGTGCCGCGGCCGTCGATACGCCTGGCACCCTTGCCGGCTACGCTCGCGGCAGCATCATTTTCGCCGATATAGGCAAAACGACCATCGCGGACCACGAGTGCAGTGGCGTTTGGCAGTGTGTCGTCGAGGGTGTGGATGCGGGCATTGGTGATGAGCAGGTCACCATCCGCCATGGCGGCGGCCCAGCCCGGGGTGGTCATACCGGCGGCGGCGGCGAGGCCAAGGAAGCGGCGGCGGTTGGGTTCGATGCGCATCTGCTGGACCCCTTTGCGTGGTGCACCATCCTTTACCGAAAGGCGTGCGGTGTCGAGTGGCGGTGTTTTGTGGGCATAAACGCCGGAAAACAGGGGTTTTCCCTGCGGCGTGACGATGGTTGCCGGTGCGAAATCGAAGGTGTGGCGGTGGTGTTTCGATGATTTTTCGACGGTGTCGCGGTGGTGTTTCGATCGTGAATCGGTGGTGGTGTGGTTGGTTTTCAGTGGTGAATCCGTGGTGTGACGGCGGCAAAATGTGATTCAAGGTCAGCCGATCTGGCGGCCTTCCGTGGGCCAATAGGGCGCGCGCAGGTCCTTTTTGAGGATCTTGCCGCTGGGATTGCGCGGCAGCACATCGATGAAATCGACCGATTTGGGCACCTTGTAGCCGGCGATATGCTGGCGGGCGAAGGCGATCACATCGGCGGCGGTGTGATCGCCCTTTTTGACGACGATGGCCTTTACCGCTTCGCCCCAGCGTTCGTCCGGCACGCCGATGACCGCGCAATCGACGATATCCGGGTGTTCGTGCAGGGCGTTTTCAACCTCGGCCGGGTAGATGTTTTCGGCGCCGGATACGATCATGTCCTTCACCCTGTCGAACAGGGTCAGATAGCCATCGGCATCGAGGAAACCGGCGTCGCCGGTGCGATACCAGCCATTGTCGATGGCCTTTGCAGTGGCGTCGGGGTTGCGGTGGTATCCCGACATGACGCTGACCGACTTGATCGCCACTTCGCCGACCTTGCCGGTGGGCAGGTCATGGCCGGCATCGTCGATGATGCGGACCTGGTTGCCGGGGAAGGGTTTGCCGCAGCCGAGCATGCGCGGATTGCCGGCCGGATCATGGTCCTGCGGTGGCAGATAGACCACCGTGCCGCAGGTTTCGGTGGCACCATAGCATTGGATGAAGCCGGCGTTGGGGAAGGCAGCCATCGATCGCCGCAGGATATCGAGCGGGATGGGCGAGGCGCCATAGAGGAGTTCGGTGAGGCTGGAGAGGTCCGCAGGGGCGGATTCAAGGTGCTGGAGGATGGCGGCAAGGACCGCCGGCACGGCAAACATCTTGGTGATGCGTTGTTCGGCGACGGCGGTGACGATGCCGGCGATATCGGGGCGCGGCAGGATTACGATGGTGGCGCCGGCCTCCAGGGCGTGCAGCGCCCAGCCGGTGCCGCCGATGTGGAACAGTGGCATGGCGACGAGCGCGACATCGGTTTCATCCCAGCCGCCCCAGGCTTCGCCGGTCAGGCTGCCTTTTTCGATGGTGCCGAGCAGGCTGCGATGGCTGAGCAGGGCGCCCTTGGGAAAGCCGGTGGTGCCGCTGGTATAGAGTTGCAGGGCGATATCGTCCGCTTGCGCCGGGTGGGCGGCGGCATCGGGGGCAAAGCCCGCGATCCATGCGCCGAACGCCGGGCGACCCTCGTGTGCGGCATCGATCAGCACCACGGCGGTGACGCCGGCGCTGGCGCGGGCTTCCTCGGCGAGCGCGGCAAACTGGCTTTCGCTGATCAGCACGCCGATGCCGGCATCCTGCAGGATAAAGGCGATTTCGCGGGCAACCAGACGCGCGTTGATGGCGACAAGCACGGCGCCGATGCGGAAGCAGGCGTTCATCACGGTGACGTAATCGGGGTGGTTGAGGCCCAGCCAGCCGACTCTGTCCCCCGGCCCGACGCCGATCGAGCGCAGCGCCGCCACCGTGCGCAGCACATCGTCATGCAGGGTCGCGTAATCGATGCTGTTGCCTTCAAAGACGATCGCGGCCTTGCCGGGCGTGGCCGATGCATGGGCTGTCGTCATGTCGGCAAGGCTGTTGAACTGTTGTGGCATGATGATCTCCCCAGATCTTTGATATTTGTCATGCCGCTTTCGGGGGCCATGGGTCCAGTGGCGATTGCCGCAAGGGGGCGGGCGCGTTAGACGGGGCGCGCACCCGGAACCGCAGGAAGAGCCGCGCCGCCATGAACACGCTGAATGTTGTCGTCGATCTGGTCACCATGGTGTTGCAATGGCTGATCTGGGGTCTGGTGATCTGGGCGGTGCTGTCGTGGCTGATCGCCTTTAACGTCATCAACATGCACAATCGCTTTGTGCGCGCGGTGGTGACCGGGCTGGACCGGCTGTTCAACCCGATGTTGCGACCCATACGCCGGATTTTGCCCGACATGGGCGGTATCGATCTGGCGCCGATGGTGCTGATCCTGCTGATCATGCTGTTGCAGCGCGGGATTCCGGCGCTGTTGCTCGACACCGGCGTGCTTTGAACGCCGTCGATGAGCCGCTTCGCTGCGCCTTCGCCGTCGGGCGGTTATCGGTCGCTGCCGTCGCTGTCGGACGGCTTTCGGGCGTGGACGCCGGCGGTCGGCGGCATCCGGCTGGCGGTGCGGGTGACGCCGCGCGGTGGCCGTGATGCGGTGGAGGGCATTGGCGCCGATGCCGATGGCGTGCCGCACATAAAGTTGCGCGTGGCGGCGGCGCCGGTGGATGGTGACGCCAATGCGGCGGTTGAAAAACTGCTGGCGAAATGGCTGGGCGTGGCGAAATCCAGCGTTGAAGTGGTCGCCGGCCTGATGGCGCGGCAGAAAACCGTGATGGTCGATGGCGATCCGGTGCAATTGCTGCGGCGGTGCCAGGCGCTGGCGGCGCCAAAAGGTGGAACGCTTGCAGCGCCAAAAGGTGGAACGCTTGCAGCGCCAGAAGGTGGAACGCTTGCAGCGCCAGAAGACAGCGCGCCAGCGGCGCCAAAGGACAAGACATGAGTGCGATCATCATTGACGGCAAGGCGCGGGCGCAGCGCTTGCGCGAGACGGTGGCGGTGGAGGTGGCGGCCTTTGTTGCCACGCATGGGCGGGCGCCGGGGCTGACGGTGGTGCTGGTCGGCGATGATCCGGCGAGCGCCGTTTATGTGCGCAACAAGGGGCTGGCGACGGTTGCGGCGGGCATGGTTTCGGGCGAGCACCGGCTGCCGGCGACGGCGAGCGAGGCCGAACTGCTGGCGCTGGTTGCGGCGTTGAATAGTGATCCGCTGGTCGATGGCATATTGGTGCAGATGCCGTTGCCGGGGCATATCGATTCGAACCGGGTGATCGCGGCGATCGATCCGGCCAAGGATGTCGACGGGCTGACATCGGTCAATGCCGGGCGGTTGCAGAACGGTCTTGATGCGTTGGTGGCGTGCACGCCGACAGGCTGCATGATGTTGATCGAGGAAGCCATCGGCGATGTGGCCGGCAAGGAAGTGCTGGTCATCGGGCGGTCGACGCTGGTCGGCAAGCCGGTTGCGGCGTTGTTGACCGCACGCAGCGCCACGGTGACGCTGGCCCATTCGCGCACGCGCGACCTGGCGGCGCATGTGGGTCGGGCCGACATCGTGGTGGCGGCGGTGGGCGTGCCGGGGTTGGTGAAGGGGGAATGGGTAAGGCCGGGGGCGTGTGTGATCGATGTCGGTATCAACCGGGTGGCGACGGCCGATGGAAAATCGCGTTTGGTCGGCGATGTCGAATATGATGCGGCGGCGCTGCGGGCCGGTTGGATCACGCCGGTGCCGGGCGGGGTGGGGCCGATGACGATCGCCTGCCTGTTGGCCAACACGTTGAAGGCGGCGCGCGCGAGGCTTGTCGCATGATGGCTGACGGGCCGTTGATGGCGCTGTTCGTGTCGTCGTTCGTCACCCTGTTCGTGGTGCTCGACCCGCCCGGCTGCGTGCCGATCTTTTCCAGCCTGACCAATGGCGCCAGCGCCGCGCATCGGCGCAGCATGGCAATCCGTTCGACCGTCATTGCGGCTGGCGTGCTGGTGGCGTTCGGGCTGGGCGGGCAGGCGTTTCTGTCGGCGCTGGGCATCAGCCTGCCGGCGTTCAAGATCGCCGGTGGCATCATGGTGTTCCTGATCGCCATCGACATGGTGTTCGAAAAGCGCACGGAGCGACGCGAAAACCGCGCGGAGGAAGTGGTTTCGGCCGCCGCCGCCGCCGACAAGACCATGGAGGCGGAGGATATTTCCGTCTTCCCCATGGCGATACCGATGCTGGCGGGGCCGGGATCGCTCGCCGCCGTGATGTTGCTGGCGGCGCGCAGCCATGGGCCGCAGGAACTGGGCATTGTGATGATGGCACTGGCGGCGGTGCTGTTGATCACGCTGGCGTTCCTTTTGGCGGCGGGGCCGTTGATGCGGTTGATGGGGGTGAAATTCGAAGGCGCGTTGACCCGGTTGCTGGGCGTCGTGCTGGCGGCGCTGGCGGCGCAATTTGTCGTCGATGGGATAAAGCAGAGCTTTGGCGTTGGTTGAGCGTGGCGGGGTTGCCGGACTGCCACCGCATTGCCATTTGCAGTGCGACGAATTCGAGCGGGAGAATATGAAATGAAGGCGTTGATCATCGGTGCGTCGCGCGGCCTTGGCGCCGGCATGGCGCGCGAATTTGCCGCCCGTGGCTGGGATGTGGTGGCGACCGAGCGCAGCCACAGCGCGGAATTGGCGGCGGCACGGGCGGCCGATGGCCGGATCAGCATCGAAACGGTCGATATCGACGATCAGCCGGCGGTCGAGGCGCTGGCCGGGCGGCTTTCGGCGCAGAAGTTCGATCTGGTGTTCATCAATGCCGGCATCATCGGCCCGGCGCATCATTCAGCCGGCAAGGTGACGGGCGACGAACTGGCGGCGTTGATGCTGACCAACGCCATCGCGCCGATCCGTACGGCGCGCACGCTGCTGCCGCTGGTCAAGGATGGCGGCACGATTGCCTTCATGACGTCGATCCTGGGGTCGGTCGCAGGGCGCACCCATGATCATTACGAGCTGTACAGCGCCAGCAAGGCGGCGCTGAATTCGCTGTCGCGCGGCTTCTTCGCTGCCGATGTCGGCTCACGGCCGATTGCCGTCATCAATTTCCACCCCGGCTGGGTGCAGACCGACATGGGCGGATCGGGCGCCGACATCACGGTTGATACCAGCGTCAAGGGTATCGCCGATGTCGTGGGGAACAGCCGGGAACCCGGGCACCGCTACCTCGATTACGCAGGCAAGACGATCCCCTGGTAGGCGGACGTTTTCCTCCTCCAAAGCCGAAGGCGACGCATTCGCGTCAACGGGGGGAGGAAGCTATTTGCCGTCGCGGCGGCCGAGCAGGCGCAGGCGCAGGGCGTTCAGCTTGATGAAGCCCGCCGCGTCGCGCTGGTCATAGGCGCCGGCGTCGTCTTCGAAGGTGACGATGCCTGCCGAATACAGGCTGTTGGGTGATTTGCGCCCCACCACCTGGACGCTGCCCTTGTACAGCTTCAGCCGGACGGTGCCGCTGACCTTGGCCTGGCTGTGGTCGATCGCGGCCTGCAGCATTTCGCGTTCCGGGCTGAACCAGAAACCATTGTAGAGCAGCCCGGCATATTTGGGCATCAGCTCGTCCTTCAGATGCGCGGCGCCGCGATCGAGGGTTATCTGTTCGATCCCGCGGTGCGCGGCGTGCAGGATGGTGCCGCCCGGCGTTTCGTACATGCCGCGCGATTTCATGCCGACAAAGCGGTTTTCGACAAGATCGAGCCGGCCGATGCCGTGCAATTTGCCGATTTCGTTGAGCTTTGCCAGCAGCGTGGCCGGGGACAAGGCGACGCCATCGACGGCAATGGGATCGCCGGCTTCGAAATCGACCAGCACATATTGCGGTGTGTCGGGCGCGGTTTCGGGATCATCGGTGCGCGAATAGACATAATCCGGCACTTCGTTCCACGGGTCTTCCAGCACCTTGCCTTCGGACGAGGTGTGCAACAGGTTTGCGTCGGTGCTGAACGGGCTTTCGCCGCGCTTGTCCTTCGACACCTGGATCTGATGGGCTTCGGCAAAGGCGATCAGCGCCTCGCGGCTGTTCAGATCCCATTCCCGCCATGGGGCGATGATTCGGATATCGGGGGCGAGGGCGTAATAGCCGAGTTCGAAACGGACCTGGTCATTGCCCTTGCCGGTGGCGCCATGGGACACGGCATCGGCGCCGACCTTTTTGGCGATTTCGATCTGTTTCTTGGCGATCAGCGGCCGGGCGATGGAGGTGCCGAGCAGATATTGGCCTTCGTACAGCGCATTGGCGCGCATCATCGGGAAAACGTAATCCTTGACGAACTCCTCGCGCAAATCCTCGATGAAGATATGCTCGGGCTTTACCCCGGCGCTGATCGCCTTGGCGCGCGCCGGTTCAAGCTCCTCACCCTGGCCAAGATCGGCGGTGAAGGTGACGACTTCGCAGCCATAGGTCTGTTGCAGCCATTTCAGGATCACCGACGTGTCGAGCCCGCCCGAATAGGCGAGGACGACACGATTGACGGGAGCGGAGGAAACGGCAGAGGACACGGGAGATGACACGGGGGCGAGTCTTTCGAGCAGGACGGGTGCGGCGGCTATAGCGGCGATGTGATGCGTTGGAAACGATGCAATCGGGTTTGGATGGTAGCATGGGCCGACGGGGCTGTGGCGCGGTTTTCCTGGGCATTGGCGGCGTAAAACACTTTCGCAGCGGAGATACGCGGCACAGGCTTCCGCCACATATTTGATGAATTATTTCAGAATTGATCATCTTGTTCGTGGACGCCGATGAAATAATCCTCATGATTCGGGAATTAATTGGCAGGCTATTCAATATAAAGCCGCTTAAAAAATAAAATTGTGAACCGATGTTAATA
The DNA here is from genome assembly GCA_038208825.1 of Sphingomonadales bacterium. GTDB lineage: Bacteria > Pseudomonadota > Alphaproteobacteria > Sphingomonadales > Sphingomonadaceae > Sandarakinorhabdus. The sequence goes on along the minus strand of JBBQYI010000044.1, from coordinate 12,168 downwards.
ATCATTCCATTCATCGTAATGAAATATCTGTTGGCGCATTCAAGGCCCAACGACAACAATCCAAAGGTTTTCATATGCGCAATTTTGCCATTATCGCCGTGCTGCTTTCGGCGACTGCCATGCCGGCGGTCGCTTCGGCGCAATCGAGTTGCGAGCAGCAGCGCAAGAACCGCGTTGTCGGCACGGTTGCGGGTGCGGGCATTGGAGCCGTGCTGGGCAATATCATTGCCGGCAGTGGTGACAAGACGCTGGGCACGGTGATCGGTGCTGGTGCTGGCGGGTTGCTTGGCAACCAGATCGCCAAGCCCGGCCAGGATTGCGACCATGCCTATGGTTATTATGACAGGTCCAACGCCTGGCACGCCAATGATGTGCAGGCCAGCAGCGCGCGTGGTTATTATGACCGCGACGGAAGCTGGATCGATGGCGCACCGCAGGGTTATTATGACCAGAACAACCGCTGGATTGCTGCCAATGGCGATGCCAGCCGTGGTGGTTACGTCGATCAGCACGGCCATTGGGTGCCGGCTTCGGCGAACGGCTATTATGATGCGGACAACCAGTTTCGCGACGGCATGGCCGCCGGCTATTGGGAAAACGGTCGCTGGATTTCCGGTGCCACACGTGGCCGTTACGATGATCGCGGCCGCTGGATCGAAGGGGCATCGAGTGGCCGTCGTGACGGCAATGGCCAGTGGATCCCGGATCCGCAGCCCGGCTATTACGACAATCAGGGCCGCTGGAACCGCGGCCAGACCACCGGCTATTATGACGCGCGTGGCGGCTGGATCAGCATCAGCGTGTCGACCAATGGCGGCAATCGCCCCGACAACCGCTATGATGATCGCGACGCCATGTTCCCAGGCTATTACAGCGACGGGCGCTGGATTCCCGGTGACACGCTTGGCAGCTATGATGCCTATGGTCGCTGGACCCCGGGCCGGCCCAATGGCCATCGTGACAGCAATGGCCGCTGGGTCGCGGATGCCCAGCCGGGCTATTACGACAACAATGGCCGCTGGCATCGCGGTGAATCGATCGGCAGCTATGATGCGCGCGGCAATTGGGTTGCAGCGAATGATCGCGGCAACCGCTATGATGACCGCGACGCCATGTTCCCGGGCTATTACAGCAACGGGCGCTGGATTCCCGGTGACACGCTTGGCAGCTATGATGCCTATGGTCGCTGGACCCCGGGCCGGGCCAATGGCCATCGTGACAGCAATGGCCGCTGGGTTGCGGATGCCCAGCCGGGTTATTACGACAACAACGGCCGCTGGCATCGCGGTGAATCGGTCGGCAGCTATGATGCGCGCGGCAATTGGGTCCCGGCAGACGACCGCGGCAACGGCAATTATGACGACAATGCCAGAGCCGATGTTTCAGTGCGGATTGACCGGATCGGGCAGCGCATCGAACGCGCCATTGCTGATGGCAGCCTGAACCGCCGCGAGGCGCGGTATGTGCAGAGCGACTATGCATCGGTGAAGCGTTACGATCGGCAGTTGCGGGATCGCCGCGGCAATCTTTCGCCGCGCAACGAAGCCTATATGCAGACGCGGCTCGATCGCCTGAGCAGGATGATCAAGGGTTATCGCGGCTAGACCGGCGATAATGCGCCCCCCGCCTGCTTGCAGGCGGGGGGCTTTTTTTGTGCGGGCGGCGGCGGCGCCAAGGCGAGAGGGCGATTGGCCGGGCCATTATGGCGGATGACATTCCTGCGTTCGCGACCTAGCCTGTGGTTTTACGCAAGCCTGGTTTGATGCGCGATATTCTGGTGATCTTTGGTGCGGCGGTGCGGGCGGATGGCAGCCCGAGTGGTAGCTTGCAGCGCCGCGTTGAGGGCGCCGTTGCGGCGGCGCGCGGCCTTGATGCGCCTCTGATCATCCCCAGCGGCGGTATCGGGCGCTATCCACCCGCCGAAGCCATTGTGATGCGCGACCTGTTGCTGGCAGCCGGCGTCGACGAGGCGCAGATCATGCTGGAACCGCTGGCCCGCGATACGCTGGAAACGGTGCGGTTCGTCGATGCGTTGTTGCGCGATCGCGATGATGTCGGCCGGTTGCTGGTGTGTACGAGTAGGTATCATCAGCCGCGCTGCGCGATGCTGTTCCGCCTGCTCGGCTATACGGTGGTGGCACCGGCGATGCCCGCAGACCGCCCGGCGTTGGGCTTCGCGAAATGGGCGCGATATGTTATGAAGGAAGCCATTGCCACACCCTATGATGTGGCGTTGTTGCTGGGCGGGCGCCGGGCTGCGCCGCGATAGAGCCGGGGGGATGGAGGGCCTATGCGCAATGCAATCGTGGCTGGTGTCGTGGTGCTTGTGCTGGCGATGGCGATATTCTTCCTGCCCGATCTGAAGACCCTGTTCAATCCCGCCGATCGAACCGCGCAGGCGGAAGTCGAGCGGGCGCAGGCGGCCTGCCTTGCCAGCATCAAGGAAGCCCGCAGCGCCAAGGTTGACGGCCATGTCGAACCCGGCGCTTCGCCCGGTGCCAGCGCCGAGGTTTCCAGCGGCAATGACGTGCGGCGCGGCGCGCCTGCCGATCTGCCCGCCGAACTGCAGGCGGCGGAAAATGAAAAACTGCGGGCCTGTATCAAGGATCGCCTGGACCATGCGCGCCAACCCTGAAGCCGCCTTGCGCCGCGCGGCGCTGGCATCGGCCGGCGTGCTGGCGTTGAACGGCGCTGTGCCGGCGGGGCTGTTGATTGGCGCCGTTCCGGCGGGCCTGTTTATTGGCGCCGTTCCGGTGGGACTTTTGATTGGCGCCGTTCCGGCGCGGGCCCAGACCGGCCTAACCTCGGCCTCCAGCGCCGCTGCGGAACGCCGGTTGCGGGTGGTGCATCAGCAGCTGGTTGCCCGGGTCGAACTGGCGCGCAGCAGCTGTGTCAGCTCGGCGGCGAGCAGCCAGTCGTTTTCGGTGCGCGCCCTTTTGCAGAAGCTGGCATTCTGGCGGACCGCACCGACGATCGATTTCAATATGTCGAGCACGGACTATGTCGGCGCGGCGCGTGACCTGCCGGCGGCGCTGCAGCGGGTCGAGAATGTCGCCATCCGCAAATGCATGCAGGACGATATCAGCCCGGTGCTGTCGCTGTATGACGAAGCCCTGCGCGCCTTTATCAAAGGTGATGCGCCGGATCTGGTTTCGGTGCGCTTTGCCTATCGGCAGCAAGCGTCGGCGCCGGCCTACAGCAAAAATTTGCTGATTTCGACGTATCAGGGCGCGCCGCTGGTCAAGAAGAACCTGGCGGTGAACGACGATGCCGTGGAGGGCAATTATTACGAGCAGGAATTTGTTGTCGGCCATGTCGAAGGCGTGTTGGTGCCCCGATCGCAGGATTCGGCGATTGTCGGGGCAACGCCGCCGCAGACGCGCTTCTGCTTCGATCGGCCACCGGCGGCGCCGCTGGGCCGTGCTGCCTATGACCGGCTGGTGTGTGCCGAGGGCGGCCGCTGTGCCGCGCATCCGCAATCGGCGGGCCATTTCCGCATATGCCCGGTGGTTGCCAGCGCTGCCGATGGGCTGCTTCGACTGACAGCCTGGCAGCCCGGCGGTGCGGGGGCCACCATGGCAGATACCATGCACTGGGCCGTGCCTTCGCTCGCCACGCTGACGGAAAAAAGTGCGGTGCCGGGCGGGTATACGCTGTTTCACCTTGCCACTGACGCGTTTCGGGGCAGCGGCGCCAGCGCCGTTGAATTTGCGCTGACGGTCAATGGCGTGCCGGTGCGCGAGGATGGGCTGACACCCGATTTGCAGCCGGTTGCGCTTGATGGTGATGGCCGGTTCGAGCATGATTTTGCGCTGCAGCAGCTGAATTTTCGCGGTGCGCATTCGGGTTGCGAGGCCATCGACCTGGGGTTGACCCCGGTGTTTTCCAATGGCCGGCGTGGCGATGTGCGGCGGGCGCGGCTGCGCTATGTGCTTTTGCGCGATAACGCTGCCAATGATGTCGCGCTTGGCAATGTCGCGGCGGGCGGGGCCGCGCTGAACTGGAGCGCGACAACCATTCGCCCCGGGGCGAACGAGCGCAATTTCATCATCGTCCATTCCTATACCTACAAGCCTGGCGACGATGCGGCGCGGCGGCGCGCCGCCACTGAGGCCGAGCAGGATCGGTTGTGGGTGGATGGCCTTGGCCTGCGCTATGGCGCCGAAAATGTCCCGGTGATTGCCGCGGTGCGGCCGCCGGTGCAACTCGATCCGCGCGGGCTTGCCGCCTATGGGCTGATCCTTGGTGTCGCCCGGCCCAGCGGGCAGGTGCGGATAAGCTGGTCGGCCGCAGAGGCGCGCGCCATCGGGGACTATGTGGGCGGGCATCTGCCGGCGGGGGCGCGCAGCCGGCAGGTGTTCGGGGCCAAGCCCTATGCCAAGGCGGCGCCCGCCGGCGCCTATAGCCTGCCCAACGTCTGTGCGCCCGATACGGTGGATATGGAGGCGCCCGGCGACGCACACGGGCGGATCGCGGCCGCGCCAGGCGGGCGCGCTATTTCTGGCGGGCAATGAAGGCGCGGATGTCGCGTGACAGCTTGGCGAGGTCGCTGTCGTGCACGTACATCATGTGGCCGGCCTGGTAATAGTTGAATTCCACCCGGCCGGCGGGGAAGCCGGGTTTGGTGAGTGACAGTTCGGCGCCGAAGAACGGTGTGGCGAAGTCGTAATAGCCCTGGCCGACAAAGACCTTCAGATGTGAATTTTCGCGCAAGGCCCGGCCAAGATAGGGCGCGACGTTGATATAGGTGTCGCGGCCTTCGCCCAGTTTCCAGTCCCAGGGGCCGACGCGGCCGATGGTGACATATTCGTTGGTCGCCTTGTAGCCAAGGTCTTCGCGCGCATAGCTGTTGATGGCGGCGGTATAGGCGCCATCGATGCCGTAGAAGCTGGGATCATTGTCCGGGCCTTCGCCGGCATTGTCGTAATCGATGCCGAGATAGCGCGAATCGAGCCGGCCGACGGTGGTGCCGCGATCGCGCAGCAATTCCTTGTAGAAGCGATCAGGTGAGACGCGCAGATTGGCCTTTTCGAGATAATCTTCCGAAAGCCCGGTAAAGCCGGCGAGCTGCTTGCGGATGGCAGCGCGTTCTTCGGCACCGATCGTCGTGCCCTTCAGCAACGCCGAAATATAGGGGCCGCGGGCAAAGGCGCGGGCATCGTCGAGAAAGGGTTCGAGTGCCGCCGGCTGTTGGGGCAGATGTTTGTGATAGAATGCCACCGCCGCCATCGATGGCAGGGTGACGACATATTGCATCTCATTGCCTTCGGCCTCGGCCTCCGCACCGAAATCAAGGATCGTCGACACCAGGATCACGCCGTTGACGGCGACGTCATTATAGCCGCTTTCCAGTTCGTGGATCAGCGCCGCCGATCGGGTGGTGCCATAGCTTTCGCCGCCGATGAATTTCGGCGCGTTCCAGCGGCCATGCTCGGCCAGCCACAGGCGGATGAACTGGTCGATGGACTTGGCATCTTTGGTAATGCCCCAGAAATCCTTGGGATCGGTCTTGCCGAGCGCATGGCTGAAGCCGGTGCCGACGGGATCGATGAAGACGAGGTCGGTCGCATCGAGCAGGCTGTCGGCGTTTTCGGTGATCGGGTAGGGCGGCGCGCCATCATCCTTGGCATCGGGCAGATGCACGCGTTTCGGCCCGAAAGCGCCCATGTGCAGCCAGACCGAGCCGGAGCCGGGGCCGCCATTGTAGAGGAAGGTGATGGGGCGGTTCGGTTCGGGATTGTCCTTCAGATAGGTCGTCGAAAAGATCGACGCGATGGGCTTGCCGTCCTTGTCCTTCAAATAGGTTTCGGACGCGATGGCGGTGTAGTTGATCCTGCTGCCGCCAAAGGTGCCGCTGTGTTTGGTGACCGAACGCATCGGTGGCGGGATGGCGGCATCATCGGGCTTTGCCGCGGTCGCGGCGGGTTTGGCGTCTTGCGCCAGGGCGGGGAAGGCGGCCAGCAACAGGGTGGTGGCGACGGCGGCGCGAAGGATTTTCATGGCCGGACGTTAGCGCGGAGCGGTGCAATCGCAAGGGGCAATTTGGCAGGCAAATCAGCCGATAAGCGGGCGATGGGCCGGCCCGCGTCGGGGGATGAACGCCGGCCGGCTCAACCGGCGCGGACGCCGCGTTTGCCGGGCATTGCGGCATCGCGCAACACGTGTTCGCTGGCCACCATGTAATCGCGGGTCAACGGCAGGGCGTCGCGCCGTTTTGTCAGCTGGATTTGCACGTTCATATGGCCATCATTGTTGAACGCCGACATGGCGGCGGCGAGGTAGAACATCCACATCCGGTAGAAACGCGCGTCGTAGAGCGCCTCGATTTCCGCCTGCTGCGCCGCGCAACGGTCATACCAATGGCGGATGGTCAGGCCATAGTGCAGGCGCAGCACCTCGATATCGGTGATCCACAGCCAGGCCCGCTCGATGGCCGGGACGATCTGTGACAGCGCCGGGGAATAACCGCCGGGGAAGATGTATTTGGCGGTCCAGGGATCGGTCGCGCCGGGGCCGTCGGCGCGACCGATGCTGTGGATCAGCGCCACGCCATCGGGGGCGAGCAGGCGTTCCACTGTTTCGAAGAACTGGCCGAAATGCGGCAGGCCGACATGTTCGAACATGCCGACCGAAACGATGCGATCGAACTGGCCGGTCAGTTTGCGATAGTCGATGAGCTCGAACTTCACCTTGTCGGCGATGCCCAGCGCGTCGGCGCGGCCGCGGGCGTATTTCAGCTGTTCTTGCGACAGCGTGATGCCCAAAACCTCGGCGCCCGACACCTTGTGGAGATAGCGCGCCATGCCGCCCCAGCCGCAGCCGATATCGAGCACCCGCTGGCCCGGCTTCAGGTCCAGCTTGGCGGCGATATGCGCCAGCTTGGCTTCTTGCGCCGCATCCAGCCCCATGTCGGGGCTGGTGAAATAGGCGCAGCTGTATTGGCGGTGCGGGTCGAGAAACAGGTCGTAGAGGCGATCATCGAGATCATAGTGATGCGCCACGTTGCGTTTGGACCGGCGCTCGAAATTCAGCTGGTCGAGCCAGGCGGCGATGCGCACCTGTCGCCACAGCGCAAACCGGATCGGATTGTCGCGTTCCCAGCGTAAATTCCAGGTCACAAGATCGACCAGCGTGGCGATATCGCCCTGTTCGATGAACAGCGTGCCTGCCATGAAGCCTTCGCCTGCACCGAGCGCCGGGTTGACGGCAACGGCGCGCGCCGCAGCCGCCGTGGTGAAGCGTATCGTCACCGGAGGCTGGCCCGGCCGCGGTGTGCCATAATGATATCGGTTGCCGCGCACGTCGATGACGGTCAGGTCGCCATCACGGATGATGCGTTTGAACAGGCGGTTCAGAAGCAGCATCGCTGCACCCCTATGCCATTGCCGGTTGGTTGATCGGTGGTCGCGCGCTCCAGGCCGGGTGCAGCAACATGAACGTTTCTCCTGCCGGGCTCGGCGTGGCCGTTTGCGGGTGCGGAAACAGCATCGCCAACGGTTTTTCCTACTTATTCCGATATGTACGGCCCGTTTATAAGGGGGACTCCCCAGGCCGTGAATGGCAACAAACGCCCCGATTGTAATCCCTAAGCGCAATTGTGCTTCGGTCGATTAATCGGCAGCAATAGGTAGTTGGTATTCGCCAGAAATCATAGCACCGGGTTTTAAGGTTGCCTTTGAAACACGGCCTTGCAAGCACGGACTTGCCCGGGGGAGCAATGCGATGACGGCAGCCCCGATGGGCGCGACGACTATGGTCGGCAGGGGGCGCATGCGGCGGCTGATTGCGCGCACGCTTTGCCTGCTGCCCGCGAGCTATTTCCTTGCCAGTGTCGTGTTTGCGTTGCTGCATTTCGATGATTTCGGCGCCGAACTGCCGCAATTCCTGCGCTACGTCGCCGGGCCGCTGGCGCTGGCGCTGTTGTTCATCTGGGCGGCGCTGCGCCTGAAGCCGACGGCCGCGCGCCGGGTCGGCAGCACCGGGCTGGCAATGCTGCTGGGGCTGTTCGCGTTTGAAACCGTCATGACGGTTCGGCTGGTTTCGACGATGCTCGATATGGTCGGCGCCACCGCAAACGCCGCCGACCGGCCGGCGGAGGCGGAAGGGTTGCCGCCGGGGCGCACCCTGGACGCGCTGAACAAGGCATTGGGCGTCACCCGGATGCAGGAAGCATTCCTGGGCGGCATTCCCGACCGCCGCGTGCAGTTGTGCTCGCAAGAAGGCCGACCGATTTATTATACGGCCGATCGCTATGGCTTCAACAATCCGGACAGCGTCTATGATGCGCCGGCTTCGGTGATGGTATTGGGCGATTCGTTCGTTGAAGGCATCTGCCTGCCGCGCGAACAGTCGTTGGTCGGGCAATTGCGCCAGGCGATGCCGGGTACGGTCGGTATCGGTACCCGCGGTGCCGGCCCGGTGCTGGAACTGGCGACGCTGGGGCGGTTTGGCCCGATGGTGAAACCGCGCACCATCGTCATGGCCTATTTCGAGGGCAATGACTGGGAAAACCTGAGCCGCGCCGATGCGGTCGGCTGGTTACGAAAGGCGGTGGAACCCAACGCTGATTTTGGACCTGCGCACGTTACGCCGGCGACCCTGGCGCGAGCGGAGGCTGTGAACCGCATGTGGGCGACGCAATCGGTGGCGCCGATGCGGGTCATCCGCAACACCCAGATCGTGCGCAATTTTCTCGCCTTGAACCAGTCGGCCACTGCATTCGGCCTTTATTATCCCAAGGTGTCGCCGGAACAGCCGATTTATGGCCTCGTACTGGCCCGGGCCCGACAATTGGCGGATGGCATGGGGGCCAGGCTGGTGCTGGTCTATATTCCTGCCATCGATCGGTTCACCGGCTGGCTGCCGCGCGATTTCGTGTGGAACCAGCAACGCCGGCAGGTGTTTGCAGCAGCGCAAATGGCCGGCATCGACCGTCTGGACCTGACCCCCGTGATGCGGGCGCAGCCCCATCCGGCGGGGCTGTATGCCGCCGACGGCCATTTCAATGCGGATGGCGCGCGCATCGCCGCCGCCGCGATTGCCGCGTGGTTGCAGCCAGCGCCCGGCCGTGGCGAATCCGCCCTTCCGGTTCGAAACGGCTACCCCGCAAGAGCGCCCACGCTACCCGAACGCCCAATTTCGGCGGCTGGCGCCGGCGGCTAGACAGGGGATAGGGGCGCGATGCGCTTGATCGGCTTGCTGTATTTGCCGTCCTGCCCCTGATCTTGCTCCGGCTGTGCGGGGCAAGCCGGCAAAGGGATCGCTTGACCAGCCATGGGCTCGCTGCACGAAGCCTTCGAAGAAAGACGCGCGGTGCGCGGCGCGTCGGATCGCAGTTTCGGCCTTACGGTAGGGGGCATCCTTTTCGCCATTGGCATCATCCGGTTGTTTGATGGGACGCCTCCGGTGCCGGTACGACAGGTGGCGACGTTGACACTGATCGCGGTGGGCGCGGTGCTGGTCGGCGTCGCCGGGGTGCATGCAGCATGGCTGGCGCCGCTCAACCGGCTGTGGACCGGGCTGGGGCTGGCCATGTCCAGAATCGTCAACCCGCTGGTCATGCTGCTGATGTTTGCGGTGGTGTTCGTGCCGCTGGCGCTGGTGATGCGGCTGGCGGGCCGCGATGCGCTGGCGTTCCGCTGGCGCCAGGCGGCGCAGCGCGACAGCTATTGGGTGGTGCGGACGCCCCCCGGCCCTGCCGCCGCCAGTATGACAAACCAGTATTGAAGGGAACGCCGATGGAAACCGCGCGCGAGCTTTGGGCCTTTATGCGGGCCAGGAAAAAGCTTTGGATGTTTCCGATCATGTTGGTGACGGTGGTGTTCGGCGGCCTGTTGCTGTTGACCCAGGGCAGCGCGGTGGCGCCATTCATCTACACCATTTTCTGACGGCGCGTGGCGGTGCGAATCCTCGGCCTGTCGGCCTTCTACCATGACAGCGCGGCGGCGCTGGTAATCGATGGCGTCATCACGGCGGCGGCGCAGGAGGAACGCTTTACCCGCAAGAAACAGGATGCAGGGTTCCCGGCGGCGGCTGCGGCATGGTGCCTGGCCGAGGCGGGTTGCACCCTGTCCGACATCGACCATGTGGTGTTTTATGAAAAGCCGTTCCTGAAGTTCGAACGGTTGATCGAGACTTATCTGGCGTTGGCACCATCCGGCTTTGGATCGTTTCGCCGCGCCATGCCGCTGTGGACGAGCGAAAAGCTGTTCCAGAAATCCATGCTGCGTGAAGAATTGCGCAAATTGCCGGGCGGGGCGGGCTGGAACAACAGCCTGTTGTTCACCGAGCACCATCAATCGCACGCGGCCAGCGCGTTCTTCCCATCGCCGTTCGATGATGCGGCGGTTTTGACGATGGATGGCGTTGGCGAATATTGCACCACCTCGATCGGCCATGGCACCGGCAACAAGCTGGAAATCCTGCGCGAGATCCATTTTCCGCACTCGCTGGGCCTGCTGTATTCGGCGATGACCTATTACACCGGTTTCAAGGTAAATTCCGGCGAATACAAGGTGATGGGGCTGGCGCCCTATGGCGAGCCGCGCTTTGCCCAGACCATTTTGGACCATCTGATCGATCTGCGCGAGGATGGCTCGTTTCGGCTCGACCAGCGGTATTTCGACTATGCCGCTGGCCTGACCATGACATCGCCGGCGTTTGACGCGCTGTTCGGCGGGCCGGCGCGGCGGCCGGAGGAACCGCTGACGCAGCGCGAAATGGACCTTGCCGCGTCGATCCAGGCGGTGACGGAGGAGGCGGTACTGCGGCTTGCCCGCGCCGCGCGGCGGGAAACGGGCGCGCGCAACCTGTGCCTCGCCGGCGGCGTCGCGCTGAATTGTGTCGCCAATGGCAAGTTGCTGCGCGCCGGGATCTTTGACGATATCTGGGTGCAACCGGCGGCGGGCGATGCCGGCGGCGCGCTGGGTGCGGCGCTGGCCGGCTGGTACCAGTTTTGCGGGGCGGCGCGGCCATCGCCGGGCGGTGTCGATGGCATGCAGGGCGCCTATCTTGGCCCGGCGTTTGCGCAAGGCGAAATCGAGGCGCGGCTGGCCGCTTGCGGCGCGCGGTTCGACGTGCGGCCGGGTGGGGCGGTGATCGCCGACACCGCCGATGCGCTGGCGGCGGGCAAGGCCGTCGGCTGGATGCAGGGCCGCATGGAATTTGGCCCAAGGGCCTTGGGCAATCGTTCCATTCTGGGCGACCCGCGATCACCCACGATGCAGAAACTGCTCAACCTGAAAGTGAAGTTCCGCGAAAGTTTCCGGCCATTTGCGCCATCGGTATTGCGCGAGGATGTCGCCGACTGGTTCGATTTCGACCATGACAGCCCCTATATGCTGATGGTCGGCGATGTTGTCGCGCCGCGCCGCCGCCGCATGACCAACGAGGAACTGGCGTTGTTCGGTATCGACAAGCTGAACATCGTGCGGTCCGAAATTCCGGCCGTCACCCATGTCGATTATTCGGCGCGCATCCAGACGGTGCACCGCGAAACCAACCCGGCATATTGGTCGCTGCTATCGGCGTTCAAGGCGCGCACCGATTGCCCGATGCTGGTCAACACCAGCTTCAACGTGCGCGGCGAACCGATTGTCTGCACGCCCGAAGACGCGTTCCGCTGTTTCATGGGCACCGGCATCGAGCGGCTGGTGGTGGGCGATTGCGTGCTGGATCGCGAGGCGCAGGACGGGGCGCTGCGCCAGGACTACAAGGAAATGTTCGAGCTGGATTAGGTCACGACCGAAGGCTCAATCCACCCATTCGGCTTCCTTTTCCGCCGCGCGGCGGTCGAGTTCGGCGCGGGTGATCTTTTCGCTCGATGATTTCAACTGGCCGCAGGCTGCCATGATGTCCCGGCCGCGCGGGCGGCGCACGGGGGCGGAAATGCCGCCGCGGAACACGATGTCGCTGAAGGCGCTGACGCGTTCCGGGCTGGAGGTTTCGTAAATCGAGCCGGGCCAGGGGTTGAACGGGATCAGGTTCACCTTGGCCGGCAGATCATATTTGCGGATCAACCGGACCAGCTCGCGGGCGTCCTCGTCGCTGTCGTTCTTGTCCTTCAGCATGACATATTCAAAGGTGATGCGGCGGGCATTGTTGGCGCCGGGATAGGCGGCGCAGGCGGACAGCAGTTCCTCGATGCCGTATTTCTTGTTGATCGGCACG
>JBBQYI010000043.1:0-25094 GCA_038208825.1 Sphingomonadales bacterium | reverse complement strand
CGGCGTGCCGGTGCCGGTGCCGGCGCAGGTGGCACATCTGGCGGCGATGACCCGGGCGGCCGGGTTGCAGGGCATCGTCTGTTCGGGGGCGGAAATTGCCGCCACCCACGCCGCCTGGCCCGAAGCGATGATCGTGGTGCCAGGGCTGCGGCCGGCGGGCAGCGATGCGGGCGACCAGAAACGCGTGTTCACGCCGCGCGCCGCGCAGGATCTGGGGGCATCGGTGCTGGTCATCGGCCGGCCGATTACCGGCGCTGCCGATCCGGGCATGGCGGCGGCGGCGATCGCCGAAACGCTCAGATGACGGAAATCAAGATCTGCGGGCTGTCGACCGCCGACAGCGTCGATGCGGCGGTGGCGGCCGGCGCCGATTACCTGGGGTTCAACTTTTTCCCCAAAAGCCCGCGCTATGTCGATGCCGACAAGGCGGCGGCGCTGGCGGCGCGGGTGCCGTCGCATGTCGCCAAGGTGGGAATTTTTGTCGATCCGGATGACGCGGCGCTGGATATGGCGTGTGCGGCGGCCCGGCTGGATGTCATTCAACTGCACGATGTCGCAGACCCCGCGCGGATCAGCGCCATCGCCGCGCGCTATCGCCTGCCGGTATGGGCGGTCGTATCGGTGCAGGGCAGCGCCGATGTGGCATCGGGTCGCCGTTACAAGGGCGCCGCCGATCGCTTGTTGTTCGATGCCAAGACGCCTAAAGGTGCCGACCTTCCGGGCGGCATGGGGCTGCGTTTCGACTGGCGGTTGCTGGCGGGCGTCAGCCATTTTGGCCTGCCCTGGGGACTGGCCGGTGGCCTTGACCCGCACAATGTTGCCGAGGCCATCGCGGCCACCGGCGCGGCGCTGGTCGATGTGTCATCGGGCGTGGAAACGGCACCGGGCGTCAAATCGATCGAAAAGATCAGGGCATTCATCAAGGCGGCAAAGGCGGCATGAACGTACACACTCCATCCCTGCGCAGCGGCCCCGACGCGCGCGGCCATTTTGGCGAATTCGGCGGGCGCTATGTCGCCGAAACGCTGATGCCGCTGATCCTCGACCTGGAAAAGGCCTATCGCGCTGCCCAGGCCGACCCGGCATTCAAGGCCGAATTCGATTATCTGATGAAATATTACGTCGGGCGGCCCAGCCCGCTTTATTATGCCGAACGGTTGACCGAGCATCTGCGCGACGTCGCAAAAGCTAATGGCCAGCCGGGCAACGGCGCCAAAATCTATCTGAAGCGCGACGAGTTGAACCATACCGGCGCGCACAAGATCAACAATTGCATCGGCCAGATCCTGCTCGCCCGCCGCATGGGCAAGACGCGCATCATCGCCGAAACCGGCGCCGGCCAGCATGGTGTGGCGACGGCGACGGTGGCGGCGCGGTTCGGCCTGCCCTGCGTCATCTACATGGGCGCCCGCGATATCGAGCGGCAGGCCCCCAATGTGTTCCGCATGAAGCTGTTGGGTGCCGAAGTGCGGCCGGTGGAATCGGGTTCAAAGACGCTGAAGGACGCGATGAACGAGGGGCTGCGGGACTGGGTGACCAATGTCCACGATACCTTCTACATCATCGGCACGGCGGCCGGCCCGCACCCCTATCCCGAGCTGGTTCGCGATTTCCAGAGCGTGATCGGCAAGGAAGCCCGCGAACAGATCGTCGAAGCCGAGGGCCGCTTGCCGGACCTGCTGGTGGCGGCCATCGGCGGCGGTTCCAACGCCATCGGGCTGTTCCACCCGTTCCTGGATGATGCCGATGTGAAGATGGTCGGCGTCGAGGCGGCGGGCCATGGGCTTTCGACAGGCGAGCACGCCGCGTCGCTGGTGGGTGGCCGCGCCGGGGTGCTGCACGGCAACAAGACCATGTTGCTGCAGGATGAGGATGGCCAGATCAGCGAGGCGCATTCGATCTCGGCCGGACTGGATTACCCCGGCATCGGCCCGGAACACGCCTGGTTGCACGCCATCGGCCGGGTGGAATATCAGTCCGCAACCGACAAGGAAGCGCTGGAAGCATTCAAGCTGTTGTGCCGCGTCGAAGGCATCATCCCGGCGCTGGAACCGGCGCACGCGCTGGCGGCGATCACCCGGATTGCCCCCACCATGGCGGCGGACCAGATCATCGTCGCCAATCTGTGCGGGCGCGGCGACAAGGACATTTTCACCGTGGCGGAAGCGCTGGGGGTGACGCTGTGAGGGCGGTGACCGCAGGCGTGGCCACGCCGGGCGTGGCGCGATGAGCGACCGCCTCTCCACCCGCTTTGCCGCCTGTGCCGCCGAAGGGCGTGCGGCGCTGGTCACCTTTGTGACCGCAGGCGATCCGGACCTCGCTACCTCCGCCGATGTGGTGCATGCGCTGGTCGCGGCGGGGGCGGACATCATCGAATTGGGCATGCCGTTCACCGATCCGATGGCCGATGGCCCGGCGATTCAGGCGGGCAATCTGCGCAGCCTGGGCGGTGGCACCAAATTGCGCGATGTGCTGGCCATGGTCGCCGAACACCGCCGCAGCGATGATGCGACGCCGATCATCCTGATGGGCTATTTCAACCCGATCCTCGCCTATGGGCCAGATCGTTTTGCTGCCGATGCGCGGGCCGCCGGGCTGGATGGCACCATCGTTGTCGATCTGCCGCCCGAAGAGGCCGATGAACTGGTGCCAGCGCTTTCGGCGCATGGCCTGCACCTGATTCGGCTGGCGACGCCGACGACCGATGCGGCGCGACTGCCAAAGGTTCTGGATGGCGCATCGGGGTTCCTTTACTATGTCGCGGTGGCCGGCGTGACCGGCGCCAATGCGGCGACGGCAAGCGATGTCGCCGGGGCGGTGGCACGGCTGAAGCGTTCGACTGCCTTGCCGATTGCCGTCGGGTTCGGGGTACGCACGCCCGAACAGGCGGCGGCGATTGCAACGACGGCGGATGCAGTGGTGGTGGGTTCGGCGATCGTCGATACCATCGGTGCGGCCGCCGCCGAACGGGCCAATGATATTCCGGCGCGGGTTGGCGCGCTTGTCGCCGGGCTGGCAGCGGCGGTGCGATTCGCGCGCAAGAAGGACGAAGCCGCATGAGCTGGTTGACCCGCACCCGCCAACAATTGACCGGATTCATGTCGCGGCGCGAAACGCCCGACAATCTGTGGACCAAGTGCCGGGATTGCGGCGCGATGGTCTATACCAAGGAATTCGATGAAAACCTGTCGGTCTGCCCGCGCTGCGACCATCATGAACGCATCGGCCCCAAGGCGCGGTTTGCCCAGATCTTCGATGGCGAATCGACGCCGGTGGCGGTGCCCAAGGTCGTCGAGGACCCGCTGAAGTTCCGCGACCAGAAACGCTATGTTGACCGGCTCCGCGCCGCCAAGACCGCCACCGGCGAACCCGAAGCGATGACGGTGCGCGACGGCAGCATCGGCGGCGTCCGCGCCATCGTTGCTGTGCAGAATTTCGCCTTCATGGGCGGTTCCATGGGCCTTGGCGTGGGCGAGGCGTTCCTGGCCGGTGCGCAGGCGGCGGTGGCGGCCGGCGTGCCGTTCGTGGTGTTCACCGCTGCCGGCGGCGCGCGCATGCAGGAAGGGATTCTCAGCCTCATGCAGATGCCGCGCACCACCGTGGGCGTGGCCGAATTGAAGGAAGCCGGGCTGCCCTATGTGGTCGTCCTCACCGATCCGACAACCGGCGGCGTTACGGCAAGCTATGCCATGCTGGGTGATGTGCAGATCGCCGAACCAAACGCCCTTATCGGGTTCGCCGGGCAGCGGGTGATCGAGCAGACCATCCGCGAAAAATTGCCCGAGGGCTTTCAACGCGCCGAATATCTGCTGGCGCATGGTATGATCGACATGGTCGTCCACCGGCGCGATTTGAAGGACACGCTGGCGCAATTGCTGGGGCTGTTGACGGCGCGGCGGGCGGCGGCGTGAGGGCGCGGCCCGGCAGGAGATTTTGCAGGTAATGGCGACGACCGGGGCAAGGATGGAGCGGGCGCGGTCGGATGACCCGGTGCTTGATGCGCTGTTGCAGGCGGCGTTTGCGCTGCATCCCACCGAAATCGACCTGTCACTGGACCGGCTGGAACGGCTGTTGTCGCGGCTGGGCAACCCGCACAAGAAGCTGCCGCCGGTGTTCCATGTTGCGGGCACCAACGGCAAAGGTTCGACCTGTGCGTTCCTGCGCGCCTGCCTGGAGGCTTCGGGGCGGCGGGTGCACGTCTATACATCGCCGCACCTGATCCGGTTCAACGAACGCATCCGCATCGCCGGCAAGTTGATCGAAGATGAAGCGCTGGCCGAATTGCTGCGCGAGATATTGGCGCGCAACGGTGGCCAGCCGATCACTTTCTTCGAACTGACGACGGCGCTGGCGTTCCTCGCCTTTGCGCGCGAACCGGCCGATGCCTGCATCATCGAGGTCGGGCTGGGTGGCCGCATGGACGCGACCAACATCATCGAGGCGCCGCTGGTCACCGGCATCGCGCAGCTGGGGCTGGACCATCAGCAATGGCTGGGTTCGACGATATTGGAGATTGCCCGCGAAAAGGCCGGAATCGCCAAAAAGGGCGTGCCGATGGTGGCATCCCGCTATTCCAAACCGGTGACGGCGCGGATCGCCGAAGTGGCGGGCCTCGCCGGTGCGCCGCTGCACATTCGCGGCGATGATTGGGACGCGGTGCTGTACGAAGGCGCGTTGCATTATCGCGACTCCGCGGGGCGGTTGACCCTGCCACTGCCACGATTGGCGGGGCCGCACCAACTGGACAATGCCGCATTGGCGGTGGCGATGTTGCGGGCGCAGAGCCTGTTGCCGCACGGCCTGCCGATTCCCGAAGGTGCGCTGCGTGCCGGCATGGGCTGGGCGGAATGGCCAGCACGGTTGCAACGGCTCGACCCGGGCCCGTTGCTGGCGCGATTGCCGGCGGATTCGGTGCTGTTCATCGATGGCGGCCATAATCCGGCGGCAGGGCGAGCGCTCGCTGATGCCTTCCGCGAACATGTGCTGGAGGAACGGCCATTTTACCTGGTGGTCGGCATGCTGGCGGTGAAGGATGCCACGGGGTTCCTGAAGGCGTTTTCGGGGCGGGCGACGGCGGTTTATACCGTGCCTGTGCCGGGCCATGATTGCCATTCACCCGAGGATCTGGCGCGGGTGGCAGGAGAAGCCGGGCTGCCGGGAATTGCCAGCACGGACACGGCGGCGGCGCTGGCGGAGATCGCCCGCGGGGCGGACCGGGCGCGGCCGCCGGTGGTGCTGGTTACGGGATCGCTGTATGTGGCCGGGGATGCGCTGGCGGCGAATGGGCAAAGCGTGGCGTAGGTCGCAGCGCCGCGAGCGCGTAACGACGTTACGCACCGACAGGTGCAAGACCGGCCGGCGGGGCGGCGGGGAACCCCGCCGAACCCGTCCGACGCCAGCATGGGCTTTGCCCATGCCCTTGCCCCATCGCTCTCGTTAAACGTTCTGCATAACCCCCAAACGCGGCCACACCCTCACCCGGCGCGCTGGTGCGCGTCTCGCCTCTCCCGCAGGCGGGAGGGGGGGGCCTATTCCCCCAATAACCCCTACCGCAAACTCGCCAGCGCCACCCCGCCATCCACCGCGATCGTTTCGCCCACCACATAATTCCCGGCATTGCTGGCCAGGAAGATCGCCGTTCCGGCCAGATCCTCCGGCACGCCGATCCGTTTGCTGGGGATATAGCCGGCGACGACTTCGCCATTGTCGCGCGCCGCAGTGTTCATGTCCGATGCAAAGGCGCCGGGCGCGATCGAGGTGACGTTGATCTGGTCCTTGATCAGCCGCGCCGCCATGCGGCGGGTGAGGTAGATGAGGCCCGATTTGGAGGCATGATAGCTGTAGGTATCGAGCGGGTTGAGCCGCAACCCGTCGATGGAGGTGATGTTGATGACCTTGGCCGGTTGCGCCGGCGACGCGGCGGCCTTTAGCTGCGGGTGCAGCGCCTGGGTAAGGAAGAACGGTGATTTCAGGTTCAAGTCCATCACCTTGTCCCAGCCGAGTTCTGGGAATTCCTCGAACGGTGCGGCCCAGGCGGCGCCGGCATTGTTGACCAGGATATCGAGCTTTGGCTCCCGTGCCGCAAAGGCCGCGGCCAGCGCCTTGCAGCCGGCAACGGTGGAAACATCCTGCGGCAGCGAATGGCAATTGGGGCCGAGTTCGGCGGCGGTGGCGTCACAGGCGGCGGCCTTGCGCGACGAGATATAGACGGTGGCGCCTTGCGCGATAAAGCCTTCGGCGATGCTGCGGCCAAGGTTGCGCGACCCGCCGGTGACCAGCGCGACGCGGCCCTTCAGGGAGAAAAGATTGCTGAGGTCCATGGGGCGATTCCATCCGGTTGTTGCGCAGGTGCAGCAGGCAGATGGACCTGTTTTCGCCAGCCCCCAACTGGCGTTTTGGGGGTGGTTCAGGCTTCGGCGGCGATGCTGCGGATGGCGCGTTCAAAGGCGTCGGCAGGCTGGCCGCCGGTGATCAGATATTTGCCGTCGATGATGATGGCGGGCACGGCGTTGATACCCTGTTGCCGCCAGAATGTTTCGTCGCGCCGCACATCTTCGGCATAGGCGCCGGATTCAAGGATTTCCCGCGCCGCGACCGGATCGAGCCCGGCGACAGCGGCGGTGGCGACCAGCGTATCGCGGTCGTTGGGGTTTTCACCATTGCTGAAATAGGCGGTGAACAACGCCATCTTCAGTTCGGCCTGCCGCCCCGCCAACGCCGCCCAATGCAGCAGGCGGTGCGCGTCAAAGGTGTTGTGGATGCGGCTTTCGTTGTTCATCGCCATGGTGAAGCCGAATTCGGCGGCAGATTTGCGGATCATGTCGCGGCTGGCGGCCGAGCGTTCGGGGTTGCTGCCATATTTTTGCGCGACATGTTCGCCGATGTTCTGGCCTTCGGGCGGCATGTCGGGGTTGAGCTCGAATGGCTGGAAATGGATTTCCGGCGTCACCACATCGGCGGCACGGGCCAGCGCGGTTTCCAGCGATTTGAGGCCGATGACGCACCAGGGACAGACGACGTCCGAGACAAAATCGATCCGCAACGGTTTCGGCTGGGTCTTTGGTTCAGGCTGCATGGCGTGGCTCCGGCAAGGCGGGCAAGATCACCCCTGCCCTTTTGCGGCACCTTATAACGGGTCGTTGGCCCCGACAAATCGGCCAGCATAGCGGCTGGTGATGCGGTCCACCGGCATGATGACGAACACATCGACAGTGTTGAACTGGTGATCGACAAAGCCGCCGTCGCCGACCATCGCGCCGACGCGCAGATAGCCCTTGATCAGCGGCGGCAGCGCGCGGGACGCGGCGCGGACGTCGATGGAGGCAGCCGGCAGCCGGTTCATGGGCACATGGTTGCTGTCATGCGCCCGGGCGCGCAATTCGGGCGGCGCGAGGTGGTGGTGATAAAGATAGGCGAGTTCGGCGGTGTGCAGCAGCGGATCGGCGCCGTGGAGTGAGGCGCAGCCGAACATATGGCCGATATTGTGGGTTTGCAGATAGGTGGCGATGCCCCGCCACAACAGGGTGATGGTGGCATTGTTGCGATAGGCCGGCGCGACGCAACTGCGGCCGAGTTCGAGCAATTGCCCGCCGCCTGCCGTCTTTGGCAGGGCCGATTGGGCGATCAGCGGCGACAAGTCATATTCGCCGGCCGAATAGAAGCCCTTGTTCATTTGCGCCACGACCTGGCGGAGCAGTCGGTAGGTGCCAACCACGTGCGGGGTGCCATCGGCGCCATGATCGACGACCAGCAAATGATCGCAGATCGCGTCATATTCATCGACATCGCGGCGCACCGCCGCCATCGACGGCGTCGGGGTGGCGCCCATTTCATCATAGAAAATATGGTAGCGCAGCGCCTGGGCCGCAGCGATTTCGGCCTCCGACACCGCAAGCCGGACATCGAGCTGGCCGACGCGGTGGATGAAGGGGGCAGAGGCGAGAAGATCGGCGGCAACGGCTGTCGAACGGCTGAGGGCGAGACCCATGAACATCGGCTCCACGACTGGGCGCGGCAGGCAGGCCACGCTTGGCGGCGAGCATTAGACGATGAATGTTACAGAAAGGGTTCCTGATTATGTCAAATTGGCGACATATCCTGACCCGATCGTAACATTTTACCCGCCGCCAATCCCGACGATTGTAACGCATCGGGCCAGCAACGTGAAGCGATGCAGCCGCGCGGGCGCCGCGTTCAGCCGGTTTTCGCCGCCGGTTGCCGCGTCGAATCGGCGATCAAGCCCTGTCGCAGCATGAACCACAAAAGCGCCATGCCGGGCAGCACCATCAAGGCGGTGAACACGTAAAAGGCCGGCCAGCCAAAGCCATCGGCGATGAAGCCCGATGGCGTGGTGAGGAAGGTGCGGCTGACCGAGGCAAGGCTGGAGAGCAGCGCATATTGGGTGGCGGTGTAGGCGAGGCTGGAAAGCCCGGACAAATAGGTCGCAAAGATGGTGAGGCCGATGCCGGAGGCGAGATTTTCAGCGCCGACCGCCAGCCCCAGCGCAACCGCGCTATGGCCGTGCAGCGCCAGCGCGGCAAAGCCCAGATTGGTGAAGATCATCAGGCCGCTGGTGACCAGCAGGGCGCGGCCCATGCCGAGCCAGGCGATGACCGGCGCGCCGATGGCGGTGCCGACGATCAGTGCCCAGAAACCCACCAGCTTGTTGGCGGCGATATAATCGGTATCGGAAAAGCCCAGATCGACAATCATGGGATTGAGCATGATCTGGCCCATGGCGTCACCCAGCTTGTAGATGACGATCCAGACGAGGATCATCACCGCGCCGCGGCGCGCCAGGAAATCGGCGAAGGGCGCAACGATGGTGTCGCGGAACCAGTCCCCGGCGGAACGCGCCGCCTTGATGGTGCGGCTGGCGGCTTCATGGCTGCCGGGGCCCATCAGCAGCGCCGCGATGGCGCCGGGCAGGATCAGGAACGCGGTCAGGCCATAGGCAGCGGCCCAGCCCATGCCGGCGCCTTCGGTCGACGCGAGGAACACCGTGCCGGCGCCGGCGGCGAGATTGCCGGTGCGATAGCCGAACTGGTTCATCGCCGTGCCATGGGCGAGTTGTTCGTCGGTCAGCAGTTCGATGCGATAGGCATCGATGACAATGTCCTGCGTCGCCGAACAAAAGGCGACGGCAATGGCCCAGATGGCGAAAATGCCGATATGGGCGGCCGGGTCGCTGCGTCCCAACATGATGACACCGCCGAACAGCAGCGCCTGAATGACGAACAACCAGGCGCGGCGTTGCCCGAACAGCGCGGCAAGGCCGGGGATGCGGATCTTGTCGATCAGCGGCGCCCACAGGAATTTCAGCGTGTAGGGTGTGGTGAGGCCGACGGCGAAACCGATGGTTTTCTTGTCGATGCCGACCTTTGACAGCCAATACGTCATGGTGGCGAGCAGGAGCGTGAGCGGGAAACCGCTGGACACGCCGAGCGCAAAGGCGGCGAGCGGGGCCGGCTTGAAATAGGGGGCGATGCCAGCGAGGGCGCCCTTTGGGGAATCGGCGGCGGGCTCGGTGGGGCGTTCGGCGGCGTCGGTCATACCGGCACTGTAGCGGCGGCGCGCCCGGTGTCACGCGCCGTTGTCGAGGACAGTTGTCGATGACCGCCCGCTAAAGTCGGTTGCACGTCGATAAGAGCCTTCCTCTCTCGCCGCGCGGCAGAGGCGACACGCGCGGCGTCGCGGAGGCGACCTTCGTCGCGAGCGGCGGGTGAGGGTGTTGCCTAGCCTTGTAGCCAAAAGAACACCCTCACCCGGGCCGGCTACGCCGTCCCTCGACCTCTCGCTCAGGCGGGAGAGGGGCGCTTCAATCTCATTGCAACCAAGACCAGCGGGCGCCTGCACAGCGCCAGTTTCAGCAGCGGCGCAGGTGCCGGCAGGAAACCGGCTTGGCCGGCGGCGGCAGCGCGGCGGCGCTGGTCGGAACCGGCACGCCGGCGGCCGGGTCGGCCGGCGCGGGGCGGATGCCGGAAAAGATCGGATTGCCACGCCCGTCACGCGGCACCTCCCCGCCGATATTGTGCATCGGCGTGGGCGGCGTGTGGCACGCGGCAAGCGCCAGCGCGGCCAACAATGCCAAAGGTGCGAGGCGGTTTCGCCGCATCAGAACCGCGCCGCCACCGAAATCAGGCCGCCGGTCGAATCACCGCCCAGGCTGACGCGGACGTTTTCATCGAGCCGCTTGGTCAACAGGAACGCCGATCCTTCGCCGATGGCTGCGCCCGCCACCACATCCCACCAATGGTGATCGCGGCTTTTGACGCGTGCGACGGCGACGCCAACCGCCAGCAATTCGAACGGCAGGCCAACCTGCCAGCCATAGCGGGCGTGCAGATAGCCGGCGCCGGCAAAGGCCGCGGACGTGTGCAGCGACGGGAAGCTGTGGTTGTCGGCGCCGTTCGGGCGTTGCTCCCGGATGCTGTATTTCATCGCCAGCGTGGCGCCACCGGCGAGCGCGCCGGTTTCCGCAAGCTGGATGAGGCCGTTGCGATCATTTTCATACAGCGTGATCGCACCGGCGGCGACGGGTATGCCGACGGCGCCAATATCGGCAAAGGTTTTCCAGAATTTGTCGCCCGCCGCAGCGGGCGAAGCGGCCATCGTCGCAAGGGCGAGACTGCCGATGAAGAGGGTCGAGCGCATGTCGGCCTTTCTGGTTGGAACCCGATTTCACCTAACGGCTTTGACGGCGAACGCAACCTGCCGGCTGCATTGCGATTGCGTCATGTGAACGTGGCGAGCAAGCCTTTCACGACGCCCCGCGAATCGATGACCAACGCCAGCGCGACGCCAAGCGCAGCGATACTGATCACCAGAACGGCGCCCGCCGCCATATCCTTTGCCGCCTTTATCGCCGGGTGCTGATCGGGGTGGAGCAGATCGATCACCGCCTCCAGCGCCGAATTGACCAGTTCCAGCGCCAGCACCAGTGCGATGACGACGGTGACCAACGCCCACCAGATCGGGGCAGGGCGCAGCAGGAGCAGCGCCACCAGCGCCAGCACCGCAAACAGGCAGTGGGTGCGAAAACTGCGTTCGCGCGCAAAGCCGGCCGCCAGCCCGGCCAGGGCAAAACCGAGCCTGTCGCGGAAGTTGCGGTTCTTCATCGCCTATGTTTGTGGATCAGCCGCGCCATTCTGGCAATTGCCGTGCACACCAAGCCATGGCTGGTGAAGCCGCCAGCTTTTGCTCGGGGCGCGAATGGGCGTATCATGCCCGCCATGGATATCCATGTGCCGTTCCGCCGCCCGACGCCCGCGCAGATTGCCCTCGCCGAGGCCATCCCGCGCATGGCCGCGGCCGGCGAAAAGCCGCCCGCCACCGTCACCCGCATTCCAGCCAGCAGCTATACCTGCCCCGACCGCTTCACCGCCGAGCGCCAGCGGTTGTTCGGCCGCAACCCTGTCGTTCTCGGCCCGTCAGCGCTGCTGCCCGATAACAACAGCAGCGTGACGCACGACAGTTTCGGTGTGCCGTTGCTGATCGCCCGCGATGGCAAGGGCCAGTTGCGCGTGTTCATGAACGTCTGCCGGCATCGCGGCACGCGGCTGGTCGAAGGCTGTGGCGTCACCCATGCCCCGGCGATGGTCTGCCCCTATCACGCCTGGACCTATGCCATGGACGGCCGGTTGAAGGGCCTGCCTCGCGGCGAGACGTTTCCGGGGCTGGACAAATCCGAGCGCGGTCTGGTCGAAATGCCCAGCCTTGAGGCCGGCGGGCTGATCTGGGCCGGGCTGGAACGCGACCGGGAATATGATTTCAGCCTGGCGGCGGGGCCATTGGCCGCGGATTTCGACGCGCTCGATTTCGGCGGGCAACATCTTTACGCCCATGCCACGCACGAGGTGGCTTCGAACTGGAAGCTGATCATGGATGCGTTCCTTGAAAGCTATCACGTCGTCCGGCTGCACGCCGCGACCATCGCGCCGTTTTTCCAGGATGGTGTGACCAGCGGCGATTCGATCGGCCCCCATGCACGATCGGCGGTGGCGCGGCTGACCGCGCTGGAGGCAACGGATTTCACCGACATGGGCGAGATGCGCCGCGCCGTGACCTTTGCCTATACGCTGGTGCCGGCCACGGTGATCATCGCGTCACCCGATTACATCAACATCATGACCTTGATGCCGCGCACCGTGAACCGCACGATTGTCCAGGATTTCATGCTGATCCCGGCCAAGCCTGCGACTGAAAAGGCCGAGCACCACTGGGCAAAAAGCTGGAAACTGCTCGATCAGGGCGTGTTCGCCGGGGAAGATTTCCGCGCCGCCGCGCTGGGCCAGCAGGGGCTTGAATCGGGCGCGGTCGACCATGTGCTGCTGGGCGGGCTGGAACAGGGCATCAAGCGGTTCCACGACACGGTGGACCGCCTGATCGCCTGATCAGCGCAGCGCGTCGCAAAAAAGCTTGCTGTCGCGATAGAGTCGCACGGCGCGTCTATTGCGTCGGTTGAATACCAGGGGACGAATCGTCGGGCTTGTGCGATAGTGGCCACGCCGTCGTGCGGACCGCGCGCACGGCTCACAGATCATTGTCCAGTCCACCCGCCTACAGGAGTGATCCGATTGCGCGTCCAGGTTCGTTCCAGCCTTGCCTTTGAATTTTCCGAACCGACTGAAACCATTGCCGTCGTGCTTGCCGCACACGCGCCTGGGCAGAGCATCGAGAGCGAAACGCTGACCCTGACCGACGGGGTGCGGCTGGCCGAATCATCCGACCCGGTGACCGGCGCGCGCCTTTTGCGCGGCCGTCTGTCGGGTGTGGTCAATATCGAATACAGCGCCATCGTGCGCATCGCACCGCGGCTGGCCTTGCCGGCCAGAGTCCAGGTGGCGCCCTGGTCGCATCTGCCGGTGGAGGTGCTGCCCTATCTGCTGCCCAGCCGATACTGCCCCGTCGACCAGTTCCTGCGCTTTGCGTCCCGCGAATTCGGCGCGATTGCGCCGGGAGGCGCGCGGGCGCTGGCGATCCTGGATTGGCTGCACGCCAATGTCGATTATCGCCACGGCGTTTCTGACGGCACGACCGGTGCTTCGGGTACGTTCATCGACAGGGCCGGCGTGTGCCGCGATTTCACCCATCTGGGGCTGACGCTGTGCCGTGCCGCCGGCATTCCGGCGCGCGCCGTCGCCGCCTATGCGCTGGCGCTCGACCCGCCCGATTTCCATGCGGTGTTCGAAGTGTTCCTGGATGGCGGCTGGTGGCTGGTCGATCCGACAAGACTGGCGCCCATCGGTGGCATGGTGCGCATTGCCCATGGCCGTGATGCCGCCGATATCGCATTCCTGACCACGGCGGGGGCGGTGACGCAGACCGGGATGCAGGTTTCGGTGGCGGAATTTCCATTGGCGACCGTGTCACGGCTGGGGGAAAACCCGTCGGCGACAAGTTCGGCCGACGGGGTTTTGACGCCGGGGGGTCTTGTCAAACCGTCCCATAATCCTAACACAGTGGAGGAAGCGGCGTAGCTCTGCTAAGAAACGCCGATCGACTGGAAGGATGACGATGGGCAGCAACGGCGCAGACGAAACCGCGATCAAGCTTGAAGCACCGGTGGCGGTGAGCGCCATTGCGCCATCCAAGGCCGCCGGGCTGGTGCCGTTGAAGACCGAGCAGGTCACCGAGCTTGAAGCGCGGGTCAACGCCTATGTCGAGGAGCTGGTGACGCTGGACGCGGCCAGCCCGGAATTCGGCAAGCAGGTCGACCGGCTGACCAATCTGGGGGCCAAGGAAATCGCCGAGGCGGCGGGGCAATCGAACCGGTTCCTCGATCGCCCGGTGCGCGCCATGGACAAGGATACCGGCATCGGCGCCGACCTGACGCAATTGCGCGCGACGATCGAGGACCTTGATCCCAGCCGCAAGGGCGACCTGATGACCAGGAAAAAGCTGTTCGGGATCATCCCGTTCGGCGGCAACAAGCTGCGCGGCTATTTCGACAGCTATAAATCGGCGCAGACCCATATTTCGGCCATCCTCGCCCGGTTGAAGGACGGCAAGGACGAATTGCTGCACGACAATGCCGCCATCGACCAGGAACGCGCCAATCTCTGGAACGCCATGGGCAAGCTGGAACAGATGGTCCACATGTCCAAGACGTTGGATTCGCAATTGGAAGCCAAGGCGCTGGAGCTGGATTACACCGACCCGGCCAAAGCCAAGGCGATCCGTGAATCGGCGCTGTTCTATGTGCGGCAGCGGACGACCGACTTGCTGACGCAACTGGCGGTCAGCGTGCAGGGTTATCTGGCGCTTGATCTGGTCAAGAAGAACAATGTCGAGCTGGTAAAGGGTGTCGATCGCGCCTCCACCACCACGGTTGCGGCGCTGCGCACGGCGGTGACGGTGGCGCAGGCGCTGACCAACCAGCGGCTGGTGCTGGAGCAAATTGGCGCGCTCAACACCACCACCGCCAACATGATCGATTCGACCGGCGTGCTGTTGAAGACGCAGACGGCGCAGATTCACGAAGGCGCTGCCGCCAGCACCATCCCGGTGGAAGTGCTGCAACGCGCCTTTCAGAACGTTTATGACACGATGGACGCCATCGACAGCTTCAAGCTGAAGGCGCTCGATTCGATGAAGACGACGGTGGCCACGCTGTCCAGCGAAGTCGAAAAAAGCCGGGGCTATATCGCCCGGGCCGAGGGCGCATCACAGGCCAAGCTGGAGAACCGCGGGCCATCGCCGTTCGAGGCCATCGCCTGATGGCCGACCCGGACGAGATTGTCGCGCGCAATGATGAACGCTTGCGGCGGCTGGCGGTGGGAGAGGCGGCGCAGCGCGCCCGCGCCCGGCGCCGGCAGCGCACCGCCGAACGCGCCGGCAAACGCGTCGTCCGGGCTGCAACCACCGGCGCGGTGATCGTGCTGGCGCTGATCCTGTGGGGGCTGATCGTCGGCCCCATCGGCACGACAGTGCTGTTGCTGGCGGTGCTCGGCGGGCTGGCGGCGATGATGATCGCCGGCGCTTCGGGCGGCCATGAACAGGCGCCGCGCGACCTGGGCGAGGCCGTGCCCGCCGCCCTGCCCGCCGCAACCGACGCCTGGCTGGACCGACAACGCACCGCCCTGCCCCGGCTGGCGGCGCCGCAGATCGACGCAATTTCAGCGCATCTGGCGACTCTTGAGGGGCAATTGGCGCAGGTGCCGCCGGCGGATCCGGTGGCGCAGGATCTGCAGCGGCTGCTTGGCAAGCATTTGCCCGAGCTCGTCGAACGCTACACCCGCGTGCCGGCGGACCAGCGGGCGCGCACCATCGACACCGACGGCCGCACCATCGAAACGACGCTGGTCGACGGGTTGAAAGTGGTGGAGGCGGAATTGTCCCGCGCGTCCGACGAGCTGGCAGCGGTGGACCGCGATGCGCTGCTTGTGCAGGGCAAATTCCTCGAAAGCCGCTATCGCAATGATTCACTGCCGGGTGTGGGCGAAGGCAAGGCCGGGGCGTAAGCGGCCCCGGCTGGACGTGGTGCGGGGCTATGGCCCCTGCCGGGCGTGATTGCCGGCTGATTGCGACCGATACGCTATTCCCGTCGCCAGCCAGGCAGCGGCGGCGACATCATAGGCGGCGCAAAATGCCGGCCACCAGACCGGCACCCCGGCATTTTCGATGAAAAGCCCGTGCACCGCGTCGATCCCGCCATGTGCCAGCAGGCCAGCAACAATCAGCCATTGGCTGGTCCGCATGCCGATCACTGCCACCGCGATGAAGGCGGCGACGATGACCGCTTCCTGCCAGAGCGCCGATATTGGGCCGCCCATCGCGGCGAACAGTTCGTAATAGGACGCGATGACGATCAGCACGACCGGATAGAAGCCGCGCGAACGATCGAATCCGACGATGGTAGCGAACACGCCGACAGCAATCGCGAGTGCGATACCGATGAGGATTGGCATTGTTTCGGTTCCTTTATGCAGGTGGCGTTATCGTAGCGCGTGCAGATAACCGGTGAACAGCAGCAGGAACCCGCCGATTTCACCGGCCGCAAGGGCAAGGATGAAGATGTTCATGGCATCACCATGGACCGTGCGGGCGCCGAGCCGGTGCGGGCGCCGCAGCTGGTTATCGGTATCCTGCAACACGCCATGGGCCGCATAGCTGGCCACCGCCGCTGCAAAAAAGACGACCGGCAGGGCAACGCCGACGAGGTTGACCGCCGCCGCCCAATCGCTGAGCCGCGCGAATTCGGCGAGGAGCAGGCAGGCAAAGGCGTACATCAACGCGGCGCGGTGACAGATATCGACATAGACAGGCGCCTGCGCCTCCGCGCTCGCCATGATGTGCCGGTATTTCCAGACGCCGGTCAGCAGCCCGGTGAGGAAAAAGCCGCCGCAGGCGATACGCGCGAGTTCGACCGCTCCGATCATGCCGGGCGGCCCCGTGCGGGCGATGGCAGCGATTTGTCGACAGGCATCGGCGGGATCCCTTGTGCCCGACGGCGGGATGCCAATGCCGGGTTGGCGGTCGGATGGGCCACAACCGGCCCGGCGGCTTGAACGTTTCGGCTATTGCCGCGCTGGCGCGCGGCGAAAATTCGCCTAAAATCCCACCATGGGGCAGATCGGCCATGCGCGCATCGCGATGTGGGAGGGCGGCAGCCTGTGGGCCGTCGACGCGACGCCCAGCGCGGACCGGACGCGCACCGCACCCCATGCACACCATGCCATACAGGTAACGATCGCGATGGGTGGCCATTTCAGGTTGGTCGCCGGGAATCAGGAGATGGCCGGCGATGCTGTCGCCGTGGCGGCCGATGCCGTGCATGCGTTCGAGGCTAAGGGATTGGTCGCCCTGTTGTTCATCGAACCGGAAAGCCGGGATGGCCGGACGATCGCGCGCAGGTTGTTCAACGGGACCGGACTTGCGGGGGTGCCGACGACGATGCTGGGCGATTTCGCCGGGCAGGTCGCCGCGAATTTCCGGGCACCGGCGCGCGATGCGACCGGGCTTGCGACGCTTGGCCGGGCGCTGATCGGCCGCATGACCGGCGGGGTGACCGGCGATGCGCCGGATCTGCGGGTGCGCAAGATGATCGCGGCGGCCGCCAGCAAGATCGATGGGCCGGTCAGCCTTGCCGATGTTGTCACCGCCGGCGGCCTGTCGGCGAGCCGGTTGCGGCATTTGTTCGTTGAACAGACCGGCCTGCCGTTCCGGACCTATCTGCTGTGGCTGCGGCTGATGCGCGGTGTCGAAGCCATGATAGCCGGCGCGACGCTGACACAGGCAGCGCATGATGCAGGCTTTGCCGATTCGGCGCATTTCAGCCGGACGTTCAAGCGGATGTTCGGTGTCGTGCCGGTCAGCCTGCGGCTTTTCTGAGCCGCGCGGCCATAGCCTTTCCATTCAAGATCGGCCGGCGCCCTGGCGCTAAAGCAACATCTCCCAAAACCCAGAGGAGAACTACCATGAAGCGTAAATGCAACTGCAAGCCTTGCACCTGTGCGCCCAGCTGCAACTGCAATCCCTGCAACTGCAACCCCTGCACCTGCGGTCCAACCTGCAAGTGCGGCACCAAGGCCAGCTGAATCCGGCGGACACGAACCCTTGCCGCATCGTCCCCTCGCGGCGAGGGCGAGTGCCCGTGCGACATTGCCTGCGCCGGGGCTATCCGGCGAATACCCGCGCCAGCACGCCTTCGTAGATATCGGCCAGCGCCGCCAGATCGGCGATGGCGACATGTTCGTCGGTCTTGTGCATCGATTCACCCGGCAGGCCGAATTCGACGACCGGGCACAGGCGGCGGATGAAGCGGGCGTCCGACGTGCCGCCGCTCGTCGAAAGTTCGGGCGTGATGCCGGTCGTGGCGGTGATGCTGGCCGATATGACATCGGACAGGCGGCCCGGTTCGGTCAGGAACGCCTCCCCCGAAATGCGGATTTCGACATGGGCGGATGGGGCGTGGGCGGCGACCGTATCGCGGATCCAGGTTTCCAGTTCGGCTCCCGTGTGCAGATCGTTGAAGCGGATGTTGAGCCTGGCGCGGGCCTGCGCCGGGATGACGTTGGTGGCGGTGTTGCCGACGCTGACATCGGTAATTTCAAGGTTCGACGGTTGGAACCAGTCGGTGCCTTCATCGAGCACCCGCGCTTCGAACGCCGCAAGTGTCGCCACCAGACGGGTGATCGGATTGTCGGCGCGGTGCGGATAGGCGACATGGCCCTGCGCGCCGTTGATTGTGATCCAGGCGTTGATCGATCCGCGCCGGCCGATCTTGATGGTATCGCCCAGCCGTTGCGAGGTCGGCTCCCCGACAAGGCACAGGTCGGGCACCAGGTCGTGCGCCTCCAGCCATTCGAGCATCGGCTGGGTTCCATGGGTGGCGGGGCCTTCTTCATCGCCGGTGATGATCAGCGACAGGCGGCCGGGTCGCGGGGTTGCCAGATGGCGTTGGGCGGCGACGACAAAGGCGGCAATGGCGCCCTTCATATCGGCGGCACCGCGCCCGACAAGCAAACCGTCGGCAACGGTGGCGGCAAAGGGATTGACGCTCCAGCCCGCCGCTTCGCCGGTTGGCACGACATCGGTATGCCCGGCAAAGGCGAAGTGCGGGTGGCCGGAACCGGTGGTGGCGAACAGATTCTCGATGGGCCCGTCGGGCGGCCCGCCAAAGCGCAGGGGGTGGATTTCAAAGCCCAGTCGCGCCAGCGCCGCCGCCAGCACCGCCTGCGCGCCGGCATCGGCAGGTGTGATGCTGGCGCAGCGGACCAGCGCCTGCGCCAAATCCAGCACGTCATGCGACATCAGCCGCTGATCTTTGCCAGATAGTCCGAAATGCGCTTGGCATTTACCCCAAGATCGCCAACGCCGACCCGCGAGGTCGATCGCACATCGATGCGGGTGCCGGTGCCTTCCGGCGTCAGGCGCACGACGACGTCATCCTTGAAACCCCACCAGGGCACGGTGTCGGTGGCTTCGATACGATCGGGCGCCCCGGTCGCAACGATCGCCCAGCCACGCGCCTTTGCCGCGACCAGCGCCTTGTCATAAGCGGCGGCGGGGGCATCAGCGACGACCAGCGGGTGCAATTTAGGATAGCCTTTGGCCTGCACCGCGGCCAACGCCGGATCATAGACGATCGTGTTGGAATCCTTGCCGCGCAGTTCGGGCGTAATCGCGACGAACTGCGGCGGGGTGGCGGTATCGGTGCTGATGTCGTGGATGGGCGGCACGCTGCGCCCCTCCACCATGATCGCCGCCGGCACCGCAAAGGCGGCAAGGCCAGCCGCCGCCGCCAGCACCGGCAGGGTGCCGCCGCGCCGGCGCAGCAGCGCGACGAGGCAGACGATGCCGCCAACCCCGGCGACGATCGCCGAAAGCGCGAAAATCGCCAGCCCCGCCTTCCACGACAGGCCGAACTTGATCAACGGCCCGGCGACCAGCACCAGCACGGCGGCGATGATGGTCAGTTGCGCGATGCGGCGGGTCCAAGGACCTGCTTTGGCCTTGTTCATTGCCGGGGGACCTTCTGGCTGTTGGGGGCGAAAGCATCACCGAAATAATCGCCGCTGTACCACATCGGACGCGTGGTTTCGTCGGCAAGCTCCCGGGCGATCAGGTAATTGACGCGGGCGTATTTGGCACCGGCCTGCCAGTTGATCGGCTGGCTCATGTCGTCGCTGGGCTGGTGATAATCGGTGGACAGGAAATGTTCCCACGCCGCCTGGCCGCCATTGGCAAAGCCCGTGGCGAGCAGCAGCGCAGGGACGCCGCGCTTGACGAACGTATAGTGATCGGACCGCACAAAGATGGTTTCCTGCGGCATCGGATCGGGCGACAGGGTGACGCCGGCCTTGGCGACGGCGCGAGCGATGGCCGGGCCCATGGTAGAATGATCGCCGCCAAAGGCGATGACATCGGTGAAATCATAGAGCAGCAACGGCTGGTCGAGATCGACGACGCCGGCGATCTGGCCAATCGGCACTGGCGGATCATTGGCAAAAGCTTCGGCACCCAAAAGGCCCTTTTCCTCGGCGGTGTTGGCGACGAACAGGATCGAACGTTTCGGCGCGACCTTGTCATTGGCAAAGGCCCGCGCCGCCTCCAGCATGACGGCGACCCCGGCGGCATTGTCGAGCGCGCCGTTATAGATGTTGTCGCCGGCCTTGTCGGGGCGGATGCCGATATGATCGAGATGCGCCATGACGACGACATATTCATTCTTCAGCACCGGGTCGCTGCCGGGCAGCAGCGCGACGACTTCGGCGCTTTCGACGCGGCGCTGTTTTGACGATGATTCGATGCGCATGCTGGTTTTCAGCGCAAAGCCCTTTGGCTGGCCACCGGGCTTGTCGGCGGCGGCCAAGATTGTGGCCAGCGGCAGTTTGGCGCCGGCGAACAGCGCCTCGGCCGCCGGAGCGTTCAGCGTTGCTGTGGCGCGGATCTGCGGCGCATCGACGTGCGGCGCGCCGTCATTGCCCACCCAGGTCATGCGCGGCTGGCCGGCGCCCTCGACGGCGCGGGCCCATGGCCGGCGCTTGTCCCAGTCCAGCGTCGAGATGGACACGAAACCGATGGCACCATGGGCGGCGGCCGAGGCAAGCTTCTGCCGGCTGAGATGCGCTGCGATCTCGCTGGGCGGCCCCTTGGGGATGCCGGACAGCGCGACGACGATCTTGCCCCGCACATTCAACCCGGCATAATCGTTGAAACCGGCCTTTGGCGCATCAAGGCCGAAGCCGACGAACACCACCGGCGCTGCAACATCGGTGGCGGCGTCGGTCTGGCTGGGGCTGACCAGCACATCGGTAGCGTTCAGCCAGCTCTGGCTGCCCGCCCGGCCTGCGACCTTGCCGGTGATGGTGACCTTTGGCACGACATCGCCCAGCCGCGCCTCGGCGAGCGAGACGGGTTGCAACCAGCCACCGTCCTTGCCGAGCGGTTTCAGGCCATAGCCGGTGAATTCGGAAGCGACATAGCGCATCGCGATGGCGTGGCCACGGCTGCCCGTATCGCGGCCTTCGAGCAGATCATCGGCGAGAAAGGCGACATGCGCCTTGACCCGATCGGGCGAAAATTCAGGTTCAGCGGCAGTGGCGGGCGCCATCACAAGCGGCAACAGGCCGAACATGAGAGCGGCGCGATAGGACAGGCGCATCAATGACTCCGAAAGTTGCGAGGCCGGAACGCTAGTGGCTTGCCCGCCGACGTCAAGCCGGCACACCGCCGGGAACCGGGTAGCGATCGAACGGAAAGGTTTCGGTCTTTGCGGCGGCGATCCATTCGGCCATCCACGGGTGGGCCAGCATGGCATCGACATAGGCGCGGGCGGTCTTGCTGACCGGCAGGTGATAGGTGTCGATGCGGGTGACGACCGGCGCATACAGGATGTCGGCGGCGCTGAACGGCCCGAACAGCCAGGGCAGATCGGTCTCGCTGCCATATTTGTCGCGGGCTTCCGACCACAGCGCGTCGATGCGGGCGACTTCGGCCTGAACATCGGCAGGGGCGGCGAAATTGGGGAAAAATTCCTTCAAATTCATCGGGCAGGCGCTGCGCAGCGCGGCAAAGCCCGAATGCATTTCGGCGGTAATGGCATAGGCCAGCGCCCGCGCCGGCATCTCGCGCGGCCAGTAACGATCATGGCCGCCCTTGTCAGCCAGCCACAACATGATGGCGAGGCTGTCCCAAACCGCGGTCTTGCCATCCCACAACGTCGGCACCTTGCCCGATGGCATGTCGCCCTTGGCGGCGCCCGAAACCCATTCGGGCGTGTCCATCGGCACGATGATCGTCTCGAACGGCAAGCCGGACTGCTTGGCGGCAAGCCAGCCGCGCAGCGACCAGCTGGAATAGGCGCGGTTACCGATGATGAGCTTCATGGGGGGTGCTCCTGCGCGAAGTGCGTGGCCTTGGCACTACCCACCCCCGACCCCGCCCGCAAGCGGGAGGGACGCCGTTTAGCGACTTCAGCTGCGGGCGGCGGCGGAGACCGCTTCGCGAAGCTCTGGAATGCCGGTGCCGGTTTCGGCCGAGGTGGCGAGCACGACGGGATAGGCGGCGACATGCGTCTTGGCCGCCGCGGCAACCGCAGCGACGGTGGCAGCAAGCGCGGTCGGCTTGATCTTGTCGCCCTTGGTCAGGACGATCTGATAGCTGACGGCGGCCTTGTCGAGCATCGACATGATCTCCTCATCGACCTTCTTCAGGCCGTGGCGGGCATCGATGAGCAACAGCACGCGCTTCAATACAACGCGGCCGCGCAGATAATCGAAGATCAGCCGTTTCCAGCGGGCAACCAGATCGCGCGGTGCCTCGGCATAGCCATAGCCGGGCATGTCGACGAGCCGCAGGATGCGCGGTTCGCCGACATCGAAGATGTTCAATTCCTGCGTACGCCCCGGCGTTGTCGACGCGCGGGCCAGGCCATGGCGGCCGGTCAGCGCGTTGAGCAGGGAGGATTTGCCGACATTCGAGCGGCCGGCAAAGGCGATTTCGGCAACATCGGGATCGGGCAGGAAGCGCAGTTCCGGGGCCGACAGGCGGAACTCCACCGGCCCGGCGAACAGCCGGCGCGCATCCTCGATCGCCCAGTCGCGCGCCTTGGCAGCAGCGGCGGCGGCGACGGGATCGTAAATCTCTTCCGTTTCGAAATTATCGGTCACTTGGCTGCCTTGCCGGTGCCGGGCCTGGCCGGCGTCGCCTTCACATCGATGGTTGCAGGCGGCGTCGCGGGCATCGGATATTTGCGCAGCATATACCATTGCTGCAGGATCGAGATCAGGTTGTTGGTAATCCAGTACAGCTGCAACCCGGCCGCAAACGGCGCCATGATGAACATGAACATCCACGGCATGATAGCGAACACCTGTTTTTGCACAGGGTCCATCGGGGTGGGGTTCATGCGTTGCTGCAGGAACATGGTGACGCCCAGGATCATCGGGAAGACGCCGATGGCGATGAGCGCCGGCGGCTGCCAATCGATGGCGCCAAACAGGTTCAGCACGGTCAGGTGATCGGGGGACGACAGATCCTTGATCCACAGCGCAAATGGCTGGTGGCGCATTTCGATGGAAACCAGCAGCGTCTTGTACAGCGCGTAGAAAATCGGGATCTGCAACACCAGCGGCAGGCAGCCGGCCAGCGGATTGACCTTTTCGGTCTTGTACAGCGCCATCATTTCCTGCTGCGCCTTCAGCTTGTCGTCCTTGTGCTTTTCCTGGATCGCCTTCATCCGCGGGCCGACGATGCGCATCTTGGCCATGGATTCATATTGCTTGTTGGCGATCGGAAACAGCAGGGCGCGCACGATCAGTGTCAGGCCGATGATGGCCACGCCGAAATTGCCCGTCAGCTTGAACAGGAAATCCAGCAGTCGGAAAATCGGCTGGGCGATCAGGATGAACCAGCCCCAGCTCACCGCCAGGTCGAAATGCGGGATGCCGAGCGATTTCATATAGCCGTCGAGAAGGTTGACCTCCTTCGCGCCGGCAAAAAAGTGCGCCGTGGTTTCGCCGGTGGCGCCGGGGGCGATGGTGCGGGCCGGGTTGAGATAATCGGTCTGATACTGGACACCGGCGGCGGCAAAGCGCGCCTGCACCTGTGTCCGTTGATCGGGAACCAGCGCCGCCAGCCAGTATTTTTCGGTAATGCCGAGCCAGCCGCCGGTGGTGGTGTAGCGCTTTGGACCTTCGTCTTTCAGCTTGTCATAATTGACTTCACTGTCGTGGAGCGTGCCATCGATGACGCCGATGGGGCCGACGTGGAGGTTGTAGCTGTTCTTTTCCTTGCCGATGCCGAGCCGGGAGACCAGCCCCCATGCCTGCAGCGCCAATGGCGCCGCGCCGGTGTTGAGGACGCGCTGGCGGACGCTGAACATGAAATCCTTGTCGACCGACACCAACTGTTCGAACACCACGCCCGCCGGCGAGGTCCAGCTGAGCGTCACCGGCGTTTCGGGCGTCAATTGCGTGCTGCTGGCGGTCCACACCGCATCGGCGGGCGGGGCGCCGGCACCGGTCCAGCCGAACTGGCCGAAATAGGCGTCGGCCGTGCCGCTGGGGCTGAACAGCCGGACGGGCGGCGATGTCTTGTCGATGGTTTCGCGATAGGTCGGCAGCACCAGATCGTCGAACCGCGCGCCCTTCAGGTTGATCGAGCCCATCAGGCGCGGCGTCACGATGGCGACACGCGGCGATGCGGCCATGACCTGTGCACGATCGGCAACCGTGGTGACGGCGGCGACAGCGGGAACAGCGCCCGATGCGGCAACCGACACCGCACCGGGGGTAGCGACCGCGCCAGGCACCGCCTGGGGCGCATCGGCTGTGGCAGCGGCTGTCACCGGCGGCTTCGGCGTCGGAAAATAGCGTTCCTGCACCAGCGTCCAGCCAAGCAGCACCAGCACCGACAGCACGGAGGCGACGATCAGGTTTCGGATATCCTGGGTCACAAACTAGTCTTCTTATGTTGCCGGCGCTTGCGCCGATATGGGGTGCTGTTGCGGTCGGGTGAAGGGGTGCAAAACACCCCTGACAGGGCGCCTATAGCGGCTTAGGGCACCGGGTCATAGCCCGATGACCCCCAAGGGTGGCAACGGGCGATGCGCCGCACCGCCAGCCAGCCGCCCTTCGCCGCGCCGTGACGGTGCAGCGCCTCAAGGGCATAGGC
The DNA here is from genome assembly GCA_038208825.1 of Sphingomonadales bacterium. Lineage (GTDB taxonomy): Bacteria > Pseudomonadota > Alphaproteobacteria > Sphingomonadales > Sphingomonadaceae > Sandarakinorhabdus. Next base: position 476 of record JBBQYI010000043.1, on the reverse strand, counting down.
CGAACAACTGGGCGTGAAACGGCAGCTTGGCGGCAGTAACGGCGATATGGCGATCTGGTAAAGCCGGATCGGTGCCGACAACAGTCGCGCCGCGATCGTCACTTGCGCGGCGTCATTTGCGTGCTCGGGCCAGCGCCCGGGCAAGCTCGTCGCGAAGCTGGCCATAATCCCGTTCGATGCCGGATTGACGGCCGATCAGAACATGGTCGGCACCAGCAAAGCCCTGTTCCGGAAGGATTTCCCGGGCCAGTGCGCGCAGCCGGCGCTTCATGCGGTTGCGGACAACCGCGCCGCCGATCTTCTTGGTGACCGTATAGCCGGCACGCATCGCCGCATCGCTGTCATCCCGGGCATTCACCAACAGGATGAAGCCCGGCATCACCACCCGCCTGCCCTTGTTGGCGGCGAGGTAATCACGCCGCAACCTTATGGTCGCGGGCAACACCGGTTCAGGCGGAAAGCTTCTTGCGACCCTG
>JBBQYI010000042.1:0-25300 GCA_038208825.1 Sphingomonadales bacterium | reverse complement strand
AGACTCGCGGGACCAAGGTGCTTTCAGCGGCGGATACGCCGCGGGTGAAGCTCTGGGCCCCGTACGGCCTGAATTAAGGAGGGCTGGTAAATGGCACGCGTCAAACGTGGTACGACGACCCACGCACGTCACAAGCGGATCTTGGATCAGGCAAAGGGCTATTACGGCCGCCGCAAGAACACCATCCGCATCGCCAAGCAGGCGGTGGAGAAGGCCGGTCAATACGCCTATCGCGACCGCAAGGTTAAGAAGCGTTCGTTCCGCGCCATCTGGATCCAGCGCATCAACGCCGCCGTTCGCGAACAGGGCCTGACCTATGGTGTGTTCATGCACGGTGTAAAGCTGGCCGGGATCGAAATCGATCGCAAGATCATGGCCGATCTCGCCATGCACGAGCCCGAAGCGTTTAAGGCCATCATCGCACAGGTCCAGACCGTGCTTGATGCCAGGCCCGCGCTCGCCGCCTAGGCGGTAACCGCAAGGTTCGAACATCGAGGGGCGCGGCGGGACACCCTGCCGCGCCCCGTTTCGTTTGTCCGCCGATGCTTCTGCACCCCGGCCCTTCCGTTTCACTCTCGCCCCGGTTAGACCCCCGCGCCATGACAACAGAGCAACTCGCCGCCGATATCCTCGGCCAGATCGAAGCCGCCGCGACCCCGGACGCACTGGAAGCGGTGCGCGTCGCCACCATGGGCAAGGCCGGCAGCGTCACCACACTGCTGAAAACCCTCGGTGGCATGACACCGGAACAGCGGCAGACCGACGGGCCACGCATAAACGGCCTGCGCGAAGCCGTCGCCACCGGACTCACTGCCCGCAAGACGTCGCTGGAAACAGCGGCGCTCAACGCACGGCTCAGCGCCGAACGGCAGGACATGAGCCTCCCCGCCGCGCTGCCGCCCACGGGCAGCGTGCACCCGGTCAGCCAGGTGATGGACGAACTCGCCGAAATCTTCGCCGATTTGGGCTTCGCTGTCGCCACTGGCCCCGAAATCGAAGACGACTGGCACAATTTCAGCGCGCTCAACATCCCCGAAAGCCACCCGGCACGGGCGATGCACGACACCTTCTACTTCCCGCAGACCACCGCAAACGGCAACAAGATGCTGCTGCGCACCCACACATCGCCTGTGCAAATCCGCACGATGATGTCGCAGGAACCGCCGATCCGCCTGATCGCGCCGGGCCGCGTCTATCGTTCCGACAGCGATGCCACCCACACGCCGATGTTCCACCAGGTTGAAGGGCTGGTGATCGACAAGGGGGTGACGCTGGCCCAACTGCGCTGGACGCTGGAAACCTTTGTAAAGGCGTTCTTCGAAATCGACGATGTGACGCTGCGTTTCCGCCCCAGCTACTTCCCCTTCACCGAGCCTTCGGTCGAAGTCGATGTCGGTTATTCATCGAAAACCAACCGGCCGGCCACCGGCGCCGATGCCGACAAATGGCTAGAAATTCTCGGTTCCGGCATGGTCCACCCGCGCGTCATCGCTGCCTGCGGGCTCGATCCCACCGTCTGGCAGGGCTTTGCCTTTGGGTGCGGCATCGATCGGCTGGCGATGCTCAAATATGGCATGAACGATCTGCGACCTTTCTTCGATGCAGACATCCGCTGGTTGAAGCACCACGGGTTCTCGGCCTTTGAAATGCCCACGCTCAGCGGTGGAGTCGGCGCATGAAGTTCACGCTTTCCTGGTTGAAGGACCATATCGACACCAACGCGACCGTCGATGAACTCGCCGCCGCGCTGACCTCGCTCGGGCTGGAAGTCGAAGGCATCGACGATCCGGCCGCCGCGCTCGCCCCCTTCACTATCGCCGAAGTGCTGACGGCCGACCGCCACCCGCAGGCCGACAAGCTGCAGGTACTAACCGTTTCAACCGGCAGCGGCCCGTCGATGCAGGTCGTCTGCGGCGCCCCCAACGCGCGCGCCGGCATGAAGGGCGTGTTCGGCGGCCCCGGCACTTACGTTCCCGGCAGCGGCATCACGCTGAAAGTTGCAGCCATTCGCGGCGTCGAATCGAACGGCATGATGTGCTCGATGCGCGAATTGGAACTGTCCGACGCGCATGATGGCATCATCGAACTGCCCGCCGACGCCCCTGTCGGCACGCGTTACGTCGACTACGCCGGCCTTGGCGACCCGGTGTTCGATGTCGCCATCACGCCGAACCGCCAGGATTGCATGGGCGTCGCCGGTATCGCCCGCGATCTTGCTGCTCTCGGTATCGGCACGCTGCGCCCACGCACCATCACCCCGGTCGCCGGCAGCTTCCCCTGCCCCGTCGAAATCCGCACCGATGATCGCGAGGGCTGCCCGGCCTTTCTCGGCCGTGTAGTACGCGGCGTTGCCAACGGGCCGTCACCCGACTGGATGCAGCGCCGCCTGCGCGCCATCGGCTTGCGCCCCATCTCGGCGCTCGTCGACATCACCAACTATGTCACTTTCGACGCTGGCCGGCCGCTGCACGTCTACGACATCGCGAAACTCAGCGGCGCACTCGTCGCCCGCCGCGCTGTCCCCGGTGAAACCGTGGAGGCGCTAAACGGCAAGACCTATGCGCTCGACGAATCGATGACCGTCATCGCCGATGCCCGCTGCGTCCATGATATCGGCGGCATCATGGGCGGCATGGAGTCGGGCTGCTCACCCGAAACCACCGATGTGCTGATCGAAGCGGCTTATTTCGACCCCGAACGCATCGGCGCCACCGGCCGCGCGCTCGGCATCAACTCTGATGCCCGCGCCCGGTTCGAACGCGGCGTTGATCCCGGTTTCGTCGCGCCTGGCCTTGAGTGGGCGACGCAACTTGTCATCGATCTGTGCGGCGGCATCGCGTCCGACGTCACCGTTGCCGGCGAAGTACCTGTCCCTGCCAAGACCGTCCGCTACAACCCCGCCCGCGTGCGCGGTCTCGCCGGTATCGACGTTGCCGAAGACGAACAGGCGGCGATCCTAACCCGGCTCGGTTTCGGCGTCGCCCGTGGCAATCCCTGGTCCGTCACCATACCCAGCTGGCGCCGCGATGTCGGGGCGGCTGGCGCCACCGAAAGCTGGGATGGCGAGGCCGATCTGGTCGAGGAAGTCGTGCGCATCCATGGCCTTGATCGTGTCGCCGCTGCACCTCTGCCACGCGTCGAAGGCGTCGCCTTGCCCACCGCCACCCCGGCGCAACTGACCGAGCGCAAATTGCGCCGTGCGCTAGCGGCGCGCGGTATGGACGAAGCCGTGACCTGGAGCTTCCTGCCCCCCGCGCAAGCCGACGCCTTTGGCGGTGCAGCCTGGACGCTGGCAAACCCCATCTCAACCGACATGGCGGCGATGCGCCCCTCGCTGCTGCCGGGGCTGCTTGCGGCGGCAAAGCGCAATGCTGACCGTGGCCAGCCCAGCGTCCGGCTGTTCGAAATCGGCCAGCGCTATGGCTCGACACGCGAACATCCGACCGCAGCCCTGCTGCTCGCCGGCCTCGCCCGGCTGCGCGACTGGCGCACTGGCCCCGCACTGGCGTTCGACGCCTATGACGCAAAGGCCGAGGCGCTCGCCGCGCTGGCCATCGCCGGTGCGCCGGTCGATCGCCTCTCCGTCGTCGCCCCGGCGGATTCATGGTGGCACCCCGGCCGCGCCGGCCGGCTGGTGCTGGGCAAGGCCGTGCTTGCCGATTTCGGCCTCATCCACCCGGCAACGCTGGCGGTTTTCGACCTGAAGGGCCCGGTCGCGGCCGTCGAGATTTATCTCGATGCGCTGCCCCCGGCGCGGGGCCGCAAGGCGCGTGGCGCTTTCGCGCCACCGGCCCTGCAACCACTTAGCCGCGATTACGCTTTTGTCGCTGACGATACGCTGCCCGCCGACGCGCTCATCCGCGCCGCAGCCGGCGCTGACAAGGTATTGATTACTGGTGTCAAACTGTTCGACCGCTTCGCCGGACCGGCCATTGGCGCAGGGAAAATCAGCCTTGCGATCGAGGTGACACTGCAACCCACCGAAAAATCTTTGACCGACGCCGATATCGAAGCCGTGTCGGCCAAGGTCATCGCCGCTGCCGCCAAACTCGGCGCAACACTGAGAGCCTGATTCCTGTCCTGCAGACTGCAGGACAGGGCTTAAGGCCGTGACTGGGCTTTAGCGTGTCAGCTTTTTGTAGGTGAGCGCGTGCGGGCGATCAGCGGCATCGCCCAGGCGACGACGCTTGTCTTCCTCATAGGCTTCGAAATTGCCTTCGAACCATTCGACATGGCTGTCGCCTTCGAACGCCAGAATATGGGTTGCAAGGCGATCGAGGAAGAAGCGATCGTGGCTGATGACCACGGCGCAGCCCGCGAAGCTTTCCAACGCTTCTTCGAGCGCACGCAGGGTTTCGACGTCGAGATCGTTGGTCGGTTCATCGAGCAGCAGCACATTGCCGCCCTTGACCAGCATCTTGGCCATATGGACGCGGTTGCGTTCACCGCCCGATAGCTGGCCGACCTTCTTCTGCTGATCGGCGCCCTTGAAATTGAAGGCACCGACATAAGCGCGGGTGAGCACCTCGTTCTTGCCGAAGTAGAATTTGTCGGCGCCCTGAGAGATTTCTTCCCAGACGTTCTTGCCCGATGCCAGCGCATCGCGGCTCTGGTCGACATAGGCGAGCTTTACCGTGTCGCCGATGCGGATGCTGCCGCTGTCGGGGACTTCCTGGCCGGTGATCATGCGGAACAGTGTCGTCTTGCCGGCGCCGTTCGGTCCGATGATGCCGACGATGCCGCCCGGGGGCAGGCTGAAGCTGAGGTTTTCGAACAACAGCTTGTCGCCATAGGATTTGGTGACGTTGTTCGCCTCGATGACGGTGTTGCCCAGCCGTTCCGGAATCTGGATGAGGATCTGCGCCCCACCAAGGCGGCGGTTGGCCTGTTTTTCGACGAGTTCGTCAAAGGCCTTGATGCGCGCCTTGGACTTGGTCTGCCGGGCCTTCGCCGACGATCGGATCCATTGAAGCTCGTCCTTGATCGCCTTTTGACGGCTTTCGTCTTCGCGATCTTCCTGCGCCATCCGCTTCGATTTGGCCTCGAGCCAGTCGGAATAGTTTCCTTCGAACGGAATGGCGCGGCCGCGATCCAGTTCCAGCACCCACTTCACGACATTGTCTAGGAAGTAGCGATCATGGGTGACGAGGATCGCCATCCCCTTGTATTCCTTGAGGTGATTTTCGAGCCACTGGACGCTTTCGGCGTCGAGGTGGTTGGTCGGTTCGTCGAGCAGCAGGATATCGGGTTTTTCGAGCAGCAGCTTGCACAGCGCGACGCGGCGCTTTTCACCGCCGGACAGCGATTCGACGCCCGAATCGGCGGGCGGGCAACGCAGCGCGTCCATGGCGATTTCGAGCTGGTTGTCGAGCGTCCAGCCATCAACGGCGTCGATCTTTTCCTGCAGCTCGCCCATTTCCTCCATCAACTTGTCGAAATCCGTGTCGTCCTGCGGATCGGCCATTTCGGCGGAGATGGCGTTGAAGCGCGTCATCATATCGGCGACCGGGCGAACGCCATCCATGACATTGCCGCGCACGTCCTTGGTTGGATCAAGCTGCGGCTCCTGCGGCAAATAGCCGACCGTGATGCCTTCGGCGGCCCAGGCTTCGCCCTGATATTCCTTGTCGATGCCGGCAATGACTTTCATCAGCGTCGATTTGCCGGCGCCGTTGGGGCCGATGATTGCAATCTTGGCGCCAGGCAGGAAGGACAGGGTAACGTCCTTGAACGCCGGCTTGGGCGCGCCGGGGTAGGTCTTGGACAGACCCTTCATGACATAGGCGTATTGATAGGCCACGGCGCGTGTGCTTTCGAAACAGGGGGTGTCGGATATGGGAGCGCGTCTAGCCCATCGCCGCTGTCAGTTCAAATGGGGTGTGCGCGGTTGCCGATTCAATGCGAGCAATAGACCGGCAGCTTGATGGTCACGGCTGCGTAATCACGGCCCGGCAGGGTGGCACGCAGTTCGATTTGCGGGGGGGCGGTGCCATCGATGGTGAGTTTCAGCAGCCGGCACTGGAAGGCGAAGCAGCCTTGCAGGACGGGGTTTTCATCCATGGGGGCAGTGTCCGATGTGTCGGAAAGCGTGGTGATCTTCACGCCGCGATTTGGGACCGCTGTGATCGTCACATCGGCCCAGCCGAGGTTGGCACCATCCAGCCGCACGATGGTTTCGGTGGTGGTGGGGGTGCAGCTGCGCGTAGGACGGCTGCGCGGGGCGACATCGGCGATGGGGCCAAAGGGCATGGTGGCGTTGCACACTTCGCGCGGGTTGCCATCGACGGCCTTGATGCCGGGCCGCACGCATTGCGGCATGCGACCGCTGGTATCGAGGCGGAATGGCGCGTCGCAGTGAAGGCTGCGGTCTGCGGTCGGCCGGGCGGGCACGGCGACTTGGGCGGCGGGGCGCGGCACCGGGCCGCTTTCCGGCAAGGCGGCGCAGGCACTGGCGGGCTGGCCGGTTTGCAACGCGGGGGCGGCGGGTGGCGGCGCGGGCGTTTCATCGGGGTATTCGGTGGTGAGCGCGGGCGGGCTTGTCGGCACTTTTGGCGGTTCAACGGGAAAATCCGGGGCATATTCGGTTTGCGGCGGGCGCGGTTGGCGCGGTGATTGCGCCGCCGTGCTGGTGGCCATTGCCAGCAGCGCCGACACCAGAAGATAGCGCAATCCAGCCCGTATCATCCGTTCGCTTCCCCCGATCACACTCCACGCTAGGCCGGGATTGTGCCGCTGCCAACGTCGGGCAGTATGTCTGGCGTTGCAAAAGCGCGGCGGCTCGCCGACAATATGGTCACATCCCAATTGGAGACGATGATGACGCTGCGCCCGCTGGCCTTTGCCCTGATGCTTGCCGCTGTACCGGCGGTTGCCGCCGATCGCATGGCGGAGGCGGTGGCGCTGCGTGATGCGGCTTTGGCGAAGTCCGAGGCGTTGCCGATGTTGACCGACCTGACCACCAAGGTCGGCCCCAGGCTTGCCGCGACGCCGGCCGAGGCGCGCGGCCGCGATTGGGCGATGGCGGCGATGAAGGCGGCGGGGCTGGTCAATATCCATACCGAAGCCTTTCCGATGCCGGTATGGAACCGCGGTGTCGAGACCGCCGAGGTGACCGGCGCGTTCCCGCAGAAGCTGGTGCTGACAGCGCTGGGCTACAGCGGCGCGACGCCCGCCGAGGGTATTGCCGCACCGGTGATGTATTTCAGCGACTTTGCAGCGTTGCAGGCGGCGGCACCCGGCAGCCTGGCCGGCAAGATCGCCTTTATCGACCATCGCATGATGCGCACGCAGGATGGGACGAGCTATGGTGCCAACGGCATCGTGCGGCGGTCGGGACCTTCAGTTGCGGCATCTAAGGGTGCCATCGCCACGCTGATCCGCAGCCTGGGCACCGATTACCACCGTAACCCGCATACCGGCGGCACGACCTGGGCCAAGGACCAGACACCGATTCCCGCCGCCGCGCTGGCGCTGCCCGATGCCGAACAGCTGGCGCGGCTGGTGAAAGCGGGGCCGGTTTCGATCCATCTGACGCTGACGCCGACGTTCAATCCAAAGGGTGAATCCGCCAACGTGGTGGGTGAAATTCCGGGCAGCAGCGATGAAACCATCGTCATCGGCGGGCATCTGGATAGCTGGGACCTGGCGCAGGGTGTCATCGACGACGGCGCCGGTGTCGCCATCACGCTCGCGGCGGCCAAGGCAATCAAGGATTCGGGGTTGAAGCCGCGCCGTACCGTGCGTCTGGTGTTCTGGGGCGCCGAGGAACCGGGGCTTTGGGGTGGCCGCGCCTATGCCGAAGCGCACAAGGCCGACAATATCGTGCTGGCGGCCGAGAGTGATTTCGGGGCGGACCGGGTGTATCGGATCAGTTCACGGGTGGCCGAGGCCGGAATGCCGCTGATTGCCGAGATTGCGCAGGCGCTGGCACCGTTGGGCATCGCGCCGAGCGGCGACAATATGAGCCGGGGCGATTCCGATACCGGGCCGATGATCCCCAATGGCGTCGGGATGCTCAGTCTGGAACAGGATGGCACGCGCTATTTCGACTATCACCACACGCCGGACGACACGCTGGACAAGGTGGATCGCGCCCAGATCGATCAGAATGTTGCGGCTTATGCTGCCGCCGTGTGGCTGGCGGCGAGCGATAATCGGCCGCTCAGGACAAAATGATCCCGATATTCTATGACCCGGTGCAGCGCGGTCATGCGCCGGCGGTTGAGTTGCACAACGGCGGCTTCGTGCCATTTGCAGAGAGTATCGACCGGGTTGATTCGATTCTGGCGGCGGTAACGGCGGCCTTTGGTGCGCCCTCGCCGCCCGGCGCGCATGGCATGGCGGCGGTCGAGCGGGTGCATGGCGCCGATTATCTCGCCTTTTTGGCGAATGCCCATGCCGATTGGCTGGCGGCGGGGCGGCCCGGCGATGCCATGCCCTATGTGTTTCCGGCGGTTGGCCGGCGGGATTTGCGGCTGGACCGCATCGATGGCCGGTTGGGGCGGTATGCAATTGATGTCGGCACGCCGATTGCCGCCGGCACCTGGGCGGCGGCGCTGGCGGGCGCGCAGGTCGCACTTTCGGCGTTGGCGCCGTTATTTGAAGGGGCGGCGCGGGCGAGTTTTGCGCTGTGCCGGCCGCCCGGTCACCATGCCGGGGCGGATTATTGCGGCGGCTATTGCTACCTCAACAATGCCGCCATTGCTGCGCAGGCGGCGGTGGATGCGGGGCGGCGGGTGGCGGTACTCGACATTGATTACCACCATGGCAATGGCACGCAGGACATTTTCAGCGGCGTCGCCAACCCGTTGTTTGTGTCGATCCATGCCGATCCGGCGACGGATTACCCATTCTATTGGGGCCATGCCGATGAGGTGGGGACCGGCGATGGCAGCGGTTTCACGCTGAACCTGCCGCTGCCGCATGGCACGCAATACCCGGCCTATCGCGCCGCGCTGGATGTGGCGCTGGCGCGGATTGCGGTGTTTGCGCCGGACATGATGGTAATTTCGTTTGGTGCCGATACGTTTGGCGGGGATCCGATATCGAATTTCGCGCTGCAAACCGGGGATTACACGCCGATCGCCGCCGCCATTGCCGCACTTGGTGTGCCGTGCCTCATCGTCATGGAAGGTGGCTATGCCGTCAGTGCGCTGGGCGACAATGTGGTGGCGTTTCTGAAGGGGTTTGCGGGCTGACGGGCCATCCTCGGTAATGCGGGGGGCTTGCCTTCGTTTGGCGGCGGCCTAGAGCTTGGCCATGCCCTATAGTGTATTCGAACTGTTCAAGATCGGCGTTGGCCCATCGTCGTCGCACACGATGGGGCCGATGACGGCGGCGGCGGATTTTGCGAGCCGAGTGGTGGCGTTGCAGCCGGCGCGGGTGGTGGTCGAGCTGTTCGGCAGCCTGGCATTGACCGGCAAGGGCCATGCCACCGACAGCGCCGTGTTGCTGGGCCTTGCGGGGGTGCGACCCGAATCGCTGTGCCCCGATGCGGCCGCCGAGACGGTGGCGCGGGTGCGCGGCTGTGGCCGGCTGGCGTTGGCCGGCAGTTTCGACATCGGTTTCGATGAGTCCCGCGATGTGTTGTGGCACCAACGCCGGCGGCTTTCGCACCACAGCAACGGCATGATGTTCACCGCTTATGACGGTGATGGCGCGGTGCTGCACAGTGAAACCAGCTATTCCATCGGTGGTGGCGCGGTGGTTGGCGAGGCCGACATTGCGCGCAATGCACCACCTTTGGCGATGGTGGACCTGCCCTACCCCTATGCCAGCGGCGATGCCTTGCTGGCGCGCGCAAAGGCTGCGGGGTTGCAGATTGCCGAACTGGCCATGGCAAATGAGATGGCGCTGCGACCGGAATCGGAGGTGCGTGAGGGGCTCGCCGCCCTGCGCGCCGCCATGTCCGCGTGCATTGACAGGGGCTGCGCGACGGGCGGCGTGTTGCCGGGCGGGTTGAAGGTCAACCGCCGCGCGCCTGCGATATTGGCGTTGTTGCGTGATCGGCAGGAACGGGCGCTGGCCGATCCGCTGTCGGTGCTCGATTGGGTGAATTTGTGGGCGCTGGCGGTGAATGAGGAAAATGCGGCGGGTGGCCGCGTGGTGACGGCACCGACCAATGGTGCCGCGGGCATCGTGCCGGCGGTGCTGCGCTATTACGAACGCTTTGCACCGCGTGCGACGGTGGCGGGGGCGGACCGGTTCCTGCTGGTGGCGGCGGCAATTGGCGCGTTGTTCAAGGCGAATGCGTCGATATCGGGGGCGGAAGTCGGGTGCCAGGGTGAGGTTGGCGTGGCCTGTTCGATGGCGGCGGCCGGCCTGACCGCGGCGCTGGGCGGCAGCAATGCGCAGATCGAGAACGCTGCCGAGATCGGTATGGAGCATAATCTGGGGCTGACCTGCGACCCGGTCGGCGGGTTGGTGCAGGTGCCGTGCATCGAACGCAATGCGGTGGGCGCGGTAAAGGCCATCGAAGCGTCGCGGCTGGCGATGCTGGGCGATGGCACGCACCGGGTCAGCCTGGACCAGGTCATCGAGACAATGCGGCGAACCGGCGCGGATATGGGGGAAAAATACAAGGAAACGTCGTTGGGCGGGTTGGCCGTCAACGTTGTTGCCTGTTGAAAACGGTGGTTTGAGGGTAGTTTTAAGATGACTTTCGGGTTGATCGGCGGGGGCGTTTTACCGCCCCCGCCCGACTACCGGATCAGACAGACATGGCCCGATCGAAGTTTTCGGCAGCGAATGCCCAGTTGAGATGACCATCGACAATGGCCTTCACATGGTCGGGCCTGCGGTTCTGATAGTCGAGATAATAGGCGTGTTCCCAGACATCGACGGTGAGCAGCGGGATCTGATCGCGGGTAAACGGCACATCGGCGTCGGACGTGCTGAGCACTTTCAGCTTGCCGCCATCTACGACCAGCCAGGCCCAGCCGGAACCGAAATGACCGGTCGCCACTTCGACAAGCGCCGCGCGGCAGGCATCGAGGCTGCCGAAATCGCGCTGGATCGCCTCTGCAAGCGGACCGGACGGGGTCTGTGCGCTGGGGCTGAGGCTGTTCCAGTAGAAATTATGGTTCCAGCATTGGGCGGCATTGTTGAAGACATTGCGTGAAGTGGTGCTGCCGGCCGTTGCAACGATGATTTCTTCCAGGGTGCGGTCCTGCATCGGCGTGCCTTCGACCAGCTTTTCCAGCTTGTTGAAATAGCCCTTGTGGTGCTTGCCATAGTGAAAGCCGATGGTTTTCGCCGAAATGACCGGCTCCAGCGCATCGTCCTTGTACGGCAGCGCCGGCTGTTCGAGTGACGATGCGCCGATGCGGGCGGCGATGCCGGTGGGGCGCGCCTGTTGGGTGGTGGTCATGACTATTCCTTTCAAGAATTATCAAAATAACTGAGCTGTTTCGGCGCGTGGCACCGGGAGCTGGCAGTCGCTGTCGCGAGGCGCTCCCTTGTAGCACAATCCCCGGAAAGCGCCAAAGATTGCCGGCCGACAGGGCCAATTTGCCGCGATCCTGGTCGATCAGTGCAGCTTCAGCTTTGGCCGGACGACCTGGTTTACATGGCCGACAACGAGCAGGGACAGGCCCTTCAACCAGCCGTGGATGGCGATCAGGTGCATCCGGTAGAGCGAGGTATAGACCAGCCGCGCCAGCCGGCCCTCGATGGCCATGCGACCGCCGACAAGATTGCCCATCAGGCTACCCACGGTGGTGTAGCGGGCAAGGCTGACCAGCGAGCCATTGTCTTTGTAGACAAAGGGCTTCAGCGGCTTGTTATCGATCAGGGCGCGCAGGTTGTGATAGGCGGTGCTGGCCATCTGATGCGCCGATTGGGCGCGCGGCGGGATCGGGCGGGTTTCGCCTTCGGGCACGAAAAACGCGCAATCGCCGATGGCGAAGATGCGCGGGTCGCGGCTGGTCTGCAGGGTCGGACCAACCACGAGCTGGTTGTTGCGGGTAGTTTCCAGCCCGCCAATTTCGTGAAGAAAGTCCGCGCCCTTCACACCCGCCGCCCAGACCATGATGTCGGCAGGGATGGATTCGCCACCCTTGGTCATGATGGCGCCGGCGGTAGCAGCGGTGACCTGGGTGCCGGCGAGCACGCGCACCCCCAGCGCTTCAAGTTCCGCCGTGGCGGCGGCGGCCAGCTTTTCGGGCAGCGCCGGCAGGATGCGCGGGCCGGCCTCGATCAGGGTGACCTGCAGGCGTTTCTCGTCGAACACTTCCAGCCCGTAAAAGCCGAGCGCAGTAGCGGCAGAATAGAGTTCGGCGGCGAGTTCGACCCCGGTGGCGCCGCCCCCGACGATGGCGACGCGGGCATATTCATCGGCCGTCGGGTCCTGCACCATGGCACGCGAGACGCGCAGGCACTGGTTCAGTAGGCGGCGGCGGAAGCGATCGGCATCGGCGCGGCTTTCCAGGCTGAGGCAATGTTCGTGCACGCCGGGGACGCCAAAATCATTGGAAACCGAACCGACCGCCATCACCAGATAGTCGTATCGGATGCGGTGACGGCCGATGACTTCGCTGCCGTCGTCATCGAGGATGGGTGCGACGACGATCTGTTGCGCCTCGCTGTCGATCGATTCGAGCGCGCCATCGAAATAGCGATAGCCCCAGCGATAGGCGTGGCCGCGATAGCCGACCTCATCGAGATTGGCATCGAGCGAGCCCGCCGCGACTTCGTGCAGCAGCGGTTTCCAGATGTGCGTGGCATTGCGATCGACCAGGATGATGTCGAAATCATCCCGCGACAGATGCCCGCCAAGTTTTGCGACGAGTTCGAGCCCGCCGGCACCGCCGCCGACGACGACAATCTGGGTCTTTTTACCGTCTGCCCGCAATCGTGTCATGCGCTGCCCTGCTGCCCCTCGTTCGCTGTCGCAGCACGACTGTAGACGGCAATCGCCGGAAGCCAAGCGAAGGCAATGGTTCAGCGCAAAGATATTTCAGAAGAAAAAGCGTTCCTCGGTGATTTTGCCGTCTTTCACCGTGTAGAGCGCGATCTCTTCCATCTGCATGCGGTTGCCGCTTTCCTTTTGGGTGACGTCCATCTTCCAATGGATGCTGAACTGATCGCCATTGACCCAGGGGCCGGCGGTTTCGACGCTGTGCACCTCGTGCGCGCCGCTCCACCAGGCGCCCTTGGCCTCGACCGCCGCACGGCCCTGCACACGTGCCATCGGGCCGTCCATGGCCTCCATGCTGACGATATCGTCGCTCCAGTATTTGGGGCCGATGCCCATGCTGTTGCCCGCCTTGGACATGGCGACGGCGTCTTCGGCGATTTCCCGGGTGTTCATGCCATTTCTCCCGAATCGAGAAGCGGAACATAACATGAATATGGTGACAAAGCGATGACGATCGGCGGCGCAAAGGTGACTCCGGAGCGCGGCTCGGCTATCGGGCGCAGATGACCGACATCACCGCCCAGATCGTTGCCGAACACGGCTTTTCCCCCGATGAGTATGACGCCTGCGTAAAGGCGCTGGGGCGCGTGCCCAATCTTTTGGAACTGGGCATTTTTTCGGTGATGTGGTCGGAACATTGTTCCTACAAATCATCGCGGATCCATCTCGCCAAGCTGCCAACCAAGGCGCCTTGGGTGATCTGTGGCCCGGGCGAAAATGCCGGGGTGATCGATATCGGCGACGGCGACGCAGCGATTTTCAAGATGGAAAGCCACAACCACCCGAGCTTCATCGAGCCGTATCAGGGTGCGGCGACCGGGGTGGGCGGCATTTTGCGCGACGTGTTCACCATGGGCGCGCGGCCGGTTGCCAACATGAACGCGCTGCGGTTCGGCGAGATCGACGCGCCCAAGATGCGGCATCTGGTGAAGGGCGTTGTTGCCGGCATCGGTGGCTATGGCAATTGCGTCGGCGTGCCGACGGTGGGTGGCGAAACCAATTTCCACAAGGCGTATAACGGCAATATCATCGTCAATGCGATGACGGTGGGCGTCGCCAAGACAGACAAGATCTTTTATTCGGCGGCCGCCGGCATCGGCAATCCGGTGGTCTATGTCGGCTCCAAGACCGGTCGCGACGGCATCCATGGTGCCACCATGGCCAGCGCCGAATTCGATGACGAGAGCGATGCCAAGCGGCCGACGGTGCAGGTTGGCGACCCGTTCACCGAAAAACTGCTGATCGAGGCGTGCCTGGAGTTGATGGCATCGGACGCCATCGTCGCCATTCAGGACATGGGCGCGGCGGGGCTGACCTCATCGAGTGTCGAAATGGCATCAAAGGGTGGCGTCGGCCTGCGGCTGGACCTGGACAAGGTGCCGGTGCGCGAGGAGCGGATGACCCCCTATGAGATGATGCTGTCCGAATCGCAGGAACGCATGTTGATGGTGCTGAAGCCGGGCCGCGAAGCCTTTGCAGAGGCGATTTTCCGCAAATGGGAATTGGATTTTGCGGTGATCGGTGAGGTCGTCGAAGGCGGCAATCTGCTGTTGAAGTTCCATGGCGATACGGTGGCCGACATTCCGCTGGCGCCGCTGGCGGATTCGGCGCCGAAGTATGACCGCCCGTGGGTGCCAACACCGAAGCGCGCGCCGCTGGCCGATGTGCCGGAATCAACCGACATCGCCGCCGATCTGCTGAAGCTGATGGCCTGTCCTGACCTTGCGTCGAAGCGCTGGATCTGGGAACAGTACGACCACATGGTCGGCGCCGACACGGTGCAGCGGCCGGGCGGCGATGCCGCGGTGGTGCGTGTGCACGGCACGAAGAAGGCGCTGGCGATCACCACCGATTGCACGCCGCGCTATTGCTTTGCGGACCCGGTGGAAGGCGGCAGGCAGGCGGTGGCGGAAACGTGGCGCAACCTGATTTCTGTGGGGGCGCGGCCGCTGGCGATCACCGATTGCATGAACTTCGGCAACCCGCAGCGCCCGGAGATCATGGGGCAGTTTGTCGGGTGCATCGAAGGGATGGCCGAGGCGTGCCGGGCGCTGGACTACCCGGTCGTGTCGGGAAATGTGAGCCTGTACAACGAGACCAATGGCGTGGGGATATTGCCGACACCGGCGATCGGCGGTGTCGGGGTGATCGATGACTATGCCCGGCAGATGACGCTGGCGTTCAAGGCGGCGGGGGAAAGCATCATCCTCATCTGCCATTCGGACAGCCATGTCGGGCAATCGCTGTGGCTGCGTGAGGCGCATGGCCGCGAGGACGGGCCGCCGCCGCCGGTAAATCTGGCCAAGGAACGCGCGGCGGGCGATGTGGTTTCGCGGTTGATTGCCGATGGGCAGGTGACAGCGGTGCATGATTGTTCGGGTGGCGGCGCGGCAGTGGCGCTGGCGACAATGGCGCTGGCGGGGGATATCGGCTTCACGATGCCGGTGGTGCCGCAGATCGCCAACCCCGGCGCGATCCTGTTCGGGGAGGACCAGGGGCGGTATGTCGTCACCACGACGGATGGCGATGCGGTGCTGGCGAAGGTGCGGGCGGCGGGCTTGATAGGCATTCCCATCGGTGTGACGGGCGGCGATGCGGTGGTTTTCGACATGATCGACCGTGGTGGGCCGCAGAGTGTGGGCCTTTCCGCGCTGAGAACCGCGCATCAGGGCGCGTTGCCGGCGATGATGGCGGGCGAGATCTAGGGCTTGGTGGTTGCGCCAGGGCGGGATGGCGTTCGGTCTTGGTGCAGGTGTCGGATGGTGATCCCGGGGCGGGATGGATGCCAGCGTGCGCTGGCATGACAATGATGCGGGTGGGTATCGCCCGGTCTGAAGGGGCAAAACGCGCGTTGGCGTAGCGATTTCAGCGGTTGTACGGTGGTTAGACCGCGGTTCGACGGTGGTTCTGCAGTGGTTTCGCATTGGTGCGGCGGTGGTTCTGCAGTGGTCCCCGCTTGGTCGCTGGTGGTGATTTCGGTGGGTGTTGATCTTGAAATCGCGGCGGGGTGGGCCATTTCGGCATGGCGGCATTTCGCCGTTGAAAGGCCGTGCTGCTGCGATGGCTGGTGAAACACGGGCCTTTGTGCCTGCCGAAAAACTGCCGCTGTCGCGCGCGCCACATGATGTTCGCGCCCGCGTCGAATTGATCGAAAAGCTGATGGAGCGGGCCTTTGTCATTCCCGGCATCAACCGGCGGATCGGCTTTGACGCAATCATCGGCCTGATCCCGGTGGCGGGCGATATCGTCGCCGGCGCCATCGGCCTGTGGCTGGTCATCGAGGCGCGCAACCTTGGCATGTCGAAGTTCACGCTGGCGCGGATGGTCGGCAATGTCGCCATCGACACGCTGTTGGGCTCGGTGCCGGTGGCGGGCGATCTGTTCGATTTCCTGTTCAAATCGAACAGCATGAACTTGAAACTCATTCTCAAGCATCTCGACCGGCATCACCCCGCAACGGCGGCGATCAAAGCGTGATGACAGTTGACGGGATCGGGTGCGGAGTGGCCGGGCGGTGATCGGGTTTTTCGCGCTGATTTTCCTCGTGGTGATGGTGTTCGTCATCATCGCCGTCGTTTCGACGCTGGCCTGGCTGTTGTCGGCCGGGCTGATCGCGCTGGCGGTATCGGTGTTGGCCGGGCTGGCGTTCAGCGCGCTGATCACCGGCACGCCCGACCCCTGGTCCTCGGCGGCGCTGTTGAGTGGCGGCGCCTTTTTCATCCTGTCGATGTCGGCATTTCGCGCCATCGGCCGGCGCCGGCGTGACCGGCTGCGCCAGTATCGCAACCCGACCATCAATGTCAGCGCGCGGCGCGCGCCCGATCCGAAGCCGGAACCGACGCCGGCACCCGCGGCGCCCGCCGACGGCCGCGAGCCCGTGTTGACTGCGGCGTTCGAACAGCTGGGCAAGGCGGCGGATTTCGCGCGCAGCCGCCTGGGCGTGGTGCGATCGAGTTGCGTGCTGTTCCTCGCCGCCTCCGACGGCCTGCCCGATCAGGCCGAGGCGGCCGATTTCGCCATATTGATCCGCAAGCGGGTGCCGGAGCATATCGACGAATGCCTGGCCGCCTGCCGCAACGCGACGGCCATGGAGGCCAAGGCCCTGCTGGAGGAAGCCGTGGTCGATCTGGAGCGTTTGGGCGCGCGCGCCGATAAACGGCGGTCCGCGTTGATGGCGGCGGGCGGCCCCGGCAAGCGGCGCAGCCTGTTGGCGCGGCGGCTGGACGAGGAAGACCCGTTCAGCTGAGCGCGCGTAATCAGCCGCGCGGGCGCACCCGGATCGGCACACGGTCGGGCGCGCCCCTGTCCCCGCCCTCACAGGCGACGGGTGCGTATTTGAGCGAGAGGCAGACGCGCACTTCGGTGAGCCACTGCTTGCGATCCGTGCCGACAAACAGGCTGGCGCGCGGCAACGCAGGGTTGGCGGCGACAATGGCATCGCGCAGGGCACCGGCGGTGAGGCCATTTGCCGGCAACGCATCGGCGGCGGGCATCTTGAGCTTGTCCGCTACCCGGTGCCCCGCCGCGAAATAGTCCGCCTGCGAATTCCAGTGGCAGGTGCCGTGCTTGGCCCATTCATGCTGCAACAGGCTGGCGGACGGGGTCATGCAATAATTGGCGCGCAGCGTTGCCGGATCGAGCGGCGTCGGCGGGCGGCAGAATTGCGGATAAGTGCGGCCGGCACCATCGGGCCACAGGCCATGCACCTTGAAGCCGAAACGCGCGCTGCACCCCGGCTCGGTGGCCGATTCGGGACGCTGGCATTGCTGCGGCCACCAATAATAGGCCAGCACCAGCTTGGTGACCGGCAGGATGCGCATTTCTTCCTGCGGCGTGACCGGCGCCGGGGTGATGCCGGCGGGGACGGCGCAGTTTTCGGCGGCTTGGACCGCCGGGGTGGCGGCGAGCAGCAATGCGGCCAGAATGTTACGCATAGTCCAGCCCTATGTCTGCGGCAGGCGCCGATTGGGTAATGCGCCCGACGCTGATGAAGGTGACGCCGGTTTCGGCGATGGCGCGGATGGTCGAAAGATTGACGCCGCCCGATGCCTCGGTCGGCACACGCCCGGCGATGATCGCGATGGCCTGGCGCAACACCGGCGGCCCCATATTGTCGAGCAGCAGCCGGTCGGCACCGGCGGCGAGCGCGGGCGGGATCTGGTCGATCGTATCGACCTCCACCACCACATCCCGCAGCCCGGCGGCCTTGGCGGCGCGGACGGCGGGTTCGACGCCGCCGGCCACCGCGATGTGATTGTCCTTGATCATCACGCCATCATCCAGCCGCATCCGGTGGTTGGTCGCGCCACCCATCCGGGTTGCGTATTTTTCCAGCACGCGCAGGCCAGGCAGTGTTTTGCGTGTATCGAGCAGCACCGCCCCGGTGCCCGCGATGGCATCGACATAGGCACGGGTGAGCGTCGCGATGCCGGTCAGATGCTGCACGGTATTCAGCGCCGATCGTTCGGCGGTAAGCAGCGCCCGGGCATTGCCGCGAATGCGCATCAGGGCGGCGCCGGCCGCAACCCGATCGCCTTCCGCCACCAGGGTTTCGATCGCGCATTCCGGATCGAGCGCACGAAAGAACGCCGCCGCAATCGACAGCCCGGCGACCACGGCGGCATCGCGGCTGTCCATCACCGCCGTCAGCTCCGCATCGGCGGGAATGACGGCAGCCGAAGTGCGATCGCCGCCGATGCCCATATCCTCGGCCAGCGTTGCCGCCACGAAGGCAGCGAAATCGAATCCGGGCAGGTCGATCACCGGCACGCCCCAAGCGCCAGTTTGCGCACGGCCTTGCCGGCACGGGTAATGGCGCGGGCATCGCCGGGCGCGATACCGTGCCGGGCGAGAATGATTGTCTTGTCCAGGCCCGGCGTATCGCCGGCATCGAGGATTGCCGTTTCCAGCACGAACTGGCCTTCGCCCGAACGCTGCAAAAATTGCGCCATGCAGACGCAGGTCTGCACCGAACGGCCACGCGTGCAATCGGTGACAAAGGCGTCGGTATCCGGTGGCGTCACAGTGGCGAACTGCGCCGCCGCTGCGGGCGCCGAGACATTCAACGCGGCCGCTGCGAACACAAATAGGGCACGGCCGATCATTTGCAGCGATCGATCAGGCTGTCCATCACCGGCCGTAGCCGATCGACAGCCGCCTTCAGCTCGGAAAATTTGCTGCCATATTTATTGGCGACACCAACCATGGCCGATTGGCGTTGTGCCGGCGGCTTCAACGTGGCGGCATAGGCATCGAGCGAAATCTGCCCGTCGCGACTGCGCTGCAATTCATTGGCAATGCAACCACAGGTCGCAACCGGCACGGTCGCTTCGCAAAGCCGCAGGAACTGGGTGGGATCGGCCGCCCGCAGCGGCGCGCCCGTTGTGAGCAACGCGGCTGCCAACCCATAGCGCGCCAGCATTTTAATCTCCCCGCACGCGGACGGGCGACACCGCGCCGGCCATTTCCAGCATGCGGTCGAGGCTTACCTTGGCGCGCAGCCGCACATCCTCCGGCACCTCGATTCGCGGCGCAAGGTCGCGCAGCGCGATATAGAGTTTTTCCATTGTGTTGAGCGCCATGAACGGGCACATGTTGCAGCCGCAATTGCCATCGGCGCCAGGCGCGCCGATGAACGTTTTGTGCGGCGCCTTCAACTGCATCTGGTGGATGATATTGGGCTCCGTCGCCACGATCACCACCGGTTCGGGGCTATTCAGCGCATAGTTGAGGATGCCCGATGTGGCGCCGATATAGTGTGCCAGATCGAGGATCGCCGCCGGGCATTCCGGGTGGGCGAGCACCGGCGCCGCCGGATGCTGCGCCTTCAGTTTCAGCAATTCGGTAACCGAAAAGCGTTCGTGGACGATGCAGGTGCCGTCCCACAACAGCATGTCGCGGCCGGTCTTGCGGTTCAGCCAGGCGCCGAGATGCTTGTCGGGCGCGAACAGGATTTTCTGGTCGGCCGGGAGCTGGTTGATGATCTTTTCAGCCGAGGATGACGTGACGATGATGTCGCTTTCGGCCTTCACCGCCGCCGAACAGTTGATGTAGGTCAGGCTGATGTGATCCGGGTGGGCGCGGCGGAATTTCGCAAAGGCTTCCGGCGGGCAACTGTCTTCCAGGCTGCACCCGGCCTTGAGGTCTGGCAGCACAACTATCTTTTCGGGGCTGAGAATTTTCGCCACCTCGGCCATGAACTTGACGCCGCAAAAGGCGATCACCTCGGCATCGGTTTCAGCCGCCTTGCGCGACAGGTCGAGACTATCACCGACGAAGTCTGCAATGTCCTGCAGCGCTGGCTCCTGGTAGTAATGCGCCAGGATAACGGCATTCTTCTCGCGCCGGAGCCGGTTGATCTCTTCCTTCAAATCAGGCCCGGCTAGTCCGGTAGGGCTTCCAAGCGGGTTCAGGCGTGCATCCATCGGCGGGCGGTCCCCATGTCATCTGCTTCGTCGCTTGGTGCGATGGATATAGGGAAGCCTCATGCGGACGTCACCCCCGGCAAAACACCGATCCCACCGAGCGCCGTTTCGGCGAGGGGATTGCTGCATGGAAAGTCGGTGTCGCGCGTGCGAGGACCACTATGTTCGAATCTGGCGGATCGCACTTTACGCGCGCCACGATCACCGCGTCACAACAGAAAGAAGGCGGCATCCCGCAAGGGATGCCGCCGAAAGATCAACGAACCGTACCGCGACGAAACAGGTTGATGATCGCCAACAGAACGACCGCGCCGATCAACGAAACCAGGATCGACTGGATGCTGATGCCACCGCTGGTAATCGGGGCACCACCGATCAGCGGGGTGACGATGAAACCAGCAAGCAATGCTCCCACAATTCCAACGACGATATTCAGGAAGATGCCCTGCTGGGCGTCGGTCCGCATGATCATGCTGGCAATCCAACCGATTATGCCGCCAACAATAAGTAAGATGATGATGTTCATTGTGAAATAGCCTTTCCTGCCGGCCCGCTGAGACGGGCGCAGCCTAAGAAACGCTTATCTATGACCTTGGTTCATGGCCCGCTGCTATTTTTCAATTGCGGCGCTTATGCGCAACGATACAGCGTCGCCGATTAATGGCAGATCAGCAACAACCCCTAAGTCGGAATGCTTTATCGTCACCGTCGCGGCGAAACCGACCGTGTAGCGTTTCCTGATCGGGTCGACCCCCACGCCGTTGAATCGGGCATCGAGGACGACCGGGCGTGTGACCCCGTGAAATGTCAGATTACCGGTGATTGCGGCGGCATTGGCTGCCGTTCGCTCCACCCTCGTGGCGACGAAACGAATCGTCGGGAACTTGCCGGCGTCGAGCCATTCGGCGCTTTTCAATTCGCCATCGAGAATTGCGTTGGTGGTGGAAACCGAAGCGACCGGGATTTCGATGCTGAGCACGGTCGCCGCAAGCCGATCGGGGTCGAGGCGCAGTGTCCCGCTGGCCCCGGTAAAGTCACCGAACCAATCGGTAAAACCCATGTGCGAGATGCTGAACTGGATGCGGGTATGGATAGCTTCAACGGTATATTGGCCCGCGGCGACGGCAGCCGGATCGGAATTCGCCGGCCCCTGTGCATGTGCCCGGCTGGCGAGAAGGGACAATATTGCGGTGATGGCGACCGATCTCATGGGGCAACGTCCTTCGGCGGTACGGCGGGCCCGGCGGTTGGCCAATGTTTATCCAGCACGGCGGCGACATAAAGCGACGCCGGCTCTGCCGCCCGCAAGGCAGCTGCATCGCGCGCGAAGCCGGTTACCCAGCGCGCCAGCCCGCGCCGGGTCGCGCCCGGATCCTGCACCGCCATTGCCCGCAGGCGCCGCAGTTCGTCATCGTGGCGCGCCAGCCGGCGCGCGATACCGGGGTTGCCGGCGAAGCGTTCGTCGATACGGCCGAGCGTCGACCGCGCGGCACCGACCAGCAAGCGTGCCGAGGCCGCATCGCCTTCGGCCAGTGCCGCGCGCGCTGCCGAAATCGCCGCCATCGCGTTGTCGGCATCGCCGGCCCCGCTGCGCGCGATCGTGCCAACACACGTGCCGCGCAGCGCCCGGATATAGGCGACTAGACCATCGAGAATGCGCGGCGGCGGTTCAAGGCCATCGAATTCTTCGACGACCAGGGCATGGATGAAGCGGCGCAGCGCGGGATCGGCCGGGTCCCGGCTGATCTTTGGCGAGTCGATGGCCAGATCGGGGATCGGCCTTGGGTTGAACACCCCGTCGCCGCGCCGGCTGCTGAACAGCGAACTGGTGACATCGGCGGTGCCCGCTGGACCCGAAACGCCGGGAAAGGCAAATTGCGGGTTGCCGCGCCCCGCAACATGGCACGCGGCGCACGATATGCCGGCACGCGCCGCCTGGCCGCCAAGCAGCAGCGGCGCCGAAAACATCGCGCGACCAACCGCTATCTGCGCCGCGACTGCCGGATCGGCGGTCGGCGTCAGGCATTCGGCGGGGTGGCTGGTCAGCATTCGGAGCGTGTCGGCTCGCGGCAACGCGGACGCGATCCAGCGCATTTCGCGCAGCGGCGGCGCGGGTACCGGCGCCGCCGCGGCAAGACCCAATGCTAGGCCGGCGCCTAAAGCGCGTGCGGCGAGCGACCAGCGGCGATCCATGCGCGCAGTTCCTCCGCTTCGGTGCAGCCGAAGCGGCACTGCCCATCGAGCCTGGCCAGCATGCGGCGGGCGCCGGCCATGTCGCGGCGTTCGACCATCAACTCGCCGAAATATTCGGTGGCGCCGCGATGGCCTGGCGCCGCTGCAAGCGCGGCGCGGTAATAGGTTTCGGCAGCCTCGAACCGGCCGAGCTTGCGGTTGGCGAAGCCGAGATAGGTCAGGATATCGGGGTGCGGGCCGAACACCTGCCGCGCCGAATCAAGCGCTGCAATCGCGGCTTCATAGCGATGCTCATTGATCAGCGCGACGGCGGCAAGATACTGGCTGTCGCCGAAACCGCTCGATGCGAGCAGCAAGCCGCCGGCGGGGACTGCCAGCGCCGATGGCGCGGACGCTGCCGGCGGCGCGACCGTTGCAGCAGGTGTGCCAGCGCCCGACAGCGCCGCAGCAACGGCGTCTTCCGCCGCCTTCAGTTCGCTGGCCTTGGAGCAGGTTTCGGCGCAAGTGCCGCGCTGGGCGCGGATCGCGGCGAGACCGTCACCGGCCTTGGCGGTATCCCCCAGCCCGGCATCGGTCACGGCAAGATCGCGCCACGCTACCACCATGCCGCTGTCGATTTTCGCCGCCCTGGCATAAAATTTGCGCGCGCCCTTCAGGTCACCGAGACCGGTGCGGGCCACGCCGGCAAGATATTGCACATTCGCATCGCCCGAAGCGACGGCGAGCACGCGGTCGAACGACACCTTGGCTTTTTTGAATTCCTTGGCTTCGAGCGCTGCGACCCCGGCGCGATATTCGACGGCCGGATCATATTGCGGCGTGCTGGCGCTGGGAGCCTGCGAAAAGCCGCCGCCGCCGCCTCCCCCGCCACCGGCGGCAAGCGCCGGCGCTGCCAGCGTCAGAACGAAAACTGCCATCGGCAACAGGACGCGCTGCATGTCACTTCTCCCCGTCTCACCGAGCCTATCATATCGGCCACGGCAGCAACAGCAGGCGCGCGCCGGTATCGCCAGCGGCGCAAGCGCGCGGGCAGCGGCTGGATCACCCCAGACCTTGCCCGACAATCCCACCGCACGCCCGATCCGACGGTTCAAGCCCCGACCAGCCCCCAGCTTTCGTGCCGCCGCGCCACGACCCCCCGGTTGGCAAGGTCGATCAGGTGCGCCAGCACCGATCGTCCCGCCGCGGGATGCAGCCGCTTGTCGACCTGCGCGTACATCACCGCCACCATCTCGGGAATCTCGCGCGGGCCATCGGCGAGCAGCTTCAAAACCTGGGTTTCGCGCTGTTTACGGTGGGTAATCAGACCGCGCACGAAACGCTGCGGCTCGGTCACCGGCTCGCCATGGGTGGGGTGGTAGATGACGTCGTCGCGGTCCAGCAGCTTTTTCAGGCTGGCGATATAATCCGCCATGTCGCCATCCGGCGGCGCCACCACCGTCGTCGACCAGCCCATGACATGATCACCGGTGAACAGCGCCTTTTCCTCCGCCAGCGCAAAGCACAGATGGTTGGAGGTATGGCCAGGCGTCGCAACAGCCGTCAGCGTCCACCCCGGCCCTCCAACACTGTCGCCTTCGGCCATCACCGCATCGGGGGCATAGGTCGGATCGAACCCGGCATCGGCGCGCGGGCCATCGTCGGAAAGCACCAACGGGGCACAGCCCATGATGGTGGCGCCAGTTGCCGCCTGCAACGCGGGCGCCGCCGGCGAATGGTCCATGTGGGTATGGGTGATGAGGATGTGGCTGACGGTTTCGCCGCCGAGCCCTTCGATCAGCGCAGCGACATGCGCCGGGTCTGAGGGGCCGGGATCGATCACCGCCACGGTACCGGTGCCGACAACGAAGGTACCGGTGCCGGTGAAGGTGAATGGCGACGGATTGTGCGCCAGCAACCGCCGCACCAGCGGGCTGCGCGGTTGCAGCCGGCCCCAGGCGGCAGCATCGGGGTGGTTGGCAAGATCCATCCGCGAAATGTGGCAGGCCGGCGGCGATATGGGAAGCGGCGCAATTTGCCGTGGCCGCGCGGCTTCTCTATCGCTGGGGTTCAAGAACAGCCCTGGAAGGTACCGATGGACGCGCATTTCGAGTGCCTGATTGTCGGCGCCGGCCATGGCGGGGCGCAGGTGGCGGTGCAGCTTCGCCAGCTGGGCTATGCCGGCAGCATCGGCATGATCGGGGAAGAACCCGAGCCGCCGTACGAACGCCCGCCCTTGTCGAAGGACTTCCTGGCCGGCGAAAAGGCATTCGAGCGGATGCTGATCCGGCCGCTTAATTTCTGGGGGGAGCGGGATGTCGCGCTGCTGCTGGGGCAGCGGGTGGTCGCCGTGGATCCAGCCCCGCACACTGTGACGACGGCAGCCGGGGAAACGATCGGCTATGGCACATTGGTCTGGGCAACGGGTGGCAGCCCGCGTCGGCTAAGCTGTCCCGGGTATCATCTGGCGGGCATCCACGCCATCCGTACCCGCGCCGATGTCGAATTGTTGAAGGCCGAACTGCCGGACGTTGCCAGGGTCGCCATCGTCGGTGGCGGCTATATCGGGCTGGAGGCGGCTGCCGTATTGCGCAAGCTGGGCAAGCAGGTGGTCGTTCTGGAGGCGATGGACCGCTTGCTGGCGCGAGTCGCCGGGCCCCGATTGTCCGAATTCTACGCCGCCGAGCACCGCAGCCATGGCGTCGATGTGCGCACCGGCGTCACGGTGTCGGGCATCAGCGGCGACGCAGGCCGGACGACCGGTGTTGTTCTGGCCGATGGCGAGACG
>JBBQYI010000041.1:0-25621 GCA_038208825.1 Sphingomonadales bacterium | reverse complement strand
CACCCGCGCGGTGTCTTCCACCGGTTCGCCGCGGCCCAATTGCATTTCGCCGGCGTTGGTGACGATGCTGGTGCCGCCAAGCTGGCGCATCGCCATGTCGAAGCTGAAGCGGGTGCGGGTGCTGGGTTTTTCAAAGATCATTGCCAGCGTGTGGCCGGCGAGTGGCGCATCCTTGTCCACGCTGCCGCGTGGTTGGCCGGCGCGGGCGGCCTTGCGGCGGTGCGCTTCATCGAGGATGGCGCGGACGCCTTCGGCAGTGGCACTGGCAATATCGAGAAAATGCGGCATCGAATAGTCCTGCATCCCGGACCCTGTTTGGGACGGGCTGTGGTTGGGAGACGGGGTGGCGCACGGGAACAGCCGTGACGGGACTTTCCACCCCTGATCCCTCCCGCAAGCGGGAGGGACGAATAACGGTCAGGCGGCGACCGCCGGTGAATAGGCGCGTGCGGCGGCGGAAAGCCGATCGACGCATTCGCGGATATGGTGTTCCTCGATGATCAGCGGCGGCAGCAGGCGGACGACATTTTCACCTGCGGCGACCATCAGGATACCGTGGCTGCGGGCGAAATTGACAAAGGCGCGGCTGTCGGATTTCAGCTTGAGGCCGAGCATCAGGCCCTTGCCGCGCACGCCTTCGAACAGATCGTCGTGGTTGGGTATCATCTGTTCAAGGCTGGCGCGCAGCCGGGCCGACATTTCATTGACATGGGCGAGGAACGACGGTTCCGTCACCACGTCGAGCACGGCCTCGCAGGCCGCCATCGCCAGCGGGTTGCCACCATAGGTGCTGCCGTGGGTGCCTATGACCATGCCCGAGGCGGCATGTTCGGTGGCGAGGCAGGCGCCGACTGGGAAACCGCCGCCGATGCCCTTGGCGATGGCCATGATGTCGGGCGTGATGCCATATTGTTCATGGGCGAACAGCGTGCCGGTGCGGGCGACGCCGCATTGCACTTCATCCAAGATCAGCATCAGGCCATGTTCGTCGCACAGGCGGCGCAGGCCCTGCAGGAATTCGAGGCTGGCCGGGCGGATGCCGCCTTCACCCTGCACCGGTTCGACCATCATGCCGCCGATCGACGGGCCATGCGGGCCGGCCAGCGCCGCCTCGACCGCAGCGAGATCATCGAAGGGCAGCACATCGAACCAATCGGGCAGGGGCTCGAAACCCTTGCGCATCTTTTCCTGGTTGGTCGCCGAGATGGTGGCGAGGGTGCGCCCGTGGAAGGCGTTGGAAAAGGTGAGGATGCGGAATTTTTCCGGGTGGCCGGCAGCATATTGGTGGGCGCGGCAGGTCTTGATGGCGCATTCGACCGCTTCGGCGCCGGAATTGGTGAAGAATACCGTATCGGCAAAAGTGAGCGAAACCAGCCGTTCGGCAAGCGCCGCCTGGGCCGGCACCTTGTAAAGATTAGACGTGTGCATCAACGTGGCGGCCTGTTTCTGAATGGCGCCGACGAGGTGCGGATGGCTGTGGCCGAGCAGGTTGACGGCGATGCCGCTGGCGAAATCCAGCCATTCATTGCCCTGTGCATCGTAAAGATAACAACCTTCCCCGCGGACCGGCTCGACCTCGCAACGGCCATAGACGGGCATCAATGGGGTGATCGTCATCATCAATCCTTCGCGGCCGGTTTCGATTCTGCCCGGCAATGCAAAAAGGCGGCCCCTGATGACCGCCTGTCGCCGATATAGCGGCTTGTCGGCCGTGTCTCAACCCCGATAGGCTGTTCCGATGTGCAACCGATATCGCCTGCGCGCCAAGGCCAGCGCCATCGTCGAGGCGATGAGCCTTGATGAACTGGGGGAGGTGAGCCTGC
Source organism: Sphingomonadales bacterium (assembly GCA_038208825.1). GTDB lineage: Bacteria > Pseudomonadota > Alphaproteobacteria > Sphingomonadales > Sphingomonadaceae > Sandarakinorhabdus. Next base: position 23,798 of record JBBQYI010000041.1, on the reverse strand, counting down.
CGCCCGAAGAGCTGTTTCCGAAGCGCCCGGCGCTGGTGGTGCGGCAACAGGGCGACGCGCGGCGGGCCGATGTGATGACATGGGGCTTTCCGCCGCCCGCCAATGCACGCGGGCCGGTGACCAATGTGCGCAACCTGGCCAGCCCGTTCTGGCGCAATGCGCTGGCCAATCCGGAACGGCGCTGCCTGATCCCGGCGACCGATTTTTGCGAATGGGAGGGTGAGACTGGGCGCAAGATCGCGCGCTGGTTCGATGTGCCGTCGCTGCCGGTGTTCGCCTTTGCGGGGATATGGCGGCCGATGGAGGATGGTGCCTGTTTTGCGATGCTGACCTGCGCGCCCAACCCTTTGGTGGCGGCAGTGCATCCAAAGGCGATGCCGGTGATCTTGCACGCCGAGGACCATGGCCGTTGGCTGACGGCGCCGATTGGCGAGGCGCAGGCGCTGGCGGCGCCGTTTCCGTCGCAACTGATGACAATACAATAACCGCCGGAAAGGCGCTTGATGCGCGCACCGCCCGGCGATGCGGGGGGTGGTGATCCCTACGGGAATCGAACCCGTGTTTTCGCCGTGAAAGGGCGACGTCCTAGACCGCTAGACGAAGGGACCGGCGGGAGAGGGGCTGCTAAAGGTGCGGAGCGGCGGCGTCAAGCGCCAGCGTGGGCAAAGCGACAAAATTCGACCGGCTGCGGCATTGTGACGGCCGGATCGCCTCAGGCCCAGGCGATATCGTCGACCTCGATTTCGGCGCTGGGTTCGCCCTTCCAATCGTCGCGCTTGACCCGGCCGGCGACGTAAAAGGCCCGGCCACGTGCGCCGGCAAGCGCCGCGCCGAGCGCGGTATCGGCCTGGCGAAAGGCGATGGCCTTGCAGCGTGCGCCATCTGCGCCCGACAGTATCAGTTTGACATGATGTTCCCCGACGATCCGGCAATCGACCGCCGTCCATGGCCCGGATGCCACACGCGGCTGTGACCAGCCCTGGCCATAGGGGCCGGCGACCTCCAGCGTTTCGGCGAGCGTGAGGTTGACGCCGCGTGGTGCCACGGCGGCGTCGCAATCGAGCGAGCGACCGATGGCGGCGCTGTCGACCGCGCCCGACAGCCGATCGTTCAGGAAGGCGGTAAGCGCGTCGAGCCCGTCTGACGCAACGGTAAGCCCGGCCGCCATGGCGTGGCCACCGCCGGCGATCAACAGCCCGGCGTCCTTGGCGGCGAGCACGGCAGCGCCAAGATCAACACCCGGCATCGACCGGCCGGAACCCTTGCCGGTGCCATCGTCCTGCAGCGCGACGACGATGGTGGGGCGGTGCAACCTGTCCTTCAGTCGCGACGCGACTATGCCAATGACGCCTGGGTGCCAGCCTTCGCCAGCAATTACCGCAACGGCCATGTTGCTGTCGTGCGCGGCGCGGGCGAGGGCGGCTTCGGTCACCTCTGCTTCGATGGCGCGGCGATCGATGTTGAGGCGATCGAGTTCCTGCGCGAGCGCCAGGGCTTCGGCCGGATCGTCGGTGGTCAGCAGGCGGACGCCGAGGTCCGATTTGCCGACGCGGCCGCCGGCGTTGACGCGCGGCCCGAGCGCAAAGCCAAGATCACGCGCCACCGGCGGCCGCGACAGGCCGGCGACATCGAGCAACGCGGTCAGCCCGGGGTTGCGGCGGTTGCGCATGACCTTGAGGCCCTGTGTGACAAAAGCCCGGTTGAGGCCGGTCAATGGCACCACATCGGCGACCGTGCCGAGCGCGACGATATCGAGCAATTCGGTGAGTTTTGGCTCCGGGCGGCTGTCGAACGCGCCGCGCAGCCGCAAAAGCCGGTTGAGCGAGACGGCGAGGAGAAAGGCGACACCAACGGCGGCGAGATGACCATGGGCGGCGGCGGCATCGCTTTCGTCGAGCCGGTTGGGATTGACGAGGGCGACGGCCACCGGCAGCGCGGTGGCAGCCTTGTGATGATCGACGACGATGACATCGAGTCCGGCATCGCGCGCCGCGCTGAGCGCTTCAAAGCCCTGTGTGCCGCAATCGACGGTAACGACGAGATCGGCACCGGCGGCTTTCAGTGCGACGAGCGCATCGGCGGAGGGGCCATAGCCTTCGAGCAGCCGATCGGGAATGTAATGGCCGACGGTGGCGCCGACTTGCCTGAGGTAGCGTATGAGAATTGCCGCAGAAGTTGCTCCATCAACGTCATAATCACCGAAAATAACAATGGTCTGATTGGCCGCGATGGCTTCGGCAATGCGCGTTGCTGCGGCCTCCATATCCTGAAAGATCGCGGGGTCCGGCAGCCAATCGCGCAGGGTTGGCTGTTTCAACCGGGCGAAATCATCGGGGTTGGCGCCACGGGCGCGGAACAGATGGTGCAGCAGTTCGTCGCCGCCGCGGCCATCGAGGCCGCCGCCGGGCATGACGCCGCCGCGCCAGCACCAGGGCTGGCCGAGGACGGAGGCGGTGATGCCGAAGACGTTGCTCATGCGCCGGGCGCGGCGGCGGTATCGGTTGCCATGGTGGCAGCATTGCCCCCTCCCGCGCGGGGAGAGGAGCGGGCGTTACGCATGGTAGTCGATGCTACGCATGGCGATGCGCGCGATGTTCGCCATCGACCCAGCGGATGGTCCCTGATGAGGCGCGCATGACCACCGATTGCGTGGTGATGACGCCGTCGCGGCGGCGCTTGACGCCTTTCAGCAGCGAACCGTCCGTTACGCCGGTGGCAGCAAAGATCACATCGCCGCTGGCAAGATCGTGGAGGCTATAAATCCGGTCGAGGTCCTTGATGCCCCAGCGGCGGGCGCGGGCGCGCTCATCATCGTTGCGGAACACCAGCTTGCCCTGCAATTGCCCGCCTACGCAGCGCAAAGCCGCCGCCGCCAGCACGCCCTCCGGTGCGCCACCCGAGCCCATATAGACATCGATGCCGGTTTCAGGATCGGCGGTGGCGATGACACCCGCAACATCGCCATCCGGGATCAGCATGATGCCGCAGCCAAGCCCGCGCAATTCGGCGATCAGTGCAGCATGGCGCGGCCGGTCGAGCACGCAGACCATCAATTCGGACGCGGCACAGCCCTTTGCCGCCGCGACTGCCTCGATATTCTGGGCCGGGGATTTGCGCAGATCGATCAGATTTTCCGGGTAGCCGGGGCCGATTGCGATCTTGTCCATATAGACGTCGGGGGCGTTGAGCAGCCCGCCTTCTTCGGAAATTGCCAGCACGGCCAAAGCGTTGGGTCCGGCTTTTGCGGTGATCGTGGTGCCCTCCAGCGGATCCAGCGCGATGTCGATCTTTGGCCCGGTGCCCTGCGCGCGGCCGACCTTTTCACCGATGAACAGCATCGGCGCTTCGTCGCGCTCGCCTTCGCCGATGACGACGGTGCCGTCGAAATCGAGCTGGTTGAGCGCATCCCGCATCGCCTCGACAGCGGCGGCATCGGCGGCCTTTTCATCGCCGCGCCCGATCAGTTTTGAACAGGCAATGGCAGCGTTTTCGGTCACCCTGACCATTTCGAGCACGAGCACACGATCGAGATTCGAATTTTGGCTTGTAGCGGACATGAAGGCTTCCTGCGGCAATATGGGCGGCGGTGTAGGGCGTTTGGGCGGCAGTGGGAAGTGCCGATCCATTGTGCACTGCGGTGGTTAATCGGCCTTTCCTAAATCAAGCCAGCCTTTTGGAAATCACGCCAGCTCTTTAGAAATCAAGGATGTGCATCATCACAGGCGTATCGTTGACGGCATCGCTGCGGCTCATTTGCGCCAGTGCCGCGACGACCTGCGCCTCGCCAGCGGTGTGGGTGACCATCACCACCATCGCATCGCCGCTGGCGGCATGGCCGCGCTGGATCAGGCTTTCGATCGATACGCCATGATCGCGCAGCGCTGCGGTGAGTTCGGCGAGCACGCCTGGCCGATCAGCGACGATCAGGCGGAGGTAGTAGCGGCTGCGGCGCAGCGCGGCATCGGCGGGCGGCATGGCGGCGAGCTTTTCAACCGGCATGGCGAAGGCATCGCCGGTGATGCCGCGCGCGATATCGACAAGATCGGCGACGACGGCGCTGGCGGTAGGCCCTTCGCCGGCACCGCGACCCTGGAACAACAGGCGGCCGACAAAATCACCCTCTGCCACGACAGCATTGAGCGCGCCGCTGGCGGCGGCAAGCGGGTGATCGAGCGGCACCAGCGCCGGGTGGACGCGCTGGAACAACTGGCCGGCGTCATGTTCGGCAAGGCCGACGAGTTTGATGCGAAAGCCGAGCGCCGCCGCCTGATCGATGTCGGCGAGTTCGACGGCACGGATGCCATGGGTGGCGACGGCGCCAAAATCGATGCGGGCACCGAACGCCAACGCGGCGAGGATGCTGAGTTTATGCGCGGTATCGATGCCATCGATATCGAAACTGGGGTCGGCCTCGGCATAGCCGGCAGCCTGTGCCTCGGCGAGGACCACGGCGAAATCGAGCCGTTCGGCCTCCATGCGGGTGAGGATATAGTTGCAAGTGCCGTTGAGCAGGCCATAGACGCGCTCCACCCGATTGGCTGCCATGCCTTCGCGCAGGCCCTTGACCACCGGGATGCCGCCGGCGACCGCGGCTTCATATTTTAGCGCCGAACCCCTGGCTTCGGCTTGTGCTGCCAATTCGAGGCCGTGGTGGGCGATCATCGCCTTGTTGGCGGTTACAAAGGCCTTTGCCTGGCCGATGGTGCGGCGGGCGAGGGTGAGCGCCGGGCCGTCCGCGCCGCCAATCAGTTCGACGACGACATCGACATCGTCACGCTGTGCCAGTTCTGTTGCATCATCGACCCAGGCGATGCCGGCCAGATCGAGACCGCGTTGCCGCGCCCTGTCGCGCGCTGAAACCGCGGTGACGATGATCGGCCGGCCGGCGCGACGCGCGATGAGGTCGGCATTGGCGGCGAGCAGCTTGACGACGCCGCCACCGACATTGCCAAGCCCGGCGAGGCCGATGCGCAACGGCGTGATGGTTGGTGGGATGGACATTATCGGCTCCGCAGGCAAACTTTCGGCGTTATTCGCGGTGCCGGTGGAAAAGCGCAAGGGCTGCCGGCCGCATTGGTGCGGCCCGCTTGGGGAGGCGCCGGTAGGTCTGGGGCGGAAAATTCCGATGAGTGATGAGAACGGAGTGGCCAAGGATGTGGTGGTGCATGCGGGCCAATGCTTTTGCAGCGCCGTTCGATTTACGGCCACGAATGCGCCCGCTGGCATGGGATATTGCCATTGCGATTCATGCCGGGCCTGGTCGGGCGCGCCGGTGCACCGGTTTTCCATATGGCCAGCCGCGGCGGTTTCGATCACGGCGGGGGCCGTCCATATTGCGACGTTCCTGAAGACGCCTGACACAATCAGCCACAACAAATATTACATGCAGTGCGGCGGCCATTTGATGATCGAACACCCGATGATGGGGGTTTTCGATATCTTGGCGGCTATGCTGCCGACACTGAAATTCGTGGCATCGGGCATGTAAATTATGCCGAGACGGAGTTGCCGATTAAGGATGGCCTGCCGAAGTTTGCAGGATTTCAGCCTGAATTTGGCGGGTCGGGTGAATTGGTTCGGGAATAGCCAATCGACGCGTCAGCAACGGCCGATGGCAAGAGGGATCGGTTCGTTTGCAAGCCGCATTGGTCCGCTTTTGTGGCGACGACCCCGCGCCCTCGGACCGGCCGGGGATTTTTGGGCTTCGACGTGGGTTGCAACTTATTCGCCGAACCGGTGCCTGTATTTTTTGGGGCGGCGGGTTCTTGATTGCAACCTTGTTTTGGGTCTTGCTGATGCATTCTTGCCTCACCTTGGAATTTTTCACTGTTTCGAGCCGTCTTGGTTATCATTGGTTAGTATTTGTCGGCATATAGGTTGTTTATGACGTCGGGCGCCAAAATCAGATCGCAGCACGCCTGGTTGGCCCGTTGGTTGGGCCCATCGATCGACGCAGCGGCGATCGATGGCCATCGCACGCTGATGCAGCGGTTGGCGGTCGGGTTGATCGCCGCCATTCTGCTGGGTGCCAATCTGAATTTGTTGGCCGGCGCCGCCTGGTTCCTGATCATGACTGCGTCCGAAGGCCTGGCGCGCATTGCCAGCAGCCGGCAATTGCGGCGCTTGCCAGGGACGGTGACGGAGCGACTGGTCTATCTGCTTTGCGTTTGCAGTAACACAATCAACTGGTCGCTGATGCCGTTGTTCTATTGGTTGACCGGGCGACCGGGGTTGCAGTTCGTTTCGATCCTGGTGGCGAGCGCGATGCTGATCCACGCCCAGGCCTATACATTCCGGTCGCGCGCCGTGCTGGCGATACAGGCGGGTATTCCTGCCGGCGCCCTGGTGACCATGATGCTGGTCTATTCGAACCTGGCGGGGCTTGAACTGGCCACGGCTGCCACCGGTGTGGCGGCGACGCTGTTCTATATCGCGCACAGCGCCCACGCCAACCGGGCGGCCGCGCTGGCGCTTGACCGCAGCCGCGATGAGCTTGAAACCATTGCCTATTCGGATGCGTTGACGGCGTTGGCCAATCGCCGTCGATTTTCCGATGATATGCGGCAGTTGATGGAATATTCGCGACGGCACGGTACGCGCTTTGCGCTGGTGCTGATCGATCTTGATCGCTTCAAGGACGTCAATGATCGGCTTGGCCATGATGTGGGCGATGCGTTGCTGGTGTCCGCCGCGCAGCGGTTGCAGGGCCTGACATCGTCGGGTGATCGCATTGCCCGGCTTGGCGGCGACGAATTTGCCGTGCTGATCGCCGATGCGGCCGACAGCGACCGGGTGGCGGATTTCTGCCGTCGAATCATCGAAAGTTTCGACACGCGGGTGGACCTCGAAGGCGCCGCGGTTTCGACGACATCAAGCGTCGGCGTCGCGATCTATCCCAGCCATGGGGTGGCGCAGGAAACGCTCTACAAGGCCGCCGACATGGCGCTTTACGCCGCCAAAAATGGGGGTCGCAATACCTGGCGAGCGTTCAACGGGGATAGCGCTGGCGAGGGCGGCGGCGAGGGCGGCGACTATGACTTTGACGCCACACGCCGACGCCAGACAAGGTTGAGGTTGGATTGAACTGTCACGCCGGGGTTGACCCCGGCTCCGGTTTCTTGCCGCCCAAAGGGTGCGCAAGGTTGACTGGATATCGGGTCAAGCTCGGCGTGACAGGCTTGTTTGATGATCGCGCAATCGGGTCGAGTTCGTCGGATTTGCTGCCAGATAGTCGCCTTTGGCGCTAATTCGACACCTTTGCCGGCGTGTTAACACCCATTGATTGCAGATATTTCCGCACGTTGCGCGCGGCCTGACGGATGCGGTGTTCGTTTTCCACCATGGCGATGCGGACAAAGCCCTCGCCGTCTTCACCATAGCCGACGCCCGGTGCGACGGCGACGCCGGCGTGGGTGAGCAGCTGTTTCGAGAATTCCAGGCTGCCGAGATGGGCGAGCGCCGGTGGCAGCGGAGCCCAGGCGAACATGCTGGCGCGCGGCGGCGGGATTTCCCATCCGGCGCGGCCGAAGGATTCGACCAGCACATCGCGTCGGCGGTGATACAGCGCGCGATTGTTGGCGACCACATCCTGCGGGCCGTTGATGGCGGCGACGGCGGCGGCCTGGATCGGGGTGAAGGCACCATAATCGAGGTAGGATTTGACCCGGGTAAGCGCACCGATCAGTGTCTTGTTGCCAACCGCGAAACCGATGCGCCAGCCGGCCATCGAATAGGTCTTGCTCATCGATGTGAATTCTACCGCCACATCCTTGGCGCCGGGCACTTGCAGGATCGACGGTGTCGGATTGCCGTCGAAATAGATCTCCGAATAGGCGAGATCGGACAAGATCCACAATTCGTGTTTCTTGGCAAAGGCGACAACGCGTTCGTAAAAGGCAAGGTCGACGGTTTCGGCCGTCGGGTTTGATGGATAGCCCATGACCAGCACCGATGGCTTGGGCACGGTGAATTTCATGGCGCGTTCCAGCGCTTCGAAATAGCGTTCGTCGGGGGTTGTCGGCACGCTGCGGATGGTGGCGCCGGCGATGATGAAACCGAAGGTGTGGATGGGGTAGCTGGGGTTTGGTGCCAGCACGACATCGCCCGGCGCGGTGATCGCCTGGGCGAGGTTGGCGAGCCCTTCCTTGGAGCCGAGCGTCACGACGACTTCGGTTTCAGGGTCGAGATCGACGCCAAAGCGGCGGCCGTAGTAGCCGGCCTGTGCGCGGCGCAGGCCGGGGATGCCCTTTGATGCCGAATAGCCGTGCGCATCGGGCTTGGCCGCGACTTCGCACAGCTTGGCAATCACATGCGGCGGTGGTGGCAGATCGGGGTTGCCCATGCCCAGATCGATGATGTCATCACCGCGGGCGCGCGCCGCGGCCCGCATCGCGTTGACTTCGGCGATGACATAGGGCGGCAGGCGGCGGATGCGGTAGAAATCGTCGTTCATTGTCGCAGCTTTCGAATGGCTGGGCTGTGGCGGTTATTATCGGGGCGACCCAAATGAAGCACCGGGCCTTCATATAGCATAAAAAGCCGCGCCGGGCGGGGGTATGGCTGCCCTACCAGCGCGGCCTTACTGGCTGTAAAAGATGATGATTTACATCGGCTTCGGTTCTTCGGTTTTCATCATTTCGGTCTTCTTCATCATCATCATCTTTTTGTGCTTCTTGTGCATCTTATGCATGCCGTCCATCTTTGCCATCATGTCCGGCTTGTCCGATCCCACAGCGTTTGGCGCCCACATGCCGCCGTGACGGGCGTCACGAGCATCTGCCTGTTCGCCGGACATCGCACGCTTTTGTTGGGCTGGCGTCTGCATGCAGCCGTCCTTCACCTTGGCACTGCACATCGGCACGGATGGAGCCGCAGCCATGGCATCCTGCGCCATCGCCGGCACAGCAACGACGAGGGCGGAACCGGCAAGAGCAAGAACGAGAAATGGCTTCATCATCTGTCATCTCCACAAAGCCGCCATGTGGGCGACACCGGACTCTAAGCCGGAATTTGCCAGACCGAAACTGTTCAATTCGCAGATCGCCAACGGTTTGCATTTCGCCGCCACGACTGGGGACTTGGCGTTGGCCGGCATCCGGCGCACAAAGGCAGCATAAGCTGGATCGGGCACGATCCGGAAAGCCGCGGGGATGTATCAGATGGCCGATGTACCGGTAGAGCCACAGCCACTCGAAACCTTTCAGAAATGGACCGACCTCGCCGGCAAGGGACAGCAATTGATGCTGGAATTCTGGGCGAAGGAGCATGATTCGGCGCCCATGGCCGATCCGTTGGGCATCATGGCCACCTGGCAAAGGGCAGCGACCGCGGCGTTGAGCGATCCGCAGCGGCTGTTCGATCTGCAATCGCGCTATATGGCCGATGCGATGACGCTGTGGCAGTCGTTCCTGTCTCCCGATACGGTGGCAAGTCCGGTTGCCGCGGTGAAGGACAAGCGCTTTGCCGGCGAAGCGTGGAAGGAGACGCCGGCCTTCGATTTCCTGCGCCAATCCTATCTGCTCGCCGCCAATTATGTGATGGAGGGCAGCCACGACCTGGACGGGTTGGAGCCGCGCGAACAGGCCAAGGCGCGGTTTCTGGTCAAGCAGTTCGTCGATGCCATGTCGCCTTCGAATTTTGCACTGACCAATCCCGAGGTGTTGCAGAAAACCGTCGAAACCGGCGGCAGCAACCTGTTGAAGGGGCTGGAGCATCTTTTGGAGGATTTGAAGGCCGGTCGCATGAAAATGACCGATGAGAACGCCTTTGAAGTCGGCCGCAACGTCGCCATCACGCCCGGCAAGGTGGTGTTTGAAAACCGGCTGTTCCAATTGATCCAATATGCGCCGACCACCGAAAAAGTTTATGCGACGCCTCTGCTGATCTTTCCGCCGTGGATCAACAAATTCTATATTCTCGACCTGACCGCTGAAAAAAGCTTCATCCGCTGGGCGGTGGAGCAGGGGCTGACGGTGTTCGTCACTTCGTGGAAGAATGCCGATGCGACGCTCGCCGATGTGGCGCTCGACAATTATGTCGGGGAAGGCCAACTGACGGCGCTGGATATCGTGCTCGATATCTGTGGGACGAAAAGTGCGCATGCCATCGGATATTGCGTTGCCGGGACCACGCTGGCGTCGACGCTGGCGGTACTTCAGGCGCGCGGCGAGGCGGAAAAGGTGGCGAGCGCGACCTTTTTCACGGCGCAGGTGGACATGAGCGAATGTGGCGAGTTGGCAGTTTTCGTCGATGACGCCGGGCTGGAAACCGTTGCCAAGATTACCGAGGGCAAGCCGACGCTTGATGGCCGCAACATGGCAATGTCGTTCAACCTGCTGCGCTCGAACGACTTGATCTGGAATTATGTCGTCAACAACTATATGATGGGGAAGGATTATTTCCCGTTCGACCTGCTGTATTGGAACAGCGACGCGACCAATGTGCCGGCGTTGTGGCATCGCAGTTATCTGCAGGACATCTATCGCGATAATCTGCTGGCGCAGCCGGGCGGCATCACAGTGCTTGGGGTGCCGATTGACCTGACCACGGTTGCCACGCCGTCCTATATCCAGGGGGGCAAAGAAGATCATATCGCGCCGGCCCAATCGGCCTACAAGCTGACCAGCTTCTTTGCCGGCGAAAAGCGTTTTGTGCTGGCCGGGTCGGGCCATATTGCCGGGGTGGTCAACCCGCCGTCCATGCACAAATATCAATATTGGACGAGTGAAACCCTGCCGGAACGGTTCGATGATTTCGTCAAGGTTGCCAAGGAAACCAAGGGCAGTTGGTGGCCCGACTGGATTGCGTGGCTGGGGCCGCGTTCGGGCAAGATGGTGGCGGCGCGGGTGCCGGGTTCGGGCAAGTACAAGGCCATCGAGGATGCGCCTGGCCGGTATGTGAAGGAACGCATTTGAGCCATTGCGGGCGGTAGCGCCGGGAGAGGCGGGGTATGAGCGGGTTCAAGGAAGCAATGCGCCGGGTGATCACCGGCGATGATGCGGGCGGGCAATCGGTGGTAATCATCGATGGCGGGCCTTCGTCGTCGAGCGGGGAGCCGGACCTGGGCGGCCTGTTCGAAATCTGGGAGGATTCGACCAATGCGCCGCTCGATCCGCGCGACCGTGCCGATCTTGGCACCACGCGACCTGTGTTGGGGCCGCGCGCCGGCAATGTGCAGGTGCGCTGGTTCGTCGTCGCGCCGTTGCCCGAAGGCGTGCCCAAGCCACAACTGGATGCCGTGGTGCGCAATGTTTTCGCCGGGTTCGACGGCGATCGACATATCATCGACCAGAGCCGCCACCCGGCGATGCACGAGACGCATTCGATCGATGTGATCTGTTTGTTGCAGGGCGATGTGTCGTTGATTCTGGAAGGTGGGGAGACCCGCATCAAGCCGGGGCAGGTAGTGATCCAGCGCGGCACGAATCACGCCTGGGTGGCGCATGGCGGGCCGGCATTGCTGCTGGCGGTGCTGGTGGACCGGCCGCTGGTTTGATCGGGCATCGCGCGCTGCGGTTGTTAATGCCCGGCGCGGGGCGAAACGAAGCTGGGTCCCGGGTCAAGCCCGGGATGACCGCTGGGGGCAGGGGCTGCGCTTATTCGGCGGCTTCGGCGAGGGCGGGGCCTGTTGCGGGCGCTGCGGTTCTCGCCACGGCCTTGCTGAACACCAGTTCGCCGTCATCGACCTTGCCGAAGCGCAGTTCCATCGTGTCGAGCGCGTAGTTTGCGGTTACCTTCCAAGGGGCGCGATTGCCGGAGCGGGGCAGGGCATCGGCGCCGCGCTGCACATAGCCGGAGGACAGGTCCATCGCCAGCCGTTCGGCGTGGACATCGGCGCCGGGTGTGGGGCGGGCGATGGCGGTGCCGGTCGCCTTCATATGGTTCAGGATGCGGCCGACATAATAGGCGATCAGGTCCGAACGAAGCGTCCATGAGGCGTTGATATAGCCGAACGACACGGCGAGATTCGGGATGCCGGAGAACATCATGCCTTTGTATGACAGGCAATCGCCCGGTTTCACTACCGCGCCATCGACGCGCACCTGCATGCCGCCCAGCGCAATCAGTTTCAGGCCGGTTGCGGTGACGATGATGTCGGCGGGCAATTCGGTGCCCGACACCAGCTTGATGCCGGTGGCGGTGAAATGCTCGATCTTGTCGGTGACGACCGATGATGCCCCAGATGTGATGGACGCAAACAGATCGGCGTCCGGCACCAGGCACAACCGTTGATCCCAGGGGTTATAGCTGGGGGTGAAGTGCGTTGCGACGTCATAATCGGCGGGCAGTTGCTTCTTCACCTCATCGAGCAGCCGCGCCTTGACGCGTTCGGGCTGTTTGCGGGTCATCCGGTAGAAGATCATGCCAAGGCTGACATTCTTCAGGCGGATAAGGCTGTAGGCGAGCTTTGCCGGCAATTTGTTGCGCAGCCAGTCGGCAATCGCATCCGTGGCCGGGCGGCTGACGACATAGGTGGGAGAGCGTTGCAGCATGGTGACATGCGCTGCCTGTTCCGCCAGCACCGGCACCAGCGTGACGGCGGTGGCACCGCTGCCGATGACGACGATGTTCTTGCCCGCATAATCGAGCTTTTCTGGCCAGAATTGCGGGTGGACGATCTGGCCGGCGAAATCCGAGGCGCCGGGGAAATCGGGGGTGTGGCCTTCGGCGTAGCTGTAATAGCCGCTGCACATGTAGAGGAAATTGCAGGTGAGTTCGGTGGTTGAGCCGTCGTTTTTTGCCGCGGTCAGCGTCCAGCGCGCCGTGGCGGAATCCCAGGCGGCTGTCGTGATCTTGTGACCGAAGCGGATGTGTCGGTTGACGTCGTGCTCGACGGCGGTTTCGTTGATGTATTTGCGGATGCTGGGGCCGTCGGCGATGGCCTTCGCCTCCGTCCAGGGTTTGAACTTGTAGCCGAGCGTATACATGTCGGAATCGGAACGGATGCCGGGGTAGCGGAACAGATCCCAGGTGCCACCGATGGCGTCGCGTCCTTCCAGGATGGTGAAGCTGCGATCCGGGCAATCATTTTGCAGGTGCACGGCGGCACCAATGCCTGACAGGCCGGCCCCAACGATGATGACGTCGAAATCTGGGTCGTGCATCGATGGATCCCCGGCAAGTGGTTGACGTTTACGTTAAGCGGTCGGCCTCTTTATGGCAAGAAGACGATACAGGGGCTGGCCATCGTGGATGCCTTCAGGCTGCAGCGCGGCGGGCAACAGCTCGTTTACGAAGCCCTTACAGGGGCGTAATCTGTCGGCTTGCGTGGGAGTTTATCGGGCCTATTTTTCAGGAGGTGGATGATGAAACTTGTCTTTCGCGGTCTGTCTTTGGCCTTGTTTTGCGTTTCCGGGGCTGCGTTGGCGGCCGACATGCTGCCGCTGAAGCAGGGTATTTATGTCTCGGTAAAGCGGCCCTGCAAGGGCGCCTCGAACGCCGAGATCGTCAACTACTGGGGCAGCGACAGCGCAATCGGCGTGGCGCAGGCGACATGCACGATCAAGAAGTTGAAGAAGGCAGCCAATAAATACACGATCTTCGATGTGTGCACGGACATTCAAGGCGGCGGTGTGATCGAAGGCGGCCCGACAGTGCTGACGATCAGCAGCCCGACCAACTTTGAAATGAGCGGCACAAGCTACCGATATTGCGGCACTAAAGTGCAATTCTGAGGCCGTTTGCAAGACGGCCTGGCCATATGGACTCTTGTTGAACTGACGCCCGTCGCGGCGACGCGGGCCGCGTCCGGCGTTTGCCGGTTGGGCGTGGTCCAGCCTTGCACGCGTGGGGCAATTGCCATTGCCCCACTGCCCTAGCGGCGGGGCATCCCCGGCATTTGCGGTGGCGGGCGGCGGTCGCGGTCACGCCGCGGCAATTGGGCCTGATAGGCAATGAGGCAATGTTCGGTGCAATAGGGGAAGCCCGCCTGCGAAGCCTTGCCGCAAAAGTGGAAATCGCTGTCGCCGGGGTGACCGATTGGCCATTTGCAGACCTTTTCGTTCAGATCGAGCAGGCTGGTCTTGGCAGTCTTGCCGGTGCGGCCCGGCTTTTTGGCGACGGGACGCGGCGCGGCAGGGGCGGCGGGGGCGTGGGCTACCACCGACGGCGCGGCACTGGGCGCAGCGGCGGCTGCGACCGGGGTGGATTCGGCTTCCTCACCGGCCTTGACCGGCGATGGCCGCGCTTCCAGCCCGAGACGGTGCGCCTTGCCGATGACGGCATTACGGGTGACGCCTTCACCAAGCTGTTCGGCGATCTGGCTGGCGGTCATGCCACCTTCCCAACCGGCCTTCAATTGCGCGATGCGTTCGTCGGTCCACGCCATTCATTTCGTCCCTGTTGCCGCGCTGGCTTGCTTGCCAGCCGTTTCCGGCGGTAAAGCCGTTGCATGCACGCCCCCAAAATCCAAACCGGCCGCCACCCCGAACCTGGCGTGGTGGTGATCCCGTCTGTCAATTGGCAGGGGCTGCAAACCTTGTATTTGAAGGAGGTGCGCCGGTTTTTCAAGGTGCAGTTGCAGACGATCTGGGCGCCGGCCATTACCACGTTGATGTTCCTTGTGATTTTCTCGCTGGCTTTGGGCCGTTCGCGGGGGATGGTCCTTGGCGTGCCGTTCGCTGATTTCCTGGGGCCGGGCCTTATCGTGATGGGCATGATCCAGAATGCCTTTGCCAATTCGTCGTCCTCGTTGCTGGTCGCCAAGATACAGGGTTCGATCATCGATGTGTTGATGCCGCCATTGTCGGCTGGCGAATTGCTCGTGGCGTTTGTTGCCGGCGCTTTGACTCGCGCCTGGCTGGTCGGGCTGGCTGTGTGGGTGGTCATGCTGATCGCGCCCGGTGTCGATGTGCCGATCCGCAACCCGTTGCTGATACTGTATTTCGGCAGCATGGGGGCGATCATGCTGTCGCTGCTCGGTGTGCTGACCGGCGTGTGGGCCGACAAGTTCGACCATGCCGCCGCGATCACCAATTTCGTCGTGCAACCTATGACGCTGCTGTCTGGCACCTTTTATGCCATCGACCGGGTCAATCCGGTGATGGCTACGATCAGCCATGCCAACCCGTTCTTTTACATCATCGACGGGTTCCGCAGTGGCTTCATCGGCGTTTCGGACGGGCTGTTGGGGCAGGGTGCCATCATTCTCCTGGTGCTTGACATCTTGTTGTGGGCGGCATGCTACCATGTGCTGCGCTCTGGCTGGCGGCTGAAGGCCTGAGCCGCGGCAAAACCGCACCGGTTGCGGGGCTGGCGGCTTTTCACTACGCCCGAACATTCTGTTGGAATATGCGCAATTACTTGCCGAGCCGACGGGATTCATACAGGGGATGGGGCGCCCCCGCGCGTATGGGATTCAATCCGAATATATGAGATTCTTACCGCTCCTTTCCATCCTTGGTCTTTGCGTCGCGCTTTCGGCGTGCGGCAGCGGCCGTGGTGACGGGAAAAGACCCAAGCCGCCGGCGTTGGTGGGGGCAGTTTCGGCATCCACCGCGGATTTCACGCCGCGCCTCGTGGCGCTTGGCACGGTAACGCCGCTGCAATCGGTTGCGGTGAAGACCCGCGTCGATGGCCAGATCACAGCGATCCTGTTCCACGAAGGCGATAATGTCCGCGCAGGGCAGCCTTTGTTCAGGCTGGATGACCGCGCGGCGCAGGCAGTGCTTGCGCAGGCGCGGGCGTCGGTGGCCAGTGCGCGTGCCGCCGCCGTGCAGGCCAGGGGCGACCTGTCCCGCGCCGAGGCATTGGTGGGCAAGGGCTTTATTTCGCAGTCGGTGCTCGATCAGCGCCGTGCGACGGCGCAAGCCGCCGATGCGTCGATCAGCGGTGCCGCCGCATCGGTGCAGAGTGCGCAGGCGGTTTTGAGTTATCTGACGATCCGGGCGCCGGTGAGCGGGCGGACGGGCGAAATCGGGTTTCGGTTGGGCGCCAATGTGCGCGCCGCGGATACGGTGCCGCTGGTGACGGTGAACCAGCTTTCGCCGATTTCGGTGCGTTTCCTCGTGCCGCCGGAGCAGATACAGACAGTCCGCGCCGCCATGGCAGGGCCGGGCCTGACCGTGGTCGCGCGGTCGGCGGATACGGCAGACCAAGGCAGCGAGGCGGCGGCGGCGCCGGCTCAACACAGCAATGGCCCGCCGATCGCGACCGGGCGGTTGGCGTTCCTTGATAACAATGTCGATCCCGGCAACGGGTCGGTGGCTGCCAAGGCCGAATTCACCAACATTGGCGACAGATTGTGGCCGGGTGCCATTGTCAATGTCGAACTGCCGCTGGCCGCAGCAAGCCCGCGCATCGCCTTGCCCGAGTCCGCGGTGCAAACCGGGCGCGATGCGCCGTTTGTCTGGGCCATCGGCGTCGATGGCAAGATAATCATGCGCGATGTGACGGTGGCCGGCCGCGCCGATGGCCGTGCATTCCTGGCCAGCGGGGTCGCACCGGGTGAGCGTATTGTCGTCGACGGCTTGTCCAAATTGAAACCCGGTGACAAGGTGCGCACCAAGGCGAGCGGCCCGGGCAAGGCGCCACGCACCGCCCAGACCGCCGGATCGGTTGGCGGCTGATGGGGTTTGTCCGGCTTGCTGTCGAGCGCCCGGTTGCGACCGTGCTGCTCAGCATGGCGATCATCTTTGCCGGCGTTTTCGGCTATCGCCAGTTGCCGGTATCGGCGCTGCCCGAAGTGGATTTGCCGACAATCCAGGTCGAAGCACGGTTGCCGGGTGCCAATCCGGCGACGATGGCATCATCCATCGCCACTCCGATCGAGCGGCAGATGTCGACGGTTGCCGGCATCGAGCAGATCACCTCGACCTCCTCGACCGGTTCGACCAACATCACCATCCAGTTCGCGCTCGATCGTAATATCGATGCGGCGGCGCTGGATGTGCAATCGGCGCTGTCGGTGGTCAGCCGCCGGCTGCCGCGCGAATTGCCGTCGCCGCCGACGTTCCGCAAGGTCAATCCAGCCGATCAGGCGGTGCTGATTTTTTCGGTGCGCGACAAGACCCGACCGATGAACGATCTGCAGACCATCGTCGATACGCTGATGATTCCGCGTATCTCGACAATGGAGGGCGTCTCGCAGGTCCAGACCTATGGCAGCCGGCGTTATGCGATCCGCATCCAGTTCGATCCGGCGGCGCTTTCGGCGCGTAACCTGACGCCATCCGATATCGCCGGTGCAGTTGCAGCATCGAACAGCAACCTTGCAGTTGGTGCCATCACAGGTGGTGATCGCAACTATATTCTGGACGCCAGCGGCACGCTGGAACGACCGATGGATTTTGCCAATATCATCGTCGCCACCCGCGATGGCCTCCCGGTCAGGCTGGACCAGGTTGCCAAGGTTTTCGCCAGCTATGAGGATTTGCGCGGCGGTGCCAAGTTCAACGGCGAACCATCGTTGATGGTGGCAATCACTCGCCAACCCGGCGCCAATGTCGTCAAGCTGGTCGATACGGTGACGGCGGCGCTGCCGGCCATTCGCGAGGCGCTGCCGCCCTCCATCGACATCGCGACCATCATCGACCGGTCCGATTCGGTGCGCCATTCGGTGGCGGACGCGCAATATACGCTGCTCGGCACGGCGTTGCTGGTCATTCTGGTCATCTATATGGTGCTTGGCGACGGGCGCGCGACGATCATTCCGGCGGTTGTGCTGCCGCTTGCCGCCATCGGCACCTTTGCCGGCATGTACCTGTTCGGCTTCAACCTCGACAATCTGTCGTTGCTGGCGCTGACTTTGGCGACCGGTTTTGTCGTCGATGACGCCATTGTCGTTCTGGAGAATATCGTCCGCCATATCGAGGATGGGGAGGAGCCTCGCGCTGCCGCTATCATCGGCGCGAACGAAATTTCGTTCACCGTGCTGTCGATCTCGGTTTCGCTGGTCGCGGTGTTCATCCCATTGCTGTTCATGGGCGGGGTGATCGGGCGGCTGTTCAACGAATTTGCCGTTACGATGACGATTGCCATCGGTGTCTCGGCGGTATTGTCGCTGACCCTGATTCCGATGATCGCGGCGCGGGTGTTGCGCAGCGGCCATCAGGGCGAACATACTCGCATGGCGCGGGCATCGACCAAGGCGTTCGGCAAGCTGCATGGTACCTATATGCGGGCGTTCGATTCGACGCTGCGCCACCGCAAGCTGGTTGGCCTGTTGACGATCCTGTCCATCGGCGTCGCCATCTGGGGCTTTTCGGTGGTGCCCAAGGGCTTCTTCCCTACCGAGGACACCGGCAACATCTTTATCGGTGTCGAAGGCCCGCCGGATATAAGTTACGACAAGATGCTGGAAAAGCAGGATGCCGTCGCGCGGATCGTCCTTGCCGACCCGGCGGTGCTGCGCGTCAACAGCTTTTTGGGCGGGCAGGCCGGGGCCAGCAATTCGGGCCGAATGTTCGCGCCGTTGAAGCCGCGGTCCGAGCGCGATTCCGCCGAGGATGTGCAGGCGCGATTGCGCAAGAAGCTTGCGGCGATTCCGGGCGTTGCCGCCTATCCCAATATTCCGCAGAATTTGCAGCTTGGCGGGCGGTCATCGTCGAGCAATTACCAATACACCCTGTCGTCGGTCGACAAGGAACAATTATATGCCTTTGCGCCGCGGCTGGAATCGAAACTGCGCGCGACGCCGGGGTTCGAGGATGTATCCTCCGATTATCAGCGCGGCGCGCGGGAAGCGATGGTCGAAGTCGATCGTGACGCGGCGAGCCGTTTGGGCGTGCCGGTCGCGGCCATCCGCCAGACGCTCTATTCGGCCTATGGCGACCAGCAGGTTTCGACAGTCTACACCGATGTCGACAGCTATCAGGTGATCATGGAGATTGCCGCCGACCAGCAATTGACGCCCGACAATATCGGCAAGTTGATGGTGCGCGGCAACAGCACCGCCGGCGAACCGGGCCTGCTTGTGCCTTTGTCGGCGGTCACCAGGGTTGTCATCCGTGGCGCGCCATCGGTTGTCGCGCACCAGAGCCAGTTGCCGGCGGTGACGCTGTCCTTCAATCTTGTCAAAGGCATGGCGCTATCCGAGGCCAAGCCGTTGATCGACGCCGCTGCCTCCGAGCTGGAACAGCCGGGAACGATCAGCGGGGCCTTTGGCGGCAACGCGCAGCAATTTGAATCATCGACGAAATCGATGCCGATCCTGTTCCTTGCGGCGATCATCGTCATCTACATTGTGCTGGGCGTGTTGTATGAGAGCTTTGCCCATCCGATCACCATTTTGTCCGGGTTGCCGGCAGCTGGCATCGGCGCCGTCGCCTTCCTGTGGTTGTTCAACATGCCGCTGGATGTGATTGGAATTATTGGTATCGTGCTGTTGATTGGCATCGTCAAAAAGAACGCCATCATGATGATCGATTTCGCGCTTGCGGGGCAACGCAGCCATGGCTGGACGCCGGTGCACGCGATAAGGGAGGCCGCGTCAAAGCGGTTCCGGCCGATCATGATGACGACCTTTGCCGCGATGGCCGCAGCGGCGCCGCTGGCGCTCGGAATCGGCACCGGCGCCGAATTACGGCAACCGCTGGGCATCGCCGTGCTGGGCGGCCTGATGGTCAGCCAAGTGCTGACGCTGTTCATCACGCCGGTCGTCTATCTGGGCATCGAAGGCATAAATGCCCGGATCCGTCAGCGGCGCGGCGCGGCCGAGGTGCGCGAGTTGCCAGGAGAGGATAAGCCGGCCGCCGGACGTGTCGCGGCCGAATAGCGCTTGTAGGTTTGCCGCCGGACCGAATCCGGGCGGAGGCACGGCGGTTGGCTAAAGCCGGTCAGGCCAACTTGGTCAATTTGCGTTCGACATCGGTCCACAGCGCGGCGAAGGCGCGCGCCGCCGGGCTTGTCGGGGTGCGCGCCAGCACCGGCATCCGGCTTGTCGCCATGGCCTCGATGACGGCGGCATAGGGGATGGCGGCGCGTTCGGGCGCGGCGGCGACAGTGTCGCGATGCAGGGATTTGCGGCGATCGACCATGGTGAAAACCGGCAGGACCGCCGGCGCGCTGCCGCGATGGTGGCGCGCCAGATGTTCCAGCAACTGGTCATAGGCGCGCTCGCTGAGCGGTGATGGCAGCATCGGAACCACGAGCAGATCGACAGCGCGGAACACCTGATCGGCAAGCTCAGTTAGCCCCGGCGGGCAATCGAGGATGACGCGATCATAGTCTTTTTCAAGCGACTTTATTAGTTTTTTCAGACGCTTGGCCTTGTCATCCTCGACCAGCTGCTTTTCGAGATGGCGCAGCGATTTATCGGCGGCGAGGACATCGAGCCGCGCAAAATCCGACGCCTGGATCAGCGGCGCCAGTTCACCGCCAGAAATGCCCTTGCGCGCTGAAACATCGGGCCGTGCGGACAGGCGCAGCGTGTAGGTGGCGGCGCCCTGCGTATCGAGATCCCACAACAAAGTCCGCCGCGCCGAAAGCGTTGCCGCGGCATGAGCGAGATTGACGGCCAGAGCCGATTTTCCGACGCCGCCCTTGACGCTGAAAACGGCAAGGCTCCGCATTGCTACGCCGCCAGGGCGAAGCGTAGGCGATCCCGGATGGAACGCAGCGCCGCAAGATCGACAGCTGGCGTATGGTGCAGGCTTCGCACCTGACCGGTGGCCCCGGCCGTTTCGACGGGCTGATTTTCGACTGACGAATTTCCGACTGGCGAATTCGCGGCTAGTTGGGGTTCAGTGGGCGGATCGATACGCGCCGCGCTGCGCGACGTTTCCATTTCCTCGACCAACGCCAGCTTGGCGCCGCGAATTGTCAGGCCGCGATCGTGCAGCATGGCGCGTATGGTTTCGAGTAGCGCCATGTCAGCAGGGCGGTAGTAGCGGCGGTTGCCGCCGCGCTTCAACGGCTGCAACTGCGGAAACCGGGTTTCCCAAAACCGCAGCACATGTTGCGGAACGCCGATTACCTCGGCAGCCTCGCTAATCGTGCGAAAGGCCCGTTCGGATTTCTCAGTCGTTGCAGAAGCGCGCGCCATGATCAGCCCTTACCGCCAGGCGCATCGTTGATGGCTTCGCGGAGCAGTTGGCTCGGGCGGAAGGTGAGGACGGTGCGCGGTTCGATCGGCACTTCAACGCCGGTCTTGGGGTTGCGGCCGATGCGCAGGCCCTTGTTGCGCAGGACAAAGCTGCCGAATGACGAAATCTTTACATTGTCGCCGCCGACTAGCGCATCGCCGATACGGTCCAGCACATTTTCGACAAGGGCTGCCGATTCTGCGCGCGACAGGCCGATTTCGCTATGAACGGCATCGGCGAGATCGGCACGTGTCAGGCTGCCTGCGGCAATGCTGCTGGAAGCTTCGGTGGTCATCGGCAAACCTTTCCCCAAAGAAAACAATTTGGCGTCTCCTCGCATAGCATAATCAGACCGATTCGGCTTTGCGGCAAGACTTTCTTTACATTCTTATGGCAGCGGCGCCCCAGGTGAAACCACCGCCCATCGCTTCAAGCAACAAAAGATCACCGTGTTTAATACGACCATCCCGGACGGCGGTGTCAAGCGCCAGTGGCACGGAGGCAGCCGATGTGTTGGCGTGGCGATCGACGGTGACGACCACCCGTTCGATCGGCAGGCCGAGCTTTCGCGCCGTAGCTTCGAGGATTCGCAGATTGGCCTGGTGCGGCACGACCCAGGCGACATCGGCGGGATCGAGCCCGGCGGCGGCAAGAGTTTCGGTCATCACATCGGCAAGATTGGTGACGGCATGGCGGAAAACCTCACGCCCCTTCATGCGAAGCTTGCCGACGGTGCCCGTCGAACCAGGGCCGCCATCGACGTAAAGCAGATCATTGTAACGGCCATCACTGTGCAGGCGGGTGGCCAGGATGCCGGTATCGGCAGCGCTGCCACTGCCCTCGCCGGCCTGCAGCACGACCGCGCCGGCGCCATCGCCGAACAGCACGCAGGTACCGCGGTCTTCCCAATCGAGCAGGTTGGTGAAGGTTTCGGCGCCAATGACGAGGGCGGTCTTGTGGGCGCCCGAGACCAGCATCGCGTTGGCGACGCTGAGCGCATAGAGGAAGCCCGAGCAAACGGCGGCGACATCGAAGGCAACGCCGTGGATCATGCCGAGCTTGTGCTGGACGATGGTGGCGCAGGCGGGGAATGTCTGGTCCGGCGTGGCCGTGGCGACGATGATAAGATCGACACCGGCCGGTGTGATTCCCGCGCTTTCGAGGGCTGCTTCGGCAGCTCTTGTGGCGAGATCGGAGGTATATTCGCCCTCGGCCACGACATGGCGTTCACGGATGCCTGTGCGTTCGACGATCCATTCGTCGCTGGTATCGACCCTGGCCGCGAGTTCGGCATTGGAAAGGATGCGTTCGGGCAGGTAGCTGCCGGTGCCGATGATGCGGGCGCGGATCATGCGGCGGGTGGCGCTGGCACCGGCGCTGCTTTGGCGGTTTGCGGGGCCGGGGCGCGATGGGCGCGGAAATTGGCGAGATCGTGCGCGATACGTTCGCCTACATTATCGGCGATGAGATCGTGGGCGACTCCGATGGCGTTGGCGATGCCGCGGACGTTGGCCGAACCATGGCTTTTGACGACAAGGCCGTTGAGACCGAGGAACACCGCGCCGTTGTGGGCGTTGGGATCGAGGTGCGCGCGCAGCGCCCGCAGCGCGCCGCGTGAGAGCAGGTAGCCGATCTGGGTCAGCCAGGACGAGCGGAAGGCCTGCGCCAGAAGGCCGGTGACCAACTTGCCGGTGCCTTCGGCGGTTTTCAGCGCGATGTTGCCGGAAAAACCATCGGTGACGATAACATCGACATTGCCCTGGCCGATCTTGTCGCCTTCGACATAGCCTTCGAACGACATCGGCAGATTGGCGCCGCGCAGCAGGGCGGCGGCATCGCGGATTTCATCGGTGCCCTTCAGTTCTTCCTCACCGATGTTGAGGAGCGCGACGCGCGGGCGTTCCAGTCCGAGGACGGTACGCGCAAAGGCGGCACCCATCACGGCAAACTGGACAAGGTTTTCGCTGTCGCATTCGGTGTTGGCGCCCAGATCAAGCACCACCGAATCATTCTTGAGCGTGGGCAGCAGCGCGGCCAGCGCCGGCCGGTCGATGCCGGGCATGGTGCGCAGCGCGAACAGCGCCATGGCCATCAGCGCGCCGGTGTTGCCGGCGGACACGGCGGCATGGGCGACGCCATCCTTTACGGACTGGATGGCCATGCCCATCGACGAGGTGCGTGACCGGCGCAGCGCCTGGCTGGGCTTGTCGGTGCCCAGAACTACCTCATCGGTGTGGATGACGGCGGCGGTGGCGGCAAGCCTCGGGCAATTGGCCAATTCGGCACGGATGCGGGTTTCCGGCCCGTGCAGGCGGAAAACCAGTTTCGGGTAGCGTTCGGATGCGATTTCAGCCGCGGCCATGACATCGGCGAGGCCGGCGTCACCGCCCATCACATCGAGCGCGATGGTGGGCGATTTCAGGCTGATGGCTTGCACGGTCGCTGCGGTCGCGGGCGAGCCGGTCATGCCTTTGTTGCCCGCGCCATCGCCGCGCCCATGGTCCTTGCCCGGATCAGGCCTGGATTTCGACGACTTCGCGGCCGTTGTAATGCCCGCAGGCGCCGCAAAGGTTGTGCGGCAGCTTCAGTTCGCCACAGTTCGGACATTCCTGGAATGCGGTCGGTACAAGGGCGTGGTGGCTGCGGCGCATGTTGCGCTTGGAAGGCGAAGTCTTGCGTTTCGGAACGGCCATGCGGCACCTGTCATCTTTACGTTGGCGGTATCACGGCGTCTTCGGGCCACACACGCGGCCACCGGACGATCCGGGTTGAGTGAAG
>JBBQYI010000040.1:0-25710 GCA_038208825.1 Sphingomonadales bacterium | reverse complement strand
GCTGACGCCGGGCGACCTGCTGGTCCACCGCGAACATGGCATCGGCCGCTACGAAGGGCTGGTCGCCATCGAAATCGCCCGGCGCCCGCATGATTGCGTCGCGCTGACCTATGATGGCGGCTCCAAACTCTATGTCCCCGTTGAAAATATCGATGTCCTGAGCCGTTACGGCAGCGAATCCGAAGGCGTCGGGCTGGACAAATTAGGCGGAGTCGCCTGGGCCGCCCGCCGTGGCCGCATGAAGGACCGCATCCGCGAAATCGCCGGCGAATTGCTGGCGACGGCGGCTGCGCGCGCGCTGCGCGAGGCCGAACCGGCCATCGTCGATCCGCACACCTATGCCGCCTTCGCCGACAAATTCCCCTATGTCGAAACCGATGACCAGTTGCGCGCCATCGATGATGTGCTGGGCGATCTGGCGTCGGGCCGACCGATGGACCGGCTGGTCTGCGGCGATGTCGGTTTCGGCAAGACCGAGGTTGCCTTGCGCGCCGCCTTTGCCGCGGCGCTTTCGGGGATGCAGGTCGCCATCGTCTGCCCGACCACACTGCTCGCCCGCCAGCATTTCGCCGGCTTCACGGAGCGCTTTGCCGGCCTACCGGTTGTCGTCCGCCACCTGTCGCGGCTGGTTTCGGCCAATGACGCAGCCGCCGCGCGCGCCGGCCTCGCCGATGGCACCGTCGATATCGTCGTCGGTACCCACGCCATCCTCGCCAAATCCATCGAATTCAAACGGCTGGGCCTGGTCATCGTCGATGAGGAGCAACGTTTCGGCGTCGTCCACAAGGAACGGTTGAAGGCGCTGAAGGCCGATGTTCATGTGCTGACGCTCACCGCCACGCCCATCCCGCGCACGCTGCAGATGGCGCTGACGGGTTTGCGTGAAATGTCGATCATCGCCACCCCGCCGGTCGATCGGCTGGCGATACGCACCTATGTGATGCCGTTCGACGAGGTGGTGCTGCGCGAGGCGCTGCTGCGCGAACATTATCGCGGCGGGCAGAGCTTTTTCGTCGTCCCCCGCATCGCCGATCTTGCCGATATCGAACAGTTCATCCGCGAACAGATCCCGGAGGTAAAGCCGGTGACGGCGCACGGCCAGATGGCGCCGACCGAAGTCGAAGAACGGATGAGCGCCTTTTACGACAAGCGTTACGACGTGCTGCTGTCGACAACCATCATCGAATCCGGCCTCGATATTCCGTCCGCCAACACGCTGATCGTCCACCGCGCCGATCGCTTTGGCCTGTCCCAGCTTTACCAGATTCGCGGCCGCGTCGGGCGATCCAAAACCCGCGCCTATGCCTATCTCACCACCCCTGCCGACCAGTCGATCACCGAAGGTGCCGAAAAACGCCTGCAAGTGCTGTCGGCGCTCGATACGCTTGGCGCCGGGTTCCAATTGGCCAGCCATGACCTCGATCAGCGCGGCGCCGGCAATCTGCTAGGCGACGAACAATCCGGCCATATCAAGGAGATCGGCTTCGAACTCTACCAATCGATGCTGGAGGAAGCGATCCTGGAGGCACAGGCAACTGCGCGCGGCGTCAAGCCACCCGCAGAAGCCTTCAGCCCCCAGATCACCGCCGAAGTGCCGATCCTCATCCCCGAAGACTACGTCCCAGATCTCAACGTCCGCATGGCGCTCTACCGCCGTTTGAACGAGATGCAGGGTCGCCAGGACATCGACGGTTTTGCCGCCGAAATGATCGACCGCTTCGGGCCATTGCCACTGGAAGCCGCCAACCTGCTGGCGATCATCGAAATCAAGCTGGCGTGCCTCGGCGCCGGCGTGGCCAAGCTGGAGGCCGGCATCCGGGGCGGCCTCGTCACCTTCCAGAACGACAGCTTCGCCAACCCCGAAGGCCTGTTCGCCTATATCGACCGCCTCGGCGCACGCGCCAAAATCCGCCCGGACCAGAAACTGTTCATCGCCGCCGATTGGGCGAGCGACGCCGCCCGGCTGAAAGGCGCGCTGCAACTGGCGACGACGCTGTCGAAACTCGCCGCCGGCGCGACAGTGAAGCCCGCGGCGCCAAAGCCCGACACCGCCCCGGGTGCTGCCAAACCGCTGCCACCCCGCATGCCGGCGCGTCCCAGCGTGTTCAAATCAAAGGTACGGAACCGCTGACCGGTCCGCTATTCCGCTGCAGCGGCAGGGCCGGCCTTGGCCAGCATTTCCCCCATCATCTGGTGCAGCATGTTGACCGCCTTCAACGGCCGCACCATCACCTTGAAATGAGTGATCAGCCCGGCGTCGTCCCAGGTGATCATGTCGATGCCGTTGATCTTGATGCCGTTGATGGTGTTTTCGAACTCCAGCACGGCGCTGTTCGGTGCCAGCCATTCGCCGATATAGGTGAAATCATTCCCGCCCAGCACTTTTCCGGCGCTGGTCAGATATTTGTACGTGATGTCCCGCCCGCGCTGCGGCGTATGCACCACCGGGCTTTCGAATACCGCATCGGGGTGGAGCATATCCCACAGCGCCTTGTGGTCGTGCGTCTGCATATGGTCGTACCAGCGCGCCAGCGGCGGGAAGCTTGAGGTAAGGGTCTGGCTGATCATGGGGCACCTTGTCGCAATCTTGTGTCGCGGCATGATAGCCCTAAAGTCACGCTGCACCATCTGACGCTTCCCGCAGGGAAGCGGATTCAATCCCGGGAGAAAAATGCCGATGCCCAGCCTGATGCCACGCCTGTTGCCGCTCGCCGCCGCCCTGTTCGCCACCACTACGTTTGCCGCCACTGCTGCCAACGCCGCCACCTATGATCTGCCCGCCACCCCCGCAACCGTGCAATGGGGCCATTACCAGGCCGGCACCAAAGCAGCGCTGACCATAAAGTCGGGCGATACCGTCACCATCCACACCCTGCTCACCAACAGCCCGGCGGGGCTGGAGAAGGCCGGCGTCGCCCCCGCCGATGTCGAGCCTGCCCTGCGCGCGGTGTTCGATGGCGTGCCAGCGGCGGATCGCGGGCCGGGCGGCCATATCCTGACCGGGCCGATCGCCATCGAAGGCGCCGAGCCGGGCGACACGCTGGAGGTGCGCATCCAGAAAATCGATATCGCCATCCCCTATGCGTACAACGCCTTTCGCTATGGCGCCGGCTTCCTCACCGATGATTTCCCCTATTCGCGCATGAAGATCGTGCCGCTGGACCGCGCCGCCATGCTGGGGCGCTTTGGGCCGGGCATCGACGTGCCATTGCATCCGTTTTTCGGTAGCATGGGCGTCGCGCCGCCACCGGCGTTTGGCCGCTACGACAGCGCGCCGCCAACCATCATCGGCGGCAATATGGATGACAAGGCGCTGGTGGCGGGCACGACATTGTTCCTGCCGGTGCACGCTGCCGGCGCGCTGTTCCAGGTCGGTGACGGCCATGCGGCACAGGGCAATGGCGAGGTCGACATCACCGCGCTGGAAACATCCCTCACCGGCACCTTCCAGTTCATCCTGCACAAGGGTGTGACAAGCCCCTACCCCCGCGCCGAAACACCGACACATTTCATCGCCATGGGCTTTGATGACGATCTGTCGAACGCAACGCGCAAGGCCATCCGCAACATGATCGACTATCTGGTCGCGGCAAAGGGCATGAGCCGCGATGACGCCTATATGCTTATCAGCGTCGCCGGTGATGTCGAGGTGACGGAGCTCGTCGACCGCAACAAGGGCGTCCATGTGATGCTGCCCAAAGCGCTGTTTACCGGCGCGAAGTAGGACTCCCTTCACTACGATGCCGTCATCCCGGATCAAATCCGGGATGACGGTGAGGCGGGTGCCCTATTTCGCGTCGCCGAACCCGATCATCCGCCCCTGAAACCAGGTCTGCTCCACCTTGGTCCCGCCAATCTGGTCTGCCGGCACCGCCAGCACATCCCGATCCAGCACGATGAAATCCGCGGATTTGCCGACACGCAACGACCCCGTCTGATCCGCCCAACCGATCGACCGCGCCCCGTCGATCGTATAGGCGCGGATCGCCGCCTCGACACTGATCGCTTCCTTGGCCCCCAGCGGCGGCGTCCCGGCCCGCGCCCGTGTCACCGCGCTCTGGATATTGACGAACGGCCGCGGGTCGCGCGTTTCAACCGGCGCATCGGAGCCTGCAACGAGCACCCCGCCGGCATCGGCAAGCTGCTTCACCGGATAGGCCTGGCGCTCATAATAATTCGCCGGATCGTGCAGCGCCGCAAACGAGCCATCGCGCACCTTGTCGATGAACGGGATCACCGAAAGATCATACTGCGGATCGGTGTAGATCCAGGCATAGGTCATGGCCAGAAACAGGTGATCGCGGCCGATGCGGGCCACATCCTCGGGCGCGACAAGCTGCAAATGCGCCAGCGTATCGGCGCGCATCACCGGCGGCGTCGCACCGTCCCCGGCCCGCGCCGCCTCGATGGCGTCCACCGCCACCCGCACCGCCCGGTCGCCGATGGCGTGGATATGCATCTGGAACCCGGCTTCGTGCATGCGACGCACATATTCCATGATCACCGGCCGCTCATGCTGCAACTTGCCGGCAGGCCCTGGCCCCTCCTCATAGCCAAGCAGGGTGAACTGCCCATCGGCGCCCGCCCCGAAACGCGGCCGGAAATAGGGTTTCAGGCTGGGCGAATTGGGAAAGGTAACGGGGGTCGAAAGCGGGTCCCCCTCCAGCACGCCATCAGCGAACAGCTTGATCGCATCGGCACGGATCAGGTCGCTGCCGGCGAAATGCGCCCGCGTTGCCTTGGCCGCCGCCACCATGCCATCATAATCCACCGCGCCGCCGGCTGTCCGCGTCGCGCTGGGGTCAAAGAATTGCGCCAGAGTCGCGTGCGCGGTGAACTGGCCACGCTGCACCATCGTATCGTAGAAAATCCGGTCCGCCGGCTGGGACGCCGCATCCAGAAACGCCGTGATGCCGCTCGCCGCCAGCGCCTGCATCACCCGTTCCGGTGCCTTCATCAACGCGGCGCGGTCGGCGCCAAGGCCGCCGCTGGCACCCATCGGCGCCCGCGCATTCTCATTCACCGGCCCGCTCGGTTCGCCCGCGGCATCGACGCCGACCAACAGCACAAACGGCTTCAAAGGCCCGGCCAGCGTCGCCTTGCTATAGCCAATGATGGTCGCGTCCGGCGCCCGCGCCCGCGCCAGCGCCTTTGAATTGAACGCGCCATGATGGCCGTCATTGCCCATCAACTGCACCGGATTATCTGGCGCGGCGCGGTCCAGCGCGGCCCGCAACGTCGGGTTGGCCGCATCGGGCTGGTTGCCGCCATAGGGGTTCCACTGCGCCACTGTCAGCCATTCGCCCGGTGCCGGTTTTTGCGCCGCCACACAGGCCGCAACCGCCGCGCTGGTCTCGGCGAGCGTCAGCACCCGGTTTTCCAGGTCGCAGCCGCCGGTCGACACGATCTCCAGCGGGTGAATATGCGCATCGACCAACCCCGGCAGCACGCGCTTGCCACCCAATGCCGCAATGCGCGTTAGCGGCCCTTTCATCGCCAGCGCCCCGGCATCGTCACCGACATAGACGATGCGGCCATCGCGCACCGCCATCGCCGTCGCCTCGGGCCGGGCCGGGTCCATGGTGTGGATGCGCCCGCCAGTAACGACAAGATCGGCGGGTGCCGCCGCCATCGTCGCCAGACCCATCACGGCAATCAGCACATTGCGCATCATCATTCCTCCCCAACCCCGCGCCGCACACAGCGAAAGCCGATGTGGCATGTCGATGTATCCACCGATTCGGCGTGGCGCGCCGCCGGACGATATCGCTGACAATAACTTGGCGCACACAGGAAACTGCCGCCTTTCAGCACCTTTTGCGGGATCGGCGCCGCCGGGTCCATACTGGCCACAGCCGGGCCGCGCGGGTTCTGCGGGGCACAGCACGGCTGCGCCGGGTCGGCATCGTGGCGCGGCTGATACCAATCCTGCGTCCATTCCCACACATTGCCGATCATGTCGTACAACCCATGGCCGTTCGGCGAATACGAACCCACCGGCGCGGTTGCCTCCCACCCATCCTCGCGCAGATTCTGGTGCGGAAACTTGCCCTGCCAGGTGTTGGCCATATGCCTGCCGCCCGGCCGGAACACTTCGCCCCAGGCATAGGTCGCGCCCTCCAGCCCGCCGCGCGCCGCATATTCAAACTCCGCCTCGGTCGGCAGCGCCTTGCCCGCCCAATCGGCATAGGCCAGCGCATCGGCATAGGCGATGTGCACCACCGGATGCGCGTCCAGCCCGTCCAGCCCGGATTGCGCGCCATAGGGGTGCCGCCAATCGGCACCGGGGCGCAATTCCCACCATTGCGACCAGTCGCGCGTATCAACCGGGCCGCGAGTCTTCTTGAATACCAGGCTGCCGGCGAACAACATGTCGGGCCGGGCGTCCGGATAATCCGCCGCATCCGGCACCTTCTCCGCCACTGTCACATGGCCTGTCGCCGCGACAAAGGCCGTATACTCGCTGTTGGTGACCGCATGCACATCGATCCAGAAGCCATCCACCATCACCGGATGCGCCGGCGCTTCTTCGGGATAACCAGTGTCCGATCCCATGGTGAAACGGCCGCCGGGCACATGAACCATGCCGACAGGGGCGCTCATCCGGCCATCTCGTCAAGCTGCCACGCCTCGCAAAAGCCCTGCAGCGCGCTGATGTTCAGCGCCGGGGCCACGCGATAGCCCTGTACCGCATCACAGCCTGCCAGCCGCGCCGCATCCAGTTGCGCATCATCCTCCACGCCTTCGGCAATCACCGTCAGGCCAAGCTGTTTCGACAGGCGCACCATGGTTTCCACCACCACCCGCTCCCGCGGGCTGCCGGTCAACCCCAGGGTGAAACTACGATCCAGCTTGATGATGTCCACCGGTAGCCGCGCCATCCAGGCCAGCGATGAATAGCCAGTGCCGAAATCATCCAGCGCCACCCGCACCCCGCTCTGGCGCAGATCCGACAGCAATTGCACCGCGCCGAACATGTCGTCGATCAACGCGCCTTCGGTCACTTCCAGCGTCAACCGGCTGCGCGGCAGGCCCGATTCCGCCAGCGCCGTCTCCAGTGCCTCGGCAAACCCGGGGTCGGCGAGATCGGCGGCGGTAACATTCACCGACAATCGCAACCGCGCCAGGGCGCCGGACCAGCGCGCGGCAAACTGCATGGCGCGCATGCGGATATGGCGACCCAGCTTGATCGCCAGTTCGGCCGATGCGGCTGTGCCCAGCAGCGTTTCGGCGGGCAACAGCCCCAGTTCGGGATGGTCCCAGCGCACCAGCGCCTCCACACCGGTCAAGCGGCCATTGGCCAGCGTCAACTGCGGCTGGAACAGCAGCGCGATGTCGTCATTCTCAATGGCACGGTGCAGATCGGATTCCAGATCGGCCATGCGCGTCAACGGATCGCCTTCCGGGTCCATCTCGAATACTGCGATGGTCCCCGCCTCGCCGGCGCGCGCCTGCGCCAGTGCGGCGCTGGCCCGGCGGATCAACGCGGCGGCGGCAAGGGCGGCGGAGTCCATATTGTCGGCCGCATCAGCCAGGATGGTGTTGCCACCCACGCCCGTTTCGGCGCTTTCGGCCGCCGCAATTCCCACCCGCGCCGACAAATGGATGACATGGCCATCGACGTGAAACGGCGATTCGAACGCCTGCGCCAGCGCCTTGGCCAGCACCACTACCCCGGCAATATCGACCGGTCCCGCCACACCAACAGCAAATTCAGCCGCCGCCAGCCGCGCCAGCAACCGCGCCTCGCCGGGTGATTGCCTGATGTGGCGCGCATCGACAATCTGGCCCAGCCGCAACGCCACAGCCGTCAGCACGCGGTCGGCGACGACACGGCCATAGGCCGCATTGATGGTGGCAAATCGCCCGACACCAACCTGCAGCACAAACACCGATACCGGATCGGCGGGCGCGTCCGCTATCGGCACCGGATTTGCCGCCGATGCCGTGCCGGAAAGCGCCGACGCCAGCCAGGCCTGCAACTGATCGCCCGTTGCGAGGCCGGTCAAAAGATCGGATCGCTTGCGCTGTCCGGCATTGGCATCGCCATCGCCCGGCACGGCCGCATCCGCCAGCCGTCGGGCGTGCCGCGCCGCCAGCCGTAGTGCGCTGCCGAACGCCGCGCTGCCGAACGGGCTGACCAGCACGCTCGTCGCCCCGGCATCGAGCCCGGCAGCGGTGGCATCACCATCGGCGCGCGACAGCAGCAAGAGCAATGCCCCCTGCCGCGCCTCGACCAACCCGCCCAACGATCGCGCCGCCGCCAGGCCCGGTGCCAGCGCGCCGCGCGCATCCACCACCACCAACCGCACCGGCTCGGCCTCGAATCGTTCGGCCGCCCGCTCCGGTCGGCGTTCGATGCGCGGCAGCATGGCGGTTTCTGTCACCGACGCCGCAACCTCATCGGCATAGCGCGGCGATACGATCAGCACCGGTTCTGCGGCCTGGTTGGGCATTTGCTCTCCCTGTCCGCGCCAACCCGGCGCGGTTTGCCCGGCCAGCATAGAAAGTTGCAATATTATTGGCACTTGGTTTTTACATTGGCGCCACTATTCCCCTTATGGGCTGGACTTCGCGGCCCCGCATCGCCACGTTGCCGCCAACATGGCCCCCGCTTCCAGCCTTTTGTCCAGCGCCGCCCCCGGTTCCGACCACCGGGCCGAAGCCGTTCGCCCACTCATCGATCCGTTCGGCCGGACTATTTCCTATCTGCGCGTCTCGGTCACCGATCGCTGCGATTTCCGCTGCGTCTACTGCATGCCCGAAGCGATGACCTTCCTGCCCAAGGCCGAAGTGCTCAGCCTTGAGGAAATCGACCGCCTCGCCTCGGCATTCGTGCGGCGCGGCACCCGCAAATTGCGCCTGACCGGCGGTGAACCCCTGGTCCGGCGCGGCATCATCGATCTGGTCCGAAACCTTGGCCGCCATCTGAAAACCGGCGCGCTGGAAGAACTGACTCTCACCACCAACGGCTCGCAACTGGCACGCTTCGCCGATGATCTGCGCAGCGCCGGGGTGCGCCGCATCAATGTCAGCATCGATACGCTGGACGCCGCCAAATTCACTGAAATCACCCGCTGGGGCCGCCTCGCACAGGTGCAGGAGGGCATCGCCGCCGCCAGCGCCGCCGGGCTGCACGTCAAACTCAACATGGTGGCGCTGGCCGGCGTCAACGATGGCGAGATCGAAGCGATGATGGCGTTTGCGGCCAAGGACGGCCATGATCTCGTGCTCATCGAAACCATGCCGTTGGGCGAAATCGGCGTCGATCGGGTCGATCATTATCTGCCGCTGAAGCGGGTGCGCGCCGATCTGGAAAGCCGATGGACGCTCGATGACCTGCCCGACAATACCGGCGGCCCCGCCCGCTATGTCCGGGTGCGCGAAACCGGGCAGCGCATGGGCTTCATCACGCCGCTCACCCATAATTTCTGCGAAGGCTGCAACCGCGTCCGCCTCACCGCCACCGGCCAGCTCTATCTGTGTCTGGGGCAGGATGATGTCGCCGATCTGCGCAGCGTCATCCGCGCCACCGCCGATGAAACCAGGCTCGATGCGGCACTCGACGAAGCCATTTCGCGCAAACCCAAGGGCCATGATTTCGTTATCGATCGCCGTGCCGCCGCCCCTGCCGTCCGGCGCCACATGAGCGTCACCGGTGGCTGATCCCGCGATTGCCCCGGGAACGCCTGCGCCAAAGCTGGCGCTCGTCGGCTCCGACGCCCCCGCCGCCCAGCTTGCCTGCGCGGACCTGCGCGCCCTTTATGATTTCGTCAGCATCGCCGAGGCCGATGTGATCGTCGCGCTAGGCGGTGACGGGTTCCTGCTGCACACGCTGCACCAGGCGCTGTCGGCGCAAACGCCAAAGCCGATGTTCGGCATGAACCGCGGCACCGTCGGCTTTTTGATGAACGAATTCTGCGCCGATGATCTGCCGGCGCGCATCGCGGCGGCGCGCAGCTTCACGCTGCACCCGCTGTTGATGACCGCCACCACCGTCAGCGGCGAAACTTTTCGCTGGCCGGCCTTCAACGAAGTCTCGCTGCTGCGCGAAACCCGCCAGACCGCCAAGATCGAAATCGCCATCGATGGCCAGGTCCGCATGGAGGAATTGATCTGCGACGGCGTAATCGTCGCGACACCGGCCGGCTCCACCGCCTATAACCTGTCGGCCAATGGCCCGATCCTGCCCTTGCAAACCGATCTGCTGGCACTGACTCCGATCAGCCCGTTCCGCCCGCGGCGCTGGCGCGGCGCGCTGTTGCCCGAAACCAGCGTTATCGAATTTCGCGTGCTGGAGGCCGACAAGCGGCCGGTATCGGCGGTGGCGGACCAGACCGAAGTGCGGGACGTGGCAACCGTCAAGGTGGCGTCGGAACCCGGCATCAGCCTGAAATTGCTGTTCGATCCCGGCTATGCGCTGGACGATCGCATCGTGCTGGAACAATTCGCCAGCTGAAAATCCAGCAATGGTCGCCGTGCGGTGCCAAAGCGCCGGCGGGCTTGTTTTCGCAAAACCCAGCCGCTAGAAAGGCCGGGCATGTGCGGCACCCTTGTTAGAACACAGAATTTGGCAATGATTTCGGTAAGATAAACTGGCTTTCGGGGTTTCCCGCCCCCGGCCATTCGGCGCTGGCGCGGATTGAAATGCCGGGCGCACCCATCGCCTTCAGGGCCGGGAAACAGGGACGGAAAAAGGCTTCAATGGCGAGTTTTTCATTATTGACTGCCTCGCGGCGCTGGCTGCGCAACCATGCCGTCGAATGGCGCCGGCTGTACCTCAACAACATCTGGGGCATGAATATCGCCGAAGGCTGCGCCATTTCGATGAGCGCCAAGCTGGATCAAGCCAATCCGCGCGGCATCCATATCGGCCGCGACACCGCGATCAGCTTTGGCGCCGCCGTGTTGTCGCATGATTTCGTGCGCCGCCTGCACGTCGACACGCGCATCGGCGAACGCTGCCAGATCGGCGCCCATTCGATCATCATGCCGGGCATCACCATCGGCGATAGCTGCATCATCGCTGCCGGCAGCGTGGTGATCCGCGATGTGCCGTCGGGCTCGCTGGTTTTCGGAAATCCGGGGCGAGTCATGGAATCGGGCCTCGTCACCGGCAAATGGGGCGTTATCCTGTCCCGCGAATCAAAGGAATCGGCCGCCTGAGGGCGGGCGTCACCCTGCCGACCGGCATCACAAGGAATTCGAATGTCCGACAAACTTCACGGCATCGTCGCCAAAAGCCTGATGATCGAGCCGGCAAAGGTCAGCGAGGATCTCCAGTATAATTCCATGCCCGAATGGGATTCGGTGGCGCACATGGCGCTGATCGCCGATCTTGAAGACGCTTATGACATCATGCTCGACACCGATGATATCGTCGCGATGTCCAGCGTCGGCAAGATCCGCGAGATCCTGACCAAATATGATGTCACAGCCTGACCTTCTGAAAAGCCGAACGGCCGTCGTCACCGGGGCCGGGCGTGGCATCGGCCGCGCCATTGCCGAGGCCATGCTGGCCGCCGGCGCCGATGTCTGGCTGAACGCCCGCACGCCGGGCAGCCTCGATGATGATTGCGAAGCGCTCAGCCTCGCCCACCCCGGCACGGCACGGCCGGTCTATTTCGACGTCGCCGATGCCGCTCAGGTGCGGGCCGGTTTCGGCGCGGTGCTGAAGGGTTCGGGCCAGCTCGACATCCTCGTCAACAATGCCGGCATCCTGCGTGAATCGATGTTCGAAATGGCCTCGGTCGAATCGATGGACGCGCAATTTGCGACCAATTTGCGCGGGCTGCTGGTGTGCTCGCAATATGCGGCGCGGCTGATCGCCCGGCGCGGCGGTGGCTCCATCATCAATATCGCCTCGATCATCGGCCGCGTCGGCAACCCCGGCCAGGTCGTCTATGGGGCCAGCAAGGCCGGCGTCATCGGCGCAACGCTCGGCATGGCCAAGGAACTCGGCCCCCGTCAGATCCGGGTCAATGCCATCACCCCCGGAGTCATCGATACCGCGCTGATCGCAGATCTGGCGCCGGAAAAGCGCGATCAGCTTGTCGCCGCCACCGGCCTTGGCCGCACCGGCACCCCCGATGATGTGGCACCGCTGGCTGTCTTCCTCGCCTCCGACGGCGCCCGCTACATCACCGGCCAGGTGATCGGCGTCGATGGCGGCCTGGTGATCTAGGCCGTGTTCGGCGCAGTCTTTGCGGCCTTTGCCGGCAACGCCTGTGTGGCGATGGGGGATCGCGCGCTCACCTATGCCGAAACACTGGCGCTGGGCCGCCGCATCACCGCCGGCTTGCCGCCGCGCGCGCTGGTGGTATTGCGCTGCTCGCTCACCCCTGAATCGGTCGCGGCCTATGCGGCGCTGCTCGTCGATGGTCATGTGCCGCTGCTGATCGAGTCAACGCTGGCAGCGCCGCTCGCCGATGCGCTGATCGCCACCTATGGCCCCGATGCAGTAATCGACCCGCTTTCCGCCGCCCCAGTCACCCGCCTTGCCGGCGGCACCTCGCTGGCGCCGGAACTGGCGCTGCTTCTCACCACATCGGGCAGCACCGGCAGCCCGAAACTGGTCCGCCAATCGGCCACCGGTGTGGCTGCTAACGCCGCCGCCATCGCCCAATATCTGGGCCTTGATGCCGCCGAGCGCGCCTTTCTGCACCTGCCGATGAGCTATTCCTACGGCCTGTCGGTGCTCCATTCGCACTGGCACGCCGGCGCCTGTGTGTGCCTGACCGGTGCCAGCGTCATGGAGGCCGGCTATTGGGACGAACTCGCCACCCAACACGCCACCTCAATCGCCGGCGTGCCGTTCCATTATGCCGCGATCCGGCGATTGGGGGAGGCGCGGCTGGACATCCCCAGCCTGAAAACCCTCACCCAGGCCGGCGGCCGGCTCGACCCGCGCATCGCGACGCATTTCGCCGATTGGAGCGCCCGCACCGGCCGGCGCTTCATCGTCATGTATGGCCAGACCGAGGCCGGCCCGCGCATCGCCTGGCTGCCGCCCGAACACACGCTGGCGGCCCCCGGGGCGATCGGGATTCCCATTCCCGGCGTTCGCATCGCGCTTTGCGATGAAGGCGGCGCGGCTGTCCCCGACGGGACGCCGGGCGAGATGGTCGTGCACAGCCCCGCCGTCATGCTGGGCTATGCCAGTTGCGCGGCGGACCTCGCCAAGGGGGATGAACGGGGCGGCGTGCTCGATACAGGTGACATGGCGGTGCGCGGCGCCGATGGCCTGTTGCGCATCACCGGCCGCCGCTCGCGCATCCTGAAAATCTATGGCCTGCGCGTGAATATCGACGAAATCGAAGCGCGGCTGGCGGCGATGGGCCATGTCGCGCATTGCTTTGGCGAGGATGACCAGTTGCGCGTGCTCATCGAACCCAGCGATGCAGCCTTCGCCGACGCGGCGGCGATCCGCTCAACCATCGTCGATCTCTTCTCCCTGCCACCGCGCGGCATCATGGTGCGCGCCGCCCTGCACCCGGTAGCTCGCACCGCCGCTGGCAAGCTGAGCGCCGCAGCACTCGCCGATGGCTGGACCGCCGCCGACCCCGCCAATGCCGAAACGGCCAGCGCATGAGCCTCGACGCCCTCGATCTCGAAGCGTTTTTCGCCGCCGATTGCTATGGCCTGGCGCGGCCCGAAAAACAGGCCATGCTCGCCCCGGCGCTGCGCACGCTGACCGCCCACCACCACGACGCCTGCCCCGCTTATGGCGCCATCCTCGATGGCTATGCCCCCGCCGAAACGCCGGGCGGCCGCGACGCGCCGTTCCTGCCGGTCAGCATGTTCAAGCTGCACGATCTGGCATCGGTGCCGCGCGAAGCCGTGTTCAAGACCATGACCTCATCGGGCACCAGCGGGCAACAGCCGTCGCGCATCGTGCTCGATGCCGATACTGCCCGGGCGCAAACCCGCGCGCTGACCCGCATCATGACCAGCTTCCTGGGGCCAAAGCGCCTGCCGATGCTGATCATCGATTGCCCGTCGACGGTGAAGGACAGGCGCAGCTTCAGCGCCCGCGGCGCCGGCATCTTGGGCATGATGACCTTTGGCCGCGACCATCACTATGCCCTGCGCGATGAAGACATGGCGATCGACTGGCCGGTTATCGACGCGTTCGCCGCCAAATATGCCGGGCAGCCGATCCTGGCCTTTGGTTTCACCTTCATGGTCTGGCAGCATCTGTTGCGGGCACTGGAAGCCGCCGGCCGCACACTGCCGTTCGAAAACGCCATTCTCGTCCACAGCGGCGGCTGGAAAAAACTGGAGGCCGAAAAAGTCTCCAACGACATTTTCAAGGCCCGGGCCGCAGCGCTCGCCGGCTTTGACCGGGTGCATAATTTCTACGGCATGGTCGAACAGACGGGATCGGTG
The DNA here is from genome assembly GCA_038208825.1 of Sphingomonadales bacterium. Taxonomy (GTDB): domain Bacteria; phylum Pseudomonadota; class Alphaproteobacteria; order Sphingomonadales; family Sphingomonadaceae; genus Sandarakinorhabdus. The sequence continues at coordinate 11,322 of JBBQYI010000040.1, read as the reverse complement.
TTCGTCGAATGCGAAGCTGGCCACCTGCACGCGCCGCTGTTCGCCGATATCAGCTTTCGCCGCGCGCTCGACTGGAGCGAGTGCGGCATCGGCGAACCCGGCATCGTGCAGGTCGTCTCGGTGCTGCCGATGAGCTACCCCGGCCATTCGTTGCTCACCGAGGATCTGGGCGAATTGCTCGGCGAGGATGATTGCGCCTGTGGCCGCAAGGGCCGCTATTTCCGCATCTTCGGGCGTATCCCCAAGGCGGAAGTGCGCGGCTGTTCCGACACCTTCGCGCCTGCTGCCGGGGCCGCCGCCGGTGGCTGAACCGAAACACATCGAGCGCGCCGCCGATCCGCTGACCCGTGTCGCCGTGATGCTGCCGGCAGGCCGGGCGCTCGCCGACATGATGGCGACGCCGCCGTTGATGCCGTTCAGCGCCGATGTCACCGGCTTCATCGATGATCTGGGCCGTATGTTGCGTGCCGATCCGGCGTCGCGGCGGTTTCCCGAGCTGGTGGCGCTGGGCTTCTGGTCCCGGCGGGCCAATATCGAGCGGCTGCGATCGGGCTTTGCCGCCGGCTATCCCGGCGCGCTGCGCATGGCGCGCGGCCTCGCCTTCCATGTCGCGCCGTCCAATGTCGATACGATCTTCGTCTATTCGCTGCTGCTCTCCATGCTGGCCGGCAACAGCAATATCGTGCGCATATCATCGCGCGCCGGCGAACAATCGGGGCATCTGCTCACCATCCTCGATCGCGCCATTTCGGCCGCCGGCCCGGAAATCCGCGCGCGCATCGCCATTGTACGCTACGATCATGATCAGGCCATCACCGATGCGCTGTCGCGCGCCTGCCACCTGCGCATCATCTGGGGCGGCGACGCGACCGTCGGGCTGGTGCGCCAAAGCCCGCTGGCACCAGCTGGGACCGAATTGGTGTTCCCCAACAAATATTCGCTCGCCGTTTTCGATGCCATGGGGTGGACCAATGATCCGGACCAGCCCGGCGCCACCCGTCGCTTCGTGAACGATTGCCTGTGGTTCGGGCAAATGGCCTGCTCATCGCCGCGCGCCCTGGTTTGGCGCGGCAGTGCGGAAGCCGCAAAGGCCGCCAGCGCCAGCTTTTGGCCAGCGCTCGCCAAGGCAGCCACCAACGCCGCGCTGCCCTTCGAAGACGCCAGCGCCGTCAACAAGCTGCTCGCCGAACAGGGGCTGGCAATCGCCGGCGGGGCACAGGTGCTGGCCACCGACACCAATCGCATCCGCGTCGTGCGGGGCACGGAACTTGACGGGCTGGGCGACGCTGCCGCCGCCGGCGACGGTTTCTTCCGCGAATATCGCGTCGATGATCTCGGCACCCTGCTGCCGCGCGTCAGCCGCAATTGGCAGACCATTGTTTCGCACGGCATCACCGATGCCGAATGGCGATTGGCGCTGGCCACGCACCGGCCATCGGGCATCGATCGCATCGTCAAGCTGGGCCAGGCGCTGGATTTCGATGCAATTTGGGATGGTGTCGACCTGCTGACGGCGATGACGCGGATGACGTCCATTGCCTGCTGAGTTCACTGCATAGGCTTGCCAAGCAGCGCCCGCAGCAGGATGCGCGCCTTGTCCGGCTGCCCGCGCCCCAGCCGCCGGCCGATCAGCGCCAAGGTGAACAGCCAGTGCCACGGCAACAACAGCGGCCGGTGCCGGCGCACAAAGGCCAGCCGCGACCGCGCCAGCCAATATTCCGACAACAGCGACCGCGCCCCCGGCCCACCGCCCGAACCGATCGATCCGCCTTCCTTGTGGAACACCACAGCCTTGTCGGCAAAGCCGGTCACAAACGCCGCATCACCCAGCGCCTTGTTCCGAAACGCCCAATCGACTTCCTCGAAATAGAGGAAATAGCGTTCCTCCATCAGGCCGACACGCTCCAGAAACGCCCGCGAAACCGCCAGCGAAGCACCGAGCACAAAGCCGGTCTGCGCCACGACCTGCGCCGGATCGAACGGCGCCGACGCCAACGCGCCTTGGTGAATACCCTGTGCCGCACCGGTCCACAGGTTGAAACGATGGCCATTCAGCGCCTGCAACCGGTCCGGCTGCCAATAATAGCGCACGACCGCGCCGCATATGCCGATGCGCGGCACCGCCGCCATCTGCCGCTGCAACGCTTCGGCGGTATCGGCCGCGACGACGGTATCGTTGTTTAGCAGCCAGAACCAGTCGATCGCCGGGTCACCAAGCAACAGACGCAGCCCGACATTATTGCCGCCGGCAAAGCCAAGATTACCACCCGAATCAACCAGCACCAGCGAATCATCCGGCCCCAGCACCGCGCCGGCGATGGCATCTGCGGCAATCCGGCGGCAGCGCAGCGGCTTTGGCAGCGGCGGCGTGCTGTACCCGGCCATCGCCGATGCTGCCGCAGCGGCCGGCACTTGTCCCGCCGCCCAGGCCTCGATCCGCTCCATCGAACCATCCGCCGACGCATTATCGACGACGATAACTCTCAGCGGCACGCTGCTGCGCAACAGCGATTCCAGCGCCTCGATGGTATCGGCCCAGCGATTCCAGTTGACCAGCACAACGCCCATGCGGGGCACCGCCCGCCCGGCATCGCCGGCCCCGCCACTGCTGTCGAAATCCACGTCCATTTCCGGCCGGTCTCCACTCAACCGATTGATACGCCCTTGAATAAGCACCGGCAGCAGGCGCGAGCATGGCAGGGTTGATGGGCGAAGCCGGGTTGGAAGGCAACCTCGCGGCCGCCATTTCGACAAATCCGCCATCAAGGCTTGCCCCCCGGCGATGACGCCGCTATAGCCGCCGCCTTACCCTGTTCCGCGGTAGCTCAGTGGTAGAGCAGACGACTGTTAATCGTCTGGTCGTAGGTTCGAATCCTACCCGCGGAGCCATTCCTTCCTGGCAATGCCTTGACCGGTTTTTCTGCAGCGCGCGTAAAGCAGCCGCGCCAAATTCGGCCCGCGTCATCAGCGGCCAGGCCCCGTTCCCATCGAGAGTCGCCACGTCGTCCCGGTGCGAAACGCTTTGGCCCGCCTTGACCCGCAGATCGGACATATTCCCTGATCCTTGCGACAGGCTTAGATGACGCCATCGCTGTTTGTCGCGCCGACAATGGTCCATGCCGGTTTCAGATCGAAAATCCCGCCGCCGCGCAGATAATCGCCGGGCTCCCGTGGCCCCAGCCCGCAGCAAACTTCTGGCCGGGCATGATTTCTTGGACGTGAGAGCGACGGTTGCCACGACGCGATTCCGCTTGGTCAAGACTGTCGATTCGATTTCATTACAAACAAGTGACAGTTAATTCTGGCAATTTTTACAGCCAGTTGTTCGACTTCTTGCGCCGCAACATGTGCGATTTCGGTTGAAATCGCGGGCCCGGCACAGCGAATCTGCTTGACGAAGTGAACGTTATCATTACACTCTTTGGACAAGCAACAAAGCCGCGAGCTAACGGTGGCCTGATGTGCGGTTTCTAGGGGGGATTTTCCTGATGCGGGTTTTTGAGGCGCGTACTCGCGCGGTTTGCGGCGCCAGCGTTCTGGCCTTGGCCCTTGTAGGTATTGGCCAGCCGGTTCTGGCGCAAACCAATGCCGAGGCATCGCCCGCTGCCGTCGATGAAATCGTCGTTACCGGCATCCGCGCAAGCCTCAAGCTGTCGGTTGATATCAAGCGCAATGGCCAAGGCGTGGTTGATGCGATTTCCTCCGAAGACATCGGCAAATTCCCTGACACCAACCTCGCTGAATCGCTGCAGCGCATTACCGGCGTTTCGATCGACCGCAACAGCGGCGAAGGTTCCACCGTCACGGTTCGCGGCTTCGGCCCCGATTTCAACCTGGTCTTGCTCAACGGCCGCCAGATGCCGACCTCGACGCTTGGCGGCAGCAACGGCGCACCGGCCTCGCGCAGCTTTGATTTCGGCAATCTCGCCTCCGAAGGCATCGCGGCGGTCGAAGTCTATAAATCCGGCCGCGCCAGCCTCGCCACAGGCGGCATCGGTTCGGTCATCAACATCAAGACCGCGCGCCCGCTCGACCGTCCCGGCCTGCACGGCAGCATCGGTGCCAAGGGCGTCTACGATACTTCCCGTTTTGACAAAAAGTCGATCACCCCGGAAGTTTCGGGCATCATCAGCGATACCTTCGCCGATGGCCGCATCGGCATCCTGATCACCGGCTCGTACCAGCTTCGCAAGGGCAGCCAAGCGCAGTTCAACGCCGGTTGGCGCGAAGGTTATCTCGGCAATGAAAACAACTGGGGCTCGCTCGCCAATCCGGGCGATCCGCGCTATGCCAACATCACCAACCGGCCCGGCCCGAACGATACCTATCAGGTCACCCAGAACGCCGGCTATGATTTCACCTCGTTCAAACGCGAGCGGATCAACGGGCAGGCCGTACTGCAGTTCAAGCCGACGGATACGTTGGTCGCGACCGTCGACTATACCTTCTCGCAGAACACGATCGACGCCCGCACCAACAGCATCGGGGTCTGGTTCAACCATGATCAGACCAGCAGCAGCTGGACCAATGGCCCGGCCGCCGGCCCCAATTTCTATGCCGAGACTTTCGGGCCCGGCAAGGATCTCGCCATCACCGGCGCGGTGGCGGCAAATCGCTCGGTCAACCATTCGATCGGCGGCAATCTGAAATGGGATGGCCCGGACGGCCTGCGCCTCGAGCTCGACGGCCATCATTCGACCGCGGAAAGCAAGCCGACCTCGCCCTATGGCAGCGCCATCGCCGTCGGTAGCGCCATCTATGGCGTGCAGTCGCAAAAGGTTGATTTCACCCATTATATCCCGGTCATTTCGGTCGTCACGGCGCCCGGCGCGGAGATCGCGGCATCGAATATCCGCCCGGCGGGCAACGCCTTCCGCAACGCCTATATGCGTGACCGGATCAACGAGATCTCGCTGAAGGGCGGCTATGATTTCAACAGCGGCTTCATCGACAGCCTCGATTTCGGTGTCACGCTGACCGACAACAAGGTTCGATCGGCATTCGGCGTGATCCAGAACGATACCTGGGGCGGCACGCTTTCCGCCGCCGACACACCCGACAGCCTGTATGGCATCACCAACCTGCCAAACGACCTGAAAGGTGCCGAAGGCTACAACGACCCGTCGATCATCCCGAACTATTTCAAGATCGATACCGTTGGCCTGATCAAGCTGCTCGACAGCCGGCTGGGCATCTGCGGCTCGGCGCAGGTCCCCGGCACCTGTCTTGCAAAATTCACCGCCGATCGTTCCGTGCACGAAAACACCTGGGCGCCGTTCATCCAGTCGGCGCACAGCTTTGACATCGGCAGCATATCGGCCAACCTGCGGCTTGGCCTGCGCTATGAACGGACCACGATCAATTCGTCGTCGCTGGTGCCGATCCCGAACCGTACGGTCTGGACCGGCGGCAATGAAACCGCGATCGTCTATGGCGCCACCCAGTCCTTCGCTACCCTCCGCGGCCGCTACACGAACTGGCTGCCCGCGATCGATTTCGATGTATCACCCATCAACAATATCAAGCTGCGCGCGTCCTACAGCCACACGATCACCCGCCCGGACTATGGCAGCCAGCAGGGCGGCACGACGCTGGATTCACCGATCCGCATCGGCGGCAGCACCGGCGCCAGCGGCAATCCCGGCCTGCTACCTTATAAATCGAGGAACATCGATTTGTCGGCGGAATGGTATTACGCCCCGACCAGCTATATTTCGATCGGCTATTTCCACAAGGATGTCAGTAACTTCATCAGCCAGACGCAGGTCAATTCGCCCGCATTCGGCCTGACCAACGCCGCCGCTGGCGCCTATGCGACGGAAGCCCGCACTGCGCTCGGTCCCAACGCTACGGCCAACCAGCTCGTCGCCTATATCGCCAACAAATATCCATCGACCTATGACGCCGCCTTGAACGGCATCATCGGCCAGCCCAATGATCCGCTGGTCAATTTCATCATCACGCAGCCGACGAACAGCGATCAGAAGGCCAAATTGTCCGGTTGGGAATTCGCGATCCAGCACAGCTTCTGGAACACCGGCTTCGGAACCATCCTCAACTACACGATCGTCAACAGCGACACCAAATATGACAACGCCTTGTCGCATAATGTGACGCAATTTGCCGTAACCGGCGTCAGCGACAGCGCCAACGCCGTCCTCTACTACGACAAGAACGGCATCCAGGCCCGCGTTGCCTATAACTGGCGGGGATCGTTCCTCAGCGGTTATGGCGTCGATCCCTACTACATCAATGCCTATGGCCAGTTCGATGTAAGCGCGAGTTACGAATTCAAGCAGGGCATCACGGTCTTCGTGGAAGGCATCAACGTGACCAATGCCGATCGCCGCGGCCACCAGCGCAACAACCAGACCGTGTTTTTCTCGGCCCCTGGCTATGCGCGCTATGCCGCAGGTGCCCGCTTCAAATTCTGATGCCATTCAATTGATTTGCACAGGCGTTCGAGAAGGGCCGCTCTGCTGGGCAGGGCGGCTCTTTTTTCGGCATCGTGTCGCGAAATTGGGCTATCGTCCGGCGTGATGACCAGCAATCTGCATCGTGTAATCATTCTCGGCGGCGGCACTGCCGGCTGGCTTGCGGCATGCGTCCTGGCTGCAAAGCGGCCCGATCTGGCGATCACGCTGGTTGAGGCGCCCGACATCCCCACCATCGGTGTCGGTGAAGGCACCTGGCCGACGATGCGCGGCACGCTCGCTGCCATCGGCATCGAAGAAGCGGAATTCCTGGCCTGTAGCGACGCGTCGTTCAAGCAAGGCTCGCGCTTTGACGGCTGGGTAAGCGGCGCGGCCGGCGACAGCTACCTGCACCCGTTCACAGCGCCGCCGCCCGGCCCCACGGACACGCTGGTCGCCGCATGGGCCAACCGCAACACCGCCGGCGGCCTGCCCTATGCCGCCGCCATGACCGCACAGGCCGCAATCGTGGCGCGCGACCTTGCGCCGCGCCAGCCTGCGATGCCGGGCTTTGCCGGTGCCCTCAACTATGCCTACCATCTCGATGCGGGGAAATTCGCGGCGCTGCTGAAACGCCACGCCACCGGACGGCTGGGCGTGCGACACGTGGCGGCGCGAGTAACCGATGTCGAAAAGAATCAGGCCGGCGAACTGGCTGCGCTGGCGACCGATAGCGGCGAATTGATTGCAGGCGACCTGTTCATCGATTGCAGCGGGCTGGCAGGGGTGTTGATCGGCGACCATTGCGGCGTCGGCTGGGTCGATCGCAGCGACGTGCTTTTCAACGATCGCGCGCTGGCCGTGCAGGTGCCCGTTGATCCCGACAGCGCGATCGCGTCGGCAACCATCGCCACGGCGCACGAGGCCGGATGGATCTGGGATATCGGCTTGCCCGGGCGGCGCGGCATCGGCTGCATCTACGCCTCGCGTTTCATGGATGACGATGCCGCACGCGCCACGCTCGCCCGCTATGTGGCAAAGGCCGTGCCCGGTGCCGATATCGGGTCGCTGGCGCCACGCAAGCTGGCTTTCCCGACCGGCCACCGCGAACAATTCTGGCGCGGCAACTGCGTCGCGATCGGCCTCTCCGCCGGCTTCCTCGAACCGCTGGAGGCATCTGCCATCGTGCTCATCGAGCTGTCGCTGCAGGCGCTTTGTGCGAATTTTCCCAAAAGCCGCGCGGCCATGCCGTTCCATGCCGAAAGGTTCAACGCGCTGTTCCGCTACCGTTGGGACCGGATCGTCGAATTTCTGAAACTCCACTACCTGCCCAGCCGGCGCAGCGAACCCTATTGGCTGGCACAGCGTGATCCCGCCAATGTGCCGCCCCGGCTCGCGGCGCTGATGCAATTGTGGCGCGACCAGCCGCCGTCGGCCTGGGATTTCCCGCAGGTGGAGGAGATCTTCCCCGCCGAAAGCCACGCCTATGTGCTCTACGGCATGGGTTTTCCGACCCCGCCATTTTCCGGCGACTGCAGCGCCGCGCAGGCACGGCTCGATGAAGTGGCCTATCGTTCGCGCGCGCTGGCCGCCGCCCTGCCGACGAACCGGGCGCTGCTGCCGCAACCGCGCCCCGCCCCCGTTCTTGAAAGCCTGTCATGACCCAGCACGTCATCGTCGATTCCAACAGCCATCGCGATCTGCGCGTGCTCGATCAGGTGTCCGCCACATTGGGCGATGCCGTCATGGCGGCGATGGCGCTGCCGCACGAATTCCGCCAGCTTCAGACGTATTATCCCATCGTGTTCCGCCGCGATCTCGCCACCGGCGAGGTTTCGGCGCTGGCGCTGTTCGGCTTTGAAAATGGCGAAAACCTGTTCCTGGAGGGTGAGCATTGGGATGCGCCCTGCAAGCCGCTGGCACACGCCGTGCAACCGTTCCTGATCGGGCGATCACAGGCGGCGGACGGCAGCGCGCAGGTGCATATCGATATGGACCATCCGCGCGTGACACTGGCTGGCGGCAACGGCGTCCGCCTGTTCGATGAAGACGCGCGCCCCACCCCGCTGCTGGAAAATGCGGCGCAACTGCTCGGCGATCTCGACGCGGCCTATCGGGCCAGCGGCGCGTTCTTCAAGGCGCTGGAACGCTATGACCTGTTCGAGCCTTTTACCCTTGAAGTGCCGCTTGCCGACGGATCAAAGCACAGCCTGGTCGGCTTTCTGGCCATCGACGAGGACAAATTGCGCGCACTGGACGGCGCCGCGCTGGGTGACCTGCACCGCGACGGCCATCTGATGCCCTTGTTCATGGCGCTGGCCTCGGTCGGCCAGTTCGCCGCCCTCGTGGCCCGGCGCAATGCGAGGCTGGCCCGCGCATGATGGCAGACCTGCCTCGTGTCACGGAAGTGACCGCGGCAGACGCCGGCGCTTTGGACGCCGCGCTGGCAAATGCCGACGGTCCGTTCGTCGTGCGCGGGCTGGTCGCCGATTGGCCGCTGGTCGTGGCGGCCCGCCGCTCCGCGCGTGCGGCACGGGCCCATCTGCTGGCCCATGCCCGCCAGCGCGATTTCGCCGTATCGATCGGCAAGGCCGAAGCCGGCGGGCGGCTGTTCTACGATGCCGACATGCAGATGAATTTTCGCATGGGGCACGGCCCGCTCGACAAGATTTTCGCCGGCTTCGACGCAGCGGAGGGCCATGCGGCGGTCCCCACCGTGTATCTGGCCTCCATCGATATCGAACAATTCTTCGACGGGCTGGCCGCCGCCAATCCGATGCCGCTGTCGCCGCGCGATGCGCTCGCCAGCATCTGGATCGGCAATCCGACGCGTATCGCCGCGCACAATGATTTTCCCGACAATCTGGCCTGTTGCGCGGCCGGGCAGCGGCGCTTCACGCTGTTCCCGCCCGATCAATTCCGCAACCTCTACCTTGGCCCGATCGACAACACCCCGGCCGGCCGCGCGGTCAGCATGGTCGATTTTGCAGCGCCCGATCTTGCCGCCTATCCGCGCTTTGCCGACGCGCTGGGCAAGGCGCAACAGGCCGATCTGGAACCCGGCGACGCGCTGTTCATCCCGTCGATGTGGTATCACCATGTCGAAGCCAGCGCGCCGTTCAACGTGCTGGTCAATTACTGGTGGCGCGACACGCCGCGCTATCTCGGCCAGCCGCAGAATTCGCTCAACCACGCCATATTGGCGATCCGCGACCTGCCCGCCGATCAACGCGAAACCTGGCGGGCCATGTTCGAACATTATGTGTTTTCCGGCGGCGCCGATGCCGCCGCCCATGTCCCCGACCATGCCCGCGGCGTGCTCGCGCCGTTCGATGCCGAAAGCGCGGGGCGCATGCACGCCTTCCTGCTGCGCAGCTTCAGCCGATGAACAAAGGACACGCGATGGACACCCCCGCCCCACCCCGCCGCATCGTCATCGCCGGCGGCGGCACCGCCGGCTGGATGGCGGCCGCCGCCATCGCCCGCACGCTGGGTCCGGTCGCCGAACTGATCCTTGTCGAATCCGATGCCATCGGCACCATCGGCGTTGGCGAAAGCACCATCCCGCCGCTTGTCGCCTATAACCGCCTGCTCGGCATCGGCGAGGCGGATTTCATGCGCGCCACCCAGGCCACCTTCAAACTCGGCATCATGTTCGACAATTGGAAGACGCAGGGCAGCCGCTATTTCCACTCCTTCGGCGGCACCGGCAAGGATCACTGGTCCGCCGGGTTTCAGCATTTCTGGATGCACGGCCGCACACAGGGCCATGACCAATCCTATGACGATTATTGCCTCGAACTAAAGGCCGCCGAAGCCGGCAAGTTCGCGCACCTGCCGGACGACCGCATCAACTATGCCTATCAGCTGGATTCCTCGCTCTACGCCGCCTTTCTGCGGCGCATGGCGGAGGCGGATGGCTGCACCCGCATCGAAGGGCGCATCGCCAGCGTCGAAATGGACAGCGAAAGCGGCGACATCGCGGCGCTGCTGCTCGATGGCGACCGCCGCATCGAAGGCGATTTGTTCATCGATTGCACCGGCTTTCGCGCGCTGCTGATCGAAGGCGCGCTGCACGCCGGCTATGATGATTGGAGCCATTGGCTGCCCTGCGATGCCGCCGTCGCCATCCAGACCGCCAGCGTGCGCCCGGCCGTGCCCTATACCCGCGCCATCGCGCACGAGGCCGGGTGGCAATGGCGCATCCCGCTGCAACACCGCGCCGGCAACGGCATCGTCTATTGCAGCCGCTACATGGATCGCGACGCGGCGCTCGAACGCCTGCTCGGCACCATCGAAGGCAAGACCCTTACGGAACCCAATATGATCCGTTTCACCACCGGCGCGCGGCGGCGGCAATGGCACCGCAACTGCATCGCCATCGGCCTGTCCAGCGGCTTCATGGAGCCGCTCGAATCGACCAGCATCCACCTCATCCAGCGCGCCGTGCTCCGCCTGTTGCGCATGCTGCCCGCCGGGCGCCCAAGCGATCGCGACATCGCCGAATTCAACGATCAGCAATTCACCGACATGGAGCAGATCCGCGATTTCCTGATCCTCCACTACAATGCGACGGAGCGGCGGGATTCGCCGTTCTGGCGGCATTGCGCCATGATGGCGGTGCCCGAAAGCTTGGCCCACAAGATCGCGCTGTTCCGCGAAACCGGGCGCGTGTTTCGCCGGAACGAGGAACTTTTTGCCGAAAACAGCTGGGTTCAGGTCATGATGGGCCAAGGCATCATGCCCGAAACCTATCATCCGGTGGCGTCCAAGCTGCGCGGCGAGGAACTGGCCTATCTGCTGTCGTCGCTGCGTGACAATGTCGCCCGCACCGTCGACGGGCTGCCCGAACACCACGCCTATGTCGCCCGCTATTGCGGCGTGCGGGAAGAGCGCGCGGCTTGAGCGC
>JBBQYI010000039.1:0-26441 GCA_038208825.1 Sphingomonadales bacterium | reverse complement strand
CTGGCGCATGCGCGTCGCGCTGGCGGCGCTGCTGTTTTCGCAGCCCGACCTGCTGTTGCTCGATGAACCCTCCAACCACCTCGATCTCGAAGCGACGATGTGGCTGGAATCCTTCCTCAAAACCTATCGCGCCACCATCGTCGTGATCAGCCATGAGCGTGATCTGCTCAACAATGTCGTCGATTGCATCCTGCACCTGGAGGGCGGCAAGATCACGCTATACCCCGGCGGCTATGATGATTTCGAACGCCAACGCGCCGAACGGCTGGCGCAGCTGGCCAGCGCGCGTGAGGCGCAGGCGACGCAGCGCGCCAAGCTGCAGGATTATGTCGCCCGCAATTCCGCCCGCGCCAGCACCGCCAAACAGGCGCAGTCGCGGCAAAAGGCGCTGGCCAAGATGCAGCCGATTGCCGAAGCCGTCACCGATCCGACGCTGGTGTTCAATTTCCCGTCGCCGCCGCCGCTGAAGCCGCCGCTGGTGCAGATCGACCATGCCGCCGTTGGCTATGATGGCCGCGCCATCCTGCGCCAGATCGACCTCAGGCTTGATCCCGACGACCGGCTGGCGCTGCTCGGCCGCAATGGCAATGGCAAGACAACGCTGGCGCGGCTGCTGTCCGGCCAGTTGAAGGCCATGGAGGGCACAGTCGCTGCACCCGGCAAGCTGCGCGTCGGCTATTTCACCCAATATCAGGTGGAAGAACTGGATAGCGACGACACGCCGCTGGAACATATGTCGCGGCTGATGCGCGGCGCCAACCCGTCGCAGGTGCGCGCCCAATTGGGCCGCTTCGGCTTTTCGGGCGGCATGGCCGAACAAAAGGTCGGCAAGATGTCCGGCGGTGAAAAGGCGCGGCTGGCGCTGGCGCTGATCACCCGCGATGCGCCGCACCTGCTCATCCTCGATGAACCGACCAACCACCTTGATGTCGATACCCGCGAAGCGTTGGTGCAGGCGCTCAATGACTATGAAGGCGCCGTTGTCGTCGTCAGCCATGATCGCCACATGATCGAGGCCAGCGCCGATCGCCTCATTCTCGTCGACGCCGGCCGCGCCACCGAATTCGCCGGCAGCCTTGATGACTACACCGACACCATCCTGGGCAAGAGCCCGGCGGGGCCGGAGGGCGGCAAGTCCAAGGCCGACAAGAAAAACGACCGCAAGGCAGCCGCCGCCGCCCGCGAAGCCTCCGCCGGGCTGCGCAAGGCGGTGAAGGAGGCCGAGGTCGAAACCGCAAGGCTGACGGCGCGGCAAAAGGAAATCGACCTGGCGCTCTTCGATCCAAAGGCGGCCAGCGTCGCGGACGCCAAGCGCACCGCCGGTGAACTGATGCGCCTGCGTGGTGAAATCGGCCGCGATCTGGCCGCAAGCGAAGCCCGTTGGCTGTCCGCCAGCGAAGCGTTGGAGGCTGCCGACGCTTGAGGTTTCAGTCGGCCGTGGCAGCTTCGATGCATAGCAACCGCCGTAGTGATGCCGCCCGGCCCTCCAGCAGGTCGGCAAGCGTATAGTGATCGAGAACGCCGAAGAATGCCGCCAGCGCTTCGTCGATAACGCTGGTTAGCCGGCAAGCCGGCCCGATGACGCAGGCGCCGCAATCGAGCAGGCCGCCGGGATTTGGGCCGCCATGGCCCTCGCTCCGCCGGATCAGCGCGCCGACGTTTATCGTCTCCGGCGCCAACGCCAGCCTGATACCGCCATTGCGGCCGCGAAAACTCGCGACATGGCCGGATTTGCCGAGATGGTGCACCACTTTCATCAGATGGTTCTGCGAAATGCCATAGTTGCGTGCCATCTCGGCTATCGAGCACGTCTCGCCAGGCCGCGCCCCAAGGTAGAGCAACACGCGCAGCGCATAATCAGTATAACTGGTCAGGCGCATGGATATCATCTGCCTCGTTGTGGAGAGCGTTTCAGAGCCGGATGGCCGCATCTGACGCGTGGGAAGGTGCGAGAAAACAAAGCATTAGGACGCGGGTCGAGTTTAATCAGAACCAAAATCATGTATATTAATTGCATCTTTTATAGAGTCCATATACAGCTATTTCAAATACTGATTTGGAGCAGGCGATGGATGCCACCCACAGCAATATCGAGGCCGTGATCACCGAAGCGCAGATCGCCGATCTGATCCCGCGCTTTTACGATCGTGTGCGGGCCGATCCGCTGATCGGGCCGGTGTTTGCCGGTGCCATCGATGATTGGGTGCCGCACTTGGAAAAACTGATGGCGTTCTGGTCGTCGGTGATGTTGACGACAGGCCGCTACAAGGGCAACCCCATGATGGCGCACATGAAACACCTGGCGGCGATCACGCCGCCAATGTTCGATCGCTGGCTGGCGTTGTGGGCAGATGCCACGAATCAAAGCCTGCCGCAGGCACTCGCATCCACCTTGCAGGCCAAGGCAGCCCGGATCGCCAAAAGTCTCAGCCTCGCGCTTTATTATCGGCCGGCGCCGAGCGCCGCAGCGGCCTGATATGGCAGCCAAACCCTATAGATCGACGCCGGTGTTTGACGAAACGACTCTGCCAAGGGCGTTGCGCGGCGAACACAGCACCAAGGCGGGGGTTTGGGGCGTGATCCGGGTGCTCAATGGGCACCTGCGGTTAACCTGGCTCGAACCACCCGGCACCGCCATTTTGACGCCGGATTGCCCTGGCCTGGTGCTGCCCGAACAGAGGCACTTCGTCGAACCCATCGGTGTGATGCAGATGCAAGTCGATTTCCACGATGGAGCCCCTGCAATCGACGGCCCGCTGGCCGCCGCCGAACCCGAAAAGCCATGATCATGCCAAAGCCGACGCCCCTAAGCCGATCCCTCTATACGAACCAGGATGCCGCCATGGCCAGCTTCTGGCGCCTTATCGCCTGTCTCGTCATAGCCGGCGTGTTGATGGCTGCTGCCGCCATCTGGTATCTGTCAACCTACGGTCCGCTTACACCAACACTGGTCGTAACCACGGTTTTTGGCGTCACCGTGTCGATCATTCTTGGTGGCGGGCTGATGGCGATGGGCTTCCTGTCGTCAAACAGCGGCCATGACGAACGCGCCGCCGCGGCAACGGCCCCGCCTGAAAAAGCCTCTGACAAACCCTGACGAGCCTCAGCGCGTCGCGTCGATCTCCTCGCCGATCAATGCCACCGGGATGATGCCGGATGCCATGATCCGCCGCATCGTTTCGCCGAGCACGAACGGCCGGCCTGCCACATCGGCGGCGTGGGATTCATCGGCGATCAGATGCTCCAGCTGCAATTTGCCAAGGATATAGCTGGGGCCATATCCCGGCTGGCGCAGGTAAAGCAGCTGTTCAAAGCCAACCAGCGGGCTTGCGGCATCGGACCAGCCGCGCGGTGTCCAGCCGGCGTGGAACTTGCCCGCGGCGGCCAGGTCGATCTCGTTCGCCTGCACGTGCAATGACGCCAGCCCGCGCGCCGCGCGATTGGCCAGCATGATCCATACCAGTTCGCGCCCGCGCGGCAGGTCGTCGTACAGGCCCGCCTGCATGACGATTTCCTCGAACGCCGTCGCAAAGCCTTCGGACCGGTCGGCATAGATGTTGTAAAGCGGCGGCACCCGGCGCACCGGGCTGGCGTGCGGCGCTTCGCGCATCCTGGCCAGGTCGATCCAATGGGTGAAATGGCTCATCAACGGCCATTGGTCCTCGGCGGTGACATGGTTGAAAAAATTGCGGTCGCCGGGCGGAGTATAATCCATCGACTGGTCGGCGATTGCCTTGCGTGCCCAGCCGGTGCTTTCGGCGAGCCCGGTGGCAGCCAGAAAATCGCTGAATTTCGTCTGTTTGACCTTCAGCGCTGCCGCAAAGGCCGCCGGGTCGGCAATTGCGGCAATCGGCGGCAGCGTCCGGTTGCGCGCTTCCTCCAACCGCAGCCCGGTCAGCGCCCGGTCCAATTCGCGCTGCAACAGCACCCGCTGCGCGTCCCAATCATAGGGGTTCAACTCGACATGCTTTGCGTGCCAGTTGTAATTTTCCTTGCCGATCCCCGACGGGCCGGTCTTTTTCGGCGCTTCGGCGGCAACCCAGCCGGCAAATTCCCGCGTCGCTGCCTCGGCCCCGGCAATCGCCCGGCGCAGCGCCGGGGCCGCGCCCGTCATATCGGCCAGCCGCGCGCCATCCAGCGTCCGCATCATCAGCTTGCCTGCCGCCAGCGTCCCCAGCAGATCGGCCTGTTCCTTGAAGGCGCGGTCGCCATAGGCCCACAGGTCGCGGGCGTTGCTGTCCGCCAGATTGACCTTCGCTGCCGCCAGATTGGCCGGCACCGCCGCCAGCATCGCCGTCAACGCCTTGGCATCACCGGCGTTAAGCGGCCATTTGAAGGCATAAAGATCGATATTGGGATACGCCGTCTGCCCTTCATGCGCCGGCACATCGCTCCAGTCGTTGAAGATATTGGCGTAGAATCCGGGGTCCCGCGCCCAGGGTTTCAACACGCGAAAATCGAAATCCAGCCCGTTCATCTCGGCCTCGATCAGCCGGTAATCGATGCGCGCCCCAACCGGCCAGCCGCTGCGGTCCATTGCTCCAAGCCGGGCCTGCCACGCCGGCAGTGCGGCCTGTTTGCGCGCCATGGCGGCTGCGCCATAATCGGCAACGCCGGCCTTGACCTCGGGCCGTTCGAAGGCTCGCCAGTCATGAAAAAAATCGCCAAGCTCGGCCGGATCGGCCGGCACTGCCGCGGCTGGTGTTGCAAACGCCATTGCGAGCGCCGGTATCGCCGCACCAAGCGCCAACGCGCCGATCAAATTCCGCAAATTCGCCATCGCCCGATCCCCAGCAACTATCGCACGACAGTGGCAATCAGGCGGCGCACGTCAACCCCTCAGGCGTCGAGCGCCTCGGCATCCACCGCATCGGCGTGCGCCTGGATAAAGGCAAATCGATGCTCGGGGTTGCGGCCCATCAACCGTTCGACAAGGTCCGTGCCGCTGGCCCGGCCATCGGCGCCCTCGGGCAATGTCACCCGCAACAGCGTGCGCTTTTTCGGGTCCATCGTGGTTTCCTTCAACTGCTGCGGCGCCATTTCGCCCAGCCCCTTGAAGCGGCTCGTCTCGATCTTGGTCTTGCCGGCGAACACGGTTTTCATCAGCTCCTCGCGGTGTGCATCGTCGCGGGCATAGGCAATGGTGCCACCCGCCGCGAGCCGGTACAGCGGCGGCTGGGCAACATACAGCCGGCCATCGCGCACCAGCCCCGGCATTTCCTGGAAGAAAAACGTCATCAACAGCGTCGCGATATGGGCGCCATCGACATCGGCGTCGGTCATGATGACGATGCGTTCGTATCGCAGGTTTTCCGGCACATAATGGCTGCGCGTGCCACACCCGAGCGCTTGGATGAGATCGGCAACCTCACTATTGGCGCCGATCTTGGCGGCATTGGCTGAGGCAACGTTCAGGATCTTGCCGCGGATCGGCAGGATCGCCTGGGTCATCCGGTCTCGCGCCTGTTTGGCGGAGCCGCCAGCGGAATCGCCTTCGACGATGAACAATTCGGTGCCCGCCGCATCGCCGCGCGCGCAATCGGTCAGCTTGCCGGGCAGGCGCAAATTGCGCTTCGATGTCGCCGTCTTGCGCTTCACCAGCAATTCGGCGCGGCGACGCAACCGGTCCTCCATCCGTTCCACGACAAAGGCCAGCAAGGCCCGGCCGCGCTCGCCTGATCCGGTCAGCCAATGGTCGAAATGGTCCTTCACGGCGTTTTCGACCAGCCGCGTTGCCTCGGGGCTGGTCAACCGGTCCTTGGTCTGGCTCTGGAATTGCGGATCGCGGATGAACAGCGAACACATGATCTCGGCGCCGGTGAACACATCTTCGCCCGATAATTCGCCGGCTTTCTTGTTGCCGGTCAGGCTGGCGAAATTGCGCAACCCCCGCGTCAGCGCGGTGCGCAGGCCGGTTTCATGGGTGCCACCATCGGGCGTCGGGATGGTGTTGCAATAAAAACTCGCTGATCCTTCGCCATAATGCGGCCAGGCACACGCCCATTCGACGGCGCCCTTGCCATCGGCCAGGTCAGCACGCCCGGCAAACAGTTCGGGCGTCACCATCTCGCGGTCGCCCAGGCGTTCCTTCAAATGGTCGGCAAGCCCGCCGGGAAACTGGAACACCGCAGTTTCGGGCGTGTCGCCATCCAGAAGGGCAGGGGCAGCTTTCCAGCGGATTTCGACGCCGCCGAACAGATAGGCCTTTGATCGCGCCAATTTATACAGGCGCGAGGCGCGGAATTTCGCTTCCTCCCCGAAAATCTGGGTATCGGGCAGGAATCTTATCGTCGTGCCGCGCCGGTTCGGCACGGCACCCATTTTTTCCAGCTTCGACGTCGGAAACCCGCGCGAAAAACTTTGCCGGAACAATTCGCGGTTGCGCGCTACCTCCACGCTCATTTCCGACGACAGCGCGTTGACCACCGAAATGCCAACGCCGTGCAGGCCGCCGGATGTGGCATAGGCCTTGCCGCTGAACTTGCCGCCCGAATGCAGCATGGTCATGATGACTTCCAACGCCGATTTGTCCGGGTGCTTGGGGTGCGGATCGATCGGGATGCCGCGGCCATTATCGGCAACGGACAGGCTGCCATCGGCCTCCAGCGTCACTTCGATGCGGCTGGCGTGGCCGGCCACCGCCTCGTCCATGGCATTGTCCAGCACTTCGGCGGCAAGGTGGTGAAAGGCCCGCTCATCAACGCCGCCAATATACATGCCGGGCCGGCGACGAACCGGCTCCAGTCCCTCCAGCACCTCGATATGGCTGGCATCATAATCGGAAGGCGCCGCGGTCGCGGCGAACAGGTCGCTCATGAACGAGGTTATAGGGCGCAACCCCGCCCCGGAACAAGCGATGAACGCGCTTGACCAACCGGAAAGGTTTTTTTCGCAGGTGCAGCATTTTTTAACTTGTCAAAGCTCGTGCTGCGGTGCACAAATATTCTTGCCGATATGGCGATCCTCCCCAAGGATTTACTTGACGGCCGGTAGCTCGCTACCGGCCGTTTTTTCTGTGGCCGCCCCTGGGCCAGCCCCCAATAGTCCCGGTGTGTGACCAGCGTCAGCGGCGGGTTCCTGCCGCTTTCTTGGGCATATTTGCCTTAAATCGCGGCGGATCGACACCCGCGGCCATTGTCGCACCTCGGTCACATCTCGCGCCGCGCCTTGGCACGGATATTGCATCGCACAATTTGTCCGTCGGTGACTTGGGCCGGCAAAAGGGAGGACGAATATGCTGCCGATCAAATATCTGGCCGGAATTGGGCTGCTGGCCATGGCAACGACTCAGGCGCAGGCCGAAGATGCCGCGGCGCCCGCACCGCCGGTGCTGTCCGCCGGCCCGGGTGGCGCGCTCACCGCCAATCCGAAACCGTTCAATTTCGATGTGCCGGTGCTCGGCACGCTTTATGTCACCGGCGTTGCCACCGGTTTGCTGGGCACGCAATCCCACACCACGCCGGGCACGGCCTCGTCGTTCGCCGACGTCTCCAACGCAGAGGTCACGCTCCAAAAGGCCGATGGCGTGTTTCAGTTCCTCGTCCAGGCGGGGCTGTATTCGCAAGGCACGCTCGGCCTGCCCTACGTCCGCGCCGGCACCTACACCGATAACGTCTATGGCCCGGTGCCGCAGGCGTGGATCAAGATCGCGCCAACGTCGAACTTCAATATCCAGGCCGGCATCCTGCCGACGATCATTGGTGCCGAAGCCGGCTTTACCTACCAGAATCAGAACATCGATCGCGGCATCCTGTGGGGCCAGGAAAATGTCATGACCCGCGGTGTCCAGGGCAATCTCTCGCTCGGCAAGCTCAACCTGTCGCTGTCGCTGACCGACGGTTTCTTCTCGGGCAAGTTCAACTGGCTGTCGGGCCTCGCTTCCTATGCCATCGACGGGTCGAACACGATCGCCTTTGTCGCTGGTGGCCCGTTCAACACCACCTATAAATCATCGTTCGCCACGGTGCCGATCTTCAACAATTCCACGATCTACAACATCATCTACACCTTCAACAGTGGCCCGGTGTTCATTCAGCCGTACCTGCAATATACCACGGTGCCGGCGCTGCCGCTGATCGGTTCGGGCCGCGCCGAAACCTTCTCGGGCGCCGTGCTCGCCCGCTACACGTTCAACGAACATTGGAGCCTGCCGGTCCGTTTCGAATATATCGATTCAAAGGCCAAGGACGCCGCCGCCCCCAGCCTGCTTTATGGCGCCGGCAGCAACGCCTTCAGCGCAACCATCACGCCGACCTATGTGTGGAAGCAGTTCTTTGCCCGCGCCGAATTCAGCGTGGTGACGGCGAGCGGCATCACGCCGGGCTTCGCCTTCGGCCCGACCGGGAACGACAAGTCGCAGGTTCGCGGCAAGTTCGAGTTCGGGGTTACGTTTTAAGGCCAAGGCGTCCCGGTGCAGGGAAGCTGCACCGGGACTCGCCGCAGCGCCCGAACCCGTCCGACGACAGCCCCGGCTTTGCCGGGGCTTTTTTATGCGGCGACGTGGGCGGCGTTCAATGCAGGTCGGTTGGCTTAAAGACCATTATTCGCCAGATCGCCGCGCCGAACTAGTTCCGAACCTAGCGCAGCCCCTCTCCCGCAAGCGGGAGAGGGGCATGACCGCTTTTCACCGGTTTCCTAAGTCGCTCTTGCCCCATCCAGCTCGCGCGGAAAAAAGCCCGGGCAAAGCCCGGGCTGTCTTCGGACGGGTTCGGTTGGCATCGCCAACCGTCCCGCCGGCCGGGCGCGACGCGAGTCGGTCCGCAGTGCTGTGCGCTGCGGACTCGCCGCTTACGCGCTGTAATACATATCGAACTCGCAAGGCGCCGGGGTCATTTCCCACCGCATCACATCGGCCATCTTCAATTCGATGTACGAATCGATCTGGTCATCCGTGAACACCCCACCCTTGGTGAAGATAGCCCGCGACTTGTCCAAAGCGCCCAATGCTTCGCGCAACGAAGCGCAAACCGTCGGCACCTTCTTCAGTTCCTTGGGCGGCAGGTCATACAGGTTCTTGTCCATCGGCTGGCCCGGGTGGATACGGTTTTCAATGCCATCGAGGCCGGCCATCAGCAGCGCGGTGTAGCATAGATACGGGTTGGCCATGGCGTCGGGGAAGCGGACTTCCACGCGCTTGGCCTTGCCGCCGCTGCCATAGGGGATGCGGCACGATGCCGAACGGTTGCGCGATGAATAGGCGAGCAGCACCGGCGCTTCAAAGCCTGGCACCAGCCGCTTGTAGCTGTTGGTGCTGGGGTTGGTGAAGGCGTTGCAGGCCTTGGCGTGCTTGATGATGCCGCCGATGAAGAACAGCGCCATTTCCGACAGGCCTGCATAGCCATCGCCGGCAAACAGTGGCGTCTTGCCGTTCCAGATCGACAAATGGGTGTGCATGCCGCTGCCGTTGTCGTCCTTGATCGGCTTGGGCATGAACGTCGCGGTCTTGCCATAGGCATGGGCGACCTGGTGCACGACGTATTTGTACACCTGCATGCGATCGGCGGTGGTGGTCAGCGTACCATAGGTCAGACCGAGTTCGTGCTGGGCCGCCGCGACTTCATGGTGGTGCTTGTCGCACGGAAGCCCCATTTCAATCATGGTCGAGACCATTTCGCCGCGCAGATCAACGGCGCTGTCCACCGGCGCTACCGGGAAATAGCCGCCCTTGGCGCGCGGGCGGTGGCCCATGTTGCCGACATCATATTCGCGGCCGGTGTTGGTCGGCAGCTCGATATCATCGAGATGGAAAAAGCCCTCGTTATAACCGGTGCCGAAACGCACATCGTCGAACACGAAAAATTCGGCTTCCGGGCCGATATAGATGGTGTCGCCGATGCCGCTGGCCTTCAGATAGGCTTCGCCGCGCTTGGCGGTGGAGCGCGGGTCGCGGCTGTACAGCTGCCCCGTCGAAGGCTCGACGATGTCGCAGATCAGGATCAGCATCGGCGTTGCCGAGAACGGATCGATATAGGTCGCATCCAGATCGGGCATCAGGATCATGTCCGACTCGTTGATGGCCTTCCAGCCTTCGATCGACGAACCATCGAACATGAAACCATCCGTCAGCATGTCTTCATCGACAACTGCAGCGACCATGGTCAGATGCTGCCATTTGCCTTTGGGGTCGGTGAAACGCAGATCGACCCATTCGATCTCCTTGTCCTTGATCATGTCGAGAACGGCTGCGGCTTTCTTGCCCATCTGTCAGTAACCCTTTCGTGTCGTCTTGCTGGTTGTGTCTGGTTGAAAATTCAGATCGCGTCCGAATCGCGTTCCCCGGTACGGATGCGTACGGCGCTTTCGATGGCGGAGACGAATATCTTGCCGTCGCCGATACGGCCGGTGCGCGCGGCGGTGGCAATCGCCTCCACAACGCGCTCGACCTGATCATCGTCGACAACGATTTCCAGCCGCACCTTGGGCAGGAAATCGACGACATATTCGGCGCCGCGATACAGCTCGGTGTGGCCCTTCTGCCGGCCGAAACCCTTGGCCTCGGTGACGGTAATCCCCGAAACGCCGACTTCGTGAAGCGCTTCCTTCACCTCGTCGAGCTTGAAGGGCTTGATGATGGCTTCTACTTTTTTCACCTTGAACCCCGGATTGTGGCCGTCATCTCGGCAACTGCCAAGCAAGGGCCGTGCCAGTTGACTGTTAACACGGTTTTACCGGCGGAGTCGCCCGAAACTGGCCCGGATTACGCAAATTTCGGCATCAAACCCTGCCGAAATAGCCATCACCTGCCCGAAAATGGGGCAATTGCCGACCTAAGCCGCCATGTCAGACGGTTGTCGCATAGCCACCATCAACCGTCACCACGCTACCGCACAGGAACCCCGAGGCGCGGCTGGCGAGGAACAGCGCGACACCGCCCATGTCATCGGCATTGCCCCAGCGCTTCATCGGGGTTTCCTGCTGCATGGCGATGCTGAAATCCTCCGGGATCGCCGCGGTCATCTTCGATGGGAAGAACCCCGGCGCGATTGCGTTGCAGGCGATGTGCCGACCGGCGAGGAACTTGGCCATCATCTTGGTCATGTGCAAAACGCCGGCCTTTGATGCGGCATAGCTGTATGTTTCCAGGTCCGACACATGCTGGCCGTCGATCGAACCGATGTTGATCACCCGCGCATAATGCTCGGCGGTGCCGGCGGCCTCCAATTGCTGCACCAGCTTTTGCGTCAGGAAAAAGATCGATTTGACGTTCAGGTCCATCACCTTGTCCCAGCCGCTTTCCGGGAAATCATCAAACGGCGCGCCCCAACTGGCACCGGCATTGTTGACGAGAATGTCGACCTTGGGCGCGATTTTGGCGACTTCGGCGGCAAAGCGCTCGATTTCGGCCATTTTCGACAAATCGGCGGGGATGGAGATGCATTCGCCAGTCTTCGATAATTCGGCCGCCAACCCGTCGCAGACGGCGGCGTTGCGGGCGGTGATGATCACCTTGGCACCATTTTCGATATAAGCTCGCGCGATCATCTCGCCGATGCCGCGACTGCCGCCGGTCACCACCGCCACTTTGCCGCGCACGCTGAACAATTCTTCGATCTTCATGACTATCTCCCGGAAATCAAATCGCTTCGCCAGCCGCCCGCGCCCGCGCCACCCGCGATGCTTCCGCCGCCGGCAGCTTGCGATAGACCAGGAACAGGCAGGTCAGCGTCACCGGCGCCATCAACAGCAGCGCCAGGACGCCATCGGCAAGGTTGCCGGTCGCCTTTGAAACGGCGCCGGTGAAATAGGGGCCAAGCCCCAGGCCGATCAGCGTCGTGCCGATGAAATAGGTCGCCGTCGCGGCGCCGCGCATGCGTGGTAACACCAGATCCTGCGTGGTCGCCGCAGCAATGCCGACATACATCGATCCGAATGCCAGCGGGATGTTGTAGATCAGGAACCAGCCCAGGCTGTCGGTGGTGTACATGGCGATAATGAACGGCGCCGGCACCAGACAGGCCAGCGATCCGATCATGATCCGTCCCGACGGATTGCGCCGCTTCATCCAGTCCGACAGCATACCGCCCAGAACCACGCCCAGGAAGCCGCCGGCCGCGCCCCAGCCACCCAGGATCAGCGCGACCATTTCGGTGGTGCCATACCAGGGAATGGGCAGCCCGGCCGCCGCCATCGGCACCACGAACGTGCGGATGGCATAGGGCGCCGCCCAGAACGCCACCGAATAGCCGACGAACGATATGCTGCCGAAACCGACCAGCGCCAGCACGAACGCCGGCGTGCCCCAGATCAGCGCATAGGTCGGTGGATCGCGCACCTTCAACGATTGCGACCAGCTGGTCACCGCATAGGCGCCGCTGCAGATCGCCACCCATTGCGGCACATCGCCGGTGACATGGATCAGCAGCGCCGCCAGCCCGGCAAAACCGGCCAGCACCAACAGGTTGATCATCAAGACGCCGCGGCCCAGCCCGGCGAGATGGACCAGCGTGAACGGCGGGATGACGCTGGAAATATCCTGCCACAGCTTGGCGCCGACATTTTCAACCTTGGGCGGTTCCGGCAATCCTTCGGCCCGCCCGCGGGTCGGCTCCTTCAACGTCGCCACCCAGGCCGACAGCAGCAAACCCGGAATACCCACCGACAGGAACGCCGCCTGCCAGCCGACCAGCCCCAGCGGGCCACCGCCCGGATAGGCAGCGTTCCACGCCTTGACGACGATGGCGCCGATCAACAGCGACACGCCGCCGCCCAGGTACAGCCCGGCCGAATAGACCGCCAGCGCCGTCGCCCGGCGTTCGCGCGGAAACCAGTCCGACAGCATCGAAAATGCCGATGGGCTGGCCGATGCCTCCCCGACGCCAACGCCGACGCGCGCCGCGCTCAATTGCAACATGCTGGTCGAAAGCCCGGACAGCGCCGTCATCGCCGACCAGATCGCCAGCCCGGCGGACAGCAGCCGCACGCGCACCCAATTATCCGCCAGCCGGCCCAGCGGGATGCCGAACAACGCATAGAAAACCGCAAAGGCGGTGCCGTACAGAAATCCCAGATCGGCGTCGGTCAGCCCAAGGTCGCGCTTGATGTCCTCGGCCAGGATGGAAATGATCTGCCGGTCGATGAAATTCATCGCATAAACGATGACCAGCACCCCGAGCACATATTTGGCATAGGCACCGCCGACGGGCGGCATGTTCGGATCATTGTCGAGCGCCGCCAGCACCGCTGCGTCCGTTTCCGGCACTTTTCCGACCGCGTCCATATCCGCCATGCAACATCCCCGGCTGGCAGCTTACGCGCCGCTTCGCCGATTTGGGTAGCAGGGGCAGGCGGGTGTTGAAAGCAGTTTGGGTTCGAAACCTGCCCGGCGGGCGGATTTGCCAGCAACGACGTTACGCGGTGTTGGCGGTTCGTGAACGGCCCCATTGGCCAGAAAATGTGAGTCGGCCGGTAACGTCTCAATGAAGCGATCGGCTTGCCGGGCGATCAGTTGCTGGCGATGACCGAAAGCGCGGGATCCGGGCCTGATGTCGAACCGGCGCTGACGCCGGCGGCCAATGTCGCGCTTGCCGCCAGCATGATCAGCAATGGCTTGCGATAGCGCTTCAACAGGCCGCGAATCCATGCTGCAATGCGCGAAAGCGTATTAGCTACCGTCATGTCATAAGGATTCATGCGAAGACCCGTTTGCTGCCCGCCCGGGATGTGTTTTGCAACCGGCCAACCTGTACCCGCTGACCGCGCCGTGGAACCTTGCCATGGCCAGCTTGACAGAGCGGATTTCGCGACCCCCCCGAGTCGATCCTGTGGATAACATCAGTAAAGGCCCGGCGCCACCGATTAAACCGGGGTTGGGCGCGATTGGGCCGAAAACAGCGCAATTTCGGCCACGAAATAAAGCGATAGTTAAATCTCGCTTAACAAACCGCACTCCCAGGCGCCGGTCAGGCGCTGTCGCCGTTCATGATATCGGAAAAACTCAACTGGCCATCATACAGCGCGCGCACCACCAATTCGGTACGGCTGGAAACGCCGTACCGCAATTTGGCGCTTTCCAGATATTTATGCACCGTATCGGGCGACAGGCCCAGTAATTGCCCGGCCACCCAATTGGATTTGCCGCGCGCCGCCAGCACCACGCAATCGAGCTGGCGCGGTGTCAACTTGCTGACTCCGGCGCTAGCGGCACTGTCGGCCTCGGCGGAATCGCGCTGTGTCAGCCGCCGCGCCGCCTCAAAGGCAAAGCAGGCCAGATATTGCGCCGCCGGCAATGAATCCGCCGGCAATGCCTTGCCGTTGGTGGTAACAAAACTGCACAGCCCCGATGCGCCGCCCGGAATATGGATCGGCACGGTATAGCCGCCATACAGCCCGGCGGCGCGGGCATCGGCCATATAAGTTTTCTGGTGCTTCGACAGTGACATCATCGCCGGAATCGCATCCCAGGAAAATGGCGCGGCGGATTTTTCACACGCCACCAGCACCGGATCATGGACATAATAGGTGCTCGAACCGAGCCGTTCGATCCATTCGGCGGGATAATCCGACAATTGCACCGGTCCCATCGTGGCGCGCTTGTTCATCCGCTGCACCATGGCGAAATAATCAAAATCGAAGGCGCGTGTCGCGTCGCTCAACACGTGCGTCACCGTGGCCAGGTCATCGGCCTGCCGGACCGTCCGCACGAACTGCTGGACCAGCGCAAATCTGTGCAACTCAAGGGCCCCCTTAAGACCGAAACGTTTCCCAGGTTTTGCCCGAACCTGTTGTATCCTGTCCTCATATCAGGGCAGAATAGATAATTGTAAAACAATATCAACTTTCAAGGACAATTCCCCAATGGAAACAGCAATTTTGGCCGGCGGATGCTTCTGGTGCACCGAAGCCGTATTCAATGAACTCGAGGGTGTCGACAGCGTTGAATCCGGCTATATCGGAGGCGCTGTCGTGCACCCATCCTACGAAGCCGTATGCCGCGGCGACACCGGTCATGCCGAAGCGATTCGTATCGTCTATGATCCCGCCGTAATCGGCTATGCAGACCTGCTCGACATCTTCTTTCACACCCATGATCCGACCACGCTGAACCGGCAGGGCGGTGATCGCGGCACCCAATATCGTTCGGCGCTGTTCCCGGCATCGCCCGAACAGCGCGCCGAGGCCGAAGCCGCCATCGCCCGCAACCAGTCGGTCTGGGACGAACCTATCGTCACCAGCATTGAACCCCTGTCGACCTGGTATTCGGCCGAAGCCTATCACCAGCGCTATTTCGAAAAGAACGGCACCGCCAACGGCTATTGCGCCGCCGTCGTCGCGCCGAAGCTGGCGAAATTCCGCAAGGGCTATGCGGCGCGATTGAAGAAACGCGCCGCCTGAATCTGTCTCCCCGCCGCGAGGCGGGGGGGGGGGGGGACGCCTCATTTCACCAGATATTTGTTGTACCAATCAACGACCACCAGATTGGTCTGCAGCCATTGTGACGGCCGCCCCATACCGTGCCCGGCCTCGGGCAGCCGCACCATGCGCGTATCGATGCCGCGCACCTTCAACGCCTGGTAATAAGCCTCGGACTGTTCGATCGGCGTGCGCCAATCGGCCTCGCCGTCGATAAGGATGGTCGGCGTCTTCACCTTGCCGACAAGGCTCAGCGTCGATCGCCGCCAATAATCATCGTGATTGTCCCACGGCGTTCCCGGCACCCAGTTTTTCAACGTGAGGGCGGTAATGTCCGACGTCAGCGCCTGCACGGTCCAGTCGGTCACCGGCCGCAACGCCGCGGCGGCGCGGAACCTGTCCGTGTTAGCAATCGCATAGGTGGTCAAAACGCCGCCGCCCGATCCGCCGCCGATAAACTGGTTGCGCGCATCGACATAGGGGCGTTTCAGCATCTCATCCACGCCCGACATCAGATCGGCGAGATCATCACCCGGATAGGCCTTGTCGATGGCGGTGGCGAATCCGGCACCATAACCGATAGATCCGCGCGGGTTGGAAAACAGCACGATATAACCGGCCGCCGCGTAAATCTGGTGGGAGATCGAAAAATACGGCCCGTAATCGCCATTGGGCCCGCCGTGGATTTCCAGGGCGATCGGGTATTTCTTCGCCGGGTCGAAGTTCGGCGGATATTGCACCCAGCCTTCGATGGGGAATGCGTCCTTCGATGAAGTCCAGGTCACGCGTTCCAGCTTGCCGATCACCTTGCCGGCCCGCCAATCGGCGTTGAAATCGATGTGGGCAATCTCCTTGCCGCCTTTCTGGATGCCCAGCCCGGCGGGCCGGTCCGATTCCACTGTCGTATAGGCGAACACCCCGCCGCCTTCCGACCAGTCGCCACCGGCGGATGGCAGATACAGCCGCGTGCCGCCAACCGCGTTCACCACCGTGCGCGGCTTGCCGCCATCGACCGGCACATAGGCCACGCGGGTCAGCCCGACATCATTGTAAAAGGCATACAGCCCCTTGCCGTCCTTCGCCCATTTGGCGGCGATGATCGGCCGGTCCAGCGCGCCCGCCAATTGCCGCGCCGCGCCGCCGCCGGCGGGCATCACCCACAGCGCCGGCTGGATGTAGAATGCGGTGGACGCCGGCGCCCCGATAAAGGCAATCGTCCGGCCATCGGGGGATACCGTCGGCGAACCCTCATCGCCATCGATGCTGCTCACCCGTTCGGGCGCACCGCCGCTGGCCGCAACCCGGTACAGGTCGCTTTCCACCGGCATCAATTCATTGTCCGGCCGCACTCGCGCTGAATACACCAGCGCCTGGCTGTCCGGCGTCCAGTCGAAACTGCCGCTGATCTGGTCGGCGTCGCCCCTTGTCAATTGTACCGGATCACCGCCGTCCTCCGCCACCACGAACAACTGGTCTGCCCCGGGCGTGTAATAGCCCTGGCCATCGAACCGATAGCGATAGGCATCGATGATCTTGGGCGCCGCCGCCCAGGTCGCGCCTTCGGGCTTTTCGACCATGCCCGGAATCTTCACCACCGGTGCCTCGACGCGCGCCACAAAGCCGATGCGCTTGCCATCGGGCGACCAGACAAAGCCCTGCGGCGCCAATTTCCCGCTGGTGATCGGTTTGCCGATGCCGACGGCCACGTCGATCACCCATAATTGCGGCTTGCCCAGCCATGGCGCCACATAGGCAATGCGCTTGCCATCGGGGGACCAGGCGGCGCCGCTGGCCTTGGCGGCGGCGGGCAGCAGCAGATGCTCGGTCACCTTGTCGCCGCCAATCGTCGCCAGCCGGATCTCACCCTGCCGCATGTCGGTGGCGATATCGAAACTGGTGCGGGTGAACAGCACGCGGCTGCCATCGGGCGACACCACCGGCCCCGTCACCATCGACAATTTGTACAGGTCGGCCGCCTCGAACGGCACCGGCGTGGCCGCAATGGCGGGCGCGGCCCCGGCAAGCAGCAGCGCAAGGAAAAGCGATTTCATGGACAGACCCCCGGACGAAAATACGGCCACAACCTAACGGGCCATTCGTCCCTCGTCTGCCCCTCCCTTTTCAAGGGGCGGGCGGATCGCCGCTGCCATGCGATAACGGCGGCAGATGGAGACCCCCAGATGACCGCAGATTTCGACCAATGGCGCAGCCGCTCGCCCTATTATGACGAAAGCCACGAAGCCGTGGCGGCCAGCGTCCGGCGTTTCATGCAGCAGGAAGTGCTGCCCAACATCGACCGCTGGGAAGCCGAAGGCGAACTGCCGCGGTCGCTGCACAAGAAAGCCGCCGAAGCCGGCATATTGGGCCTCAACTACCCCGAGGAATATGGCGGTCACAGCGAAGGTTTCGATATCTTCCACTCGCTTACCCAAAGCGAGGAAATGGCCGCCGCCGGGGCAGGGGGTCTTGGTGCTTCGCTGATGACGCACGGTATCGGCCTGCCGCCCATCCTCGCCATGGGCAGCGAAGAAATGAAGCAGCGCATCGCGCCTGCCGTGCTGGCGGGGGACAAGATCATCGGCCTCGCCATCACCGAACCATCGGGCGGTTCCGATGTGGCGCAATTGCGCACGAAGGCGGTGCTGACCGGCAACAAATACGTCATCAACGGCTCCAAGATGTTCATCACATCGGGGATGCGCGCCGACTACCTCACCGTCGCCGTCCGCACCGGCGGGCCGGACAAGCCGGGCATGGCGGGGATTTCGCTGATGCTCGTCGAAATGGACCGCCCCGGCGTGTCGCGCACCCGGCTCGACAAGATGGGCTGGCGCTGTTCCGATACCGCCGCCATCCATTTCGACAATGTCGAGGTGCCGCCGGAAAACCTCATCGGCCCCGAAAACGGCGGCTTTGTCGGCATCATGCGCAATTTCAACGGCGAACGGCTGGGCATGGCCCACGGCTGCTGCGCCATGGCGCGGGTGGCATTGGCCGAAGCGGTCGCGTGGGCCACCACCCGCGAAACCTTTGGCAAACGGTTGGCGCAACACCAGTCGATCCGCATCAAGCTCGCCGATTGCGCCCGGCAGATCGCCGCCACCCAGGCGTGGGTCGATCTGTGCGCCTGGCAGGTGAAGACCGGCTGCGGCCAACCCGCCGATTTCGCCATGTTGAAGGTGCAGGCAACCCGGATGCTCGAACATGTCGCCCGCGAGGCAGCGCAAGTGCTGGGCGGCGCCAGCTACATCACCGGCTCAAAGGTCGAGCGCATCTACCGCGAGGTCCGCGTCAACGCCATCGGTGGCGGCAGCGAGGAAATCATGCTCGATCTGGCCGGGCGGCAGTTGGGGTATAGCTGAAGCACCCCTCACCCGGCTCGGACTCGCGAAGCAAGCCGGGTGAGGGGTAGTTATGCCCCAACCGCCGCACCCACTCCCGCTACCCTCTGCCACCTGCTACACGCCCCCCCATGCTAGCCCGCCGCTTCCTCTGGATCATCGCGATCCTCACCATCCTCGTTATCCTGGCGGCGCTTGCCTACGCGCTGTTCGGCGACCGGCTGATCCGCGCGGCGCTGGTGCCCAGCACCGAATATGTCGCCCCGCCGGCCCGCGACGCGCCCGACTACACACGGCCCGCCAACTGGCTGGCCCGGCCCGACCTGCCAAAGGACGCCGCCCGCTGGACTCCAGATGGTTATGCCGCGGCGCCACACCCCGGCATCGCCGCCTTCTACATCGTGCCGACGAGCATTTTCGATCGATCGAAATGGAACGCCAGCATCGCCGATGCCGCCGACACGGGCGAGGTTGGCAAGCGCATGAACCTGTTCCTGCGCGCCCAGGCCAGCGTCTTCAACGGCGTCGCCGGCGTCTGGGCACCGCGCTACCGCCAGGCCACGTTCGGCGCCTTCCTCACCGAAAAACCGCAAGCGACCGAGGCACTCGATCTGGCCTATCAGGATGTGCTGTCGGCCTTTGATGCGTTCATCGCCGCCCAACCCGCCGACCGACCGATCCTGATTGCCGGCCACAGCCAGGGCTCGCTGTTGCTGTTGCGGCTGCTGAAGGACCGCGTCGCCGGCAAACCGCTGCAAAAACGCATCGTCGCGGTCTATGCCGCCGGCTGGCCGATTTCCATCACCGCCGATCTGCCTGCGCTCGGCCTGCCTGCCTGTGACAGCCCGGACCAGACCGGCTGCATCCTTACGTGGCAAAGCTTTGCCGAACCAGCCGATTTCGCCGCGGTGCGCAGCCATTTCGATGCCGGTACCGGCCTTGCCGGCACGCAACGGCGCGGCACCGCCATCCTGTGCACCAACCCGCTCGCCGGCGCCGCCACCGGGGTCGCGATGAAGGCTGGCGAAAACCTCGGCTCGCTGGTGCCCAACGCCGATTTTTCGGGCGGCGAACTCATCGCCAAGGGTGTCCCGGCCACATGCCTGCCATCTGGCATCCTCGATATCGGCCCGCCGCCGGGGGGCTATTCCGCCTATATCTTGCCTGGCAACAACTACCACGTGTATGACTACCCGCTGTTCTGGGCCAATCTGCGCGCCGATGTCGAACGCCGCGCCGGCGCTTTCGGCGCCCCGGCAACGGCGCGCGAATCGACCGAATGATCGCCACCACCGCCGCCGATTTCGCGGCCATGCTGCCCGATGGCGGCCGTCTCGCCGGCCTTGATCCCGGCACAAAAACCATCGGCCTTGCCACCTGCGACGCCGGCTGGAGCTTTGCCACCCCGCATTCCACCATCGCGCGCAGCAAATTCACCGCCGATCTGGTGCTGCTGCGCCACTTCATCAACACCGAACGCATCAAGGGCCTCGTCATGGGCCTGCCGCTCAACATGGATGGCAGCGACAGCCCGCGCACCCAATCCATCCGCGCCCTGGCCCGCAACGTCGATCTGGGGATGGCCGGCACCATGCCGCTACTGCTCTGGGACGAACGCTGGAGCACGCAAGCCGTCGAACGCGCCATGATCGCCGAAGATCTGTCCCGCGCCCGCCGCGCCGAACGCGTCGATCGCCTCGCCGCCGCCTATATCCTGCAAGGCGCCATCGACGCGCTGACACGGGGTTAGTAACCTCGCGCCACCCGCCGCCGAATGTCGCATGGCTTGGCAAATCACCGCCGCCAACCGATGTTGCTCCTTCGTTTCACGCCTGAGGACCGCCCCATGACCGACCCGATTGCCGACCGCAACCTCACCCCCACACAGCGCGCCGTGCTTCGCGAACACGCCACCGAGCGGCCGTTCACCTCACCGCTCAACGATGAAAAGCGCGCAGGCGAGTTCCATTGCGCCGGCTGCGGCAACCTCGTTTATGTTTCGGGCACCAAATACAACAGCGGTTCCGGCTGGCCCAGCTTCTACGACGCCGTCCCCGGCTCCGTCGAAACCACCACCGACACCACCCACGGCATGGTCCGCACCGAAGTGCATTGCGCCAATTGCAAGGGCCATCTCGGCCATATCTTCCCCGATGGCCCAAGGCCGACCGGCATGCGCCACTGCATCAACGGCGCCGCATTGGAGTTCGAACCCGAAGCCTGACCTCTTACCTCCCCCCTCGCGGGGGCGGTCGGGCTCGCGCAGCGAGCCGGGAGAGGGGGTCTTGCACCCACTCCCCAACCCCGCCATCCTGCCCCGATGATCCTCATCGCCCTCGCGCTCGTCGCAGCCGCACCCCCGCCCGCCACCCCCGCCGACATCGTGGCGGCGGCCCCCGCCACGGCCTGGCGCCCGGTCGCGCCCCAGAACCTGCTCATCCTTGAAACGGCACGCGGCAAAATGGCCATCGAACTGGCCCCCGATTTCGCACCTGCGCACATCGCGGCCATCCGCGCCCTTGTCACCGCCGGCCGTTTCAACGGCGGCGCCATCACCCGGGTGCAGGATAATTATGTCGTGCAATGGGCCGCCCGCCCGTCCGAAGGCTCCAAATTGACCGCCGGCGGCGCCAATGCCGTCGCAAAGGGCGCCACCGCCACCCCCGGCGGAGTCGCCGTCCCGGTCGGCACGGGTCCCGGCCCCGCACATGCCGCAACCCTGTCGGCCGAATATGAACGCAGCGCCAAGGGGCTCGCGATCACCCCGCTCGGCTCCGTCGATACCTATGCGCCATCGGGGTTCTGGAACGGCTGGCCGATCGCGCACGACCCGAAAACCGGCACCGCCTGGCTGGCGCACTGCTATGGTGCCGTCGGCGTTGGCCGCGATAACCCACCTGATACCGGTGACGGCAGCGAGCTTTACGCCGTCATCGGCCATGGTCCGCGCCATCTCGATCGCAACATCACGCTGGTCGGCCGCGTCATCGCCGGTATCGAACATTATGCCAGCCTGCCGCGCGGCACCGCAGATCTGGGCTTTTACAAAACCCCAGCCGAACAGACGCCGATTGGCCGCGTCCATTTCGCCACCGCGTCCGATCCGCGATACGAGGTCATGGCCAGCAACTCGGCCAGCTTCCGCGCCTATCTGAAGGCCCGCGCCAACCGCACCGGCTTCTTCGTGCGGCCCGCCGGCGCCACCGATCTGTGCAACGTCCAGGTGCCAGTCAGGCAAGCGAAATGACCCCCATCATCAAGCTGCTGCGCGCCGCCGAATGGGCGGAATTCGCGGCAAAAGGCAGCTTCGCCGGCTCCCCCGACGATCTGCGCGACGGCTATATCCACATCTCCACCCCCGATCAGGTGGCAGCCACCGCCGCCAAATGGTTCGCAGGGGAGGCGGGCCTGACGGCCATCTCCCTCGATGCCGATGCGCTCGCCGCCGAACTACGCTGGGAGCCAGCGCGCGGCGGGCAATTATTCCCGCACCTTTATCGCCCGCTCGTCACCGCCGATGTGGTTAAGGCTGAACCCTTCGTCGCCGACTGAGCCCGCGCCTGCGCCGCCTTTGCCCGTTTGAAGCCCTCACGCCTCTGCAACCGCGCCCAGAAATCGCGCAAATTCGGCCCGACATCATCCAAATGGCCCAGTGTTTCGGCGAACAGCAACGCATAGGCCACCGAGACATCCGCCACGGTAAACCGCCCGGCGCACAGGAATTCCCGGCCATCAGCTAGTGCCGCCTCGGCCATAACGGTGCGCGCCAGGAACCATTTCTTGTAATCTGCCGCCACCTTGGGCTGCCGGTTTTCGGGCTTTTCCAGCACGGCATAACGGAACACCAGCGTCTGCGGGAATGTCAGCGTCGCTTCGCCATGGTGCAACCAGTTCAGCCAGGCGCCGAAATCGTCCTCGTCCGGCGCAACGACCAGCGTGCCGGCGCCATGCTTCACCGCCAGATATTCGCAGATCGCCGCGCTCTCCGTCATCGCCGCCGGCCCGTCGACAAAGAACGGAATGGTGCCAAGCGGGTTCACAGCCAGATATTCCGGCTCCCGCCAGCGCGGCGGAAACGGCAGGCTGACCAGCTCATACTCCAACCCCAACTCCTCCAGCGTCCACAACACGCGGAACGATCGGGCGTCATTGCAATGCCAAAGTTTCATGCCATCTCTCAATAAATGCTGAACGTTCATTGCCGCTTCACGCGCGATGCACAATTGCACAAATGCACGGGTATTCACTGTCGGGAATGATTGATGCGCAACAACGCTAAAGTGGCGGGCGGCATCGCCCTTGGTGCGATTGCCGGCGTGGCGCTGGCACTTGGCGTCGGCCAGTTCGCCAACGATCGCAGCGTCATGGCGCAAATTCCGCCGGTGGACACAACCCCGGTGCAGCGCGTCGTCCCGGCCAGCCAGGGCGAAGTGAAGCTGTCCTTTGCGCCGGTTGTAAAGGCGACAGCGCCCGCCGTCGTCAACGTCTACACCGCCCGTGTCGATCGCAGCGGGCCATCGAGCATGGCGGAATTCCTGCAACAATTCATGGGCGGCCAGGCACCGCAGGCGCGTGTTCAGCAGTCGTTGGGCTCGGGCGTCATCGTCGGCGCCGATGGGCTGATCATCACCAACAACCATGTCGTCGATGGCGCCGAACAGATCCTTGTCGCCCTCGCCGATCGCCGCGAATTTCCGGCCAAGGTGCTGTTTTCCGATGCCCGGCTCGATCTGGCGCTGCTGCGCGTCGATACAAAGGGCGTAAAGCTGCCCGTCATCCGCATGGGCGACAGCGACCGCGCCGAGGTTGGCGACATCACCATCGCCATCGGCAACCCGTTCGGCGTCGGCCAAACTGTCACCACCGGCATCGTTTCGGCCATCGCCCGCACCGGCATCGGCGTGTCGGACTGGCAGTTTTTCATCCAGACCGACGCCGCCATCAACCCCGGCAATTCGGGCGGCGCGCTGCTCGACAGCCAAGGGCGGTTGATCGGCATCAACACCGCCATCTACTCGCGCACCGGCGGGTCCAACGGCATCGGCTTTGCCATCCCATCCAAAATCGTCCGGGTTTTCCTCGCCGCCGCCGACAAGGGCAAGTTCGTTTCGGGCTGGATCGGAGTCGAAGGCGAGCCATTGACCGCCGAAAGCGCCCGGCTGAACGGGCTTGACCGGCCCGGCGGGCTGCTCGTCACCGCCGTTGCCCCCGGCAGCCCCGGCGCCCGCGCCGGCATCCGCCCCGGCGATGTGTTGCGGACCGTCGATGGCAAGGAAGTCGCCGATGGCGGCCAACTGCGTTATTCGCTGGCAACGCAAGGGGTTGGCAGTTCGTTGCAGGTGCAATTGTTCCGCGCCGGCAAGGACCAATCGGTGTCGGTGGTGCTCGCCGCGCCGCCGGAAAACCCGCCGCGCCAGATCACCGCCATCGCCGGCCGCTCGATCCTGTCGGGTGTCACCGTCGCCAATCTGTCGCCGGCCTATGCCCAGGAACTCGGCATCGGCCTGCCCGAAGCGGGCGTCGTCGTCGTCGAAATTCAGGGCAATGCGCCCGCCGCGCGCTTTGGCGTGCTGAAACCCGGTGACCTTATCGAAGGCGTCGGCGGCCATCCGATCCGAACGGTGAAGGATGTCGTCAGCGAAGCCGGAAACGGCACCGCCGCGATCACCTTCAGCCGCGGTGGCCAGCATTTCGCCTGCGGGGTCACCAACACCGGGCAATTCGGCTGCCGCGCCACGGGTTGAGCGCGGCCTGCCGGGCAACGCTGCCGGGCAACAACGTCCGAAAACCGCCAGACTCGCCCGGCGAATGACGGTACACCGGCGCCATGGAAACACTGCCCGATCCCGAAACCTGCTACGCCGCGATGCAACGCCGCGACCGCGCCTTTGATGGCCGGTTCTTCACCTGCGTCAAAACCACCGGCATCTATTGCCGCCCGGTCTGCCCGGCGCGTCCGCCCTTGCTGAAAAACTGCCGCTTCGCCGCCACCGCCGCCGAAGCCCGGGCGCTCGGCTTTCGCGCCTGCAAGCGTTGCCGCCCCGAAAGCGAGCCCGGCAGCCCGGCGTGGAACGGCACGGTCACCAGCGTGCGCCGCGCCTTGACCCTGATCGATGGCGGCGCACTCGATGCGGCAGACGCACCCGCCGCTGTCGAAGCGCTTGGCGACAAATTGGGAGTGGGGGAGCGGCAGGTGCGCCGGCTGTTCGCCCGCCACCTGGGCGTCTCGCCGGTCGCTGTCGCCCAAGCCAAGCGCTTGGCCGCCGCTGTCGCGTTGATTGACGAAACCACCACGCCAATGGCCGAAGTCGCGGCAGCGGCGGGTTTCGGCAGCGTCCGCCGCTTCAACGAAGTCTTCGCCGCCGTCCATGGCCAAACCCCCGCCAGCCGCCGCAAGCGCAACCGTGGAGCCCCGAAAATGCAACTAACCCTGACCCGCTACGCCGCGCCCGCCTTCGAATTGTTGATCGTCACCGATGCCGATGGCGCCCTGCGTGCTCTCGATTTCAGCGATTTCGAAGAGCGCATGCATCGGCTGCTCGCCCGCCACTATGGCAGCTTCACGCTTGTCGATGGCCCAGCACCGGCCGCTGTCACCGTCGCGCTCGATGCCTATTTCGCCGGCGATATAACCGCGCTCGACGCGCTGCCGGTCGCCACCGGCGGCACCGAATTCCAGAAAAGCGTCTGGGCCGCGCTGCGCCGCATCCCGGCGGGTGAAACGCTGGGCTATGGCGCACTCGCCGCGATGCTCGGCAAGCCTGGTGCGGCGCGGGCGGTCGGCCTCGCCAACGGGCTCAACCCCATCGGCATCGTCGTGCCCTGCCACCGGGTCATCGGCGCCAATGGCAGCATGACCGGCTATGCCGGCGGCATTGAGCGCAAGCGCTGGCTGCTGGCGCATGAAAATGCGGCACTGCTGTAGGCTTGCCGGGATTTGACGCGCGTTGAT
Organism: Sphingomonadales bacterium; assembly: GCA_038208825.1. Lineage (GTDB taxonomy): Bacteria > Pseudomonadota > Alphaproteobacteria > Sphingomonadales > Sphingomonadaceae > Sandarakinorhabdus. Next base: position 800 of record JBBQYI010000039.1, on the reverse strand, counting down.
TTTGCTGATGTTTTGTTCGAGAAGTCAGCCCCGGGAGGCGTTTTCCTGACTTCTCGATTGGACTGACCTTTGGGCCGGATGCGCTCTGGCCCGAGAATTTTGAGAACGATGCCGTTTGCAAGCCCGGATACACGATGGCTGCTTTCGCCCCACTTGCGGACGTTGGCTTAGGCCGTATGTAAGGCGGTGCAGTGTAGTGGGAGAAGCCTGTTGTGAGCCAGCGAGGCATCGGAGCCGTCTACCAAATGTCGACGGAATGTGGCTCGCTTTACCTCCAGCATGTTGGCTCGGACGTCACGTTCGGAACGTCCGTCGCAGTGTTTTCCGATCCCGAGCTATCCGACTTCAGATTTTCTCTGATCTTTCCGCTTGGATCAGCAGTTAGGCAAAAATTAGTTCATCGGATAGGCCGCTCTGATATTCCGCAGCGATACAAAACTCTGCGTTTTCGCTATGAGTTGGGGCCGCATGGCGCTTTTCGTTGGATGATCGTGGAAGGCCTGCATCAGTATAAAGTCGAGAAATTGTCGCCTGAACAGGTCGCATTTGTTCTGGGCGTCGCTGTTAACGTTGCTGCCCTCAAACAGCTTTTTTGTGAGGGTTGGACTGAGGGTGAGCCTTTCCCCCCAGTGGGCTAACGGACCGTGCAGAACGACAGCTAATACCAAGTCCCTTGGGCTCTGACTCACCGTGGGGGATTCCCAAAACGTCCATGATCTGATTCAACGTCGCAGGCTGTGGGGGGTATGCGATGGCATCAGCGGTTGTGCTGCGGGACGATTTCGACGGGGCTGGTCTTC
>JBBQYI010000038.1:0-27856 GCA_038208825.1 Sphingomonadales bacterium | reverse complement strand
CCTCCGACTCCGCCACTTTCTCCTGCTGTTGATCGCCGCATCTGCCGCCGCGGCCGCGGCGGTTTGGTGCCGCTGCAACCGTGATCAGGGGCGCGTCAATCCTTGGCGCGTTCCTCGTAGGTGCCCTCTTCGGTGTTGACGACGATGCGGGTGCCGACATCGATGTGCGGCGGCACCATGACGCGCGCGCCGCCGCTGACCTGCGCCGGCTTGTATGACGACGACGCTGTCTGGCCCTTGACCACGGGTTCGGTGGAAAGGATCTCGACCGTGACCCGCGCCGGCAACTGGATCGACACTGGGTTGCCATCGAACATCAACAGCGAGCATTCGGAATTTTCCTGCAGCCAGACCATCTGTTCGGCGATCATCGCCGCCGGCACCATGACCTGGTCGTAGTTTTCATTGTTGATGAAGACATGGTTGTCGCCATCGGCATAAAGATAATTGTGTTTCACTTCCTCGACATAGGCGCGTTCCAGGCCTTCGCCGGTCTTGGTGGTGATAACGGTCTTCACGCCATCGGCGATGCGCCGCATTTCGATGGTGGTGGTCGGCGTGCCCTTGCCAGGGCGAAAGGTTTCGGCCTTCAGCACGACATAAAGCTGCCCCCCGTCATGTTCGAGGACGAAGCCCTTGCGGACGTTGCTGGCGATGATCTTTACCATGAGAAGGGCCCTTGCCTGTCGAACCGCGAGGCGTCAGGGCCTGCAGTAGTGTTGAAATCGTGTAGCGCCCGTAGCGGGCGGACGCAAAAAGGCCAAGCCCGTTGCGCATGGCAGGTTCGGAAAGGCGAGGCGTGAGCATCGAATATTGGCGACGCGACGTGCATGCCGACCGGCGGCCCCTGTTGTTGCAGCGCGGGCGGGTGAAGGCGGCACTTCGCAGATGGTTCGAAGCGGCGGGCTTTGTCGAGACCGAAATCGGCGCGATGCAAGTGTCCCCCGGCAATGAAACCCATCTTCAGGCCTTTGCTGCCGATTGGCGGCCCGAAGGTGCACCGGCACAGCGCCGCTACCTGCATACCTCCCCCGAATTTGCTGCCAAAAAGCTGCTGGCAGCCGGCGAGACGCGCATCGTCGATTTCGCCCGCGTGTGGCGCAATGGCGAAACCGGGCCGCTGCATTCGCCCGAATTCACCATGGTCGAATGGTATCGTACCGATGTGCCCTATCGGGTGGTGATGGATGACAGCATCGCCCTGTGCCGCGCGGCGCTGTCGGCGACCGGGCGGGCGCGGCTGGAATGGCGCGGTGCTGCGTGCGACCCCGCGGCCGAGCCCGAAGTGATCACTGTCACCGACGCGTTTCGCGCCTGTGCCAGCATCGATCTGGCGGCCGTGCTTCATGACCGCGATGCCTTGGCGGCAGCAGCAGCGGCGCGAGGCCTGACGGTGTTCGACAACGACAATTGGTCCGACCTGTTCAGCAAGGTGATCGTCACCCATATCGAACCGCGGCTGGGCGAGGGGCGGCTGACCCTGTTGACCGAATACCCCATCGCCGAGGCGGCGCTGGCCCGGCCCTGCGCCCATGATCCCCGCTTTGCCGAGCGGTTCGAGCTGTATGCCTGTGGGGTTGAACTCGCCAATGGCTTTGGCGAATTGACCGATGCCGATGAACAGCGGCGGCGCTTCGTGGCCGAGATGGACGAAAAGCAGCGGATCTACGGCGACCGCTATCCCATCGACGAGGATCTGTTGACCGCGCAGCGATCAATGCCGGACGCCAGTGGCGTGGCGCTGGGTTTTGACCGGCTGGCCATGCTGGCCATGGGCGCGCGCCATATAAACGATGTCTTGTGGACGCCGTTTCCGGTGTGAAGCCGGGGCCTATTGCCACGCCACGGGCACCCCTGCCCTTTGGTGCTGGTGCATGGTGTCGGTCTGCGGCATGAAGGCCGGCAACCATTTGAAGATCGGATCGATCGCCATGAAGCGCTTTGCCGCCCTCGCTGCCCCCGCCTTGTTCGCCGCCATGCTTGCCGGCGGGCTTGCATCGTCGCCGGCGCTCGCCGCGTTGAAAGTGGGTGCGGCCGCCCCCGATTTTTCCGCCGATGGCGCGCTGGCCGGCAAGCCGTTCAAGTTCAACCTTGCTGCGGCGCTGAAGAAGGGCCCGGTGGTCGTGTATTTCTTCCCCGCCGCCTTTACCTCCGGCTGCACCATCGAGGCCCATAACTTCGCCGAGGCCGCCGCCGATTTCGAAGCAATGGGCGCGACTCTGATCGGGCTGACGGCGGGGAATGTCGACAGGATCGCCGAATTTTCGGTCGCCGAGTGCCGCAACAAATTCCCGGTCGCCGGTGATCCAAAGCTTGCTATCGCCAAGAAATATGACGCGACGCTGGCGCTGCTGCCCGGCCATTCCGACCGCACATCCTATGTCATCACGCCCGATGGCAAGGTCGGCGCCGTTTATTCCAACCTGTCGCCCAAGAACCATGTCGAGGAAATGCTGGCGGGCGTGAAGGCCTGGCGCGCCGTCCATCCGAAATAGCGCGAGCCGGCGCGGCGCTGCGGGCCAGCCGCCACTCGGCTGAAACAGGACGCATCAGGGCTTTTCAACGCTCGCGCTGTCGACGCCGGCGGCGCCGGTCTGGCGGTCAAAGGCGCTGACGGTGACCAGGTAGTTGCCCTTGCCGCCCAGCGCCAAATCAGCGCCGAAATTGCCGGTCGTGCCGGCATAGGCCAGCGGCACATCGGGCAGTGGCGCGCCATCGCGGGTGACATGGGCGCGGACATCGAAGCGGCCGGCATCCCAAAGCCCGCCAGGTTCGATCGGGCAGCCGCACAGCATCGCGACATGCGCTGTCAAATGCATGGCCGGGGCATCCTTTGCCGCGCGCGCCGGCGTCGCCGGATCGGTAATATCAACCACCAGCCCCGGCAGCTCGAGCACCCAGCCATCGCCGGCCACCGGTGCGCCGGGGATCAGCCAATGCTGTGCCGTTACCCGCACCGCCGATTGCGGCTGGGCCAGCGGGCCGGTCGCCGACACTTCCACCAGCCGCGGCGCGGCAATGTCGATCGTGGCGGCAAAGCCGGCTGTCCCCGCATCGGCGCGCGGCGCATCGCGCGGGGCGGTTTCCATGATGCGTTTGGTGTTGCCGGTAGTGCCGCTGGTGATGCCCTGCGCAAGGATCGCGCCGCTGGCGGCATCGCGAATGATGATGGCAGCGCCGCCCATGCCAGAGCCGACGAACTTGGCACCCTGGCTGATGACGCGCACGACCACATTCGTCGGGGTGGCCAGCGACGGGGTGACGACCAAAGCCGCCGCCAGCAACGGTGTCGCCGCCGCCATCATCCGAAACCCGTTCATATCGATCCTCCACCAACCCTGTTTGACAGGCGTTGGAATGGCCCGATCCCCGGCGATGGGCAAGCGCGCAATTATGCCATGGTGGCGAGGGTGGCGCCGATGCTCCGTCGAGTGACGAAGCCCCTGTCGGTCACCTATTCCGAGACGACGAGCACTTCAAAGCTGCCGGGCACCGCCTTGGGGCGGCCGGGTCCACTGCTGTCGTAGCGGGCGGTCGGCAGATAGAGTTTGCCGGTTGCCGGATCGACGGCGCCGGTGCGGGCCCCGGTCTGGGTGGCGACCTTGGCGACGATGTGCGGCAGGGCGTTTGATGCATCGATGACCGCCAGCGTGCCGTCGCCGCCCGACGGGATATAGGCGCGCTTTCGCCTGGCGTCCCAGATCACCGCATCGGGGCGCGGCCCGATGGCGATGTCGTGCAGCAGCTTGCCGGAGGACGCCGCCACGGTCTTGGCGACGCCGTTGGCGCAGGCGGCGATCAGCACGCCGCTGTCGGTCAACGCCAGCCCGGTTGGTTCTTCACATCCCGGCAACGCGGTGCGGCGCACGACCTTGCGCGCCTTGATATCGACCATCGCGATTTCAGCCTTGTCCTCGACATTGACGAACAAATGGCCCTTGCCATCGACCACGGCGAATTCGAGCGCGCCGCCGATGCTGACGCTGCCGACAAGCTTTGCCGCCTTTGGATCTATGATCGACGCGGTGCCATCATCGGCGTTCATCACCCAGACCGTGCCCGAACGGGCATCATAGGTCGCGGCATCGGGCTTGGCGCCGACCTTGATGGTGGCGGTGACAGCACCAGTGCGGGCATCGAACAGCGTCGCCGTGTTTGGCGTGCCATTGGTGCTGACGCCGATATTGCTGCCCGGGATGACGAACGAGGCATGGACCCGCGCGCCGGGAACGAATTGCGGCGTGACCTTTCCGGTGGCCAGATCGACCGCCATCACGCCATCGCTGCGCGACACGAACAGCCGGTTGGATGCGGTATCGACGCTGGCATAGTCCCAGCCGCCATCGGCACCGGCGATGCGGGCGGTAACATGCGGTTCCGGCGCCATGGCGGGCGCGGCGAGCGCCGCCGCTGCCACAGACAGGCCCGAAATCAACATGAGGCATCTGATCATCGCCATCGTCTCCCGATCCCGCAGCGCCGGCGGGGTCATGTCCGGATGATAGGCCGGCGGCGCCGCCCGGACGATGAAGCTTTTGTAACCGTCCTCTTGCAGTGCAGCAAAAGCCGCTTTGGCATCACCAAGCTTGGCACTAGGGTTGCGACAAGTGGCAGGGGGTCGACAGCGACCGCCCGTGAAGGCCACACCGGAAAAACAAGGACGCCATGCGATGAATAACCCCGCCAGTGCCAGCGAAGCGAGCGGCAGCGGCAGCGACCGCGAGGATGTGCGCTACCTCGGCAGGCTTTTGGGCGATGTCATCCGCACCCAGGATGGCGCCGCCGTGTTCGACGCCATCGAAGGCGTGCGCCAGGCGTCGGTGGCATCGCACCGCGCCCCCGATGCAGCGGCAACGGCACGGTTGAGCGCCCGGCTGCAAAGCCTTGATCTGGCCGATACGCTGCGCTTTGTGCGCGGTTTCCTGCTGTTTTCGCTGCTCGCCAATCTGGCAGAAGATCGCGGCAGCCCGGCGACCGAAAATGAAGCGACGCTGGCCGGCGCGATGGCCAGCCTTTCGGCGCTGGGTGTCGACAAGGCGGCGGTCGTCGCGCTGTTGAACGGCGCCTTGATCGCCCCGGTGTTGACCGCCCACCCGACCGAAGTGCGCCGCAAGAGCATGATCGACCGGGAGGCGACGATCGCCGCGTTGATGGCCAATTGTGCCGCGGGCTATTGCGATGCCGATACCGAGGCCGAACTGATCCGGCAGATCACAATTTTGTGGCAGACTCGGCCGTTGCGCGCCGTAAAGCCGGTGGTCACCGACGAGATCCAGTCCGCCCTGTCGTATCTGCGCGGCAGCTTCTTGCCGGTGCTGCCGGTGCTGCACGCCCGCTGGGAGGCGCTGGCCGGGGCCGAGCTGCCACCCTTCCTGCGGCCCGGCAGCTGGATCGGCGGCGACCGCGACGGCAACCCCAATGTCAACGCGGCCACGCTGGAGGCGGCGCTGGCAGCGCAGGCCGGCGCGGTGATCGGCCATTACCTTGCCGAACTGAACACCATGGGGGCCGAGCTTTCGATGTCGGCGGCCTATGTCGATGCGACACCGGCGCTGCTGGCGCTTGCCGATGCCAGCGGCGACACCGCCGCCAGCCGCGCCGATGAACCCTATCGCCGCGCGCTGTCCGGCGTTTATGCCCGCACCGCAGCCAGTTACCGGGTACTGGCCGGTAATGCGCCGCCGCTGGCCGCCATGGTGACGGGCGCGCCCTATGACACGGCGAATGACCTGCTCGCCGATCTGGAAACCGTGGCGGCATCGCTGGCGGCGCATGGCGGCCGGGTGATGGTGGGCAACCGGCTCGACACGCTGATCCGCGCGGTGAAGATCTTTGGCTTTCGGCTGGCGACGCTCGATCTGCGGCAGAACGCCGATGTCCACGCAAGGGTGGTCGGCGAGTTGCTGGGCATCGCGGGGGTGCCGGGCGATTATGCCGCGATGGACGATGCGACGCGGGTGGTGTTGCTGGGCGGCGAACTCGCGTCGCCGCGCCTGCTGTTCAACCCGCACGCTCGCTACAGCGATGAAACCATGTCGGAAATGGCGATCCTGCGCGCCGCCGCCGCCGCCCATGAACGCTTTGGGCCAGATGTGATCCGCGCCTATATCGTTTCCAAGACCAGCGGGGTTGCCAACCTGCTGGAGGTCTATGTCCTGTTGAAGGAGGTCGGGCTGTATATCCCCGGCGACGTGCCGACCTGCCCTATCATGGCGGTGCCGCTGTTCGAAACCATCGAGGATCTGGAGGCGGCGCCGCAGGTGATGGCGGACTTTCTCGACCGACCAAAGGCCAAGGCACTGGCTGATGCGCGTGGCCATCAGGAGGTGATGATCGGCTATTCCGACAGCAACAAGGACGGCGGTTACATGACCTCCAACTGGTCGCTGCACGAAGGCGCGCTGGCGCTGTCGAAGGTGTTCGCGGCACGCGGCCTGCGCATGCAGCTGTTCCATGGCCGCGGCGGCGCAGTCGGGCGGGGCGGCGGGCCGGCGTTCGACGCCATCCGTGCCCAGCCGCCGGGCACGGTGATGGGCCGCATCCGCATCACCGAACAGGGCGAGGTGATCGCGTCCAAATATGGCGACCCCGCCAAGGCCGCGGCCAGCCTGGAGACGATGGCGGCAGCGACGGTGCTGGCCAGCCTGGAGCCGCCGCGGTTGAGCAGCGGCGATTTCGCCCGGTTCCGCACCGCAATGTCGGGCATCAGCGCGGCCGCTTATGCCAGCTATCGCGGGCTGGTCTATGAGGCGCCGGGGTTCAACGCGTTTTTCCGCGCGGCGACGCCGATCACCGAGATCGCTGAGTTGAAGATCGGATCGCGCCCGGCATCACGGACGCGCAGCGACCGGATCGAGGATTTGCGCGCCATCCCCTGGGTGTTCAGCTGGGCGCAGGCGCGGATCATGCTGCCGGGCTGGTATGGCGCCGGCCATGCGCTGGCGGCGTTCGATGACAAGGGCCTGCTGGGGGAGATGGTCGAGGCGTGGCCGTTCCTGGCGGCGGCATTATCCAATCTGGAGATGGTACTGGCCAAGTCCAACATGGCCATCGCCGGCCGCTATGCCGGGCTGGTGCCGGATGCGGCGCTGCGCAGGTCGATCTTTGGAACCATATCGGATGGTTGGCAGCAGACGCACGACGTGCTGCTGGAACTGACCGGGCAGGCGGCGCTGCTCGACAAACAGCCGGCGCTGGCGCGATCGGTTAAGCTGCGGCTGCCCTATATCGACCCGTTGAACGAGTTGCAGATCGACCTGATCCGGCGGCGGCGGAGTGGCGAGGAAGACCCCCGGATTGCGGAAGGGATCCATCTGACGATCAACGGGATTGCAGCGGGGTTGCGGAATAGCGGGTGAGTCGCAGCGCTGCGCGCGCTGCCAGCAGCGCGCCGACAGGCGCAAGACCGGCCGGCGAGGCGGTTGGCACCACCGACCGATCTCGTCCGACGCCAGCACGGGCTTTGCCTATGCCCCTTGCTGCTTCTACTTCTGCCCCTTATCGCGCAGAGAGCCCCTCTCCCGGGCCGCCTTCGGCGTCTCTCTGCCTCCACCTCAAGGGGGGAGGCAAAAAGAGCGAAACGCAAAATTTCTCTTTATGTTACCAGCGATAAGTTCACATTAAGTCACCGCTCATTCAGTCATCTTCAAACGGCGGTTCGGCATCCGGATCGTCGATCGATTCCAGCCGCTGAAAGCTGTCGACAAGGTGTTGCTGGGGGCCGGAACTGTCCATGCCGCCATGTTCGCGCAGCATGTACATCAGCAGCCGGTCATTATGGACGACGCGGGTGCCGATAACGCTGCCCTGATATATGACATCCTGCAGCGTGCCGTTGATGGCGCGATCAAGCGCGACCTGGCGGAGCAAGGTGGCGCAGGCGCGAAGGGCGCAGGTCCAGGCGTGGCGGAACGCCGCCGCATCGGGGTGGAGCCGCAGGCGATAGGCCGACGACGGGCTCATCCCGGCAAGCAGCGCCGAGCGCTGCACCGAGCCGGTAAGCGCCAGCGAATTGAGAAATGTCAGCTGGCGCTGCCTGGTCCAGCCGTCGCGGCGCACACGGCGCGGCGCGCGCGGTGCGCCGTCCTGTCGGGTGGCCCCAGATTGCGGAGAAGAATCCAGATCGGTTTCTGGCTCGGTGGCGGGAGTGAGATTGCTATCCATGATCCTGAATAACCAAAAAGGTTATAAAAGTCAAGATTGCATGGTTTCCCCCATAAGCCCGACGCCTTGATCCGCCTCGCCGACGGCCGGAATCCACGCGGCCATGGCGCAGTCATGTCGCAGCCATACCACAGCCTTGCCGGAAGGGGCCAAGTGCCACACCCTGACACGGGCGCTTCACCGGTGGCGGCACTTCGCTAAAGTCCGCGCCATGTCCGTGCCGACACCCCCTGCCCCCGCGCTAGCCGTCAATGGCCTTGGCAAATCCGTGCCGGGCGGCCGGCGCCTGTTCGACGGACTGGATCTGGTCGTGGCACCGGGTGAAATCGTTGCGATCATGGGGGAATCGGGGGTCGGCAAATCGACCCTGCTCAACCTGGTGGCCGGGCTGGACAGCGCCGATGCCGGCAGCATTGCCATCGCCGGGCGCGATCTTGCCGGGCTGGACGATGATGTGCGCACCCTGTTGCGGCGTGATTCGATCGGGTTTGTGTTTCAGGCCTTTCATGTGCTGCCGCATTTGACGCTGGCACAGAATATCGCGTTGCCGCTGCTTTTGGCGCGGGCGGCGCCCGGCCCGGCGTTGGTGCGCGCCGATGCGATGCTGGCGGCGGTCGGGCTGGCGGGGCGCGGCGGTGATTATCCGGCACAATTGTCGGGCGGGGAATTGCAGCGCATCGCCATTGCGCGGGCGCTGGTGCACCGGCCGGCGCTCATTCTGGCCGATGAACCGACCGGGAATCTGGACCCCGAGACCGCGGCGCGGATCCTGGCACTGTTGCTGGAACAGGTGCGGGCATCGGGCGCGGCGGCGGTGATCGTGACGCACAGCGACCGGGCGGCGGCAATTGCCGACCGGGTGCTCGTGTTGGGCGCGGCCGGGCTGGTGCCACGCGGCGATGCGTTGCCCAGAGCAGCGGAATGACAGGCCGCCGAGTGATGCCGGGCGCGGTCGTCGCCCAGCATGATCCAGCCCACGCCGTTACCGGTTATCCGGGCGTCGCAGCGCGCTGGATGATGCTGGGGGAATGGCGGGCGCATCCGGCGCGGTTGATCGTCGGCGCGCTGGCCATTGCGGTTGGTGTGGCGCTGGGATTTGCCGTGCATGTCGTCAACCGCACCGCGCTGGAAAGTTTCGACCGGGCGGTGCGCAGCGTCAACGGCGCCGCCGAATTGCAGGTGCGCGCCGCCACCCCGGCGGGCTTTGCCGAGGAACTGTACCCGCGCATCGCCGGCCTTGCCGGGGTGACGGCGTTGAGCCCGGTGGTGGAATTGGCGGCGAGTGCGGGAACGCCGGCAGGCACCGCGACGGCCGGCGGAAGGGATGGCCGTGGCGGCCGATTGACCTTGCTCGGGCTGGACATATTGCGCGCGGTGCGGGTGACGCCCAGCCTGGTCGGCATGCCGATGGCGGGCGGGCCGGGCAGCGATGGCCGCGACGCCAGCGCGCCGTTCGATGGCGATGCGGTGTTCGTCAGCCGGGCGGCGCTGCGCCTGTTCGCGGCGCGGATCGGCGATGAGGTGTCGATCACCGCCGCCGGGGTGACGCGGCGGCTGCGCATTGCCGGCACGCTGGCCGGGGCCGGCGACGATCAGGCGCTGGCGGTGATCGACATCGCCGATGCGCAATGGCGGTTCGGGCAAGTGGGGCGGTTGCAGCGTATCGACCTGCGGTTGGCACCGGGGGTGGACCGGGACGCCGTGCGCGCGGCGATCGGCACGATGCTGCCCGTCGATGCGGCGCTGGTTTCGCCGGAGAATGAGGCGCAGCGCAGCGACAGCCTGTCCCGCGCCTATCGCGTCAACCTGGAAATGCTGGCGATGGTGGCGCTGTTGACCGGCGGATTCCTGGTGTTTTCGGCGCAATCGCTGTCGGTGGCGCGGCGGCGGCCACAATTTGCGCTGCTGCGCGTGCTGGGCCTGACACGGGCGGCGTTGGTGCGGCAGGTGGTGACGGAAGGCGCGATCCTGGGCGTGGTGGGGGCGGCGCTGGGCATCGGGCTGGGCTATGCGCTCGCCGATCTGGCGGTACGGCTGCTGGGCGGCGATCTGGGCGGCGGTTATTTCGGGCAAGGCGCGGTGCGGCTGGCGTTTCCGGCGTTGGCGGCGCTGGCCTTTGCCGGCATCGGTGTCGGCGTGGCGGTGGTGAGCAGCCTGTTGCCGGCGACCGCGGCCGGGCGGGCGCAACCGGCGGTGGCGTTGAAAGGCGGCAGCGAGGCCGCCGACCCGCGCACGCAGCCCCCGGGCTGGCCGGGGCTGTTGCTGTTGGCCGCCGGCGGGGTTGCGGCGCTGGGGCCGCCGATATGGGGGCTGCCGTTGCTGGGCTATCTGGCGATGGCGCTGTTGCTGGCCGGCGGCGTGGCGGCGATGCCATGGCTGACGCGACGGTTGCTGGCGCAGATCGTACGGGTGCGGGTGCAGCGCACGGTGGCGATCGACCTGGCGTTGCAGCGGCTGTGGGGCGCACCGGGGCAGGCCGCGGTGGCGCTGTGCGGGATTGTCGCCTCCACCAGCCTGATGGTGGCGATGGCGGTGATGGTGGCGAGTTTCCGCACCTCCGTCGATGCCTGGTTGGTGCAGGTGTTGCCATCCGATGTCTATCTGCATGTGGAGGGTGCCGAGGCCGGCGGGCTGGACCGGGCGGCGCAGGCGCGATTGGCGGGCGCGCCGGGGGTGGCAACGATCCGGTTCGTGCGGCAGTTGCCGTTGCGGCTGGCGGCGGACAAGCCGGCGGTGATGTTGGTGGCGCAAACCATCGATGCGGGCGCGCCGGGGGCCGCACTGCCGTTGCTGGGCCGGTCATTGCCGGTGCCGGCCGGGGCCGTGCCGGTATGGGTGTCGGAACCGATGGGCTGGTTGTATGGCGTGAAGCCGGGGGACAGCATGAAATTGCCGCTGGGCGATGGGGCACGGCCGGTGTTCGTTGCCGGAGTGTGGCGGGATTATGCCCGGCAGTTCGGCGCGATTGCCATGGCGACGCGGGATTATGCGGCGGCGACGGGCGATGCGACGGTGACGGAGGCGGCGGTGATGTTGGCTCCCGGCGCGGCGGCGGGGCCGGTAACGGCGGCGTTGCGGAGGCGGCTGCCGCCCGGGCTGGTGGCGCAGACACGCTTTGCCGAACCGCGGCAGTTGCGGGCGATGGCGTTGAAGGTGTTCGATCGCAGTTTCGCCATCACCTATGCGTTGGAGGCGATTGCCATCGGTATTGGGCTGATCGGTGTGGCGACGACGTTTTCGGCGCAGACTTTGGCGCGGCGGCGGGAGTTCGGCATGTTGCGGCATATCGGCGTGCAGCGGCGGCAGATCATTGCGATGCTGGCGGCGGAAGGCGCCTTGCTGGGCGGCGTCGGGGTGGTGGCCGGGCTCGGGCTGGGCGTCGTGATGGCGCAGGTGCTGATCCATGTCGTCAATCCGCAGAGTTTTCACTGGACGATGGATACCAGCATCCCCTGGGGGCTGTTCGCCGGGTTGGCGGCGGCGCTGGTGGCGGCGGCGGCGGGGACGGCGGTGCTGGCCGGGCGGCGGGCATTGTCGGCGGACGCGGTGAATGCCGTGCGGCAGGATTGGTGATGCGGTGGGTTTTACTGGTGCTGGCGGTGGTGCTGGCGAGTGCGGGACCGGTGGAAAGGCCGGTATTGCCCGACTATGCCGTGGTGCGGCCCGGGGTGGCGGTGCAGTTCCCGCGCGATCACGGCGCGCACCCGGATTTTCGCACCGAATGGTGGTATGTCACCGGCTGGCTGAAGACTGCGAACGGCAAGTATCTGGGGTTCCAGATCACCTTTTTCCGCACCCGGCCGCCGGTGGACCAGCGCAATTCCAGTGCCTTTGCACCAAAGCAGATCATCTTTGCCCATGCAGCGATCTCCGACCCGGCGGTGGGGCATTTGCAGCATGACCAGCGCATCGCCCGCGCCGGGTTCGGGCTGGCCGGCGCGGCGGTGGGCGACGCCGATGTGCGGGTGGATGATTGGCGGTTGCGGCGCGGCGGCGATGGCGTGTGGCGGGCGGCGGTGGCCGGCAATGGTTTTGCGCTGGACCTGGCGTTGAGCCCGGCGCAGGCGGCGATCCTGCAGGGCGATGCCGGTTACAGCCGCAAGGGGCCGGATGTGCGGGAGGCGAGCCATTATTACAGCATCCCGCATCTGGCAGTGACCGGGCGGTTGACGCGTGGCGGTCGTGCAGAGGCGGTGACGGGGACGGCCTGGCTGGACCGCGAATGGTCGTCGACTTTGCTCAACCCGCGCGCGGTCGGCTGGGACTGGCTGGGCCTGAACATGGATGATGGCGGCGCGTTGACGCTGTTCCGCATCCGCGATGCGGCGGGCGCGCCGGTATGGGCGGGCGGATCGTACCGTGATGCAGCGGGCGTGCAGACCCGGCTGGGGCCGGGTGATGTGCGCTTTGCCGATGGCCGGCGCTGGCGATCGTCGCGCACCGGGGCGGCGTGGCCGGTCGCGCCGCTGGTGACGGTCATGCTGCGCGGCAAGCCGTTGGAATTGAAGGTGACGCCGTTGATGGATGATCAGGAGCTCGACAGCCGCGCTGGCGGTGGCCCGGTCTATTGGGAAGGTGCCGTGACAGTGCCGGGCGGGCGTGGCTATCTGGAGCTGACGGGTTATTTCCAGCCGTTGAAGATGTAACGCGCGGCGTTCGTCGATACCGGCGCAGGCGACCTTCATACAAGCCATTGAACTGTTGCGGGTTCTGCCCTATCCACGCGGCCGCACCGCCGGTTCGACATATTGTTGGCGCCCCGGCCGCCAAGACCTGTCCACAATTGCGGGCCGGCCATTTGCAAAGCCCTGACCACCCGAATGTCGCACGAAATAACGCCGGCGCTTGACCGGATTGACGCTGTCATCACTTGGGTTGATGGCGCAGACCCTGCCCATGCCGCCCGTCGCGGCGCGCATATGGCCGCGGTGCCGGCGAATGAAAACGGCACCAACCCGCACCGCTGGGCGTGCAATGACGAGCTGGTTTATTGTCTGTCGTCCATCGCCAACCATGCGCCATGGATCGGCCGCATCTGGATCGTGACCGATGCCCAGCGCCCCGATCTGGCCAGGGTGCCGGACGCGATCCGGGACCGCATCGAGATCATCGACCACACGCTGTTGTTTGCCGGCCATGAAGCGGTGTTGCCGACGTTCAATTCGATGACGATCGAAAGCATGATCTGGCGGATCCCGGGCCTTGCCGAACGCTTTGTCTATTTCAACGACGATGTATTCCTGACCGGGCCAATTGCGCCATCGGACGTGTTCGACGGGCTGGCGCCGGTGCTGCGCGGCAAATGGGTTGATCTGGGTGGCTTGCTTATGGATCCGGCACGGCGCCACGATCCGGCGGCGTTGAACGGTTTTGCCCAGATCAATGCGGCGGCGATGCTGGGCTTTGGCGCGACGCGGCTGTTCGCCGGCGCCCATGTCGTGCATCCCATGCGACGGTCGGTGCTGGCCGGGCTTTTCGATCGTTTTCGGGACGCATTCATCGGCAATATCGGCCACCGGTTTCGTGACATCGGCCAGTTCCTGCCCCAGACGCTGCACAATCACGCCTGCCTTGCCGCGGGGGATTGCGTGCTGGAAACGGCGCCCGACCATCTGCATCTGCGCAGCGGGGCGGTGTTCGATCTGCCGCTTTCGGATGTGCGCCATTATCTGCAGCGGGCATTGCGGCCCGACATCAAATTCCTGTGCATCAACGACCTGCCGCAACTGGAGGCGGCCATTCCCGATACGCGCCACTGGATCGAGCGCGCGATTGCCGTGGCCGCCTGAACCGGAAACGCGCCGGAATTGGCTTTCGTGCGGGGCCGGCTTTGCCTACCAATGGCGTGATGGCCACCGACCCCCGACCAACCGACCCCGGACCAACCGACGCGCCCGGCATCTGGGCGCCGCCGCTAAGGGATGCGGTGCCGCGCGGGCTGTGCACCGATTGTGGGGTGTCGCGCAGCGCCAGCCCCAAGGATTGCGGCAGCGCCTGCCAGTTCATCAAGCCCGATTATGCGGCGCTGGAAAAGCGGGTGCATGGCCGGGTGCGCGATCCGGCGAAGGGTGATGAGGCGTTTTTCGGGGCCTATCAGGCGATGTTTCGCGCTTCGTTACGGGCGCCGTCAGCCGGTGCGCAATGGACCGGAATCACCAGCCGGATCGGTGAAAAACTGCTCGAAACCGGGGCTGTCGATGCGGTACTGACCATGGCGCCGGACCCGAATGACAAATGGAAGCCGGTGCCGGTGATCGTGACCCGGCCCGAGGATATGGCGCAGGTGCGCGGCATGCGCATGGGTTATGCCCCCTTGCTTGCGCTGCTGGAACCGGCGCGGGCCGCGGGGCATCGCCGCGTCGCCATCATCGGCATTCCGTGCCAGGTCCATGCGTTGCGGGCGCTGGAGCAAAGCCTTGGTTTCGAGCGGCTGTATGTGATCGGCACGCCGTGTTCGGACAATACCACCACCGCCAATTTCCATGAATTCCTGGCGCTGTTGTCCGATGATCCGGACAGCATCACCTATCTGGAATTTCGCGCCGATTATCATGTCGAACTTCGCTTTGCCGATGGGCGGACGAAAGCCGTGCCGTTCCTGATGCTGCCGCTGTCCGATCTGCGGCCGGATTTCTTTCCGCTGACCTGCCGCACCTGTGTCGATTACACCAACAGCCTGGCCGATATCACGGTCGGATATATGGGCGGCACCGGCGAACAATGGCTGTTGGTGCGCAATGATCGCGGCGCGGAACTGGTGGCATTGCTTGGCGATGAGTTGCGCAAGGCGACGCCCGAGGACAATGGCAGGCCGGACGGCCGCAAGCGCGCCGGAGCGGTAAAGGGCTTTCTCGCCAATACCGAGCGTGCCGCCGGCGGGCTGCCGTTGCGCCGGATGCCGCAATGGCTGCGGCCGCTGGTCGGCTGGTTGATGCCCCGCGTCGGGCCAAAGGGGCTGGAATTCGCCCGGGCGCGGGTGGAAATGAAGGCCATCGAGACGATCCTGCACCTGCGCCGCGAAAAGCCGGCGCGGATGAAGGCGATGGTGCCGGCGCATGTCTGGGCGCTGGTGGCCCGCTATGGTCTGGCGCCGGGGGATGGCGAGCAATAGGTTCAGCCGGCTGGTGGTGCCAGGCGCGGCGGGTCCACAGCATCGGCGACGCGTTGGGTCAACGCGTAGAAAAAGCGGTTGAAATCCGACGCAGCCTTGAAATCGATGGGTTGGGTGATGTCGTCGGCGGGCTTGTGATAGCGGGTGCGATACCAGAGCCGGTAGCGGCCTTCGGCTTCGGACCCCGGATCATAGCCGAACATGAAGCTGACGCCGGGGATGCCGGATTTGAGGAAGGGCGAGGCATCGGTGCGCCCGATCATGCCGCGTTCGGGTTCGAGATCGGCGCGGACGTCGACACCCATGGGCCCAGCGACGGCGCGGACATGATCGACGAGGTTGCTCTTGTCGAGCCCGATGAGGGTGAGGATTTTCAGCGGGAACAGCGGCCGGATGGCATCGAGGTTGATGTCGGCGATGACGGTTTGCGGGATGGTCTTGTGCCCGACAAACCAGTTCGCGCCGAGCAGGCCCTTTTCTTCACCAGTGAACACCGCGAACAGCACCGGGCGGGCGAACCCCCTGCCCTTGCGGCGTTCGGCGAGGCGGACGAGGGTCGCCACATAGGCGGCATCATCAAACGCGCCGTTGTAGATGGCATCGCCGTTGACCGGTTCGCCGATGCCATAGCCATCGAGATGGGCGGAAACGACGAGCGCCTGTGCCGCCAGCGACGGATCGGTGCCGGGCAGCAGGGCGAGGATATTGGGGCTGTTGAGGTCGCGCTGGCTGATGTTGAAGCTGGCTTCGAAGCGGGACGGCAGATCGAAGCCGGGCAGCGGCCGCGCCGCACCGGCATCGGCGAGGATCGCCCGTGCCGAATGGCCCGACCCGGCGAACAGCACCGGTAGCGCCGCCGCGTTGAGCCGCATGATCGGCATCTGGGCCGGGACAATCGCCGGCACCGGGCCGAGCGCAAGGCTGCGCGCATAGGCTTCGGGCCAGCGCGGCGGTTCGATGGTGAAGCCGATATCGTCGATATTGATGAGACCGATGGCGCCATGGCTGCGGGCGGTGGCCTCGCGGTCGCTGGCGGCGGGCATGCCGGCACGGCGGCCGGCAAAACAGATGACCAGTTTGCCACGCACATCGTCGGCGATGGCATCGGCGCCGCAATAGCCGCGGAACACCAGGGCGGCCGAAATGTCGCGCGGCAGGCCCGGGCCGGCGCGCACGCTGATATCGTGGAGAAAGCGCAGCGGCGTGCGGCGGTTGTTTGCGGCGACGACGGCAAAGCTGCTGCCCTGCGTTTCGACCTTGGTTTCGTTGATCGGGACGCTTTGCAGATAAGTGCCGGCATCACCGGCGGGTTGCAGGCCGGCGGCCTTGAAGGCGGCGGCGACCATGGCGGCGGCGCGGGCGTAGTCGGCAGAGCCGGTGTCGCGGCCGCGCATTGCGTCGCTCGACAGGGTGGCGATGCGGGCCCACCAGGCGGCGGTGTCGGGGTCTTTCGGGCCGGGTTTTGCGGCTGCCTTCACCGGATGGTCGGTGCGGGCCGGGGGCGCGGCCAGGGCCGGGGCGGCGACAAGGGCGACGAGTGCGGTTGCCGCAAGGGCGTGGTGGATGGCCATGTGATGCTTCCCTGATGTGCCGGCGAATGAAGCGGGATGTGGCGCGAATGTCCATTGGAATGAACGTCCATGGGGGTGTTTTTGTCGCTGACGGCGCTTGACCGGGGCCGCGCCGCCGGGGACATGGGGGCATGCAGGATTTGAGCGCGTTTCTGGGGCGGGTGAAGGTGCGGCAGACGCCGGCGCTGGTGGTGCGGCGCGCGGCGTTGATGACCAATCTGGCCGCCATGCAGGCCGTGTGCGATGCCGCCGGGGTGCGATTGCGCGCCCATGGCAAGATGCACAAATGTTCGGCGCTGGCGCGGGCGCAGGTGGCCGGCGGTGCGATTGGCGTGTGTTGCCAGACCGTCGGCGAGGCTGAAGCCTATGTGGCGGGCGGGATCGCCGATGTGATGGTGACGGCGCCGGTGCCGCCCTGGGGCTGGGCGCGGCTGGCGGCGCTGTCGCGAGGTGGAGCGAAAGTCGCGGCGGTGATTGATTCAATGCAGCAGCTGGCGAGGGCGGTGGCGGCTGGCGCGGACCTGACACTGTTCGTCGATGTCGATCTGGGTCAGCACCGGGCAGGGGTGCCGCCGGGCGAGGCCCCGGCGCTGGCGGCGGCGATCGTGGCGGCGGGCCTGCGATTTGGCGGGGTGCAGGCCTATGCCGGGCATGTCCAGCATGTGGCGGGGCCTGCGCGGGTGGCGGCGAATGCGGCGGCGACGGCGCGGCTGGCGACGCTGGTAGCGGTGTTGCGCACCGAAGGCCTGGCGCCGGCACAGGTGACAGGCGGTGGCACGGGGACCTTTGCGCTCGATCTGGCCGGCGGGGTGTTCACCGAATTGCAGGCCGGCAGCTATGCCCTGATGGATGTGGAATATGGCGATTGCGGCGGGCCGGAGGGGGATTGGCCGTTCCAGCCGGCGTTGTTCATTGCGTCGACCGTGGTTTCGGCGCGGCACCGGGCGATGGTGACGTGCGATGCCGGGTTGAAGGCGGTGCATTCGGATGGGCCGCCACCGCGCGTGGTGGCGGGCGCGGCAGACGGCAGCCGCTGGCGGTCCATGGGCGATGAGCATGGCGCGATCCTGCACCCGGCGTATCTGGCGCGGTTGCGCGGCGCGGCGGATGCGGTGGCGGCGGTGGATGCCATTGATGCAGAGGTGAAAACCAACGCGCCGGGGGCGCCGGCGGAGGGCGATACCGTGTGGTTGCAGCCGGGCCATGTCGACCCGACCGTGGCATTGCACGATGCGTTCGTGGTGGTGGATGAGGACGGCGGCAACGAAATCTGGCCGATCGATGCGAGAAGGAAGACCGTGTGACGAAGTGGAAGCTGGGCATCATCGGCGGTTCGGGCCTGTATGCGCTGGAGGCGTTGGAGGATGCGCGCTGGACAACGGTGGACAGCCCATGGGGCCAGCCGTCCGACGCGGTGCTGACGGGGCATATCGGCGGGGTTGAACTGGCGTTCCTGCCGCGCCATGGCCGGGGCCATGTGGTGCCGCCGCATCTGCTCAACGCACGGGCCAATATCGATGTGCTGAAACGGCTGGGCTGTACCGATGTGCTGGCGGTTTCGGCGGTGGGTTCGTTGCAACAGGGTTATGCGCCGGGGGAATTCGTGGCGGTGGATCAGTTCATCGATCGCACCAAGGGGCGGCCATCGACATTCTTTGAAACCGGCATGGTGGCGCATGTGCCGATGGCCGATCCGGTATGCCCGCGGTTGACCGGGCTGGCGGTGGCGGCGGCGCGGGCGGCGGGCGCCGTGGTGCATGAAGGCGCCACCTATCTCGCCATGGAGGGACCGCAATTTTCGACGCGCGCCGAAAGCCGGCTTTACCAGAGCTGGGGCTGCGGCGTCATCGGCATGACCGGCTGCCCGGAGGCCAAGCTCGCGCGGGAGGCGGAGCTGCCCTACGCCCTGCTGGCGATGGTGACGGATTATGATTGCTGGCACGAAGGTGGCGATGTCGATGTCGCCGAGATCATCCGGGTGATGCACGCCAATGCCGCCATCGCCCGGGCGGCAGTGGTGGCGCTGGTGCGGTCCCTGCCGGCGGTGCGGCCGCCCTCGCCGATCGACACCGTTCTGGATACGGCGTTGATTACCGCGACGGACGCGCGCGACCCGGCGATGCTGGCAAAACTGGACGCGATTGTTGGCCGGGTGCTGGCGCCAGCGGGGGCGGGTGTCTGAAAGGTTTATTTGTCGTAAATTTCCAATGCATTCCGGGCGAAAAAGCGTTAGGTTATCCACAGGCCGTTACAAGTAGGTAACAGAGGTCGACACGAAACTGATGCCAAATCAGTAAACATCCAAAGGTCGGAGGGAGCGGGGCGCCATGCGGGCGCTACGATCGATGGAGACGTTTGCGTGACCGTTGTCAGTGAAAAATACGCATCGCTTGGCGGGTCCGCCGGCTGGCTGGGCCGGCCGGTGAGCGGCGAGCTCGCCAGCAGCGACGGCGATGGCCTGTGCCGGCATTATCAACAGGGATCGATATTCTGGTCAGCCGAAACCGGCGCACATGTCATCAACGGGGCGATCCAGGCAAAACATGCAGCATTGGGCGGCGAGGCCGGCGTTCTGGGCTATCCGACTGCCGATGCGGTGCCGTGCGAAAGTGGTGACGGTGACCGCTGTGGCCGGTTCCAGAATGGTATCATCCTGTGGCGGGCGGGGGCGGCCGAGGCCTTTGCCAGCCATGGCCCGGTGCTGGCACATTGGCAGCAATCGGGGTTCGTGACCGGTCCGCTGGGTTTTCCCGTCGGCGATGTGGCGCGGGCGGCAGACCAGGTCGGCCAATATCAACATTTCGAAGCGGGATCGATCTATTGGAAGCCGACGACCGGGGCACATGCCATGCATGGCGGCATCCGCCGGCATTGGGCGGCCGAGGGTTGGGAGGCCAATCAGGCGCTAGGCTATCCGGTGTCGGGCGTGCTGGCGCATGGCGGGGATGCCTATGCCGAGTTTGAAAACGGCGTTGTTTATTGGCAGCGGGCCAGCCAGCGGGCCATCGAGCTGGCG
Organism: Sphingomonadales bacterium; assembly: GCA_038208825.1. GTDB lineage: Bacteria > Pseudomonadota > Alphaproteobacteria > Sphingomonadales > Sphingomonadaceae > Sandarakinorhabdus. The sequence continues at coordinate 7,995 of JBBQYI010000038.1, read as the reverse complement.
CCCGCCGTGCGGCTGGCGCGTGCCGAAATGCAGACTCTGATGATGAAACTGGCGGCGCAATTGCCCCAGCTTTCCGGCTGGGGCGTGCATCTGGAGGATGGGCCGCGGATCGTGGCGATCAGCGATTACAGGTGCGACGCGGCCGGCGTCCATGGCCGCGGAGGCGGCAGCGGTGTCCTTGGCCGCGAAGGCGGCAGCGACGTCCATCGCCGCGAAGGCGGCAGCGGTGTCTATGGCCGGCAATATGTGTTGTTCGTGCGCACCCGCAACGACGAAGCGGCGCTGACCGACGCCGATTGCGATATCAAGATCAATGTGCGGATCGATCTGGACCGTGCACGATCGGCAGTGACCGCCAGTGTCAGCCAGTGGAGCACGCCAATCCATGCGCCGTGGCGGCCCGATTGGGGCCAGCAGCCGGCCGGCATCGGGTGCGGATTGAAGGCGCGGCTCGATTCGCTGGTCGGCGCGCCGCATGTCGTGCAGGCGATCCCGCCGGCCAGCGACGGCTCGATCCTGTCGGCAAAGGTGATGCCGAACGGTGATTTCAACGTCTATGTGGCGCCATAGCGGCGACTATGCGCCGGGCTTTCGCTACTTCTGCTCCGCATAAAGCTTGACCAGCTGGTAGAGGAATTCGCGGCCTTCATAGAGCGAGGTGACGCGCAGGCGCTCGTTGAGGCCGTGGATATGGCCAAGATCGGGTTCTTCGAAAATGCCGGTAATGCCGAAGGTCGGGATACCGGCGGCGTTGAGCCAGGTTGCATCGGTGGCGCCGGCTTCGAGCGCCGGAACCACCGGGACGCCAGGCCAGAGCCGGGCCGACACCTGTTCAACGGGACCAAGCACGGCGGCGGTAAGCGGCGGTGACGGCGCCGGCGGGAAATGCAGCGATGGCGGCGAGATCTTTACCGCCGGGTCGCCGACGATTTCGGTGAGCGTGGCGCGCACCGCATCGGGGGAAACGCCGGGGAAGATGCGGCAGTTGATGGTGGCGCGGGCGCGTTGCGGCAGGGCGTTTTCGGCATGGCCGGCATCGAGCATGGTGGCAACGCAGGTGGTGCGCAGCATGGCATGATAGGCGGCATCCTTGCTGAGCAGCGCCGCGGCGGCGGTATCGGCCGGGTTGGCGACCAGCGTGCGCATCGCGGCGCCGGTTTCGCCGCCGACAACGCTCGCCATGCGGGTGAAATAGGCGCGGTTGGCATCGCCGAACTGTACCGGGAATTCATGGTCGGCGACGCGATCGATGGCGCGGGCGAGGTGATAGATGGCATTGTCCGGCACCGGCCGCGAGCTGTGGCCGCCGGGATTGGTGACTTCGAAAATATAGCTGGCCGGGGTTTTCTGGGCGGCCAGCACGGTGTGAACCACCCGCTTGCCGGCGGCATCGAGCGCGCCGCCGCCGCCTTCGTTGAGCGCGATGCCGGCATCGATGAGCGCGCGGAAATTGGCGGCGAGATATTGGGCGCCATTGGTTGCGGCGCTGTCTTCACCGCAGGTCAACGCCATCTTGATGGTGCGGCGGGGTTTGTAGCCGGCCTGGGCATAGCGGATGAGCGTATCGGCCCATATTGCCGCCTGGGCTTTGTCATCCGACGTGCCGCGCGCGTAGAAATAGCCGCCTTCCTCGACCAGCGTATAGGGATCGCGGGTCCAGTCTTCGCGCTTTGCAACGACGACATCGATATGGGCGAGCAACAGCACGGCCTTTGCCGCCGGGTCGCGGCCGGGCAGGATGGCGAAAAGATTGCCGTCCTTTGGGTGGTCGGGCGGCACGATCAATTGCAGGCCGCTGGCGGGGAAGCCCGCCGCCTTCATGCGCGCGGCGAGTTGTTCGGCGGCGGTTGTGCAACTGCCACCGGGGAAGCTGGTATCGGTTTCGACGAGTTCCTTGTAAAGCGCGCGAAAGGCGGCGGTGTCGGCCGGTGCGGCGGCGGGTGCGGGTTTTGCGAGCGCCGGGGCGGTGCCCAGCAGCGCGGTTGCGGCCAATAGCGCCAGACGCTTCATCGTCATATCCCCTGCCCCGTTCCGGCATCCGGGGTATCAGGCGGGCACTTGCCGCACAAGCCGGGCCGCCCTGTTGCTTTGGGGGCCTAGCCGCCTGCCGGCCGGCTCCGTATGAACGCGCTGAACAGGGAGCGCGAATGCAGCGGATCGAGATTGAAACCAGCGCCGGGCCGCGATCGGCGTTGATCTGGGAAAACGCCGGGGCCGGGGCGCCCTGGCTGCATTTTGCCCATGCGACGGGGATGCACGCCGGGCTGTATGCGCGGCTGCTTGCGCCATTGGCCGACAGGTTCCGCATCGTGGCAAGCGATGCGCGCGGCCATGGCCATAGCCCCGGCGGCGCTGTGGGTGATCGGGTGGAATGGGAAGTGTTCGCCGCCGATATTCTGGCGGTCGCGGACGCGGTTGCGCCCGATGCGCCCTGGCTGCTGGCCGGGCATTCGATGGGCGGCTCCACCAGCCTGTTGGCGGCGGCGGCGCATCCGGAACGCGTGGCCGGGCTGGTGCTTCTCGACCCGCCGTTCATCCCCTTTGCCGCCGCGCGCGCGATGCGGGCGGCGGGCGAGATCGGGCCAAACCCCATGGCCGACAAGGCGGCGCGGCGGCGGGCGGATTTTCCCGATGTGGCGACGGCGCGGGCGGCCTGGCACGGGCGCGGCGTGTTTTCGACATGGTCCGACGCGGATCTTGACGCCTATCTGGCCGATGGCATGCGGGCGACGGCGGATGGCGTGACTTTGGCCTGCTCTCCGGCGTGGGAAGCAGCGACGTTTCGCGGCGTGACGCTGCATTTCGAGGCGGCGCTGGCGGCGTTGCAGCGCCCGTTTGCGTTGTTGGCGGGCGCGCATGGATCGACGGTGCACGTGGCGGAATTCAAGCAGATTGCGGCGCACCCGCTATGCATTGCCGCCGAACGTTTGCCGGGGACGACACATTTCCTGCCGCTGGAGGCCGGCGATGCCGTGCGTGATGCGGTCGCAGCCGTGGCGGCGGCGGCAATTCGCGTGCAGGGTCAACAGGACAAGGGTGCCGCCGCCGATCTGGCGTTGTCGGCGCAATCGAACGGAGAATGATGTGATGGACCGCCTGTATCGTTGCCTGCTGCCGGTGCTGGCCCTGCCATTGGCGATTGCCGGCTGCGGCGACAGCGCCAAGCTGCCGGTCAGCGCCGGCCAGGGTGCCAACCCGACGCTGCCGGCGCCAACCAAGACGATGCTGCCAACCGTAAATGTTGCAACGGTTGTCGGCTGGGCAAAGGGCGAGCAGCCGGACGCCGCAAAGGGGCTTACAGTGGCGGCGTTTGCAAGCGGGCTGGATCACCCGCGCTGGCTTTATACCTTGCCCAATGGCGATGTGCTGGTGGCCGAAACCAATGGCCCGCCGCGCCCGGATGATGAAAAGGGCCTGATGGGCCAGGTCGCCAAGCTGGTGATGCAGCGCGCAGGCGCCAACGCGCCATCGGCGAACCGCATCACCCTGCTCCGCGATACGAACGGCGATGGCGTTGCCGACACCCGCAACGTGTTCCTTTCCGGGCTGAATTCGCCGTTCGGCATGGTGCTCGTCGGTGGCAATCTGTATGTCGCCGAAACCGACAGATTGACCCGTTTTCCCTATGTGGAGGGTGAAACGGTGATCGCGGCGCCGGGTGTCAAGGTTGCCGATCTTCCGGGTGGCCCGCGCAACCATCACTGGACCAAGAATGTCACCGCATCGGCGGACAGCGGCACGTTGTTCGTTACGGTGGGTTCCAATTCCAATGTCGCCGAAAACGGGCTGGCGGCGGAAAGAAACCGTGCCGATATCCTGAAGATCAACCCCGCAACCGGCGCTGCGACGGTGTTCGCCACCGGGCTGCGCAACCCCGTCGGCATGGCGTGGAACCCGGTGACGGGCGATCTGTGGACCGCGGTGAACGAGCGCGACGAGCTGGGTTCGGACCTGGTGCCCGACTATATCACCAGCGTGAAGGCCGGGGCGCATTATGGCTGGCCGTGGAGCTGGTATGGCCAGCATGTCGATACCCGTGTCGAACCCGCCAACCCGGCGATGGTGGCCAAGGCGATTGCCCCCGATTATGCGATGGGGCCGCATACCGCGAGCCTGGGGCTGACCTTTGCCGCGCCCAACGCGGCGCTGGGGCCGGGCTTTGCCAGCGGCGCGTTCGTCGGCCAGCATGGATCGTGGAACCGCAAGCCGGCATCGGGGTACAAGGTGGTGTTCGTCGGCTTTGATGCGGCGGGCAAGCCGGTTGGCCTGCCGCGCGATGTGTTGACCGGTTTCCTCAACGACAAGGGCGAGGCGCGCGGGCGGCCGGTGGGGGTGGCGTTCGACAAGGCCGGGGCGTTGCTGGTCGCCGATGATGTCGGCAACAGCGTGTGGCGGGTGAAGGCGGCAGCGGCGGTGGTGTCTCGCTGAACGGCGCAGGCGGCGATCAATGCCGCAGGCGGCTGTCTGGGGGGTGACGCAAGGGCGCGGCAGGCGTATTCGGGGCGCAGAACGGAGCCAGATCATGAATTTGCAAAGCGCAATCACCGCCGCCACCCAGCATATGGCGCCGAAATGGCCGTCGTTCGACTGGCAGGACCCGATGCTGCTTGATGCGCAGTTGACCGATGAAGAGCGGTTGATCCGCGATTCGGCGCGGGGATTCTGCGATGCCGAGCTGATGCCGGTGGTGAAGGAAGCCAATCGCCACGAGAAATTCGACCCGTTGCTGATGCGCAAGTTCGGCGCGGCCGGGCTGCTGGGGCCGACGATCGAGGGCTATGGCTGTGCCGGCGCTTCCTATGTCGCCTATGGGCTGGTGGCGCGCGAGGTCGAGCGGGTCGATTCGGCCTATCGTTCGGCGATGAGCGTGCAGTCGAGCCTCGTGATGTATCCGATCTGGGCCTATGGCTCCGAAGCGCAGCGGCAGAAGTATCTGCCCGGTCTTGCCTCCGGTGAATTGATCGGCTGTTTCGGGCTGACCGAGCCCGATGCCGGTTCCGACCCCGGCGGCATGAAGACCCGCGCCCGCGAAGTGCCGGGCGGTTATGTGCTGAACGGCGCCAAGATGTGGATCACCAATTCGCCGCTCGCCGATGTCGCGGTGATCTGGGCCAAGTGCGAGGATGGCCGCATCCGCGGTTTCGTGGTCGAACGCGGCGATGTCGGCTTCACCACCCCCAAGATCGAGGGCAAGTTCAGCCTGCGCGCCGGGGTGACGGGGGAAATCGTGCTCGCCGATGTGCACCTGCCCGCCGAGCGGCTGCTGGGCGGCGTCGAAGGGCTGGCGGGGCCGTTCGGCTGCCTGAACAATGCCCGTTACGGCATCGGCTGGGGCGCGATGGGCGCGGCGGAATTCTGCTGGCACGCGGCGCGGCAATATACGCTCGACCGAAAGCAGTTCGGCCGGCCATTGGCGGCGACGCAGCTGATCCAGAAAAAGCTGGCGGACATGCAGACCGAGATCACGCTGGGCCTGTGCACGGCGATGGCGGCGGGGCGGTTGATGGACGCGCATAACCTGGCGCCCGAGGCGATTTCGCTGTTGAAGCGCAACAATTGCGGCAAGGCGCTGGCGATTGCGCGCGAGGCCCGCGACATGCACGGCGGCAACGGCATTTCCGACGAATATCATGTCATCCGCCACGTCATGAACCTGGAGGCGGTCAACACCTATGAGGGCACACACGACGTGCACGCCCTGATCCTGGGCCGGGCGCAGACCGGGATTCAGGCGTTCTACTGAGCCGTTGCTCGCGCGGGATTTCCGGTAATTCATGCGGGCCTTAGTGCCGAAAGCGTTAAGATAGGGGTCCGCTGGGGACCATGATGGCGCATTGGACGTTGGATGATATCGATTGGGCGGCCTTTGATGCCGCCGCTGTCGATGCGGATTTGCTGGCGGTGGTAAAGACCGCGGCACTGGTTGAGGCCAATGCCGCCGATTATGTCGCCTATCTGCGCGCGGTGTTTGCCGGGGATGCGCCCTTCATGGCGGCCATCGAAAGCTGGGGCAGCGAGGAACGCCAGCATGGCGCGGCGCTGGCGGCCTGGGCGACCCTGGCCGATCCGGCGTTCGACATGGAACGGGCGATGGCGGTGTTCCGCGCCGGATACCAATTGCCGCCGGGAGATGCCGGGTCGGTGCGCGGATCGCGCGGCGGCGAACTGGTGGCGCGGCAGGTGGTGGAAACCGGCACGTCGAGTTTCTATTCGGCGCTGCGTGATACCTCGCGTGAGCCGGTGTTGCGCGCCATTGCCGGGCGGATCGCCGCCGATGAATTCCGCCATTACCGGCTGTTTGCCGACCATGCCGAACGGCACCGCCGGTTGGGCCGGGCTGCGGCGTTGCGGGTGGTGGCGGCGCGCATGGCCGAAACCGGCGATGATGAGCTGGGCTGGGCCTGGTATGCGGCGAATCTTGCCGGAACCGGGGCGCCGTGCCGGCCACGCGCGGCGGCAAGGGCGTATAATGCCCGCGTTGCCCTGCTGTACCGGCGGGTGCATATCGACAGTGCCGTCAGGATGTTGCTGCGCGCTATCGGGCTGCGGCCGCGTGGTGCCGCGTTGTTTGCGGGGTCGCTGGCGCTGCGCGGCATGGTGCGGTTGCGGGCTGTGGCGGGGTAGCCGAGGAACACCTCCACCCGCGCGCCCCAGTGGGCGAGGGCGGATTTGCGGGAATCAGGGTTTTGGCGGTGCCGCCGGCTTGGGGTCGGCCTTTGGATCGGACTTGCGCGCCGGGACCAGCAGCCGGCCCGATACGCGGCCGCCATTGCTGCCCGGCTGGGCCGCAACGCCGTTGCCGCCATCGAAACTGGTCAGCCCGGAATTGAGATTGAGCACCAGCCGTTGCCCGCGCAACAGCGAGCCGCCGCGATCGAGGGTCACATCGCCGATCAGCGTGATGATGCGCGAATTGACATCATAGATGCCGGTGCTGCCGCTGGCCTTTTCGGACGGTGATACCAGCCGGACATTGCCGCGCGCATCGAGCCGGTCGATTTCCGGATCGCCATTGGGTTTTTTGACATAAAGCAGCTTTACGCGGTCGGCATTGAGCGTCAGCCGGCCCTGGCGGATGACCACGGCACCCGACAGCAGCGCCTGATTCTGGCCATCCAGAACCTCAAGATGCGCCGCGTCGAAATCGATGGGCGCGCCCGAATCAAGCCCCTTCAGCGCCGACACCTGGCCTGCCGCCGGACCGACAGCCAGCAACAGCATTACAGGCAGCAAGGTGACGGGCAGAAGCGATTTCATGGCGCTCATCTGCCCCGGCGGCCGTTGGTGCGCAAGTGGACACCGCCATCCAGCACCAGCCGGCGCCCCTGGATATCCCCGCGCAAACGCCCGGCGCGAAAGCTGCCCATCGGGATTTTGCCCGATACCGGCGCATCGGTGCTGACCTGCCGGCTGTTCAGATCGATATCGACGGTGGCCGAATCGAGGCTGTAGCCATTGGTCGAATTGAGCGTGACCGGGCCAGTGACCTGCAATTTATCGGATTGCAGGAAATAGCGGCCGGCGGGCGCCACCACCGTCGCCGGGCCATCGGCCATATCCAGCCGGGCGGTCAATTGGCGCAGTTCGACGATCTGCACGGCGCTGCTGCGCTGCACGGCGCTGTTGGCGCTGATGGTGAAGGCCTCGCCCTTGGCAGTTTCGCCGCGATAGACGGCGCGGTCCAGCCGCAGCCGTTCGCGCGCCATCGCCACCTTGTCCTTGGCCAAAAGGAAGCTGAATTCCTGCACCTTGGCCAGCGGCCAGATGACGATGACCGCCAGCACCGAAACCGCCAGCACCGGCAACAGCCATTTCAGCACGCCGAACAGTTGATCGCGGCCGCTGCCCGGCAAGGCGGCGCGCTGGCGCCGGGTGAGGCTGGTTGTCGGCATCCGCCTTACATATGGGCGAAAATGTCGGTTTCATCCCAGCCGGCGAGATCGAGATCGGCGCGGGTGGGCAGGAAATCGAAACAGGCCTGCGCCATTTCGGTGC
>JBBQYI010000037.1:0-28016 GCA_038208825.1 Sphingomonadales bacterium | reverse complement strand
CGACGGGCTGTATCGGGCGCTGGGCGAGGATTCGCGGCATGACGATGCGCCACAACATTGCGATGCCTGTTTTACCGGCGATTATCCGACGCGGTTGACCGATCAGGAGGATATCGAGATTCCGGACCAGCTGAGCTTGCTCGCGGAGAGGGTTATATAAGGCACAGCGTCGCGAGCGCGCGTGCCGCGCGCCGACAGGCGCAAGCCCGGCCGGCGGGGCGGCTGGCCCTCCGCCAGCCGAACCCGTCCGACGCCAGCGCGGGCTTTGCCCGCGCCCTTACGCGAACATCGCCCACCCCCTTGAACCCACCAACCGCCCCGGCTAGGCCACCCCCATGACCCAGACTCCCGAACAGACTGCCAAACCGCTCGCGCTTGTCACCGGTGCCAGCCGCGGCATCGGTGCCGCCACCGCCGAGGCGCTGGCCGCTGCCGGCTATCATGTCGTCTTGACGGCGCGGCGCGAGGAAGGGCTCGCCGAAACCGAAGGGCGCATCCACACACAGGGCGGCAGTGCGACCATCGCGCCGTTCGATCTGGCCGACAGCGACGCCATCGACCGGCTGGCATCGGCCATCGGCACGCGCTGGGGTCGGCTCGATGTGCTGGTGATGAACGCGGCATTGTTGGGCACACTGGCGCCGGTGCCGCACCTGGAGCCCAAGGAATGGGACAAGGTGATGGCGATAAACCTGACCGCCAACTGGCGGCTGATCCGCGCCTTTGACCCCTGGATGCGGCAGGCGCCGACCGCCGATGTGGTGGCGCTGACGTCGTCGGTCGGCAGTCGCCCGCGCGCCTATTGGGGTGCCTATGCGGCATCAAAGGCGGCGCTGGAGAACCTGATCGCCACCTATGGCGCCGAGATGGGCAAGATTTCGGCGATCCGCACCCATATCATCGACCCCGGCGCCACCCGCACCAAGATGCGCGCCAACGCCTTTCCGGGCGAGGACCCCGAAACCGTCAAGCCGCCTGAAGATGTTGCAGCGACCATCGTTGCGGCGATTTCGGCGGCGCGGGTCGCGGCCTGAACCTCCGATGGCGGATGCGCCTGAAGCCCCGGAGGCTGCAAAGGCCCGGCGGCGGCGCTGGCTGACGCTGGGCGAAACCATTGCGGTACTGGCGCTGTTGATTTCGGCGGCGGGCCTGTGGGACGCGCATCAGGACCGGGAGGCGAACCGCGCCCGCGCCGCCGCAGCCCGGCCCGCCCCGACGGTGCCGCTGGCGCTGGCGGCGCGCGTTGCGGATGGCGGGGACAGGTTGACCCTGACCGCCAATCGCGACCGCATCATCGAGACACAGACGTTCCTGTTTCCAGAGGGTGTCGCCGGAACGCAGGATATCGTTGGCGATGCCCGCATCGAGGCAAGCTGGTTTGCCGATGGGCTGCGCTCTGCATTGCCGGGCAAGCGGGTACGCGGGCGGCTGCCAGTGGCGATCATCACGCATTATCTGGATGATGGCGCGCCCCGCACCGACGTCGCGATATACGATGTCGCCTATGGCTGGCGATCACGCCTGATCGGCAGCGACGTGCCGGTTCTGGAAGGCACTACGTTGGTGTCACGCGGCGACGGGACGTTGCAGGCGCGGCTTGATGCGCGCTGGTCACGGGCTCACCCGGCTAGGCCGTGATGGCCGCCTGACGCCGGCGCAGGTTTAAGCCGATCAGGCCAAGGCCGATTGCGAGCATTGCCCAGGTTCCCGGTTCGGGCACGTCGGCGGTGATGACCCGGAAATTGTCGCCCGGGTCGCTCGCTGACAGCTTGTAGGTGACGGTCTTGTTGAGGAACGTCACCAGATCGGTGGTGAGTTCAATCCCGCGCGCCAGCGGGCTGAGATAGGTGACCGTGGACAACCCGAGCGGGTCGCTGGCGATCAGCAGGTCGCGGCTGTAGATGATGCCCAGCACCGGCTTGTCGAAGGTGACAGTGCCTTCGACAGTCTGGTTGCGCCGCGGATCGAACGAGACATAGTGGCTGCTGATGCTGCGGCCGGCAGCGACCGTGCCGCCAAGATCGAGCGCCAGAGCCGAGCCGAGCAGGACTTTCTGCTTTTCATCGAAGGCGCGGACGTGATTGTCATCAAAGAAATTGCCGCCAAGCACGATCCCTGTCGGGTTGGTGAGGATTATGAAAGCGCCGCCGCGCGTTGCAACCGTGCCGCCGGTGATGGCACCGGATACGACGACAGCGCTGGCCGGCGCGGCGATCAGCAGCGCGGCAACAAACGCACCAAAATAACGGTCGATCGACATTCGACTCACCTCGGACGGGGACTTCGAAATCTATTGGGCCTGTGCGGCTATCGATGAGCAATGAGTCCAAAGGGATTATAACCATCATTGCAGCGTATTGCGGATAGTTTGCGCCTGCTCTTGTCACACGGCTCGGCCAATCTGGTTCTTGCAAATGTTTTCGAGATTCTCGTTCCGAGCGTGGCGTCCCGACCAACTTGGGCATTGGCCAAGCGGCGGTCTCGGCGGTGCGGAGATGGGCGCCACTCGTCATCGATGTTGCAATGCCTGACGAAGGCGTCAGCAGAACAAGCCCGTCCCGATCGCGCCGCCGATGGCAGCAATAACAAGCAGCGCGACGATCATTCGTTCTGACCGGCCCCAGCCGTTCCAGCGACGCCAGAAGCCGTTGCGCAGTCGCCAGACCAGCTGGCGCAGCAACGGGGCTATGCGGCCTTTTGGCGGCGGGCCTTTTCCAGTTTCTTGAGCAGCATGTCGCGCTTCAGCTTGGAAAGGTGATCGATGAACAGGATGCCGTCGAGATGGTCCATCTCGTGTTGCAGGCAGGTGGCGAGCAGGCCATCGAGTTCCTGGTCGTGGTTCTGCCCGGTCTCATCGGTCCAGCTGACCCGGACACGGGCCGGACGATCGACATCGCCATACATTTCCGGGACCGACAGGCAGCCTTCGCTGTAGACCGCCATGTCTTCGGATTCCCAAAGGATTTCGGGGTTGATGAAGACCTTTGGATCGCGCACGAGTTTGGGCGGCGCCTTTTCGTCGATCTCCTCATCTTCCAGCCCGTCTTCGCGGCGCTGGAGATCGATGACAAGGATGCGTTCGGCGACCCCGACCTGAATGGCGGCAAGCCCGATGCCCGGCGCGTCATACATGGTTTCGAACATGTCGGCGATGAGCGCGCGGTGCGCATCGGTGACAGTCTCGACAGGTTTCGAGATCTGGCGCAAGCGCGCGTCGGGGGTTTCGATGATGTCGAGAATCGCCATGGCGCTCAGCTAGGGTTTTTGGCGGCTGGAATCAAGAATTGGCGCGACGGATCGGTTATTCGACTTGCCGGCGAGCCCGCAGTGCCAATGCCAGCGTGCCTTCGTCGAGATAATCGAGTTCACCGCCCACCGGCAGGCCGTGCGCCAGTTGCATGACGCGCACGCCGGTGCCGGCCAGCCGTTCGGCGACATAATGCATGGTCGTCTGGCCCTCCATGGTCGCATTCATGGCGAGGACGACCTCCGCAAATTCCCCGGCGTTGACCCGCGCGACCAGGCTTTCGATCGCAAGATCTTCGGGTCGGACGCCGTCAAGTGCCGACAGGCGGCCGCCGAGCACATGGAAGCGGCCGGCGAACAGCCGCGCCCGATCGAGCGCCCACAAGTCGGCCACCTCCTCAACCACGCACAGCGAATGCGGATCGCGCCGCGGGTCGGTACAGACCGCGCACGGGTCGCGGGTATCGACATTGCCGCAGGTGGCACAGGTGACGAGGCGGCGCTCTACCGCCTGCAACGCCGCGACCAGCGGGGCGAGCGCGGTTTCGCGCTTCTTTATGAGATGCAGCACGGCGCGCCGGGCCGAGCGCGGGCCAAGGCCGGGCAACCGGGCGAGCGCCTGGGTAAGTGCGTCGATTTCTGGTGATGACATGCGCCGGAATATGGCCCGTCCCGGCCCGCCCGGCAACCGCCGCCGTTTACGGGAAAGAAAGCCGTTTTGAAGCCTTCACGCCCCTGCCCCCATGCGCTAGACCCTGCCTTGTTATGCTCCCGAGAGGATTTTGAAATGACCGCCATCGGACAGGACAGCCTGAAAACGCGCCGCAGCTTGACCGTTGGTGGCAAGGCCTATGCCTATTACAGCCTGGAAGCTGCGGCCTCGGCGCTGGGCGATATTTCCCGCCTGCCCTATTCGATGAAGGTCTTGTTCGAAAACTTGCTGCGTTTTGAAGACGGCAGCACGGTGACGGTGGACGATCTGAAGGCGATGGTCGCCTGGGGTGCCACCCAGAAATCGGACCATGAGATCAATTACCGCCCGGCCCGCGTGTTGATGCAGGATTTCACCGGCGTGCCCTGCGTTGTCGATCTGGCGGCGATGCGCGACGCAATGACCAAACTGGGCGGCGACCCGCAAAAGATCAATCCGTTGGTGCCGGTCGATCTGGTGATCGATCACAGCGTGATGGTCGACGAATTCGGCACGCCCCAGGCCTATGAAGACAATATGGACCTGGAATACGCCCGCAATATCGAGCGGTATGAATTCCTGCGCTGGGGTTCATCTGCGTTGAAGGGGTTTCGTGTCGTGCCGCCGGGCACCGGCATTTGCCACCAGGTCAATCTGGAATATCTGGCGCAGGCCATCTGGACTTCCGAAGACGCCAGCGGCGCCACCATTGCCTATCCGGACACCGTTGTGGGCACCGACAGCCACACGACGATGATCAACGGGCTGGGCGTGCTCGGCTGGGGTGTCGGCGGGATCGAGGCCGAGGCCGCCATGCTGGGCCAGCCTGTATCGATGCTGATCCCCGAAGTCGTTGGATTCAAGCTGATGGGCAAGATGTCGGAAGGTATCACCGCCACCGATCTGGTGCTGACCGTAACCCAGATGCTGCGCGCCAAGGGTGTCGTCGGGCGGTTTGTCGAATTTTATGGCCCGGGCCTTGATGCGCTGACGCTCGCCGATCGCGCCACCATTGCCAATATGGCGCCGGAATATGGCGCGACCTGCGGCTTCTTCCCGATCGATACCAAGACGCTGGAATACATGCGGCTGACCGGCCGCGACGATGATCGCATTGCGCTCGTTGAGGCCTATTGCCGGGCACAGGGCCTGTGGCGCGAAGCGAGCACGCCCGATCCGGTTTTCACCGACACGCTCTCGCTCGACCTTGGCACGGTGCTGCCATCCCTCGCCGGGCCAAAGCGGCCGCAGGACAAGGTGCTCTTGTCAAACGCCGCACCGGCGTTCGAAAGCGAATTGCAGGGCGCCTACAAGCAAGGCGCCGCGATGGGCAAGCGCGTTGCCGTCGCCGGCGCCGCGCACGACATCGGCCATGGCGATGTCGTCATCGCCGCCATAACCAGCTGCACCAACACATCGAACCCCAATGTGCTGGTGGCCGCAGGGCTGGTGGCGCGCAAGGCCAATGCACTGGGCCTGACGGTAAAGCCGTGGGTGAAGACCAGCCTGGCGCCGGGATCCAAGGTTGTGACCGATTATTTCGCCAAGTCAGGGCTTCAGGCCGATCTGGATGCGCTGGGCTTCAATCTTGTCGGCTACGGCTGCACGACCTGCATCGGCAATTCGGGGCCGCTGGCCGAACCGATCAGCAAGGCGATCAACGGCAATGACATTGTTGCGGCGTCCGTGCTTTCGGGCAACCGCAATTTCGAAGGTCGGGTTTCGGCTGATGTGCGCGCCAACTACCTCGCATCGCCGCCGCTCGTCGTAGCCTATGCGCTGGCTGGCACGATGCGCAAGGACCTGACCACCGAAGCACTGGGCATCGGCACCAATGGCCAGCCGGTGTTACTGAAGGACATCTGGCCGACCAATGACGAAGTGGCAGCGATGGTGCTTTCGTCGGTGACGGCCGAAATGTTCCGTGCCCGCTATGGCAATGTGTTCGATGGCGACGAACGCTGGCAGGGCATCAAGGTTGAAGGCGGTGCCACCTATCGCTGGAACGCGGCCTCCACCTATGTGCAGAACCCGCCGTATTTCGATGGCATGACAATGACACCATCGCCGACGAGCGACATCATCGGCGCACGGCCGCTCGCGATTTTTGGTGATTCAATCACCACCGATCATATTTCGCCCGCCGGATCGATCAAGGAAGCCTCGCCCGCCGGCGTTTACCTTAACGAACGCCAGGTCAGCCGCGCCGAATTCAACAGCTATGGCGCGCGGCGCGGCAACCATGAAGTCATGATGCGCGGCACCTTTGCCAATATCCGCATCAAGAACGAGATGGTGCCGGGCGTGGAAGGCGGCGTGACGAAATATATCCCGTCAGGTGAACAGCTCGCTATTTTTGATGCCGCCGAACGCTACAAGGCCGATGGCACGCCGCTGGTGGTTGTTGCCGGCAAGGAATATGGCACCGGCTCGTCGCGGGACTGGGCGGCGAAGGGCACCACACTGCTCGGCGTGCGGGCCGTCATTGCCGAAAGTTTCGAGCGCATCCACCGGTCGAACCAGGTCGGCATGGGCGTGCTGCCGTTGCAGTTTGCCGAGGGCCATGATCGCAAGACCGCCTGCCTGGATGGCACCGAAACATTCGAGATCACCGGTGTTGCCGCGTTGAGCCCGCGGCAGGCGGTAACAGTGAAGTTCACCCGTGCGGATGGATCGACCGGCAGCTTTGAAACCAAGTGCCGGATCGATACCGAGCAGGAGCTGGAATATTTCTATGCCGGCGGCATCCTGCCCTATGTGCTGCGCAAGCTAGCTGCCTGAATCAATATTTCCGTTCGGTAATGAAAGCCGCAGGGTCGCCGGGGTGGCCCTGCGGCTTTCACGTGAATAGGTGATCGAATCGTGAACGGGATTGATCGACGTGCCTTGGCCGGTACGCATATCTTTTGGGCTACCCCTACAGCCTAGCATGACAGATCCATATGGAATAGCGGAGTTTTCCCTGCTTTTCTGGGGAAAATTCAATGTGCTGGACCACGTGCCGAGGATCGTTCTGATGCCGTCGGGTTTTTCCGCTTGCCTTCAACTCAAACATTGCCAAAACTACATGTGATAGAGGACATCCGCGGTGGCGGATTGAAAAGGGGCAATTTCATGATGATGGTTCGCGCGACACTTGTGGCGGCACTTCTGTGCTCAACCGGGGCCCAGGCCCAGGCGACCTACACGAATGTGAAGTCGTTCGCCTTCACCAAGACCCTGCCAAAGGCGCCTGTGGATGGCGTCAATGCGTTTTCGGCAGCGACCTCAAGCATTCCGGCGTTCGGCAATGCCAATGGCGGCGCGCTTTCGCTTGGCCTGAATTTTGAAGGCACGTCGGATTACGACACGCGCGCGCTCGGCATCGGCTTGATCCCGCCCGACACGATGGGCGCTGTCGGTACGACCCAATATGTCGAACTGCTGAATGGCAGCTTTTCGGTCTACAGCAAGGCGACCGGCGCGCTTCAGGCACCACGGATCACGGATTCCTCTTTTTGGCAGAGCTTTGGCCAGGCCGGAACGGGCGGTGACCCGCGCGTGCTTTTCGATTCTCGCTCCAACCGTTGGCTGGCGATCGGCTTTGGCGCGAGCGGTGCCAATCTGAATATCGGCGTTTCCGATACCGACAACGCGCTCGGTCCCTGGAAGACGACGGTATTCCAGGGCTTTGCACCGGGTATCGCCGACTTCCCGACACTGTCGATCAGCGGCAATTCGATCGTTATCGGCACCAATAACTTCACCTCGACGATGGGCGGATTTTCCTACAGCGGCACAACTGTGAACGTGTTGAAATACAGCGATGTGTTCGCTGCAAGCGGGCCTGTGGCCGGCAATGTGCAGCGGTTTGTGACGCCCTATGACAGTATGCTCGGCGGCACCGACAGCGGCTATGCCATCCAGGGTGTCAACCGCAACGGCGGCGGCGATCCGGTAAAGCTGGTTGCTGCCAGCGCCTTCTTCGCCGATGCCGTGACCTATCAGATCGATAACGCCGGCAAGCCCGGCGCGATGCAAACCGCGACGCAGTATCTGACCGACACTGGCGGCGACACCTATGACGCCAATGGTCCAGGGCGCCAACCGACGACGAACGGCAGCGCTCGGATTGTGGCCACCAGCGACGACCGCATCAGCGCCAACGCCTGGGAAATCAAAGGCAAGATCTATTTTGTCCAGACTGTCACGGCGACGGGCACCGATAACACCGTCGTGCGCATCACCGTGGTGAACAAGGTGGACAACCAGGTCCTGTCGCAGACTGATATTACCGACCCAAGTGGCAATTTCGATTTCTACCAGGGCTCGCTGGCGGTCAATTCGTCCGGTCAGGTGGTCGTCGGCTATAACCGCTCCGGCAGTTTCGTGACCGGCATCGATGGCCGGATCAGCATCTTTGCCCGCTCTTTCAATACCAATGCCGATGGTACGCTGACGGAAACCGGCGACATCCTGATCAAGCAGAGTCTGGTCGATGATTATCACAACGGATCGGCCCAAGGTGCCAATCCGGTCGGTCGCCAGCGTTGGGGTGATTACAGCACCGTCACGCTCGATCCGACCAACAAGCAGGCATTCTGGGTACTAGGCGAATTTGCCCGTGAGTTCAACAATACCGCGGGTGGCCACCCGGGTGGCAGCGGCTTTGGTCGCTGGGGCACGTTCGTTGCGCAGGTGTTCGTTGCCGGCGTTCCCGAACCAAGCAACTGGGCCATGCTGATTGCCGGCTTTGGACTTGTCGGCGCGGTGCAGCGGCGCCGTCGCCAGATCGCAGTCGCGGCAGCCTGATAACTAAACAGAACCACCCGGACCCGGTCGGCGCGAATCATGCGCCGACCGGGTATTTTTTGTCCGGTTGTTATACCGGACAGCGGTAATCGTCAGCCCGAGACGCTAAAGCGAAGCAGAAATCAGCCGTCAGGGCACTAATGGCCTCGATTCAGGTCACCTCGGCCATCCTGTCCGAAATGTAACTTGCCGTCGATTAACGGATCGCAACATTCTGACTCCATAAGCCAGTCGCGTATCCGCGAAATGGCGTTCAGGGGGCTGAATCGATGCTTGTTTCCCGCGCTGCCATAATCGCCGCTATGCTCGTTTCGACCTCGGCCATTGCCGGCACGGTCTATCCCGCCGGCTCGATCAAAGATTTCGCCTTTGAGGATATCGGCGACGTTGGTGTCGTCGACGCGCAGAATTCGTTCAGCAGCGGCGCTTCTTCGCCGTTCGTGTCGCTCAGTTCGGGCGGCGCCGGCAAGTTGACGGTTGGCCTCAGCTTCAAGGCAACATCCGACTATGATACCCGGGCCCTTGGTATCGGGCTGATCCCGCCGGACACCATGGGTGCTGTCGGCACGACGCAGTATGTGCAGCTGATCAACGGCAGCTTCTCGGTCTACGACAAGACCACCGGTTTGCTGCAGGCGCCGCGCAAGACCGATTCCGCTTTCTGGCAGAGCTTTGGGGCCAGCCGAACTGGCGGCGATCCGCGCGTATTGTTTGATTCGCGCTCTAACAGGTGGCTGGCCATTGGCTTTGACGCTTCGGGTGCGAATCTCAACATCGGCGTGTCGACGACTGCTGATGCGCTTGGCCCATGGAAGACCTCAGTCGTGACCGGCTTCACGCCTGGCATCGCGGATTTCCCGACCCTGTCGATCAGCGGCGGATCGATCGTGATCGGCACCAACAATTTCACATCGACGATGACGGGTTTTTCGTACAGTGGCACGACCGTCAATGTGTTGAAATACAGTGATGTATTCAACGCTGCCGGGCCGATCACCAGCAACGTCCAGAAGTTCAATACGCCATACAGCAGCACGTTGGGTGGTGAAGACAGCGGCTATGCCATCCAGGGTGTCAACCGCAGCGGTGGTGGCGGCCCTGTGAAGCTTGTCGCAGCGAGTGCGTTCTTTGCCGACACCGTTACCTACGACATCAACAACGCCGGCAAGGCTAGCGCCATGCAGTCGGCGACGCAGTATCTGACCGATACCGGCGGCCAGACCTATGATGGGAACGGTCCGGCGCGCCAGCCGACGACAAACGGCAGCGCCCGCGTCGTCGACGCCAGCGACGACCGTATCGGGTCGAATGCCTGGGAAATCAAAGGCAAGATCTATTTCGTGAAGACGGTAACGGCAACCGGAACGGACAATACGGTTGTTCGGGTCACGGTTGTCGACAAGGCCACCAACAATGTCCTTTCCGAAACCGATATTACCGACCCGAGCGGCAATTTCGATTTCTACCAGGGCTCGCTGGCGGTCAATTCGTCGGGCCAACTCGTTGTCGGCTATAACCGGTCGGGCAGCTTTGTGACCGGCATCGATGGACGGATCAGCATTTTCGCCCGGTCGTTTGATACCAATGCCGATGGCACGCTCACGGAAACCGGCGATGTGATGCTCGCGCGGAGCCTTGTCGATGATTACCACAATGGGTCGGCACAGAACGTCAATCCCGCAGGCCGCCAGCGTTGGGGCGATTACAGCACGGTCACGCTGGATCCGACCAACAAGCAGGCGTTCTGGGTGACGGGCGAATATGCGCTTGAGTTCAACAACGCAGCGGGTGGGCACCCGGGCGGCAGCGGCTTTGGTCGCTGGGGCACCTTCATTTCGCAAGTGTTCGTCGCCGGCGTTCCCGAGCCGTCGAACTGGGCGATGCTGATCGCTGGCTTCGGCCTGATCGGCGGTATGCAGCGTCGTCGCCGCCACATGGCGCTTGTTGCTGCCTGACAGTCGCTGCGTCCATATCTGGCCACTTGGGGGCGGGACCGAAAGTCCCGCCCCTTTGCGTTGGAAGACGATGGGTTGATGGTCTGGCGGCTGGCTAGACTGGGGTACCGCTGCCCTAATCCGCCGATTTGAGCTATGCTGTTGCCATGGGCGGATTGGAAACAACGCATGACTGACCGCACACCGAGAATAATTGCGTCGATCCTGATGGCGATGATTGCGGCTGCAACAGCCGCCGGCGCTGTGGCCTCAAAGGTTGACGGGCTGTTGGGACAATGGGGCGGCGACCGGCTTGTCCTGACCATGAACCAGTCGGGCGGCGTGTTGCGCTCTGATTGCGCCGACGGTCGCATCACCGGGCCCGTCACGCCGGACGGCAAGGGCGGCTTTAAAGCGAACGGGCGCTTTGACCTGTTACGGCCCGGCGCCCAGATAGTCGACGAAGGACCGGGCGACGGCGTCGCCGACACGTCGCGTTTCAACGCCGACATCACCGGAGAGCAGATGCATCTGACGATCATGACGCCCGGCGCCCCACCCCGGCATTTCACGCTGACCAAGGGCAAGGCGGTAAAGCTGGTCCGCTGCCTTTAGGCCGGGCGAGATTTTGCGGTCGATGGCTGTTGGCCGGCGCTTGCGGCGCCTGGTTCAGGCGCGCTCGAACCAACTGGCCTTGGGCGCACCCCAATCGACGATCCGCCAGCCGCGCTCGCTTGCCAGTTTGCGCAGGCGCGGCGACGGATTGGCAGCCACAGCCTCCCCGCCGGTCTGCAGGGCGAGATCGAACACCGGCCGATCCGATACATGATCCGAATAAAAAGTCAGCTGCTGCCCCAGCAACGCCTCGCGCGCCAAAAATGCCTCGATAAGCAAGCGCTTGGCATCGCCGTAACAATTGTCGCCGCCAAGCCGGTGGTGCAGCCGATCATCATCCCAACGCGATGCCGTCGCGATGACATCATCCATGCCGAGCCTGCGCGCGATGGCGGCGACATAATATTCATTGGACGCCGTTGCCAGGACCAGCCGGCGCCCGGCGGCACGGTCGGCGGCGATCTGGGCCAGCGCGCCTGCATGGACATTGCCGGCCAGCACCGTCACCGCATAGGCATCGGCCGCCGCCACCAGCCGCTGGCGCGCGATGTGTCGGCCCATCAGCAGCCGGTGGCCGATTTCCTTCAACCGGGCGCGTGAAATCAGCTTCATCGCATAGGCCGCAAGCGCCAGCAGCAGCAGCGGCACCAGCGC
The DNA here is from genome assembly GCA_038208825.1 of Sphingomonadales bacterium. Classification (GTDB taxonomy): domain Bacteria; phylum Pseudomonadota; class Alphaproteobacteria; order Sphingomonadales; family Sphingomonadaceae; genus Sandarakinorhabdus. The sequence goes on along the minus strand of JBBQYI010000037.1, from coordinate 16,085 downwards.
CAGTCGCCACGGCGCCTCGCGGCGCGCCCAAAAGATCAGCCAAGGGCTCCAGGTGCCGCCGCGGGTGATGGTGCGGTCCATGTCATAGATGCTTATGCTCACGCGGCGCCTTATGGCATGGTTGCGGTGGCGGCGTCATCGACGCGCGTGATATTTTCAGAAAGATGCGCGATCGGCACGCCAAGCGCCGTGACGGTGCCGGTGTTGAGCACATGGCGACCGTCGGCCTGAAGATACAGATATTGTTCCATCTCCACGTCGGGCGAGGCGAGGCGGTAGCGCAGGTGAAAGACATTGCCGCGCACATCGCCCTGAACCGGACCCTTGGCATCCGTCAGCGTGGCGCGATAGCCCGCCGGGCCTTCGGCGCGCATGACCCATTCGCGCCGGGTGTTGTGGCCGTCGCCCCAGGTCACCGTCTGGGTGAGATGGAAGCTGCCATCGGCGGCGGCATGCCCCTGCCCGTCGACCTCGAAACGTTGCGCGGGCCGGCCGCCGCGGGTTTGCAGCACGCCCCAGCCATGGGTGTGGCCGGCGAAGAACGTCTCCGGTCGCATCGCTGGCCCGGCGCTGTCAAAACCAGCCAGCGCCATCGGGCGGATGCAACCGGCCAGCGCAAGCGCGCAAAGCGCCGGTATCACAGACCGTATCGCCGGTTGCCGGTGTGCCATTCTGCCATGCCTCGCCGTGCCTTGCGCTCTTTCGCGATGCATCGGCTCTTGCCCCGGCTGGCGCAATCCCTCACCAAGGACATATGGGCGTTGCGAGCTTTGAGGAAACGACCGGCCCCGGCGATATCCGCCGGTTGATGGTGCGCGGCCGGCTGACAATCGCCAACATAAACGAGGTAGTGGCGCCAATCCGCGCCATCCCGCCATCCGGTTCGGCGCTGGCCATCGATCTGTCTGGCATCGAGCGGATCGACACATCGGGCGCCTGGCTGATCCATCGATTGGTGAGCGACTGGACCGCCGCCGGCACCGCAGTGACCGTGGAAAATGCGTCGGACGATGCCACCAAATTGATTGCCGAGGTTGCCGCCAATGACGTGCCCGTGGCGATCCGGCCACCACCGGAAAATATCGCGCTGCTGCGGCTGGAGCGGATTGGCCGCTCGATCATCAGCGCGACCGACGATATCGGCAGTTTTCTGGCCTTTCTGGGCCATACCATGGTTGTGCTGGGTCAGACCGTCATCGGCCGGCGGCCGCTACGCTGGAACGCGCTCATCCACCAATGCGAAGCCATTGGCGTCAACGCGCTGGGCATTGTCGGCGTGCTGCTGTTTCTGGTCGGGTTGGTGGTTGCGCAGCAGGGCGCCGTGCAGTTGCGGGCGTTCGGCGCGGAGGTATTCGTCGTCAACCTGATCGGTCGATCGACAGCGCGCGAACTTGGCGTGTTGTTGACGGCAATCATGGTGGCGGGTCGATCGTCATCCGCATTTGCGGCGCAGATCGGATCGATGAAGCTGAACGAGGAAATCGACGCCATGTCGATCATCGGCATGTCGGCGATCGAGGTGCTGGTGATCCCGCGCGTGCTCGGCATGGCGCTGATGATGCTGTTGCTCGGGTTTTTCGGGGTGACGATGGCGATCCTTGGCGGCGGACTGTTCTGCTGGGTTTCGTTATCGATCCCGCCGATCAGCTTTGTTCAGCGGTTGCAGGAAGTAACGCCGATGTCGGACCTGGTCATCGGCATGATCAAGGCACCGGTGTTCGGCCTGATCATCGCCATGATGGGCTGTTTTCAAGGCACGCAGGTGCGTGGCAATGCCGAATCGGTGGGCACCCACACCACCAAAGCGGTCGTCCAGTCGATCTTTCTGGTCATCGTGCTCGATGCCTTTTTCGCGGTGTTCTTTTCGGCGCTCGGGTATAATTGATGGCCACGAACCTGCTTTCGCCGCGCCTGCCCGATGATGCCGATGCGGTGATCCGCGTGCGCGGGTTGCGCAACCAGTTCGGCGATCAGGTCGTCCATGACAATCTGGACCTGGATGTGCGGCGTGGGGAGATACTGGGCGTTGTCGGCGGGTCCGGAACGGGCAAATCGGTGCTGATGCGATCGATCATCGGGCTGCAAATGCCGGCTGCCGGGCATATCGAGGTGCTGGGCACCGATGCCATGAACCTGGCGCCGGAAGCCGCCAAGGATCTGCGCCGCCGCTGGGGCGTGCTGTTCCAGGAAGGCGCGCTGTTTTCATCGCTGACCGTTGCAGAGAATATCGAAGTGCCGATGCGCGAATTTCTCGATCTGCCCGATGCGTTGATGGACGAACTTGCCGGCTTCAAGGTTGCGATGGTCGGGCTTCCGCACGATGCGGGGCCGAAATTCCCGTCGCAGCTTTCGGGTGGCATGAAGAAACGCGCCGGGCTGGCTCGGGCATTGTCGCTCGATCCGCAATTGCTGTTCCTCGATGAGCCAACCGCCGGGCTGGACCCGATATCGGCGGCCGGGTTCGACGAATTGATCAAGGTCTTGAAGCAGACGCTGGGCTTTACGGTGTTTCTGATCACCCATGATCTCGACACGCTGCATGCGATCTGCGACCGGGTGGCGGTGCTTGCCGATGGCAAGGTGCTGGCGGTGGGCACGATTGCCGAGCTGCTGACCTTTGATCACCCATGGGTTCGTGAATATTTCACGGGACCGCGCGGCCGGGCCGCGACCGAAAGCGTTGGTAGAGCCGCCGAAAGCACCGCCTTGCACATGGAAGAAGGCTGATGGAAACACGCAGCAACTATGCCATCGTTGGAGCCGTGGTGGTGGCAATCACCATCGCCATGTTCGCCGCCGTGATCTGGCTGGCGCGGTTTTCCGGTGCCGATGACCAGCATTTCGATATTTTCTTCAAACAGTCGATCAACGGCCTGGCGGTGGGATCACCGGTGGCCTTCAACGGCGTGCCGGTCGGCAAGATCGAGGAGATCAAGCTGTTGCCCGATACGCCGCAGTTCGTGCGCGTGCGTATCGCAATTGCCGAGGACGTGCCGGTATTGAGAGGCACCACCGCCGCCGTGGAAGGCGTTGGATTTACAGGTGTATCGCAAATACAGCTGAGCGGCGCGATGCAAGGCGGCGATCCGATTACCGAAAAAGGCCCCTATGGCGTGCCGGTAATCCCGCCGCGCGTCGGGGGCTTTGGCGCGTTGCTCGCCAGCGCACCGGAACTGCTCAACAATGTTTCAAGGCTGGTGGAGCGGCTGACTTTGGTTCTTGATCCTGCCAACCGGGAATCAATTGCCGGCATCCTGCGCAATACCAACCGGGTGACAGGGGCGCTGGCCGACCGAGCGCCCGAAATCGCAGCGACCATCGCCGAGGCGCGCGCCACGTTGCAGGCCACCACCGCGACGCTTAAGCACGTCGATGCCCTTGCCGACAATGCCAATGCGTTGATCGACAGCGACGGCAAGCCGTTGATCACCGACCTGCGCCGCGCCATTGCGACGGCAGAGGCCAGCTTGAAGCACATTGACGCCCTGACTGATGCGGCGAAGCCGGGGCTGGCGACGCTGAACGACCAGACATTGCCGGAAACCAATCGCCTGCTGCGCGATCTGCGTGATCTGACCAACAATCTGGGCGCGGTCGCGGCCAAGCTGGATGAAGATCCGGCCGGCGCCCTGCTGAATGGTCGGCAATTGCCCGATTATACCCCTGCAAAGCCGGAGAAGGCGAAATGAAGCCCCCGTTCATCGCCTTTGCGCTGGCCTTTGGCCTGACCGCCTGCGGGCCGCTTGTGCAGATTGGCGGCAATGCCAAGCCGCCTTCATCGCTGCTGACGCTTGTCGCCACCGCGACGCCGCGACCCTATGCCGGGCCATCGCGATTGTCGGATACCGTCGGCGTTGATGTGCCGGGCGTGCCGGCGCCGCTGCAGACACTGCGCCTGCCAGTGACGACAGCGGCATCTGAAGTGACCTATCTTGTAGGCGCGACCTGGGCGGAACAGCCAAACAAGCAGTTCCAGCGGGTGTTGGTGGACACGATTGTCGCAGCGGGTGTGCCGGTTGTCGATGTCCGCCAGTCCAATATCGCCCCGCCGCGGACGCTTTCGGGCGTGTTGCGAGCCTTTGGGCTGGACGTTACCGATGCGGCCAATCCAGTGGTGCGGGTGCGCTATGATGCGCAGATCAACACGGCGCATGGCGGGGAAACCGTGTCGCTGCGCCGGTTCGAAGCGACGGAGCCGGCGTTTGACCAGCGGCCCGCCGCGGTCGCCGCCGCGTTGAACCGTGCCGCCAACCGGGTTGCCGCCGAAACAGCCGCCTGGGTTTCCGGCTGAGCAAAGTACAGCCACCCAGGTTGCTTTCCGGGGGACTGTCGTCCCTTGATCGCGCCTTATTGGCCATCGCCCTGCCCGCGATGCTGACCAATGTTGCGACGGCGCTGATCGGCCTCGCCGATATCTGGGTCATCGGGCAATTGGGTGCGGCGGCACCGCAGGCAGGCGTCGAAATCGGTTCAAAGCTTTTTCTGTTCATCGTTGCCATCTTCAATTTCCTCAGCTTTGGCACCACCGCGCTGACCGCACAGGCGGCGGGACGCGGCGATATGGATGAACAGGCGGCCGTACTGGCGCGGGCCGCGGTTGCTGCCGCCGGGCTGGGCGGGGTGGTGTTGGCCATTATCGGCATCGGCCTGCCGGCGGGCATCGCGGCGCTGGGTGGTACCGGTGCGGTGGCCGGCTATGCGCAGGATTACGCCTCGATCAGGGCCTTTGCGGTGCCCGCGGCGTTGCTCAGCATGGTTTTGCAGGCCTGTTTGATCGGTCGCAAGCGGCTGCGGACCGTGCTGGCGATCGAGATTGTTTTCAACCTGCTGCATGTCGGCGCGGCCATCGGACTGGTGCTCGGGTTTGGAATGGGCGTGCGCGGTGCCGGCTTTGCCAGCTTGTTCGCCGAGCTCGCCAAGCTGGGCATGGCAGCGGTGATGGTGCGGCGCGAAGCGCCCGGCCGGTTGGTCGGTGGCGCGCTGCGCCACGCCGCAACATGGTCACGCGAGTCGCTGCTCGCGTTGTTTCAGATGAACCGTGACCTGTTCATCCGGACCTTGTTGTTGTTGCTGGCGATCATGTTGTTCACCCGCGCCGGGGCGACGCAGGGGCCGGCAGTGCTGGCCGCCAACGCCGTGCTGTTCCAGCTATTCATGCTGTCCGGGATGATCATGAACGGCTTTGAATCGGCGGCGCAGGTGCTGGGCGGGGAAGCCGCCGGGCGCGGCGATGGCGCGGGCTTTGCCGCGCTGACGCGGCGATCGCTAGGCTGGATGTTCGGCACGGCTTTGGTGCTGGGCACCATGTTGCTGGCGGGCGGCGGCGGTCTGGCGCGGCAATTCACCCGGGCACCGGCGGTGCTGGCCAATATCGACGCGTTCCATTGGTGGCTGGCGGTGCTGCCGCCGGTGTGCGCCGCCAGCTTTGTCTATGATGGCCTGTTCATCGGCGCGACCTGGACGCGGGCGATGCTGGGTTCGATGGTGGCGGCATTTGCGCTGTACGGGCTGTCGCTGTCGCTGCTGTTGCCGCTGGGCAATCACGGGTTGTGGCTGGCGTTTACGTTGTTGTTCGTGTTTCGCGGTGCCGGCCAGGCTATTCTGCTGCCCGGCCTGTCGCGCCGCCGCTTTGGCCCCCCAGCGAAGAGTTAGTTGCCGCCGTCAGGGGCGGCCTTATGATGCCCGCCGAACACGCCTTGAGGAGTTTCTGCATGACTTATGTCCGTCCCGATACCGAAGCCTTGCTGGCAATGCTGGCGGCGCAGCCGGGGCCCGATTTTTATGAAATGGGGCCGGATGCCGCCCGCCAGGCGATGCGGATGATGGCGCAGATGACCGAGCGCCCGCGCGGCGATATTGCCGAGGCCAAGGATATCGCGATCCCCGGCACGCACGGCCATTCGATCCCGGCGCGCCTGTATCGGGACAGCGATTCGACCGCGGCGGCGCCGGTGTTGCTGTTCTTCCACGGTGGCGGCTGGGTGATCGGCGATCTGGAAGTCTATGATTCGCTGTGCGCCGAAATTGCACGGACGCTGCGAATGAGCGTGGTTTCGGTCGACTACCGGCTGGCGCCCGAGCACCGGTTTCCGGCTGCAGCCGAGGATTGCATCGCGGCGACGCAGTGGCTGGCCGCGTCGCCGGCCGAAATCGGCCATCCCGTCAGCGGTATCGTGCCAGCGGGTGACAGCGCCGGCGGCAATCTGGCGGCGGTGGTGTCGCTGGAACTGGCCCACAAATTGGCGGTGCCGATCCTCGCGCAATGGCTGATCTACCCCGGCGTCGATATGACCGCCGACAAGGGATCGATGGTCGAATTCGGCGAAGGTTTCCTGTTGACCGCCACCACAATGCGCTGGTTCGTCGATCTCTACATGGGCAGCGACACCGATCCGAAACATCGGCTGGCCTCGCCCTTGTTCGCCGAAAGCCTGGCCGGGCAGCCGCCGACCTTGGTGTTCACCTGCGGGCTCGATCCGCTGCGCGACCAGGGCCGCGCCTATGCCGCCAAGTTGATCGGTGATGGGGTGCGCACCATCTTCCGCGAGGCCGATGGCCAGATCCACGGCAGCGTCACCCTGCGTGGCGCCATTCCCAGCGCGCAGGACGATTTGCACGCCAATCTCGCCGACCTGCAAACCCTGATCGACGAGGCGATTGCCGCGCAGAAGGCGAATTGAACCCGCCATGATGACCACGATTCCGCGCGACCACCCATCCGGCCTGCCTTATCGCCAGGGCGTTGGCGTGTTGCTGTTCAACGCCGATGGCCATGTCTTTGTCGGGCAAAGGCTCGATTCCAAGCTGGAGGCCTGGCAGATGCCGCAGGGCGGCATCGATGATGGCGAGGACGCTCGGACGGCCGCGCTGCGCGAGTTGGAAGAGGAAACCGGCGTGCCGGCGCACCTTGTCGAGATCATCGGTGAAACGCCCGAATGGCATTATTACGACCTGCCGCCGGACATGGTCGGCACCATCTGGAAGGGTCGCTATGCCGGGCAGCGCCAAAAATGGTTCGCGTTGAAGTTTCTGGGCAGTGACAGCGATGTGGCGATCGACACGCACCACCCGGAATTCAAGGCCTGGCGCTGGGCCGCGGTCGATACGCTGGTCGACATGGCGGTGCCGTTCAAGCGAGACCTTTACACCGATGTGATCCGGATTCTCGCCGCAACCTGACGGCGAGGCATTACGCCAGACAGGAGAATGTCATGCCCTATTCGCAAGACCGCCTGATCCATGATGCCGACAGCCATCTGATGGAGTTGGGCGACTGTCTGGATGATTTTTTCCCAAAGGCGTTGCTGGCGCGGTTTCACGACCTGCCGGTGTACCGCGCCAAACTGGGCAACAACCGCTGGGTCGAGGCGGCGCGGGCAAAGCAGGGCGATAGGGATTTTCGCGGCGGCATCGATGCCAACATCATGCTGCGGAAGAATTACGAGGCGCATGGGGCGTTCCTGAAGGCGGACAGGCCGCGCGCCGTCGAACTGCTCGGCTTTGCCAGCCAGTTGGTGTTCACGACCTTCTGCCTGGGCAATTTCGGGCTGGACCAGGGCGAGGACATGGACCTGTGCTATGCCGCAGCCGAGGCGCACAACCGCATGATGGCCGATTTTTGCGCGGTAGATCAGCGGCTTCTCGCCACCGGCTATGTGCCGTTGGAGGATTTCGACCGGGCGCGGGCTTGTGCAGCGCAGGCGATAAAGCTGGGCGCCAAGGCGTTGATGGTGCCATCATGCTGCCCGCAGGCGCATTCGCCGAGTCATATCGGGCTGTTCCCGGTGTGGGCGATGGCGGCGGAGGCCGGCTTGCCGATCCTGTTCCATGTCGGCGGCGAAGAGAAGATGAGCGCCACTTACAAGGTGAACGGCCTGCCGCCGGTGCCGGATTTCCATGGCGGCGACGATAATTTCACCTCGATCAGCTATATGCCCATCCCAAATTCGGCGATGCAGACGCTGGCGACGCTGATTTTCGACGGGGTGTTCGATGCGTTTCCGACGCTGAAATGGGGCGCGATCGAGCTTGGCGCGTCATGGTTGCCGGGGTGGATGCGGGCGATGGATTCGGCGGCGCATGCGTTTGTGCGCAATGAAACGCGGTTGCAAAAACTGTCGGCGCGGCCATCGGAGATCGTGCGGCGGCAGTTGCGCGTTACCCCTTATCCACATGAGGATGCCGCCTGGCTGATCGCCAATGCCGGCGAGGAAGTGGCGATGTTTTCATCGGATTTCCCCCATGTCGAGGGCGGCCGCAACCCGTTGAAGCGTTTCGATACCGTGCTGGAAGGCCTGTCGCCACGTGCGATCAACCGGTTTTACGCGGATAATTTCATCGACCTGATGGGCAATGGCCTTGCGCAACATCTGCGCCGGCCAAGTCACATGGTGGCAGCGGCCTGAGGTTTCAGATCAAGCCGGCCAAAGGACTCGACGGGTCGGCATAGCGGCGCCGGGCCATGCGGCCAGCGCGATAGGCAAGACGGCCGCTTTCCACCGCCAATTTCATGGCGCGGGCCATCAGGATCGGGTCCTTGGCCTCGGCAATGGCGGTGTTCATCAGCACGCCGGCGCAGCCGAGTTCCATGGCGACGCTGGCTTCGGATGCGGTGCCGACGCCGGCATCGACGAGGACCGGCAGCTTGGTGCCCTCCACGATCATGCGGATGGTGACGGGGTTCTGCACGCCAAGGCCGGAGCCGATCAGGCTGCCCAGCGGCATGATCGCACAGGCGCCGAGATCTTCGAGCTTTTTGGCAGCGATGGGATCGTCGGCGCAATAAACCATGACGTCGAAGCCGTCCTTGACCAGGATTTCGGTCGCGCGAAGCGTTTCCGCCATGTCCGGGTAAAGCGTGCGCGCTTCGCCCAGCACTTCGAGTTTGACCAGGTTCCAGCCGCCGGCCTCCCGCGCCAGCCGCAGCGTCCGCACAGCGTCGTCGCCGGTGAAACAGCCGGCGGTGTTGGGCAGATAGGTCACTTTCTTTGGGTCGATGAAATCGGTCAGCATCGGCTGGCCCTTGTCCATCACATTGACCCGGCGGACCGCGACCGTGACGATTTCGGCGCCCGATGCCTCGAGCGCGGCGGCATTTTGGGCGAAATCCCTGTATTTCCCGGTGCCGACGATCAGCCGCGACTTGAACTTGCGGCCGGCGACTTCCCAGCCATCGTCATCCTGCCCGCCGCCGACGAAATGCACGATTTCCAGCCGGTCGCCATCGACGAGCGCCACATCGGCGAAGGTGGAGCGCGGCACGATTTCCAGGTTGCGCTCGACAGCAACCTTGGCGGAATCGAGTTCGAGCGTCGCCAACAGCCCGGTTATGCTGGTGCCGGGGGCGACGCGGCGGGGGTCGCCATTCAAGGTAATTTCGATCATGCGCCCCATATGGCGGGTGGCAGCGGCGAGCGGAAGGGAGAAGTGTGGCGTTCCCGGCGGGCGCCCCTATAATCGCGCGATGTCCGACCATCTCGTCCTTGTGCTCAATGGCCCAAACCTCAACCTTTTGGGGACGCGGGAGCCGCATATTTATGGAAGCGATACGCTCGACAGCATCGCTGCCATGCTCGATGATCAGGCGCAGGGCCTGGGACTGGAGATCGACCTCAGGCAATCCAACCATGAAGGCCATTTGATCGACTGGCTGCACGAGGCCGGGTCGCGCGGTGTGCTCGCCGTCATCCTGAACGCTGGTGCGCTGACCCACACGTCCGTCGGGCTCCACGATGCCATCAAGGCCATCGCCGTGCCGGTGATCGAGGTGCACCTTTCCAACCCGCATGCGCGGGAGCCATTCCGCCACCACAGCTTCATCAGCGCGGTGGCAAAAGGCACGATTTGCGGCTTTGGCGCCGGTTCCTACACGCTGGCGCTGGACGCCGCCGCGCGCTTGCGGCAATGACAAGCCCCTGTGGGGACAATCACGAGGAATAGACATGCCTGAAGGCAGCGGAATCCAGGTCGATACCGCGCTGGTGCGCGAACTCGCCGAATTGCTCGAATCGAGCCATTTGACCGAGATCGAAGTGAAGGATGGTGATCGCACCATCCGCGTCGCCCGCACCGCCGCGGTTGTTGCCAGCTATGCACCGCAAGCCATGGCCGCAGCGCCGGTGGCGGCCGTGGCACCTGCTGCTGCCCCCGTTGCAGCGGCGCCGGATGACTGGAAGCTTCACCCGGGCCTCGTCAAGTCGCCGATTGTCGGCACCGCCTATCTGACGCCGGAACCGGGCGCTGCGCCCTATGTCAGCGAAGGCGAAACCGTTGCCGTCGGCGACACATTGCTGATCATCGAAGCCATGAAGGTGATGAACCCGATCGTGGCACCCAAGGCCGGCAAGGTCATCAAGGTGCTGATCCAAAGCGAACAGCCGGTTGAATATGACGAACCGCTCGTCGTGATCGAATAAGCCCGATGTTCAAAAAGGTTCTTATCGCCAATCGCGGCGAAATCGCGCTTCGCGTCCATCGCGCCTGCCGGGAAATGGGCATCCGCACCGTTGCCGTGCACTCCACTGCCGATGCCGATGCGATGCATGTGCGGCTGGCCGATGAGGCCATCTGCATCGGGCCGCCATCGGCCACCGATTCCTACCTAAACATTCCGGCGATCATTTCGGCGGCCGAAATCGCCCAGGCCGATGCCATCCACCCCGGCTATGGCTTCCTGAGCGAGAACGCCCGGTTTGCGGAGATTGTCGAGGAGCACAAGATCGTCTGGATCGGCCCCGACCCCGAACATATCCGCAAGATGGGCGACAAGGTGGAGGCCAAGCGCACCGCAGCAAAGCTGGGCCTGCCATTGGTGCCGGGGTCCGACGGGCCGGTGAATTCGCCCGAGGAAGCCATCAGTGTGGCCAATGAGATTGGCTATCCTGTGCTGATCAAGGCCGCATCCGGTGGCGGGGGGCGCGGCATGAAGGTCATTCCCGACGCGGCCTCGCTGCCCGGCCTGATGCGTCAGGCGCAGAACGAAGCCAAGGCGGCGTTCGGCGATGATACGGTGTATATTGAAAAGTACCTGTCCGAGCCGCGCCACATCGAATTTCAGGTGTTTGGCGATGGCAAGGGCGGCGCCGTCCATATGGGCGAACGCGACTGTTCACTGCAACGCCGCCACCAAAAGGTGCTGGAGGAAGCCCCTTCGCCGGCGCTGAATGCCGATCAGCGTGCCGAAATGGGCGAGATCGTACGGCAGGCAGTGTCGACGCTGAAATACCGCGGCGCCGGCACCATGGAGTTCCTGTATGAAGAAGGGAAATTCTACTTCATCGAGATGAATACCCGGCTGCAGGTCGAGCATCCGGTGACCGAAGCCGTGACCGGCATCGATCTGGTGCGCGAACAGATCCGCGTTGCTGCCGGCTTGCCGCTATCGGTGACGCAGGAGCAGATCCGGTTCGAAGGGCATGCCATCGAATGCCGGATCAATGCCGAGGACCCGGTGACCTTTGCCCCCTCCCCCGGCCGCGTAACCGATTTCCACGCACCCGGCGGCCTGCATGTGCGGGTCGATTCGGCTCTGTACGATGGTTATCGCATCCCGCCCTATTATGATTCGCTGATCGCCAAGCTGATCGTCTATGGCGCCAACCGCAACGATGCCTTGATGCGCCTGCACCGTGCACTGGAGGAATTCGTCATCCACGGGCCGAAAACCACCATCCCGCTGCAACAGGCGATCATCGAAGCGCCGGATTTCATCAACGGCGATTATTCGATCAAATGGCTGGAACGCTGGCTGGCGGGGCGGGCTGCGGAGGGCTGAATCGCTTTGACTTTTGCGCGATACGGGCAGATATTGCGCAGGAAATGAGCAGTGCAGCGTCATCTTTTGCCTATGATTTGGCCGAGCCGGGAGCCGGTGCCCTGTCGCCGCAGCGGTTGGCGGCGTTGTTGCATCTGGGCATGGCCGAGCTTGCCGAACTGGTTGGGGCTTCGCGGGCGACGCTGGCCAAGAAACCGGTGACGCCGGCGGCAGATCGGGCGCTGTCCCCCCTGGCCCGTATCCTTGCCATGGCGGCTGAAATGGCGGGATCGCTTGACCGGGCGACGATCTGGTTCAAGCACCAACCGCTGCCGGGCTGGGGCGGCAAGACGGCGCGGGACCTGGTGGCTGCGGGGGATGCGCAGGCCGTTCTCGATTACCTGGAAGCCAGCCGGGCCGGCGTCTACGCTTGACCGCTGTGGGCGTGCGGACGCTGTGGCGGGTCTATGTGCCCGCCTGGGGCTGGGCGCCGCTGTCGGGTGCCGGGGCGGCACGTTATGGCGGCCGCTGGAACCCGGTTGGCGTGCCGGCGCTGTATTTGGCAGGGGAACTGACCACGGCCTGGTCCGAATATAATCAGGGGCTGGCCCAGCATCCGGGGCTGGTGGTGCGGTTGCAGTTGGCGGCGGCACGGATTGGCGATGCCGGCGAAGCGGATTTGCGGGCGCGATTTGGCATTCCCGACGATCTGGGTGGCGAACATTGGCGGGCCGATGCAGCGCGAATGGGGGTGGCGCCGACGCAGGCCGCCGGCGCAGCGATGGCGGCCGAAGGCTATGACGGGCTCGGCTATCCTTCCGCAATGAGTCCGGGTGGCAATGTTGTCGTGCTGTGGCGATGGAATCCGCCGCAATTGACGGTGGAAGACCCGGAGGGCCGGTTGCCGCGGGATGCTGCCTCGTGGCGATAGAGTGCAACGGCGCCACTGGCCAACAGCTTGCCAATAGGGGTAAAAGCGCTGGCGGACATAGAGGCATGGCACGCTGAGCTACCCGATACGATCACGGCTGGACCCTGAAATGCTGCTGCGCGCCTATGGCAGCGGTATCTTTCCGATGGCCGACAGTGCCGACAGTGCCGATGTTTTCTGGGTGGAGCCGCGGCGGCGGGGGGTGTTGCCGCTGGCGAATTTCCACCTGCCGAAGAGCCTTGCCAAGACGTTGAAGTCCGAACGCTTCACCTTGACGGTGGACCGGGCCTTTGATGCAGTGCTGGATGCCTGTGCCGAACCGGTGGCCGGGCGCACCGAAACCTGGATCAATCCGCTGATTTCGGGGGCCTATCGCAGCCTGCATTTGATGGGCCATGCGCATTCGGTGGAGGCCTGGGGCGAGGATGGGGCGCTGGCTGGCGGGCTGTATGGCGTGCGGCTGGGTGGGGCGTTCTTCGGTGAATCGATGTTCACTCGCCAGCGTGACGGGTCAAAGGCGGCGCTGGCGGCGTTGGTGGCGCGGTTGCGCGTTGGCGGTTTCACCCTTTTGGATACGCAATTCCTGACCGATCATCTGGCGCGTTTTGGGGCTCATGAGATCAGCGCCCGCGTCTATCGCGGTCAATTGGCGACGGCGTTGGAGGTTTCGGCGGACTTTTTCGCGCTCGATGGCGTTGCCGGAACGGGTGATGATGGTTTGCCGACCACCACAGTATCGGGGCCGGTTTCGGGGAAGCGCATCGTGCAGCTTTTGACCCAGATATCGTAGCGGGGGTGCTCCAGAGGGTGGAGCGAGGGGCTTTCAGCGAACATCCAGCCGGAAAACACCCGTTTTGCGCCGCCGCGCAGCAGTCGTTCGTCGATCAAAAGAAACGCGCCCGTCAGCTTTTGTTCCCATGGCGGTGTGGTTTCGCAGGTGCGCACGATGACGTGCAGGCTGCCGAAATCGAACATTTGCCCCGGTTTGCCGACGAACGTCCGGTTTTCCCCGGTGCGTTTGTTGAGCGCGCCGATGGTGATAACGCGTTGATTGTTGGGCGTTACACCGGCGCCGCTGCGGGCTTCCTGCGCCGCTTTCTGCGCGGGCGAGAGGATGAGCGGTGGTTTTGCGGTGGGATTGCTGGGGGTCGCCGGTGGTTTTGCGGTGGTTGCCGGTGGTGATGCGGTGGTTTTCGGCGGAGCCGCGGTGGTTGGCGATGGTGCCGCAGTGGTGGCAGCGCGGTCCTGCGCTGTTGCCGTGACGCTGAGCAGCGCCAACGCCGCGGCAAACCCGGCCTTCATGCTATTTCGCCGCCGGTGCCGCAGGTGTTGCCGCCGCCGCCGGTGCGGGCGCGGTACCGCCGGAGCGATTGACGAATGAGCCAACCAGACCCATCAGATCGGTGGCGCCGGAGGTTTCGAGAATCTCGTCACCGGGTTTCAGCACATCGGTTTCGCCGCCCGGCGTCAGCGCGATATAGGTGCCGCCGAGCAGCCCTTCGGTGGTCACGGCGGCGCTGGAATCGGTCGGCAGTTTCAGCGCCTTGTCGACGCCCAATTCGACGATCGCCTGAAAGCTGACGGGATCGAGGCTTTGCTTGACCACGCGGCCGACCTTGATACCCGACACGCGCACATCGGTGCCGGGCGAAACACCGGCAATGTTGGGAAAACGCGCCTTCAGCACATAGCCGCCGGCGGTGCCGCCGGCCTGGGTGCGATCATAGGCGAACACCACAAAGCCGATGGCGACAAGCACCACGACCAGCCCGACCAGCGCCTCGACGATATTTTCCTTGAACAAGGCCCGCATGTCAGTCGCCCGGCTGCCAGGCGCGATAATCGCCGGTGGCGGCGGCGCGCTTGCCGCCGGCATCGAGGCTGCCGGGCGGGACATAGGCGGCGATGGTGCCGGTGGCGTTCGGCGTATGCGGCTGTTCCCAGATGCGCGGCGTTACCGGGGCTTCGGTGGGCGGCAGTGCCACTGTCTTGTGCATCCAGCCGAACCATTCCGGCGGAATGCGGCTGCCCTCCGGCGTGCCATTGTAGATGACCCAGCGGCGTTCGGCGGCGCCGGTGCCGGTGCGATAATAGATATTGCCCTGCCCGTCGCGGCCGACTTCCTTGCCGTGCCGCCGGGTGAAAATCTTGGTGCCATAGCCGGGGCCGTTCCACCAAGTGAAGATATTCGACAACAGTCCCATGCGCCCTCTAGAGCCCCATCTGACCCGAAAGCGCAAGGGGGTCTTGGGCCGGAACGGGGCATTCCCAGCGCCAGACCAGGCCTTCGTCGGGATCTTCGGCGGTGCCGACAAGCGCGAAGCCGCAGCGCGCCAGCACCCGGGTCGAGGCGTTTTCGGCGGGCAGCGTATGGGCGTGGACGCGCAACAGGCCATTGGCAGCGGCGATATCCACGAGCGCCGGCACCATCGCCGATGCCACCCCGCGCCGCCGCGCCGCCGGCAGCGTGTGATAGCCGATTTCGACACTGCCATCGGCGGGCATGCCGTTGAAGGCGCAAAAGCCCAGCGGCACATCGTCGGCATGGGCGAGATAGGTGCCAAACGGCGGGTCGCGCGGGATCGCATCGAGAATCAGCAGGCCATCCAGAACCGCCTGCCGATCGGCCGCATCGCCGCCGATATGCATTGCCAGCCCCGCCACCAGCGCCGCCAGATCAACCCCGGCGGCGATGGCGTGGAGCCGGATTTCGATCATGCCGCCTTTTTGAGGTGGCGGCGGCCGAGCAGTTCGGCGATCTGCACGGCGTTGAGCGCGGCACCCTTGCGCAGATTGTCCGACACGCACCACAGCACCAAGCCATTGTGGACGGTCGGATCCTTGCGCACCCGACTGATGTAGGTGGCATATTCGCCGACGCATTCGATGGGGGTGATGTAGCCGCCGTCCTCGCGCTTGTCGAAAAGCATGATGCCCGGTGATTCGCGCAGGATGGCCTGGGCTTCCTTGACGCTGATCGGGTTTTCGAATTCGATATTGATGGCTTCGGAATGGCCGACGAAGACCGGCACGCGCACGCAGGTGGCGGTGACGAGAATGTCGGGCGACAGGATTTTGTTGGTTTCCTGCGCCATCTTCAGCTCTTCCTTGGTGTAACCGTCATAGCCGGTTTCGGGACCGACGAAGCTGTCGATATGGGGAATGACGTTGAAGGCGATCTGCTTGGTGAATTTCTTGGCCTCGCTCGAATCGCCGACGAAGATGCCGCGCGATTGTTCGAACAGTTCGTCCATGCCTTCTTTGCCGGCGCCGGACACCGATTGGTAGGTCGATACGACAACACGCTTGATGCCGGCCTTGTCGTGCAGCGGCTTCAACGCGACAACCATCTGGGCGGTCGAACAATTCGGGTTGGCGATGATGTTGCGCTTCCGATAGCCG
>JBBQYI010000036.1:0-28507 GCA_038208825.1 Sphingomonadales bacterium | reverse complement strand
GATGATGCCGAGATCGAGCCCGGCGCAAAAGCCGCGGCCGGCGCCGGTGATGACGATCACCCGCACCGCGGGATCGGCGGCGGCATCGGCGACGCGGGCGAAGAACTGGCTGAGCGAATCGGGTGTCAGCGCGTTCAGTTTATCCGGGCGGTTTAAGGTGAGCGTCGCAACGCCCGCTTCAACCGCATAGAGAATTGCCGGACCGGTCATGCATCCATGCCGGCGAGCCGGTCGCGGATGATGGTGTGGGCTTCGGCCATGATGCTGTCGATCAGGTCCTGGCAGGTCGGGATATCGTGGATAAGCCCTGCCACCATGCCGCACGACCAGGCGCCGGCTTCCATGGTGCCGTCCATCATGATCTTGGGATAGACGCCGGCGACTTCATCGATGATGTCCTCGAACTTGATGCTGGATCCCAACGCGCGCTCCTTTTCGAGCAGGCGTTCGACCGCCGGGTTGGTGAGCACGCGTTCGGTGTTGCGCAGCGGGCGCATGACGAGGCGGGTATCAAGCTCGGTCGCGGCGACGATGGCGTCCTTGACGTTCTGGTGGACGGGCGCTTCCTTGGTCGCGATGAAACGGGTGCCCATGTTGATGCCATCGGCACCCATGGCGAGCGCGGCGACCAGGCTGCGGCCATCGGCCATGCCGCCCGAGGCGACGAACGGTATCTTCAGCTTGTCGGCGGCGGCGGGCAGCAGGATGAAATTGGGCACATCATCTTCGCCGGGATGGCCGCCGCATTCGAAACCATCGACGGAAACCGCATCGCACCCGATGGCTTCGGCCTTCAGCGAGTGGCGGACCGAGGTGCATTTGTGGATGACCTTGATGCCGTTTTCCTTCAGCACCGGCAGCCATTTGGCCGGATTATTGCCGGCGGTTTCGACGATTTTCACGCCGCCATCGATGATCGCCTTGATATAGCCGGGGTAATCCGGCGTGTTGACCATGGGCAGGAAGGTGAGGTTCACGCCGATGGGCTTGTCCGTCATGTCGCGGCAGCGGGCGATTTCCCTGGCGAGATCCTCGGGCGTGCGCTGGGTGAGGCCGGTTATGATGCCAAGCCCGCCGGCGTTGGACACAGCCGCCGCCAGTTCGGCAAAGCCGACATAGTGCATGCCGCCCTGGATGATCGGGTGTTCGATGCCCAGCATTTCGGTGATGCGTGTTTTCACGGGTGGTCCCCCAAGGCGTTGCTTGTTGCGGTTGGCCCTTTGCTAACGCCAGATGCCATGGGCGACAACCGGGCGCGAATGATAGCGCCGGCGCTTATTCGAGCAGGTCGCGCGCCATCAGCCCGGGGACGAGGGGTTGCGGCAGGCGCGGCGGCAGCGGGTTGTCGGCGATGCGCGCATTGATCCAGCCGCGCGCGGCGGCGAGTTCCGGCGCGAGTTCGGCGGCGGCGGTGTCGCGCCGGGCGAGGCGGGCGGCATTGTCGAAGGCGACCGCCGGATTCTTGGCATAGGTGGCGAACAACGGGCCGTTGACGACCGTATCGATTTCAGCCGCCGGCATAGGTTGGCCGAACAGCGCCGATGCGGCGGCGAGCACGGGGGCGGGCGCGTTGAACAGGATGTCGGCATCGAGGCTGCGGCTGTGCGGCGCGTTGGTTAGCGCTGTGTTGAACAGGCGCATCTGGGCCAGCCATAGCGCGGCGGCGCGGGTGGCATCATCGTTCGGCAACGGCGCGCCGGTGGCGGCGGTGATGGCCGGGGCCAAAGCATCGGTGATGGTACGGACCCATCGGCGATGGTTGGGGCTGCGCAGGATAGCGAGCAGATAGGGGGCGAGCGGGAAATGCAGGAAGATCGCCCGTTCTTCGGGGCAGGCGGTGATGGCGGCGGCGATGCCGAAATTGACCGGGACATTGGCCTTTATGATGGTTGGCGCGGCGTTGGGCGGGCGGCGTGACAGCAGCGAGCGGCTGAGCGCGAGCTTTGCCGGCCAGCCGGGTGCGTTTGTAGCGACGTCGAAGCCGAGTTGGCGCAGGGTGAGCGGTTCGCGCAGGACCAAACCGCCATCGGCCCGGTCGAGCGCGCGCGCCAGGAGGGTCGAGCCGCAGTGGGCGACGTGGAAAATCCAGCCGGCAGGGTGGTGCGGCGGCGGGTTTTGCAGCGTCGACAGCGGCAGCGTCACTGGCGTTTCGGCCGCCGGGGCGATGCGATTGTCGAGAAAGATCGAGCCGGCATAGGCGGCGCGATCCATTGGCAGCATGACCAGGGCATCGGCTTCAAAGGCGAAGGGGTACCAGTCCGGGCTGTCGAACAGCGTTGCGGGGGTGAATGGTGGCGGCGTCTGGGGCACGGCCAGCCTATAGCGCGGGCGCCGGGGTGGCGCTATGGCATGGCGGCGATGGCCATTTGCACGCCAAGATCGATCGACCGCTGATGCAGGTTGCGCTCCCCGGCCCCGGACAGCCCCATGTCGTGCTGCGCGCCGATGGCGAAACCAGCCCCCGGGCGGTGCCGCCCGAAACGGTGTTGGCGGTGGCGCCTGACAGTATTTTGACGTTGTTGAAGGCGCATGGCGCACTGTTGCTGCGTGGTTTTGGTGCCGATGTCGAAAGCCTGAGCGCGTTTGCCGGGCAATTTTGTTCGGGCACGGTGTTCAATGAAAGCCCGGACCGGCAATTGCTTGATGCCGCGCGCAATATCCAGTCGGTGAACGGCGGTTGCGATGCGTTTCCACTGCACCCGGAATTGTCGCGGGAGCCATGGAAGCCGGACCTGTGCTTTTTTGCCTGTCTGCAGCCGCCAAGCGCGTTGGGGGCGACGACGATCTGCGATGGCGTGGCGCTGGCGGCGGCGCTGCCGCCGCCGCTGCGCGCGGCCTTTGCGGCGCGGCGGCTGGCCTATGTGCAGCCCGCGCCGCCCGCTATTCTGGCGCATTGGCTGGGCACGCCGACGCCCGATGCCGCCCGCATGGCCGCGCCGCCGGCGGGTTGCCCCTATCGATTCGCCATGGTCGGTGGCCAGCCGGCGCGGATTTTTACCCGACCGGCGTTGCACACGCCGATGTTCTGCGATGGCCCGGCCTGGGGTAATTTCCTGCTGTTTTCACGCTATTACAATAATCGCGCCGGTTTTCCGGTGTTCGACAATGGTGAGCCGGTGCCGGATGCCTGGCTTGATGTCGTGCGGGCCATCGGCGACCGGTTGAGCGTCGCCATCGAATGGCAGCGGGGCGACCTGTTGATGCTCGACAACAGTCGCTTCATGCATGGCCGCACGGCGGTATTGCCCGATGACGGTCGATTGATCGCGTCGCAATTCGGCTATCTGAAGGATGCGCCACGCAACCCCGAGGAGCCGGCCGATCCACCCTGGCGGCGCGGCAATTTCGTGCCGCCCGATCCGCGCAGTGTTACGCCGATTTCGCGATGATTGCGGGAATGTGTGGAGCGGGTGAAGGGAATCGAACCCTCGTCACTTGCTTGGGAAGCAAAAGCTCTGCCATTGAGCTACACCCGCATTGCGGCGGCACTGCCATGCCGGCGGGCGGCGGTCAACGGTGGGATGCGTTGTGCGGGTGTGCCGGGGCAGGGATGTTGCTGCTATGGTGATGCCGGATCGGCGTCGAAAGCCGTGTCCGGTCCGCAGGCAGGCTTCTCGCAAACAGGTATCCCGGCATGACCAGCAAAACCCCGAAAACCGTACCGAACGAGGCGGCGACAGGGTCGCTGGATCGCGCCGGGCTGGGCCAGATCGTGCTGGTGTTGCAGGGCGGCGGGGCGCTGGGCGCCTATCAGGCGGGGGTGTTCCAGGCGCTTGATGAGGCGGGCATCGAGCCGGACTGGGTGATCGGCACCTCCATCGGTGCGATCAACGCCGGCATTATCGCCGGCAACCGCCCGGCCGACAGGATGCGCCGGCTGCGCGAATTCTGGCGGCGGGTCGAACATCGCGGGCCGGCGGCCTGGGCCGGAGCGATGCCGATGTTCGGCGCGATGTTCGCCAATGGGCTGACCATGATGGAGGGGGTGCCGGGGTTTTTCAGGCCAAACCCGCTGGCGGCGATGAACCTGACGATGGATCCGGAACAGGTTGGTTATTATTCGGTCGGGCCGCTGGAGGAAACGCTGCGGGATGTCATCGACCTGGACATATTGGCGGAAGGCAAAACCCGGCTGACGGTAGGCGCGGCCAAGGTCAGCACCGCCGAAATGCGTTATTTCGACAGCCGGACCGCACCATTGACGTTGCGCCACATCATGGCATCGGGGGCGCTGCCGCCGGCGTTTCCGGCGGTGCGAATCGATGGCGAACTGTACTGGGATGGTGGCATCCTTTCGAACACGCCGGTGGAAGCGGTGTTCGACGACAATCCGCGCCGCAGCGGGCTGGTGTTTTCTGTGCATATCTGGAACCCGCACGGGCCGGAACCGGACAATATCGTGCGGGTGTTGAGCCGCCAGAAGGACCTGCAGTACAGCAGCCGATCGACGGCGCAGGTGGTGCGGCAGCGGCAATTGCACCGGTTGCGGCACGTGATTTCGGAACTGACGGCGTTGTTGCCACCCGATGTGCGCGACAGCGAGAAGGCGCGGGCGCTGGCGGCATGGGGGTGCACGACGCGGATGCACGTCGTCCGGTTGCTGGCGCAGCCATTGGCCGGGGAGGACCATAGCAAGGATATCGATTTCAGCCCGGCGGGCATTCGTGACCGGTGGGATGCCGGCTATCGCGATACCGTGCGGGTGCTGGAAAAGGCGCCCTGGGAGGGGGTGTTCGACCCGTTGGAAGGGTTTATCCTGCACGAGACGGAGGCTGGCTCGGTGCTGGGCTGAAGCGGCGAGCGATGAATTGGGGGCGGTGATGCAGGCGATCGGCGCTACCGTCGCCGCAGTTGTGGCGGCGGCGATACTGGGGCTGGCGATACAGCGCGGTGGCACCTGCACCGTGGCGGCGGTGCGTGAGATGGTGGAGGAGCGGCGGGTGCGGCGGCTTTTGTCGCTGGTGGAGGCGGCGGTCTGGGTGAGCGGCGGGTTGATTTTGCTGCGGGCGCTTGGGCTGGGCGCGGCGTCGCCGGCGGGTCATGCGCTTGGCTGGGCGACGATGGCCGGGGGCGTTTTACTGGGTGTCGGGGCGTATCTGGCGGGGGCGTGCCTGTTGGGATCGATCGCGCGGCTGGGGGCGGGGGATTGGGCGTTCCTGGCGGTGCCACCGGGTTATTTCATCGGGTGCCTGGTGTCGGCCCGGCTGGGGCTGGGGTCCGCACCGGCGGTTGGCGGGGGGATGTTGGCGATTGTGCCGGTTCTGGTGGCGGTGCCGGTGGTGATCATGGGTGTGTTGCGGGTGGCGGGGCTGGCGCGGGCGGGGCATTTGCCGGCGCGGGGCCGGGCCTGGCACCCCAATACGGCGACGATCGTGATCGCGCTGGCGATCGTCATGCTGATGATACTGGTCGGGCCATGGGCGTGGACCGATGCGCTGGCCGGGCTGGCGCGGGGGCAGAACGGTGGTGGCGGCACGCAATTGCTGTTGTTTGCGGCGTTGCTGGGTGGTGCGGTGATCGGTGGCTGGGGGGCAGGATTGCCGACGCGCCGGTTGCCGACACCGCGGGCGGTGCTGCGCTGCCTCGGCGGTGGTGCGGTGATGGCGATGGGGGCGGCGTTGGTGCCGGGGGGCAATGACGGGCTGGTGTTGATCGGCCTGCCGCATTTTCAGGCGCACGCCTGGGCGGCGTTCGCGGCGATGGTGGTGACCGTCGCCGCGCTGTTGCTGGTGGAACGACGCCTTTGGGGGGCGTCGTCAGCCTAGCCGGGCCAGCGCCGCGCCCAGCCGTTCGGCCTCCGCGCTGCGGGCGGCATGGTCTTCCCGGGCTTTTTCCACGGCTTCGGGTTTGGCCTTTTCGGTGAAGCCGGGGGAGGCGAGGCGGCCGGCGAGGGAATCGCGTTCCTTCAATGCGGTTGCCTGTGCCTTGGCCAGCCGGGCGCGTTCGGCGTCGAGATCGATGATGCCTTCCAATGGCAGCGCATAGGTTGAGTCGGCATGGACGAGTTGCAGGCGGCCGCCGGTGGCGGGCACGGTTGCCGGGACGATGCGCGCCAGCCGTTCGATGGCGGCGGCGTTGGCGGTCAGGCGCGCGGCGGTTGCGGTATCGGCACCTTCGACGCTGTAGCCGAGCTTGGCGCCGGGGGGCACGTTCAATTCGGTGCGGGCCGAGCGGACTTCGGAAACGAGGCCGATCAGCCATTCGATGTCGGCGCTGGCGGCGGCATCGGCGGGCAGGTCGGCCGGCACCCATGCGGCGACGATCAGGTCATGGCCGCGCGCGCCCAGCTTGTGCCACAGTTCCTCGGTCAGGAACGGCATGACCGGGTGCAGCATGACAAGGATCTGATCGAGTGCCCAGCCGGAGACGGCGCGGGTTTCGGCAGCGATGGCTTCGTCGGCATTTTCCGCGAGCATCGGTTTGGTGAGTTCGAGATACCAGTCGCAGAAGCGATTCCAGGCGAAACCATAGCTGATGTCGGCATAGCTATCGAAGCGGAAGGCGGCGATGGCGGCTTCGAGGCCGCGCGCGGTTTTGGCGACTTCGCCGATGATCCAGCGGTTGACGGGGTGGTTTGCGGCGGGTGGCCGGGCGGATTTCGACGCGGCAATGCCGTTCGACTGGCAGAATCGCGCCGCGTTCCATAGCTTGGTGGCGAAGTTGCGATAGCCTTCGACGCGCTTTTCATCGAGCTTGATGTCGCGGCCCTGGCTTTCCATCGCGGTCAGGGTGAAGCGCAGCGCATCGGCGCCATATTTGTCGATGAGCAGCAGCGGATCGACGGTGTTGCCCTTGGACTTGGACATTTTCTGGCCCTTGGCATCGCGGACGAGGCCGTGGCAGTAGACGGTCTTGAACGGCGGCACATCGTCCATGAAATGGATGCCCTGCATCATCATGCGGGCGACCCAGAAAAAGATGATGTCGAAGCCGGTGACCAGCACATCGCCAGGGTAATGGCGGGCAAGATCGGCGGTGTTTTCCGGCCAGCCGAGGGTGGCGAAGGGCCAGAGGGCCGAGGAGAACCAGGTGTCGAGGACGTCTTCGTCGCGGGACAGCGCAACGCCTTCACCGGCTTTGGCTTGCGCCTCGGCTTCGGTTTCGGCGACGAAATGGTCACCAGCGGCGTTGTACCAGGCCGGAATCCGGTGGCCCCACCATAATTGCCGGGAGACGCACCAGGGCTGGATGTTCTCCATCCAGTTGAAATAGGTTTTTTCCCAGGTTTTCGGCACGAACTGCGTGGCGCCCGATTGCACGGCGGCGAGCGCCGGCTTGGCCAGTTCGGCGGCGTTCACATACCATTGGTCGGTCAGATAGGGTTCGATGACCACGCCGGAACGGTCGCCATAGGGCACCTGATGGCGGTGTGGCTCCACCTTGTCGAGCAGGCCCAGAGCGTCGAAATCGGCGACGACCTTTTTGCGCGCGTCTTCCCGGGTCAGGCCGCGATAATCGGGCGGGCAGGTGTCGGCCATGGTGGCGTCGGCGTTCATCAGGTTGATGAGCGGGATGCCGGCGTTGGGGTGGCGTTTATAGACTTCGAAATCGTTGAAATCATGCGCGGCGGTGATTTTCACGGCACCCGAGCCGAAATCCATTTCGACATAGCTGTCGGCGATGATCGGGATCAACCGGTCGACGAGCGGCAGCCGGCAGCGCTTGCCGACAAGATGGGCGAAGCGATCGTCATCGGGGTTCACCGCCACGGCGCCATCGCCGAGGATGGTTTCGGGGCGCGTCGTCGCGATGGCGATGAAGCCCGATCCGTCTTCGAGCGGGTAGCGAAAGTGCCACAGATTGCCGTCGATTTCTCGGTAATCGACTTCAAGGTCGCTGATCGCGCTCTGGAATTTCGGATCCCAGTTGACCAGCCGTTTGTCGCGATACAGCAGGCCTTCGTTGAACAATCTGACGAACACGCGCGTCACCGCGGTGTTGAAGCCTTCGTCCATGGTGAAGCGTTCGTTGGCCCAATCGCAACTGGCGCCCAGGCGGCGCAATTGCCGCGTGATGGTGTCGCCGCTGGTGCGTTTCCAGTCCCACACGGTTTCAAGAAAGGCGGCGCGGCCCATTTCCTTGCGGGTCGTGCCTTGTGTGCTTTCGGCCAATTGTCGTTCGACCACCATTTGCGTCGCGATGCCGGCATGATCGGTGCCGACCACCCAGCGGGCGTCGCGGCCATTGAGCCGGTGCCAGCGGATCAGCACGTCCTGCAACGTATTGTCGAGGGCATGGCCGATGTGCAGCGAGCCCGTCACATTGGGCGGCGGGATGATGATCGTATAGGGCTGTGCGTCGGGCCGTTCGGGCCGGAACGCGCCAACGCCTTCCCAATGCGCATACCAGCGCTGTTCGAAATCGGCCGGGCTGAAGGTTTTGTCGATAAGGCTCATGCCGAGCCTGTTAGCGGGTGCAGCACGAGCGGGGAAGCCCGGCTGATGACGCGAAGATCAATCGCGGCCGGTGAGCCGCTTGATTTCCGCCTGTGCCATGCGTTCGACGATTTCGGGCATGTTGGCATCGAGCCAGGTTTTCAGCATCGGTTCCAGCATCGAATGGACGAGCTGTTCGAGCGTACGGGCTTCGCCGGATACGATGATGGCGCCGATATCTTCGACCGGTGGCGCGACCGGTGCCGCGGCGACAATGGCTTCTGGTTCGGGCGGTGCCGGTGCCGGCGCATCATCGCTGTCGGTCATCCGGGAGCGGATGGAGGACAGGATGGCATCGATGTTGGGGGGAAGCTGACTCATGCCGTTAACCTACCCTTCAACCACGCCGAAAGGAAAGCCGGAAAGCGCAGCCTGTGATCGAATTGGGCAACCGATCGGCAACTATTCCAGATATGACCAGCAGCGGCGATCCACCAGTTCATGGCAGCACCCTATCAGGGGGGTGGCGGGCCGATCAAGTCGGAACGGCTGGCGCGTTCTGCCGGCGGCAATGGCTGGGCCGGCGGGCCGCCCTTGGTGTCATCGAGCAGGCGGTGGCGCACTGCCTTGGCGTTGGCGGTGGCGTCATATTCGGTGACCGGGATGCCAAGCGCGACAGCTTCGGCGGCGCCGACGGAGGCGAGCAGCGCAAAGGCGGCAACCTGTTCGTCGCGTTGGGCTGTTACGAGATTGACCTGTGACGACAGCGATTCCTGTTCAGCGTTCAGGACTTCGATGACGGTGCGGGTGCCGACCTGATTTTCCTGCCGCACGCCTTCGGCGGCAAGCGCGTTGGCATCCACCGACACCTTGGATGCATCGATAACGGCGCGGGCGGCACGCAGCTGGTTGAAGCTGTTGGTGACATTTTCCTCGGTCTGGCGGCTGGTCGAGCTGATGATTTCGAGCAACCGGCTCTGGGTCGCCTGAAGCTGGCGGACCTGGGAGCCGACGAGGCCGGCCTGGTAGATCGGCACGGTGGCAGTGACGGTGGCGCTTTGGGTGAAGAAGCCGCCCTGCCGGATGAAGCTGGTGCCGGCACCGCCACCCTGGAAGAACTGATATGCGGCGGACACATCGGCACCGACGGTCGGCAAGCGCGATTTCTGCTGGGTTTTGACATCGTAGCGGGCGGCGGCTTCATCGAAGCGCGCGGCGAGCAGGGCCGGGTTGTTTTCGCGGGCGAAATCCACCGCCTGGCCGGCAGTGCCGGGCAGGATCGGCAACGCCGGCAGCGGTTCCAGATTTTCGGGCAGATGGCCGACGACGCGCAGATATGCCTGCCGCGCCGCCGCCAGCTGATTCTGGGCGACGACGAGGTTGGATTGCGAATTTGCGAGCCGCGCCTGCGACTGGGCGACATCGGTGCGGGTGACATCGCCGACTTCGAAGCGATCGCGCGATGCCTGCAGTTCGCGTTCAAGCACCTTTACCTGGCTGATGTTGAGATCGACCACCCGTTGAAAGCGCAGCACATCCGCATAGGCGGTGACCACGTTGAGCACGATGGTGTTTTCACTGCCGCGCAGCCTGGCACGGGCGGCGAGGATGCGGTTTTCGGCCGCGCTGGTTGCGGTGCGGACACGCCCCCCCTGGAACAGCGACTGGCTGAGCCGCGCAGCGGCAGTGTAGGTGCGGCCATTGTCGGCAAATTCGAGACCGGCCTGGGTGAAGGTCAACTGGCTGCCCAGCGTCGGGCGACCCGGGGCCAGCGCCTGCGGCACCAGTTCATCGGTGGCGCGGACCGCAGCGCGCTGGGCATCAAGATCGGGATTGGTCTGATAGCCGGCGGCGATGGCTTCGGCGAGCGTATCGGCGCTGGCAGGTGCGGCGGCGATGCCGGCGGTTGCGGTGGCGGCAGCAAGCAACAGGGAACGGAACGACATCGGGCCGGTATCTTTCAGATCAAAAGGCAAAAGCGGGGGCGCGTCCGAATCCGGGCAGCGGCCGGGCGGCGACTTCGATAAAGGCCCGGCCGCCGATGGATGGCACGCCGGCGACGGTCGAAACGCTGCCGGCATGGGCATGGCCGACGCCATTTTTGCGGACGATGGCGGCGACGCGGCCGCCCGGCGCCAATTGCGCGGCGAGGGCGGAGGGCAGCACCTCGATGGCGCCTTCGAACAGAATGACGTCATAGGGCGCGCCGGCGGGCCAGCCGGCTGCCAATGGCCCGATGGCGAGCGTGACGCCGGGCAGGCTGCGGGCCGGTTCCGCCAGATCGGCATCGCTTTCCAGCGCTGTCACTTTTGCGCCCATATGGGCAGCGACAGCGGCGGAATAGCCGGTGGCGGCACCGACGACGAGCAGGCGATCGCCGGGTTGCAACCCCGAATGTTCGAGCAACAGTGCCAGCGCCATCGGCTCCAGCAGCCAACGGCCCGGCGCCACCTCAAGCGATGCATCGCCATAGGCGAGGCCGCCCAGCGCAGCCGGCACGAAGCGTTCGCGCGGCACGCTGGCCATGGCGCCGAGCACGTCCGCATCGATGACGCCGACGGTACGCAGCTGGCTGTCCACCATGGTCTGGCGCAGCGCGGCGGCATTGGGTTGGGCTTTGGTCGGGCTGGTCACACGCGATTCCTGCAATCTTGGTGTCTGGTATACATAATACAGCTGAGTCGCAATCGAATTTGCGAACATGTGCATCGTCTAGCGATCATGGTTGCCCTAGCCAAGCGCCATTGCTAGGGGAGGCGCCGCACCGGGGCCCGATGGCGGAGTGGTGACGTAACGGACTGCAAATCCGTGAACCCGGGTTCGATTCCCGGTCGGGCCTCCAGGATGCGGAACCAGCGGGTGCTGCCGCTAGGACGGGTTTTCCCGTACATGGGCTTCGAGCTCGTCGAAAAACCGCTCCAGATTATGCAGGACATTGACCTTGAATTCGTAGTTCACCTCGGGTGAATTCGATTCGATGATCGGCGAGGCATCGACCTTTTCCGCATAGGCGGCAGCGACATTCTTCACATAATCCGGGGTCAGTTTGATCTCCCCCAGATGGTCGAGCATGCGCAGCTGGACGATCATCATCTGGCGCACCAGCATTTCGAGCGCGGTGATGCGGGCAACCGCGGCGACCGCATCGAGTTCGACGGCTTCATCTTCACCCATATCCCAAGTTTAGCGGATCGGTGACGGCGGGGGAAGGGTGCGGGCTTGCGCCGTTGCCCGATGCTGCGGGCTTGCGCCGTTGCCCGATGCTGCGGGCTTGCTCCGTTGCCCGAGCTGCGGGCTTGCGCCGTTGCCCGATGCTGCGGCATGGCTGGAAGATGGCCCCGATGCTTTCCGCCCGAATCGAACGTTTTCCGGTGCGGGGGGCCTTTGTGATTGCCCGTGGCGCAAAGACGCATGTCGATGTGGTGGTCGCCGAAATCGCCGACGGCGGCGTGACGGGGACGATGAGGGAGACGGTGATGGGGCGGGGCGAAGGCACCGCCATCTATTATCGCGGCGAAAGCGCCGAATCGGTGCTGGCGCAAATTTTGGCACAGGCAGACGCGATTGCCGGCGGGGCGACGCGTGCCGATCTGCTCGGCCTGATGCCGGCGGGGGCCGCGCGCAACGCTGTCGATGCGGCGCTGTGGGACGCCGAAGCGCGGCGGAGCGGCCGGCGGGTGTGGGAAATGCTGGGGCTGCCACAACCCCGCCCGATGCTGACGGCGTTCACCATCAGCCTGGGCGATCCGGCGGCGATGGCGGCGGCGGCCGGGCTGGCCAGAGGGCGGGAGTTGCTGAAGATAAAGCTGGGCGGCGAAGGTGGCCCGGCGGCGGATATCGAGCGGGTGGCGGCGGTGCGCGCCGCAGCGCCGGATGCCCGGCTGACCATCGACGCCAATGAAGCCTGGGGCGGCACGGACATCGCGCGCACGGCGGCGGCGTTGGCGGTGCTGGGGGTGGAATTGATCGAACAGCCGGTGCCGGCGGGGCAGGATGCGTTGCTCGACGGCGTGCGATCGGTGGTGCCGCTGGCGGCGGACGAAAGCTGCCACGACCGGGCGACGCTCGACGAGATCGTCGGCCGCTACAGCCATATCAACATCAAGCTGGACAAGGCCGGCGGGCTGACCGAGGCGCAGGCGCTGGTGCACGCGGCGAAGCAGCGTGGGCTGGGGGTGATGACCGGGTGCATGCTGTCGACGTCGCTGGGGATCGCGCCGGCGTTTTGCGTGGCTATGCAGGGCGAATATGCCGATCTGGACGGGCCGCTGTTGATCGAGGACCGGCCCGGCGGGCTGAAGTTCGAACATTCGGACGTGTGGCCGCCGGGGCCGGACCTGTGGGGCTGAGGCCGGTTACTTCGGGACGGGCGTCGCGATAAGGTTCGCCTCTAGTCCTCCCCATACCCTGTCACCGATTCGAACATCGCCGTCAGGCCCCTGCGTTCCGCCGCCGTCAGTTCCGGGTGCCAGATTTCGAACAGCAGGATGGCGCGAGGGGCGTTGCTGTTGTTCCAGGCTTCGTGTTCGATGCTGTCGTCAAAGATCATCAGCTTGCCGGCTTCGACGGTGCGGGTGTGGTTGCCGACGCGCAGCGCGCAATCGGGCGGGACGATCAGCGGCAGGTGGACGATCAGCCGGGTGTTGAGCATGCCGTGGTGCGGCTGGATATGGGTGCCGGGGGCGAGGATCGAGAACAGCGCCATCGGCGACCGGGCGCGGATCGTCGGGATGGGAAGGCCGGCGATCGCCGCCATGGTGGCGGGACAGCAGGCGGCGTTTTCGGCGACGGGCTCGCCGCTCTGGATGAGGTGGAAGGCGCTCCAGCGGGGATCGCCCAACAGGCTGTGGGGCTTGGCGGGGCGGTCCTTGGGGCGTTCCACATAGGGGGCGAGGCCAGCGCGGGATTCAAGCACGGCGGCGGCTTCGGCAGCGATCTGCGGCGTTGCGGCGGCAAGTGCGGCGGCCCATTCGAATTCAGCCGGGTCGTAGAAGGCGCGTTGCGGCAGGCCGGGGTAATAGAAGCTGGTGGGTTGCTGCAGTTGCGGTTGGGCCTCGCCGGTGAGGATGGCGAGGCTTTCGGTGAAGCGATCACCGGTGGCGGCGGCGTCGATGCCGGCGTTGGCCAGGGCCGATTGCAATTCTGCGGTGAAGCGGGCGTTGGCGGCATCGCGGGCGGTTTCGGCGCGCCGCAGGCGCTCGATCAGGTCCTGCGGCAGGCCGGCCATGCCCTCGGTGATGCCGATAGCGCGGTTGTACCAGGTGACGGCGGCGCGATCATCGCCATCGCGGGTGAGCAGTTCGCCGTGCATGACAAGACCATAGGGATTGTCCGGATCGGTGGTGAGCAGTTGATCGAGCGCACTGCGGGCGGCGGGGCGATCATCGGCCATATCGCAGGATTGGGCGAGGAACAGCCAGATCTGCGGCGTGGCGCGGCCCGATAGGGTGATGGACTCGAACGCCGTGCGGGCGCTGGCGGGATCACCGCGGCGCAGCGCCTCGATACCAGTGCGGGCGAGGGATTCGAGTTGGGTGGTGGCGGGATCGTTCATGCGGGCCGGTGTAGCGGTCCGGGCGGCGAATGCATATCATGTTCGGGGATATGGCGTGTTGGGGCCGCGCCGCCTATGTGGACGCTATGGCTTCTCGTCCCGACACCATTCCCCACCGCCGTGCGATCATCGATCGCCGGGCGCTTGCCGATATGCTGGCGGCTGGCATGGCGGTGCGCGAGGGTTTCGAGCCGCGCCGGGCGTTCCTGCTGGAGACATTGCAGGTTGCGCTGGCGGATGGGCGGGCGGAATTGCATCGGCGGTTGCGCGAGGCGCCGGGCAAGGGGCTGGAACTGGCCGGCGCGCAGGCGTTTCTGATCGACCAGTTGTTGCGGTTGATGTTCGACGGGGTGGTGACGGAGCTGTATCCGCCGACCAACCGCACATCATCGGAACGGCTGACATTGATTGCCGTCGGCGGTTACGGGCGCGGCCAGATGGCGCCGTTTTCGGATATCGACCTGTTGTTCCTGACGCCGTGGAAGCAGACGGCCTGGGGCGAGCAGGTGATCGAGACCATGTTGTACCTGTTGTGGGACATGGGATTGCAGGTTGGCCATGCGACACGATCGCTGGACGATATGATCCGCATGGCAAAGGCCGATATCACCATCCGCACTGCGCTGCTCGAATCGCGGTTCGTCTGGGGCGACCAGGCGCTGTATGACGAGGCGGCGGTCCGCTATCGCCGTGAAGTGGTGGCCGGCACGGCGCGGGCCTTTACCGCCGAAAAGCTGGCGGAGCGCGAGGCCCGGCACAAGAAGATGGGCGACAGCCGTTATGTGGTGGAGCCCAACCTGAAGGAGGGCAAGGGCGGGCTGCGCGATCTGCACACGTTATTCTGGATCGGCAAATATGCCTATCAGGTAGAAACTGTTGCAGCGCTGGTCGACAAGGGCCTGTTGACCGCGCAGGAATTGCGGCAGTTCCGCCGCGCCGAAAGCTTTTTGTGGGCGGTGCGTATCAGCCTGCACGACCTGACAGGGCGGGCGGAGGAACGGTTGACCTTTGATGTGCAGCGCGAGCTGGCGGTGCGGTTGCGCTATGCCGACCGTGGCGGCATGTCGGCGGTCGAGCGGTTCATGCGGCACTATTTCCTGGTGGCCAAGACCGTCGGCGACCTGACCGGCCTGTTCCTGGCGCATCTGGACGAGAGCGTGGCACGGACGAGCTGGCTGCCGGCGCTGACACGGCGGCCGGCGCGGCTGAATGGCTTTACGGTGCGGCGCGGCCAGCTTGGCGTGCCGGGCGATGGCTTTTTCCGCGAAGACCCGGTGCGGTTGCTGGAGATGTTTGCGCTGGCCGACCGCGAGAAGCTGACGATACACCCGCTGGCCATGCGGCAGGCGGCGCGCGACACCGGCCTGATCGACGATCGCATCCGCCGTGACAAGCGGGCCAACGAGCTGTTCCTCGATGTGCTGACCAGCCGCAACAACCCCGAGGCGGTGCTGCGCTGGATGAACGAGGCCGGCGTGTTCGGGCGTTTCATTCCGGATTTCGGCCGGGTCGTGGCGCAGATGCAGTACGACATGTACCATCACTACACAGTGGATGAGCATACCATCCGCGCGGTCGGGTTGGTGGCGCGGATCGAATCGGGGGCGTTGCAGGCCGAACACCCGATGTCGGCGCGGGTGATCGGCAAGCTGGTGTCGCGCCGGGTGCTGCATGTCGCGGTGTTGTTGCACGATATCGCCAAGGGGCGCGGCGGCGACCATAGCGAATTGGGCGCCGGCATCGCCGAAAAGCTGTGTCCAAGGCTGGGCTTGACGGCGGCGGAGACGGAGACCGTGGCCTGGCTGGTGCGGTATCACCTGTTGATGTCGAGCACCGCCTTCAAGCGCGACCTTGCCGATTTCAAGACGATCCTGGATTTTGTCGAGATTGTCGCGTCGCCGGAGCGGTTGAAGCTGTTGCTGGTGTTGACCGTTGTCGATATCCGCGCCGTGGGGCCGGGGGTGTGGAACAATTGGAAGGGCCAGTTGTTGCGCGACCTGTACGACGCCGCCGAGGAAGTGCTGCGGCTGGGCCACAAGTACAAGGGCCGCAGCGAGCGCATCGCCGCCAAGCAGGCCGGACTGGAAAGCCTGCTGGGATGGGAAGAGCATCGGTTCGGCGGTTACGCGCGGCGGTTCGCCGACAGCTATTGGATCGCCGAAACGCCC
Organism: Sphingomonadales bacterium; assembly: GCA_038208825.1. GTDB lineage: Bacteria > Pseudomonadota > Alphaproteobacteria > Sphingomonadales > Sphingomonadaceae > Sandarakinorhabdus. Next base: position 12,410 of record JBBQYI010000036.1, on the reverse strand, counting down.
GAAGTGCTGGCCGGCAATGCAGCGATGATTGCCGCTGCCGATGAAGCGCGGCTGCCGCTGTCAATCGAGTGCACACCGGATACGGAGACGGGCACGACATTGGTCAGCATCTATGCCGCCGATCATCCGGGGCTGTTCTATCGCATTGCCGGCGCCATATCGCTGGGCGGCGCCAATATTCTGGACGCGCGCATCCACACCACCCGCGATGGCCAGGCGATGGACAATTTCATCGTCGCCGATCCGCTGGGCCGGCCCTTTGCCGAATATGGCCAACTGGAGCGGTTGAAGCGCAGCGTCGAGGATGTGTTGACCGGCAAGGTGCGGCTGGCCGACCGGCTGGCGGCGCGGCCATTGGCGCGGCGCCGCGCCGAGGTGTTCCGGGTCGAACCCAATGTGCTGATCGATAACAAGGCGTCGAATCGCTACACGGTGGTGGAGGTAAACGCCGCAGACCGTCCGGCGCTGCTTTATGCGTTGACCCATGCGCTGTTCCAGAGCCGCGTCACCATCCACAGCGCCCATATCGCTACCTATGGCGAGCGGGCGACGGACACATTTTATCTGACCGACCTGACCGGGCAGAAGATCGACAGTGCGGCGCGGTTGAAGACGCTGGAGCGCCGGTTGATGGGGCTGGCCGGCAGCAAGGCGGTGCGCGCCGAATTCCGGGCGCAGGAGGCGGCGGAATAGCGGGCGGACGCGGTTGCCTGCATTGACGCCGCCGCCCGAAACTCGCCAATACGACCGGGGAGAATGACGATGACGACACCAAGCCGCGACGATTGGCAGAAAATGGCCGCCAAAGAGGTGAAGGGCGCCGACCTGACCTGGGCGACGCCCGAAGGCATCGACGTAAAGCCGCTGTATACGGCCGAGGACGTGAGTGTTGATCCGGGCCTGCCGGGCTTTGCGCCTTTCACGCGCGGCGTGCGTGCTTCGATGTATGCCGGTCGGCCCTGGACGATTCGGCAATATGCGGGCTTTTCGACCGCCGAGGCTTCCAACGCCTTTTACCGGCGCAATCTGGCCGGCGGGCAAAAAGGCCTGTCGGTGGCGTTCGATCTGGCGACGCACCGCGGATATGACAGCGATCATCCGCGCGTCACCGGCGATGTCGGCAAGGCTGGCGTTGCCATCGACAGTGTCGAGGACATGAAGCTGTTGTTCGACGGTATTCCGCTCGACCAGATGTCGGTCAGCATGACGATGAACGGCGCGGTGCTGCCGTGCCTTGCGTTCTATATCGTTGCCGCGGAGGAGCAGGGGGTTGCGCAGGCGCAGCTGGATGGCACCATTCAGAATGACATTCTGAAGGAGTTCATGGTCCGCAACACCTATATTTACCCGCCGACGCCGAGCATGCGGATCGTTGCCGACATTATCGAATATACGTCGAAAAACATGCCCAAGTTCAACAGCATCAGCATTTCTGGCTACCATATGCTGGAAGCCGGGGCGACGGCGGTGCAGGAATTGGCGTTCACGCTCGCCGATGGCATGGAATATGTTCGCGCGGCGCTGGCCAAGGGTCTGGCGGTGGATGATTTCGCCGGGCGGTTGAGCTTCTTCTTCGGCATCGGCATGAATTTCTTCATGGAAATCGCCAAGCTGCGCGCGGCGCGCACGCTGTGGGCCGATATCATGGCGGGGTTCGGTGCCAGCCCGCGCAGCCAGATGCTGCGCACGCATTGCCAGACATCGGGCGTGTCGTTGCAGGAGCAGGACCCCTACAACAATGTCATTCGCACCACCGTCGAAGCCATGGCGGCGGTGCTGGGCGGCACCCAATCGCTGCACACCAATGCGCTGGATGAAGCCATTGCGCTGCCGACCGATTTTTCGGCGCGGATCGCCCGCAATACGCAATTGGTGTTGCAGGAAGAAACCGGGATTACCCGCGTCGTCGATCCGCTGGGCGGCAGTTACTATGTCGAGGCGTTGACCGCCGAACTGGTCAATGGCGCGCGAGCGTTGATCGCCGAGATCGAGGCGTTGGGCGGCATGACCCGCGCGGTGGAAAGCGGCATGCCCAAGCTGGAGATCGAAAAGGCCGCAGCCGCCAAGCAGGCGCGGGTCGATATGGGCGAGGATGTCATCGTCGGCGTCAACAAGTACCGGATGGAGACGCAGGAGAAGATCGACATATTGGACGTCGACAATGTCGCGGTGCGGGCATCGCAGATCGAGCGGCTGGCCGCGGTGCGGGCGGCGCGTGATCCGGCGCGGGTCGATGCGGCGCTGGCGGCGTTGCGGGTCGGCGCTGCCGGCGATGCGAACCTGTTGGCGCTGGCCGTGGATGCGGCGCGGGCGCGGGCGACATTGGGCGAGATCAGCAGCGCGATGGAGGATGTGTTCGGGCGCCATGCGGCGGTCGTGAAGATGGTCAGCGGGGTGTACGCCGATGCCTACAAGGCCGATCCTGCCTATGGCCGGGTTGCCGATGGTGTCGAGGCGTTCGAGCGGCGCAAGGGCAGGAAGCCCCGCGTGCTGATCGTCAAGATGGGGCAGGACGGGCATGACAGGGGTGCCAAGGTGGTGGGCACGGCGCTGGCGGACCTGGGGTTTGACGTGACGGTCGGGCCTTTGTTCCAGACGCCTGATGAAGCGCGCGACCTGGCGATCAAGCTGGATGTCGATATCGTTGGCGCATCGTCGCTGGCCGCCGGGCACAAGACGCTGGTGCCGTCATTGATCGCGGCGTTGAAGGACGCGGGGCGGCCGGAAATCCGGGTGATCGCCGGCGGGGTGATCCCGGCGCAGGATTATGATTTCCTGAAAGCTGTTGGCACCGCTGCGATTTTCGGGCCGGGGACGAACATCGTTGAATCGGCGGCCGAATTGCTTCGCCTGCTGGGGCATAATCTGCCGCCGGTTGGTGAGGATCTGGCGGCGGAATAGGGAGTGGCGGGCGCCGGCGACAATCCGTTTCTGGACCCGCCGGCGGTTGCCGCGCATTTCGATGTCGATGTGATCGAGACGCTGTTGCAGGCAGCGGCGGCGCGGGGCCATGCCTTCAGCTATTCGGAATTGCTGTTGACGCTGGGCATGCGTTTTACCCGGCCCAAGATGCGGGCGCTGTGCAAGGTGCTGGACGTGATCGACGCGCGCGCCGAAGCCGCCGGGCAGCCGGAACTGGCGGTGCTGGTGGTGCGCGAGGGCGACCGGATGCCGGGGCAGGGCTGGTGGACCGGGCGCCGTGAGTATGCCGGGGCGTGGGAAGGGCCGCAGGCGCGGGCGTATCTGGATGATGTGCAGGGTGCGGCGTTTGCGTTCTGGCGGGGGCGGTTTGCGTAACCGCGGCGGGTATGAGTCCGCCACGGCGCTGTTAGTCAATTGTGTCCGTTATGGTAGTCCGGGCGCAGCATAATGGTTACCAGACGGTATCAGCAAAACTGCGCTGGCCAAATGGCTTTGCAGCAATAGCCGAAAGGCCTGATCGGCTTTATTGCGCCGCGCAGCTGTCGCCCTTGCCGCTGTCCAGATCGAGGCAGCGGCCGTCCACCGGCGGTGGTTTGATGCCGAGCACGGCGGCGAGGGTGGGGGCGATATCCACGGTTTCGACGGCCAATGGCTGTTCGAAACCGCGCACGCCGGGCCACCAGAACAGCATCGGGACGCGTCGATCATAATTCCACGGGCTGCCATGGCCGGCGATATAGGTGGCGCCGGGGCTGACGGCGTTCGGCGTGGCGAATTCGAGCGCCGCGACCTGGATATCGGCCGACCGGTCGGGCAGCGTGCTGGCGGCGAAGCGTTCGCGCATCGTCCATGCATCGGCGGGCTTGCCGTTGGGGATTTGCGTCGCCAGCAATTCGTCCTTGGTGAAGGCATCGGCGACACCGGGTTGCAGTTTCAGCATGGCGACGGTGGCGGCGATCATCTGGTGGCGCAACGCCGGATCGAGCTTGGCATTGATGGCGATGTCGCCGGCCGAACCGAGCAGCGGATCGAAATCGAGGTTGAAGGCAGCGCGAACCTGGGCATTCACCCGTTTGAAGGTGGCGGCGCTGTCGATCCGGACGGCCGGAATGCCGCGTTCGGCGGCGCGTTCGGCGGCGTCGATGGAGCCGTGATCGGCAGTGAGCACGACGATATAGGGGATCTTCAGCGCATCGATATGGGCGAAGAAGGCGCCCAGCCGCGCGTCGAGCCAGCCGAGATGGTCGCACATTTCCGGGCCCTGGCTGCCAAAGCGATGTCCGACATAATCGGTTGCGGACAGGCCGATGGCGATCAGGTCGGGTGCCGGGCCACGGCCGAGTTTCTGGCTGTCGATGACATTTGTCGCAGCTTCAAGGATCACCCGGTCGAATTCGGGTGATGATTTGAACACGAACTGGAATTTGGGGTCGGCGCCCAGCGCGGCGGCGCTCTTTGGCAGCGCATTCCAGCCGGCGGGCGGTATCTGGTGATCGACGGTGATGCCGCCATAGGTTTCGGGGCCGAACTGCGCGGCGCAACGCTGGTCATGCAGCTTCCAGGCCGGTGGCGTCTTGTCCCATGTCTTGAACAGGTCGGTATTGAAGGCGGCGATCCTGGACAGGCGTTCGGTGGCATCGCTGCCAGCTGGGACGAAGGTGGTAAAGCCGCCCTTTTCATCGTTCCACCAGAATTCGCCATCGGCCTTGCCGCCGCCCATCGGGATGGCGGCGCGATCCTTGCCGGCAACGGCGAAGACGCGCGATTGCGGGTTGGCATCCTTCATCCAGGTGCCCAGCGTCGTGGCGCGCAGCACATCGGGGCTGCGCTTGACAGCCATATTGGCGACCGGCGTCTTCTGGTCATCGAGGCAGTACAGCGATTTTTGCTGTGCAGCGTCCCAGACAGTGTTGCCGACCATGCCGGTATGGGCGGGGTGCATGCCGGAAAGGATCGTCGAATGGCCGGGGCAGGTTTCGGTGGCGGCGTGGGATTGGTAGCCGGAGCCGAAGACGACGCCGGATTCGAGCCGCTTCAGGCCGCCGGTGAAATCGCCGCGATGTTCGGCGAACAGATCGGCGCTGAATTGATCGACCGAAATGGCGATGACCAGCTTTGGCCGGGGCGGGGCGGATGCGGCGACGGGGGTTGCGACCAGCCCCAGCGATGCCATGGCGGCGGCGATCGCCATCCGGTTGCGCAGTGCCATCATGCCAATGTCCCTTGTTGTGTGTCGGCGCTTATCCGGGGCAATAATGACCAATGCATGACATTGCCAAAGCTAAATATCATCCGGCTGCCCTTGGCGCCATGGCCGGCGTGCGATGAACATGGTGGCCGATCGCGCCGGCTTCTCGGTTGCCGCGCTGGCGCCGTTCCGGCGGGGCGGTGGTGCGTTGCGGCTGGGGCTGGGGACGTTGCCGGACGCGGCCTGGCGGGATGTGGGGCCGGGGCTGGCGGCACGCGCCGCTGCCAAGGCGGCGGTTTTCGATGCGTGTCCCGACAGCCTGATCGTCAGCCCTGAAGCGGACATGGCGATTGCGGAGCTTGCGGCATTGTTGGGCGTGCCCGGCGGGACGCTGCAAGATGCGGCGCTGGCGGCGTTCGAGGATATCGCACTGCTGTTGCCCGATGGCGATGTGCACCGGCTGGTGGCGGGGGCGGTGGCGTTTCCGACGGATTGGGATCTGGCGGCGAAGATGGGCCTGCCGCTGGCCGCCATCCATACGCCGATACCGACCTATGCCGAGCGGTTGGCGGCGGGGGTGGACCGGGTGTTTCGCGGGCTGGAGCCGGGCCGATTACTGACGCGCGCCAATTGGAATGGCGTGGAGGATGATGCCTTGCGCTACCTGCCGGCTTTGCCCGCCATGGCGCGTTTTGGCCATGTGACGGCGGCCAATGCCGGGGACACGCTGTTCGTGCGGGTGGAGCGGCAGGTGTTACGGCGGCTGCCCGAAAGCGGCGCTGCGCTGTTCACCATCGGCGTTTACGTCGAGTCTTTGCGGGCGCTGTCGCCTGGGCTGGTTGGCGATCTTGCGGCGGCGGTGGCCGGCGTGCCGGCGGCGGAGGCAGTGCGGCGCGGCACACCGGCGTATCGGGGTGCGCTTGCCACCTATGCGCGGGGGCTGGCGCGCGGTTAAAGTGGGTTTGGGGGAGAATCGCCGCGCAGGAGAATGTCATCGCCATTGCCCAGTCGATCGCCGGTCGCCAGCGTGACCTTGGCGGATTTTCGGTGTCCCGCGTGCTGCCGGCGCCGCAACGCCGCGCGCTGGGACCGTTCGTGTTTTTTGACCAGATGGGGCCGGCGGTGTTTCCGGCCGGGGTGGGCATCGATGTGCGGCCGCACCCGCATATCGGGCTGGCGACGGTCACCTGTTTGTTCGAAGGCGGGCTGACGCATCGTGACAGCCTGGGCACGATGATCGACATCGCGCCGGGCGCGGTCAACTGGATGACGGCGGGGCGGGGGATTGCGCATTCCGAACGCTCCCCCGATGCGTTGCGCGCCGCCGGGCATCGGATGCACGGGATCCAGTCCTGGGTGGCATTGCCGGTCGATCATGCCGAAGATGCGCCGGACTTTGTACACCACCCTGTCGACAGCATGCCGGTGGTGGAACTGCCAGGGGTACGGGCGGTGATTATCGTCGGCACGATGTTCGGGGAAACGTCGCCGGTGCAGTTTCCGCATCCCATCATCTATGCCGAGGTGCGGATGACGGCGGGGGCGAGGCTGGATTTGCCGGCATGCTGGGGCGAACGCGGGGTGTTTCCGGTGTCGGGGGACGGGCGGGTTGATGGCGAGGCGCTGGCCCCCGGTGCGATGGCGGTGCTGGTGGCCGATACGCCGCTGCACGCGATGATCCTGGGCGGCGCGCCATTTCCGGAGCAGCGCTATATTTTCTGGAACTTCGTCAGCCATTCCGAGGACAGGATCGCGGCGGCCAAGGCCGATTGGCAGGCGGGGCGATTCCCGGTGGTGCCGGGCGAAATCGAGTTCATCCCGCTGCCCGCTTGAGCGCCGTGCAGTGCGGGGCGAAAGCGGCGCAATGCCTTATTGGCGTGCGGCTTTGGCGCGGTGTAGAGGAGATGGCATGTTCATTCGCCTGACCCCGGCCATTGCCGTTTCACAGCAGATTTCGCCGGAGGATTGCGCCGTGGCGCGGGGCGAGGGCTATACCGCCATCGTCAACAACCGCCCCGATGGCGAGGTGCCCGGCCAGCCGAGCGCGGCGATGATGCGGGCGGCAGCGGAAGCGGCCGGGCTGCATTACAGCGATATTCCGGTCGATCATACCGGGATGTCGATGCCGCAGGTGGAGGCGATGGCCGCAGCGATGGCGGCGGCGGGCGGGCCTTTGCTGGCGTTTTGCCGGTCCGGCACGCGATCGACGAATCTGTGGGCGCTGGCAGCGGCGCTGGGCGGGGACGATCCCGATGCGATCGTCGAGGCGGCGGCGGGCGGCGGTTATGACGTGTCGGGGATGCGGCCGACGTTGCAGCATCTGGCCGGGCTCAAAGCGGTAAAACCGGCATGATCTGGACGTCGCTGTTCGGCATCGTCACTATCATCATGCTTGCCCGCGCCATGGGGTTTGCCAAGGCGCCGGTAATGGGCGATGTGGCCGAGGCGCGGCGGATCGCGGTGGAGGTGCTGCATGATTTCCGCGCTGCCGATGCCGTGTTGGCCGAGGATGGCCGCGGCGCGCTGGTCGCTGGCAGCGATGGCCGAATTGCGCTGGTGCGGCCGTTCGGGGATCGCTGGGTGGTGCGCATCGTCAATGGCGCAGCGGTCCGGGTGAAAGACGGCAGGCTGCGCTTGCAACCGAACGAAACCATGTTCCCGGCGGCGGAATTGCGGCTGGGCGGTGCGGCGGCAAGCTGGGCGGCGCGGCTGTGAGTTTTCCCGATCCCGTCCAGATTGCCATTCCGGCCTTTATCGTTTCGATGATCGTCGAGATGTTCGCCATCCGCGCCGGGGCGCGTGGTGACTATGACTGGCGCGATACCGGCACGTCGCTGATGATGGGGTTCGGCAACACATTTGCCGCGATCCTGTTCGGTGCCAGTATTGTCGGGCTGGGGGTGTGGCTGCACCAGTTCCGGCTGTTCGATGTGCCGGCGACCTGGTGGAGCCTGGCGCTGTGCTTCGTTGGAGAGGATTTCTTTTATTACTGGTTCCACCGCAGCGCGCATCGGGTGCGCTGGTTCTGGGCCAGCCATGTCATCCACCACAGTTCCCAGCATTATAATCTGTCGACGGCGCTTCGGCAGACCTGGACGGGGTTCTTTTCGATCAGCTTTGCGTTTCGGCTGCCGCTGTTCCTCATCGGTTTTCCGGTCGACATGATCCTGTTCTGCGCCGGGTTGAACCTGGTCTATCAGTTCTTCATCCATACCGAGGCGGTCGGGCGGTTGCCGTTCGGGCTGGAATATGTGCTCAACACGCCGTCTCACCACCGTGTCCACCATGGCACAAATGCGCGTTATCTCGATCGCAACTATGGCGGCGTTTTCATCGTCTGGGACCGGTTGTTCGGCACGTTCGAGGCGGAATTGCCCGAAGAGCCGGTGCGCTATGGCATCGTGAAGAATCTGGCGACGTTCAACCCGGTATGGGTGGCGTTTCACGAATGGATCGACATCGGGCGCGATGTTGTGCGGGCGCCCGATTGGCGCAGCCGCTGGATGGCCATCATCGGCCCGCCGGGGTGGCAATCGGGGACGACCGCCGATGCGATTCGCGCGCGTTGGGAAGCCGAAACGGCGCCAGCCGAGTGATCGACCGCCGCATGGCGCTGCGGCTGGGCGGCGGCCTGGGGTTGGTTGCGGCCGGCGGCGTGCTGGCGCGGGCCATCGATCAGGGGCTGGTGTTCAGCGGCGATGGGCCGGGGCTGGCGGCGTGGCGCGACTGGAACCAGGATCGGTATTCGGGGCCATTGTCGCTGGTATCGGCGGGCATTTTGGCGGCGAGCCCGCATAATACGCAGCCATGGCATTTCGCCGTCGCGCGGCTGGGCGTCGACATATTCGAGGCGCCGGAACGCAATCTGGGTGCGATGGATCCGTTTGGGCGGGAACGGCTTGCCGGGCTGGGTGCCGCCATCCACAACATGGCACTGGCATCGACGGGCATCGGACGCGGGGCGCTGGTGCGGCTGCTGCCCGATGCCGGCAATCCGGGCCATGTCGCGCGGCTGGAATTGGGGCCGGACGATGCCCGTGTGGCACCGCATCCGTTGATTGCCGCCATCGGCCATCGCCATACCGACCGTGGCGGGTGGACGGGGGCGCCGATCGATGCGGTGCAAGTGGCGGCGCTGGCCGCGGCGTCGCGGTCGCCCGATGTGCGGATCATGCTGTTCGGCGCGGGTTCGGCGCAGGGCCGGCGGTTTGCGTCGCTGACGCTGGAGGCAACGGCGGCGATTGCCGGGGATGCGGCGATGATGGCGGCGAGCCATGCCTGGTTCCGGCACAGCCGCCGCGATAGCGACCGGTTGCGAGACGGGCTGTCGATGGCGACCACGGGCCTGTCGCCGTTTCTCGAAACGGTCGGCGCCTTGTTGCCCGCACAGAGCGCGGCGTCGGAAGGGCGCTATTGGCTCGATTCGACGCGGGATACTGCGCTGCCAACGGCGTCGGCGTTCGGGCTGATAATGGTGCGCGACCCCTGGGACCGGCGTACTGCCCTGCTGGCTGGCATGACCTGGCAACGGCTGCACCTGATCGCCGTGGCGGCGGGGCTGGCGGCGCAACCCTTGAACCAGCTGCCGGAAATGATCGACCGGGAACGCGCACTGGGCGGGGTGGAGCGGTTCGCCAAGGGCGTCGATGCGCTGCTGCCTGATGTCGCGTGGCGGCCGAGCTTTGCATTCCGGGTCGGCCATTCGGTGCGGCCGGCACCGGCGAGCCCGCGCCGCCCGGTGTCGGAGGTGATTGGCATGCCGGCGCGGCTCGATTACGAGATCGAGCGGGCGCGGGCAGAAACCGCGACGCAGCAACGCGCTCTGGCGGCAAAGCGACCAGTCGGCAGATGACGCGGCGGATTTTGGGCTTCAAGGGGCGATGATGGCGACAATGGTGGCGAATACACGGCGCTGGATTTTGGGTGCTGGCGCGGCGGCGGTGGCGGTAGCGCTGTCGGGCTGTTCGCGGTTGGGGCTGCTAAATGGCCTGAATGATGTGACGCCGGGCGACGGCGGCACGTCCCGAGAGGCGACCGACATCGCCTTTGGCAGTGACCCGCGGCAGACATTGGACATTTATGCGCCGCGGGATGCGAAGGGCGCGCCGGTGGTGGTGTTCTTTTACGGCGGCAGCTGGAACAGCGGGCGGCGGCAGGATTATGCTTTTGCCGGCCGGGCCTTTGCGGCGCAGGGTTTCGTCACCGTGGTCGCCGATTACCGGCTGGTGCCGCAGGTGCGTTACCCGGCCTTTGTCGAGGATGGCGCGGCGGCGGTGGCGTGGACCCGTGCCAATATCGCCCGCTATGGCGGCGACCCGGCGCGTATCGGCGTGTCCGGGCACAGCGCCGGGGCCTATATCGCCATGATGCTGGCGCTGGATCCGCGCTGGCTGGCGGCGGCGAATTCGACGGGAGCGGTGAAGGCGGTCGCCGGGCTGGCGGGGCCCTATGATTTCTATCCGTTCGAAGCGGGCGGCGCGGCGGAAGCGGCGTTCAGCGTCGCAGCGGACCCGCGGGAAACGCAGCCGATCGCCCATGTCGGCGATGTGCCGCGCGGCAGCGTGCCGCCGGCGTTTCTGCAAACCGGTGATGAGGATGTGACAGTGCGGCCGCGCAATGTGACGGCGCTGGCGGCGGCGTTGCAGGCGGCGGGCGCGAGCGTTGAAACCCGCAGCTATCCGGGCATCGGCCATATCGGGATCATTTTGGCGGTATCGAAGCCGTTTCGCGGCAAGGCGCCGGCGCTGGCCGATGCGGCGGCATTTTTTCATCGGGTGCTTGGCTGAAGCCTTTCCATAGCTGATCTGGCGTGTCCGAAGCGGCGATTGCAGAAGTTTTGAAACGGTTGCCGCGATGGCCCGGTCATCGACAGGCCCGCGGCCATTTTAGGGCGCTGTTGTAAAAAAACTTTACAACTGCGGAATCCGTTGCAGCCGCCGCCGGGCAGGATCGTGATTGATTCAAATGTGTTACGGTCGCGTCGCTTTATCGGCATGAATATTGCATCGCCGATTGAGATCGATATCGCGATGCTGGACTTTTCTGAACCAAAGGGGGGAGAAAAATGCGCCTTCATTCCATTGCACTGGCGACTGTCGCACTGTTTTCCGCAACGACGGCCAATGCGGTCGATCTTATCCTCAATGGCGGTTTCGAGACCGGCGATTATACTGGTTGGTCAGTCGCGGATGAATCGGGCGGCAGCGGCAGTTTCTTCCTGGTCGATTATTCGGCGTCCGCATTGCCGCAATCCGGAGGCAGCTTTGCAGCCAATGCCCTGGGTGGCCAGTTTTTCGCCGTTACCGATCAAGGCGGCCCGGGCTCGCACTCGCTCACCCAGACATTCACCCTGGCCAGCGCGGCCACTGTGACGATCAAGTTCGATCTTTTCGCCAATAACTATGCTGGCGCCGATTTCGCCAATGGCCGCGATTTCAATACATCGCCGAACCAGAACGCGGTTGTTGACCTGCTTGTCGGCGGCGCGGACCCTTTTACAGAAGCGGCTTTGGATATCGTCAGCACGTTCTATGGCCCTGGCTCTGACGGGCCATCACCGGTCTATCCATGGGTCAGTTATAGCTCGACGCTGGGTCTTGCAGCCGGCACCTATCAGCTTCGCTTTGCCGAAACGGATAACCAGCTGTTCTTCAACTTGGGCGTTGACAATGTTTCGGTCACCATCGGCGCGGTGCCCGAACCGGCGAGCTGGGCATTGTTGATCGCGGGCTTCGGCCTTGTCGGTGGGGCGCTTCGTCGCCGGCGGGGGCTTGCCGTCGCCTGATCTGCCAATGGCGTAGTGGTGATTTCGTTACCACCGCAGGGCGATGCGATTTCGGCTGACCTGGCAAGGCAACGCACGATGCTGTGGCATGGGCAAAGTCCATGCTGGCGCCGGACTGGTTCGGGTGGCCTGATGCCACCCGCCCCGCCCATCGGTCTTGCGCCTGTCGGCGCGCAGCGTGCCGCGCGCTCGCGGTGCTGCGACTAGAACTTCAGCCCGGCTTCGACCCCGATCACCCGGCGCTGGCCCGGCGAGATGAACGAGCCGCCGAACTCGATGGCCGGGATCACCTCGTTGAGGAAGCGCTTATCGGCCAGATTGTTGGCAAAGGCGGTCAGCGTCCAGTTGTCGCCTTCCAAGCCGACGCGCAGGTTTACGATGCCATAGGCCTTGCGCTGGGTGATGCTGTAATTGGCATCGCCCACCGATGGCGGCAGGAACGAGAAATCGCTGAGCGGCAGCAGGCCGGAGAACAGCGTCGGCTTGGTCTGGTTCTGCACGGTGTGGAACCAGGTC
>JBBQYI010000035.1:0-30110 GCA_038208825.1 Sphingomonadales bacterium | reverse complement strand
TGTTCAACACCACCGAGCACCACAGCCTGCACCATTCGCAGGATTATGAATCCACCCGCAGCAATTATGCCGGCGCCTATATCTTTATCGACCGGATGTTCGGCACCTGCATCGATGGCGAGGCGGAATTGCTGGGCATGGAGGGCGGCCGCCGCATGTCGATCCGTGAGCAGATGGCCCATCCGTTCACCGAGGGCTGGAAGTCGATGAAGGAACGCTTTGGCCGGCCAGCGGCGGTGCCGGCGGAGTGATTGGCGCCATTGCGGGCAATTGAGCGACCTTGCCATGCGTCATGCCGTGGCCCGGCAGATGCGCTGGCTTCGCGCGCCGGGCGGCCACCTCGACAGGAAATCATGTGAATTTGCGATATATCGACTGGATCTGGCATGTCAGGGGCAGCCTGGCGCTGGTGCCGGGGCAGTCGCGCGATGATGCTTTCGGGCGGCTCGACCCGCTGTTCCACACGCCCGGGACCAGCCACCAGCGGGCCGGCGACACGCTGCGTTTCAGCAAGAAGGACCCGGCGGCGCAGGACAAGATTTCGGTGTTCGAAAGCGGGGAGTTGCGGATTGAGACCGCCGGGGGCGAGCAGGTGCTGCGCTATCATCTTGTCAGCCGGGCGTTGCTGTTCTGCTTTCTGCTGCCGCTGCTGTTCCTGGGTTTCGCGCAGTTGACCATCGAGGTGGCCAAGTATCAAAAGGCGTCGGAGGCTGCGGCGGAAAAGGCCGACAAGGCCGCCGGCAAGCCGAAAAAGCCCGAAAAGAAGAAGATCGACGTGCCGATGAACCCCATCGACAAGGCGTTGGGCGCACCCGAACCAAAAAAACCCGAGAAGAAGGGCGACAAGAAGGGCATGGATGGCGACCGCGAGGGGGCCGGGGATGATGAAGGCGGGGGCAAGAAGAAGCCGTCACCGACGCCGGCCTATGTGTTTGCCGGGCTGTTCGCCTTTCTCTATGTCGTTGGTCGTCTGTTGGAGGCGCGGCTGGTCAGGAATTTGTTCCAGAAGAAGTTGCTGGGGGCATAACCTGGCCCGTTCCGGCGCGGTGGCGGCGCCTGCGCTGGTCGCACTTCGGAGAATGGCTAGGCTGACCTTGCAAGCGGGGCGTGGCATTGCTGGCGCGACGCATAGAAGGACCATTCATGACGCACGCCCGCTACCCGCACATGTTCGCGCCACTCGACCTGGGGTTCACGACGCTGAAAAATCGGGTGCTGATGGGTTCCATGCACACCGGGCTGGAGGATGTGGAGGGCGGTTTCGTGCGGCAGGCGGCGTATTTCGCCGAGCGCGCACGCGGCGGGGTCGGCATGATCATTACCGGCGGCATCGGGCCGAACCGGGAGGCGATGGGGGAGGGTGCCAAGCTTTCGACGCCCGCCGAGGCCGAGCAGCACCGTATTGTAACAGAGGCTGTGCACGCTGCCGATCCGGACGTGAAGATCTGTCTGCAGATCCTCCACACCGGGCCGTTGGCGGGAACGCCGGAATGTGTGGCGCCATCGCCGGTGCGGTCACGCATCGGGCGGTATGTGCCCAATGAACTGGATGAGGCGGGGATCGAAAAGCAGATCGCCGATTTCGTCAATTGCGCCGTGATGGCGCGGTTGGCGGGCTATGACGGGGTCGAGATCATTGGTTCCGCAGGCTATCTGATTTCGACGTTTCTGGTTGAAAAGACCAATTTACGCACCGACCAATGGGGCGGCAGCTTTGAAAACCGCATGCGCTTTCCGGTGGAGATCGTGCGGCGGGTGCGGGCAGCGGTGGGGGATGATTTCATCCTCGTGTTCCGCATTGCCGCCATGGACATGTTGCAGGATGGCATGGCGTGGGACGAGGTGCTGATGCTGGCCAAGGCCATCGAAGCCGCCGGCGCGACGATCATCAGCACGCATTTCTGCTGGCACGAGGCACAGGTGCCGACCATTGCCACCATGGTGCCGCGTGCCGCCTTTGCCAGCGTGACCGGGCGCATCCGCCAGCATTTGAAGATCCCGATGATTACCAGCAATCGTATCAACATGCCCGACGTCGTGGAGGCGGTGCTGGCGCGCGGCGATGCCGATCTGGTTTCGATGGCGCGGCCGATGCTGGCAGACCCGGAACTGGTGAACAAGGCAGCGACGGGCCGCGAGGATGAGATAAACACCTGCATCGCCTGCAACCAGGCGTGCCTCGACCATACGTTCACCGGGCGGCTGACATCGTGCCTCGTCAACCCGCGCGCCTGCCGGGAGACGGAGTTGATCGTGGCGCCGACCGCACGGGCGCGGCGTATCGCGGTGGTGGGCGCTGGACCAGCGGGGCTTGCCTACGCAACCACGGCGGCGGGCCGGGGGCACAAGGTGACCCTGTTCGACAGCGGCACCGAGATTGGCGGGCAGTTCAACCTCGCCAAGCGGATTCCGGGCAAGGAGGAATTCCACGAGACGCTGCGCTATTATCGCCGGCAGATCGAATTGCTGGGCATCGATCTGCGGCTGGGCGTGTGGGCCGATGTGGCGATGTTGAAGGCCAGCGGGTTTGATGAAGTGGTGGTGGCGACCGGTATTGCGCCGCGACAGCCCGATATCCCCGGCATTGGCCATGCCAAGGTGGCCAGCTATATCGATGTCATCATGGGCAGGCGGTCGGTGGGCAAGAAGGTGGCCATCATGGGCGCCGGCGGCATCGGGTTCGATGTGGCGGAGTTGATCACCCATGAAGGCACGTCGGCGGCGATGAGCATCGAGGTGTTTGCGAAGGAATGGGGCATTGATTTCGCCAATCACCCGCGCGGCGGCGTGACGGGCGTGGAACCGCAGGTGGCGCGGGCCGATCGCGAAGTGACACTGATGCAGCGCAAGGCCAGCGCGCCGGGCAAGGGGCTGGGCAAGACCACCGGCTGGACACACCGGCTGACCCTGCAGCGGCGCGGCGTGAAGATGGTCGGCGGTATCGATTATGTGCGGATCGATGATGAAGGGCTGCATGCGCTGGTGAATGGCGAGCCGGTGCTGTTCGATGTCGATACGATCGTGGTGTGTGCCGGGCAGTTGCCGCTGCGGACGCTGTATGACCAACTGGTGGCCGCCGGGGTGACGGCGACGCTGGTTGGTGGGGCCTTCGAGGCGATGGAATTGGACGCCAAGGCGGCGATCAACCAGGCGACGGAGCTGGCAGCGGCGGCTTGAGGGGGCACGACCGGTCAGCCCGGGTCAAGCCCGGGATGACATCTTGTGTTTGGCCTTATTGCCGATAGCGGTCGCGCAGTTCGAATTTGAGCACTTTGCCGGCCGGGTTGCGGGGCAGGGCGTCGGTGATTTCGAGGCGGGACGGCAGCTTGTAGCGCGCCAGCCGTTCGGTTGCCCAGCCGCGCAGTTCTTCCAGATCGAGCGTCGCGCCCGGGTTGAGCGCGGCGCAGGCGGTGACGCTTTCGCCCCAGCGCTCGCTCGGTTCGCCGAAAATGGCGACCTCGGCGATGGCGGGGTGGTCGTAGAGCACGGTTTCAACCTCGGCCGGATAGATGTTTTCGCCGCCGCTGATGATCATGTCCTTCAACCGGTCGCAGATGAACAAGAAGCCTTCGTCGTCGAGATAGCCGATGTCGCCGCTGTGGAACCAGCCTTCGGCATCGATGGCGGCGGCGGTAGCATCGGGTTTGTTCCAGTAACCCAGCATGATGTTTGGGCCGCGCATGATGATTTCGCCGCGCATCCCGGCCGGCAATTCGGTGCGGCCATCCTCGCCGACGATGCGCAGATCGACGAAAAAGGCGGGCTTTCCGGCAGAGCCCAGCTTGGCGAGCGCATAATCATTGCCGAGAAAGGTGCCTGCCGGCGCTGTCTCGGTGAGGCCATAACCCTGGTTCAGCGGCACGCCGCGGGTGTTGTAGAGGCGCAGCAGCGGTTCCGGAACGGGTGCACCGCCGCACAGGATCAGCCGCATGCTCGACAGGTCGGCGGTGGCGAAATCGGCGTGCTGGCTGATGAACAACAGCATGGCGGGGACGGCGAAGGTAGTGGTGATGCGGTGGTGCGGCACATCATGCAGGAAGCGCGCCGCATCAAAGCCACGGTGCAGGATGACATGGCCGCCGTTCTGCCAGGTGGTCAGCGGGGTGACGTTGAGGCCGCCGATATGGAACAGCGGCGCCATCACCAGGGTAATGTCGCTTTCGCGGATGTCGGAATCGAGTTTGCCGCAGATGTTCGCCCACCACAGATTGCCATGGCTGATCATCGTGCCCTTGGGCCGGCCGGTGGTACCGGATGTGTACATGATGACGGCGATATCGTCTTCGGCGGCGGCTTCGCCCTGTGACAGTGGGGTGGCGGCGTTGGCGAGATCGTGCATCACCTGCCAGCCATCGGCAGCGATGTCGGCGGACAGATAGTGGCGGCAGGGCAGGGACGCGCGGATGGCATCGATGATCGGGCGGTGGCCGGCATCGGTGACGATGGTGTGCACACCGGCATCGTTGATGATGTAATCGAGTTCAGGCCCGGTAAGCCGGAAGTTCAGCGGCACGAAGATGGCGCCCAACCGGGCGGCGGCGAACAGCAATTCAAAGAAGGCCGGCTGGTTGACGCCCAGAAAGGCGACGCGATCCCCCCGGCAGACACCGGCGGAGCGCAGCGCCTTTGCGAGCCTGTCGATGCGATCCTGCATTTCCGCAAAGGTCCAGCTTGTGCCTTCGAAGGTGAGCGCGGGGCGTTGCGGGGTCTGGCGGACGCGGCGTGCGAACCATGTGCCGATACCGATGTCCGTTGCCGCCATGAATATATCCTCCCCGGTGTTAGTTGCGGCTATCGTCGGGGCGGGTGCGGCCGCGGTCAAGATGCTTAGGCTGCTAGGCGCGGGCTTGGATGTGGGGCAGGGTAGCGGCATGGAAAAGGCGGCGGGATTGCGGGCGGTGCCGCGCGGCGTGTGGGCGCTGGGCTTTGTTTCGATGTTCATGGATATCTCGTCGGAGATGATCCACGGGTTGTTGCCGGTGTTTCTGGTCGGTTCGCTGGGGGCGAGCATGGCTATGGTGGGGGTAATCGAGGGGCTGGCCGAGGCGACGGCGTCGGTAACCAAGGTGTTTTCGGGCTGGTTGAGCGACCGGTTGGGGCGGCGAAAACTGTTGGCGCTGGTGGGATATGGGTTGGCGGCGGTGACAAAACCGGTGTTTCCGTTGGCGGTGACACCGTTTGAAGTGTTTGGCGCGCGGTTTGTCGACCGTATCGGCAAGGGGATCAGAGGCGCGCCGCGCGATGCGTTGGTGGCCGATATCACGCCGGCGGCGATCAGGGGTGCCGCGTTCGGGCTGCGGCAATCGCTGGATACGGTGGGGGCGTTCGTTGGGCCGTTGCTGGCGATGGGCCTGATGCTGGTGTTTTCAGGCGATGTTCGGCGGGTTTTTGCATGGGCGGTGGTGCCGGCGGCGGTGGCGGTGTTGCTGTTGCTGGTTGGTGTCGAGGAGCCGAAGCGTGCGGGTGATGCCCCGGCCGTGCGCCCGCCGCCGATCGTCTGGCAGGATGTGCGGGGCATCGGCGGCCCCTATTGGCGAGTGGTGGTGCTGGGCATGTTGTTCACCATGGCGCGGTTCAGCGAGGCGTTCCTGATATTGCGCGCCACCGGCGGCGGCTTGCCGGTGGCGCTGGCGCCGGTGGTGCTGGTGGTGATGAACATTGTCTATGCGCTGGTGTCGGCACCGGCGGGCAGCCTGTCCGACCGGATGGACCGGCGCTGGTTGCTGGCCGCCGGATTGGTGGCGCTGGTGGCGGCGGATCTGGTGCTGGCGGCGGGTTCGGGCCTGGCATTGGTGCTGTTCGGGGTGGCGCTGTGGGGGCTGCACATGGGGCTGACGCAGGGGTTGTTGTCGGCGATGGTGGCGGATGCGGCGCCGGCGCGGCTGCGCGGGACGGCGTTTGGCGTGTTCAACCTCGCCAGCGGGTTGACGATGCTGGCGGCAAGCGTTCTGGCCGGGGTGTTGTGGGAAGCGCGCGGGGCCGGGGCAACGTTCATTGCCGGGGCTGGCTTTGCGGTGGCGGCCTTGCTGATGCTGGGGGCAATGATGCGGCAGGTGCGGCCGGCATAACTGCCGAAATTTCGCAGCGGTGCTGCAGCTCTGGCCGATATTTCTAACGTTATTCGCAATAATCCATTGCTGTTTTTGGCGATTAACCAGTCCGCGCCGCTGACCTAGATAGGTGGAGCGCCGGATGATCCGGTGAGACGACAGATTTGCGCTGTGGTGCCGAACTCCATGCCCAAGCGGCATCGGCGCCGCCAAACATCGGAGATACGCCATGCATTCAAAAACCCTGATTTCGGCGCTTGCCGCCATCGGCATCGCACTCGGCACTGGCGGCCTTGCCGCTGCCCCCGCATTTGCCGTTGTGCCGGATTCGACCGCCGCGATGAATACCGATACCGCCGGGCTGGCGCTGCACGGCTATGACGCCGTTGCCTATTACAAGGACGGCAAGCCGATGGAAGGCAGCGCCCGCTTCACCGTCAGCTATGACGGCGCGCGTTACCAGTTCGCCAATGCCGCCAATCTGAAGGCGTTCAAGGCCAATCCCGCGGCCTTTGCACCGGCCTTTGGCGGGTTCTGCGCCATGGGCGTTGCGCTGGAATCGAAGCTGGATGGCGATCCCCAGGTCTGGAAGATCGTCGATGGCAAGTTGTACCTGAACGTCAACAAGGACGTTTCGGTCGCTTGGAATCGCGATATTCCCGGCAACCTCGTGAAGGCCGATGAAAATTGGCCGGCGATCAAGGACAAGGCTCCTGAAGCGCTGAACTGATCGAGGGGGCGGCCCGCTTGTCCCGGCGGGCCGCCACATTTCCTGTAGCAGTTTTGCAAAATTCCGCGAAACAGACATTGGCGTCGCACAAGGGTTGGCGGCGCCCAGAAACCAAAAGGATGTTCCATGACCATCACTCGTTCCGCATTTCTGGCGGGCGCGCTTGCCACCGCGCTGACCGGCCTTGCGACCGGTGCCGCCGCAGCGGACAAGCCGGCGAAGGAAAAATGCTATGGCGTTTCGCTTGCCGGGCACAATGATTGCGCCGCCGGTCCAGGCACGTCGTGCGCCGGTACGTCCAAGATCGATTACCAGAGCAACGCCTGGACGCTCGTGCCCGCTGGCACCTGCGCCAAGGTTGCCTCCAAATCCTCGCCGACCGGTTTTGGCCAGTTGGTGACCTTCACCCCGGCACACAAGAGCTGATCTGGTGACGGCGGCCGCCCCTTTGGCCGGGACCAACCGGCGTGCCGGGTTGCCGCCGTCGGCAGGGCTGGGCCTGCGCCGCGAGCATATCGACGATGTGCTTGCCGGTGCGGCTACGCTCGGCTTTGTAGAGATCCATGCCGAAAATTACATGAGCGAGGGCGGGCCGACGCTGGCGCTGCTCGACCGGCTCGCGTCGATGTACCCGATATCGCTGCATGGGGTGGCGTTGTCGCTGGGCGGTGAAGCGCCGCTGGACAAGGCGCATCTTGCCCGGCTGCGCCGCATCATCGACCGGATTGCCCCGGCTTCGTTTTCGGAGCATCTGGCCTGGTCCAGCCATGATGGCATTTATTTCAATGATTTGCTGCCCATCGCCTATGATGCGCAGTCGCTGGAGCGGGTGGTGGCCCATGTCGATGCGGCGCAAACCGCGCTGGGCATGACGCTGTTGCTGGAAAATCCGTCCACCTATGTCGGCTTTGCCGGGAGCAGCTGGGACGAGGTGGACTTCATCGCAGAAGTGGCGCGGCGCACCGGCTGCGGCCTGCTGCTCGATATCAACAATGTGCTGGTTTCGTCGGTGAACCATGGCTGGGACCCGCGCCAGTATTTGCAGCGCTTTCCCATGGCGCGGGTGGGCGAAATCCACCTGGCCGGCCATTTGGTGACGGTGGACGAACTGGGCCGGCGGCTGTTGATCGACACGCATGGGGAAGCGATTGCCCCCGATGTATGGACATTGTTTGCCGAGGTGATCGCCCGGACCGGCCCGCTGCCGACATTGATCGAGCGCGACAATGACGTGCCGGCGTTTGCAATCGTGGCGGCGGAAGTGGCGCGGGCTGCGGCGGTACTTTCGGCGGTCCGGGTCGAACCGGCGCGGGAATTTGCCCGATGACGCCGCAGTCAGTGTTTTCGGCGGCGGTGCGGGCTTCCGATGGCGAGCCGCCGGCGTTTGTCACGGATGCGGGCGGTCGCTTTGGCATTTATCGGCGCAATCATTTTTCGAGCCTGGTTGCTGCGCTCGGGCAGACCTTTCCGGTCATCAAGCGGCTGGTCGGCGATGATTTTTTTGATGCGACGGCATCGTACTTTGTCACGCAGCACGGGCCGAGATCGCGCATCATTGCCGAATATGGGGCGGATTTTGCGGACTTTGTCGGGGCATTCGAGCCGGCGCAGGGCCTGCCATATCTGGCTGATGTCGCCCGGCTGGAATATGCGCGGGTGCGTGCGTTTCACGCGGCCGACCATGGCCCGCCCGACACCAATGGCGAAACGGCGATCGCAGCGGTGCTGGGTTGCCGGATTGCGCTGCATCCCTCCGCCACCCTGATTGTTTCGGCGCATCCGGTGCTGGGCATCTGGCAGACCAATCAGCTGGCAGCGCCGGTGGCGGTCGAGCAATGGGAGGATGAGGCGTGCCTCGTGCACCGTGATGGCGATGCCGTGGTACAGACGCCGGTTGATCACGCGACCCGGCATTTTCTTGAAACCCTGATCGAGGCGGAAAGCCTTGAAACGGCGCTGTTGACGCTGGCCGAGCCGGCGATGGCGGGCGCCGCGCTGTTGCAATTCATCCGGCTGGCGCGCGCCGGGGCATTGGTTGCTGCCGCCGATTTAACTCGTATTTCATAAGGATATGACCATGAATGCCATTTTTGCGGCCCCAGTGCCGCCACGGCCTTCGCTTGTCCGTCGCCTGGCACAATTGCCTGCCGCCGTCCCGTCCAGCGCGGTGCAACTGGTGTTGCGGCTGGGCCTTGCGGGGATCTTCTGGTCGTCGGGCCGCACCAAGGTGGAAGGGCTGCTGACCATATCCGACAACACCTATTATCTGTTCGACGAGGAATATGCGCTGCCGCTGATCCCGTCGCACCTTGCCGCACACCTTGGCACTTATGCCGAACACCTGTTCCCGATCCTTCTCGTGCTGGGCGTTGCCACCCGTTTTTCGGCACTGGCGCTGTTTGGCATGACAATGGTCATCCAGGTCTTCGTCTACCCCGATGCGCTGGTTTCGACACACCTTGGCTGGTTTGCGCTGGCCCTGGCGGTGGCGGCGAACGGGCCGGGCAAGTTTTCAATGGATCACCTGCTGTTTCGTCAAAAGGCTTGACCCTTTCCGGCCTGTCTGACCCTTGGCAGGCGATGGTTCCGGTCGTTCGCCTGTGAAGATACTTGCCCTGTCGGGCAGCCTGCGGGCCGCATCGATCAACACCGCGTTGTTGCTGGCGATGGCGCGGCTTGCACCGGCGGGTGTGGACATTTCGGTTTCCGACCTGCCGGGGCGTTTGCCGCTGTTCAATCCGGACCGCGAATTGCGGCCGGTGTTGGTGGTCAGGCGGTTTCGCGCGGCTGTTTTGGCAGCCGATGCGTTGATCATCGCCAGCCCGGAATATGCGCATGGTGTGACCGGGGTGATCAAGAATGCCCTTGACTGGTTGGTCGGGCTTGACGGCTTTTCCGGAAAGCCGGTCGCGGTCGTGAACGCGGCCCCGCGCGCCCATATCGCCGACGCGGCGCTGCGCGAGATACTTGTCACCATGGCCGCCGACATTGTGGCCGCCGCTTCGATCACTGTACCGTCTCCGCGAACGGCGGCAGACGATGATGTCCTGCGCCGTGCCATTTCGGCGTTGGTGGCTGAAGTGACAAGGGCCACCGCCAGTCACGCCTGAACCCAGCGGGAAACCGCTGGTTTCAACCGGAGCCTGCAATAGTGCATTGCGGCAGACGAGGGTTCATCCGGCACCGCCATCTGGCTAGTCACGGCTCATCCGGAGGCGCCGCAGTTGCCGCGGCCGCCAGGAAAAACAGGAGCATTCATGTCAGAAACAACACAACGCTTTGTGCTTTTGCCGGGTGAAAACGGCTTTGCCATCGCGACCGAACCGGCACCAGCACGGGCGCCGGGTCCCGACGAGGTGGTCGTTTAGATCAAGGCTGTCAGCCTCAATTACCGTGATCTTTTGGTGGTTGACGGTGTTTATCCGGGCGTGTCCGCCGGCTTGTCACCGATTTCGGACGGTGCCAGCGTGGTTGTCGAGGCCGGCGCGAATGTCACGCGCTGGCGGGTTGGCGACCGGGTGGCGCCAATTTTCATGCCCGATTGGATCGATGGCCGTTTCCAGCGCCAATACCTTGCCAAAGCGCGCGGCGCCGAGGGCGATGGTGTCATGTCCGATCGGTTTATCGCGAATGAAGCCGGTCTGGTTGCCATCCCCGATGTTCTGGATTTTGCCGAGGCGGCAACGCTGCCTTGCGCTGCCGTGACTGCCTGGCAGGCGTTGATGGTGCGCCAGCCGATCGCGGCCGGTGACACGGTTTTGATCCAGGGTACCGGCGGGGTCGCCATCTTTGGCCTGCAGATCGCCAAGGCGAGAGGCGCGCGGGCGATTGTGCTGTCATCGAGCGATGAAAAGCTGGCCCGCGCGACGGAACTGGGTGCCGATATCGGCATCAACTACCGCACCAATGAAAACTGGGACAGCAGTGTGCTGGCGATGACTGAAGGTCGCGGTGTCGATCATGTGCTCGAATTGGGTGGTCCGGCGACGAACCAGCGGTCGATCGGTGCGCTGGCCGCGGGTGGCGTGATCTCGCAGATCGGCGTGCTGACCGGATTTGGCCCACAGCCTGTGCTCGGCCCCATTCAGTCGCTCAACGCCACCATTCAAGGTATCACCGTTGGTTCGCGGCGACATTTCGAAGACCTGAACGCGTTCCTCGTCGCACATGCGAGCAAACCGGTCATCGGTGCGCGTTTCGCCCGGGGCGAGGCGGCCGCTGCCTTCGACAAGATGCGCGTTGCCAGCCACTTCGGCAAGATCGTCGTCGAGTTGTGACGGCCTAGTTGATGTGGCGGTCGGCGCGCAGGCGATCGACCGCCATATCGACAAAGGCGCGGACCTTTGCAGACGCGCGGCGGCCTTCGGGGTGGATGACGTGGATGGGCAGCGGTTCGAGTTCATATTCGGACAGGACCGTCTGAAGCTCGCCGGCCTGTAGCGCAGGGCCGATCTGATAGGACAGTGGCCGGGCAAGGCCAAAGCCCTGGATGGCGGTGGAAATCACTGCTTCATAGGTGCTGCACGACAGGCGCGGCGTGATGGTGACGCCGATTTTTTCGTCCTTGCCGAACCGCCAATCGAGCGACGACCATGAACCGGTTGCAGAGATGATCCGATGGTTGACGAGGTCGGCCGGGTGTTGCGGAACGCCGTGGCGCGCGAAATAGGCGGGTGCGCCGCACACAACGCGGCGCACGGTGCCGACGCGGATGGCGCTGTAGCTGGAATCCGGCAGATGCCCGATGCGGATGGCGACATCGATGCCTTCGTCGACAATGTTGACGACGCGATCGAGGAACATCGCACGCGCGTTGACCTGGGGGTTGGTATCGAGGAATTCGGTGAGGATGGGCAGGATGTAGATCTGCCCGAACAGCACCGACGCCGTGACGCTGAGCGTGCCGGTTGGGGTTGAATAGGAACCGGCGGCGGCGGCCTCGGCCTCGGCGATATCGGCGAGGATGCGCCGGCAGTCATCGAAATAGCGGGTGCCGGCCTCGGTCAGCTTTACCGAACGGGTCGTGCGGGTGAACAGCCGGGCGCCGATACTGTCTTCAAGCGCCGCAACGGCGCGGGTGACGGCGGGGGGGCTCATGTGCAGTTGCCGGGCGGCTTCGGCAAAGCCGCCGGTTTCGGCGACCCTGGTGAACACTTGCATGGCTTGTAGTCGCGACACTGTTCATTCCCCCCAACGGAACAATCCATTGCGCTTTATCGCAATTCTGTCGCCGGCTACAACGAACTAACGTCAATCCATGATGATTTCACGCGCCCGACACCACCGCCCACCGTCTGCTGCTGATGTGCTTTCGCGGCTTTGGCAACCACCTTTCGAGGTGCAGCAGATCGTCATGACGGCTGCCGTCAACGGTTCGATCTCGGCGGCGGTGCCGCCGCTTGCGGCGCTGTGTGTGGAGGCAATGTTCGTGAAACTGGCTGGTTTGTTTCACTGCACGGAATAGTCTCTTTCGCTCTATCCGGCTTCTGAAATTGGCCGATTTCCGTCACCAATACCATCGACCGGCAGCCATTCTGCTGGGACGCACGCCAGCAAGGAGTTGATCTGATGAAGCTTTTCTACCACCCGCTTTCCGGCCACGCCCACCGCGCCCGCCTGTTCCTGTCGTTGATCGGCGCGAAATTCGACCTTGTTGAAGTCGACTTGGCCAAGGGTGCGCACAAGCAGCCCGATTTCCTCGCGCTCAACCGTTTTGGCCAGGTGCCGGTGTTGCAGGATGAAGGCATGTTGATTGCCGATGCCAACGCCATTCTGGTCTATCTGGCCAAGAAGTTCGATCGCACCGACTGGCTGCCAGAGGACGCGCTGGGCGCCGCCGCCGTGCAGCGCTGGCTGTCGGTTGCCGCTGGCCAGATCGCGTTTGGCCCGGCCGCTGCCCGCCTGATCACCGTATTCGGCGCCGGTTTCAACGCCGATGAAGTCATCGCCCGCGCCCATGGCGTGTTGACAGTGATCGAAGCCGAGCTTGCCAGCCGCGACTGGATCGCCGCGCCGCATCCGACCATCGCCGATGTCGCGCTGTACAGCTATATTGCGCGCGCGCCGGAGGGCAATGTCAGCCTGGATGCCTATCCTTCGGTGCAGGGTTGGTTGAAGCGCATCGAAGCCCTGCCGGGGTTCGTTGCCTTTGTGAACACGCCTGTTGGCCTTGCCGTCGCCGCGTGACGTGGTTGCCGGGGCCGGCGCGGTTGTGCCGGCCCCGGACGTTCTGTTTTCAAAAGGTGCCGGACGCATGGACACGATCACTGCCGATCAGGCGCAGTCGCCCTGGCACGGCGGGGAAGTGGCGTTGCAGGCGTCACTGGGCGTCGCCGAGCGCATGGCGATCGCCGGGCGCAAGGTGATCCGCGACCACATGCCCGACCAGCACCGCGCGTTCTTCCGGCAATTGCCGTTCATCGTTGCCGGCACTGTCGATGCGGCCGGGGATGCCTGGGCGACGTTGTTGACCGGGAAGCCCGGTTTTGCGCAGTCGCCCGATCCGCGCACGTTGGCGTTTTCGATGCCCCGCGATGCGGCCGACCCGGCCGACGCCGGCATGAACGACGGCGACGCCATCGGGTTGTTGGGCATTGAATTGCACAGCCGCCGCCGCAACCGGATGAACGGCAGCGTGCGCCGCACCGGGACGGCGGGATTTTCGGTTATCGTCGAGCACAGCTTTGGCAATTGCCCGCAATATATCCAGCTGCGCGACTGGCAGGCGCTGCCGGAAGAGGATGTGGTTGCAGCGCCGGTGCAGCGCCATGACGGGCTTGATGATGTCGCGCGGGCGTTCATTGCCGCCGCCGATACGTTCTTTGTCGCATCCTATATCGATACGGCGGCGGGGGTCCGGCAGGTTGATGTGTCGCATCGCGGGGGCAAGCCGGGCTTTGTACGCATCGATGGTGATGGTGGCCTGACCATCCCCGATTTTGCTGGCAATCTGCATTTCAACACGCTGGGTAATTTTTCGGTCAACCCGCGCGCCGGGCTGACGTTCGTGGATTTTACCAGCGGCGACATGTTGCAGATGACGGGCGAGGCCGAGGTCGTGCTCGATTCCCCCGAAATCGCGGCCTTTCAGGGCGCCGAGCGGCTGTGGCGGTTCCGTCCGCGCGTCGTCGTGCGGCGCCCCGGTGCCGTGGCGCTGCGCTGGGCGTTCCGCAACTGGTCGCCCAATTCGTTGATGACCGGATCCTGGGATGCCGCCGCTGAAAGGCTGAAGGCGCAGCAACTGGCGGCGCAATGGCGGCCGTTCCGGGTGGCGCGGATCGTCGATGAAAGCAGCGTCATCCGGTCATTCCACCTGGAGCCCGCGGATGGTGCCGGGCTCATCCCGCACAAGGCCGGGCAGCATCTGCCGATCCGGCTGGCGGTGCCGGGCGAAAAGCAGCCGGTGCGGCGCACCTATACATTGTCCACCGCGCCGTCCGACGATGGTTATCGCATAAGTGTCAAAAGGCAGGGCATGGCTTCGGCGCATCTGCATGACCGGGTGCGGGTGGGTGACGTGATCGAGGCGCGCGCGCCGGCGGGCGATTTCACCGTCGATGCCGCCGAACGCCGGCCCGCCGTGTTGATGGCGGCCGGGGTGGGTGTGACGCCGATGCTGTCGATGCTGCGCCACATTGTTTACGAAGGGCTGCGGACGCGGCGGGTGCGGCCGACGGTTTTCTTTCACGCGGCGCGAACACGCGCCGAACGCGCTTTTGACGGAGAAATAGCCGAGCTGGTGCGGCGCGCGGACGGTGCGGTGCGGCTGGTGCGGGTGCTGGGCCCCGACGATGCGGGCGCGACCGAAGGTGTTGATTTTGATGCGACGGGCCGGATCGATGCGGCGCTGTTGAAGCGGACGCTGGGGTTTGACGACCATGATTTTTACATGTGCGGGCCATCGGGCTTCATGCAATCGCTGTATGACGCACTGCGTGACCTGAACATCGCCGATGGCCGTATCCATGCCGAAGCCTTTGGCCCGTCGGGGCTGGTGCGGCGCAGCGATGCCGGTGCGGCGGTCGGCCCTGTCGGCACGCCGTCCACAAAGCCGGTGCCGGTGGTCTTTGCCGCTTCGGCCAAGGAATCGCGGTGGCAGCCGGGCGGCGGCACATTGCTCGAACTGGCCGAAGCGCGCGGATTGTCGCCGGATTTCAGCTGCCGTGGCGGCAGTTGTGGCACCTGCCGGACGCGAATTGTGGAGGGCGCGGTCGCCTATCCGGTGGCGCCCGGCGCCAGCATCGGCCCCGACGAAGCGCTGATCTGCTGCGCCGTGCCCGCAGACGCGGCGGCGGGCGGCGGCGACCGGCTGATTCTGGATTTGTGAGCGAGGGACTGAAGATGACCAAGCGCGTGTTGCTGTTGCTTGCCAACGGGTTCGAGCCTTTGGAGGCTGCCGGATTCACCGATGTGCTGGGCTGGGCCAATATCGATGGTGACGAGCCTATCGAACTGGTTTCGGCCGGGCTGCGATCGCCGTTGCGCGCAACGTTCGGGTTTTCGGTGATTCCCGATGCGCTGGTTGCCGATCTCGATCTGGACAGTTTCGACGCTGTCGCAGTGCCGGGTGGTTTCGCCAAGGCGGGATTCTATGACGAGGCATTGTCCGAGCCTTTTCTGGCGGTGATCCGGCATTTCGAGGCGCGATCGCTGCCGGTGGCTTCGGTTTGCGTGGCCTCCCTGGCTTTGGGCGCGGCTGGCATTTTGAACGGACGCGCGGCGACGACCTATCACCAGACTGGCGGCAAGCGGCGCGCGCAGCTTGAATCCTATGGCGCGCGATTTGTCGATGAAGCGGTGGTGACGGATGGCAATCTGATCAGTTCGACCGGCCCCGGCACGGGTGTCGAGGTGGCGTTCGAGCTGTTGACCCGGCTGACGTCGGTCGCGGTCGCCGATCACATCCGCGCGTTGATGCGGGTGCCGCGGCCCGATCTGGCCTGGCGACTGACGCCGCAGGTTGTGGAGCCCGGGCTGTGAGGCCTGTCGATACCGCCTTCAGCCCGGCGGTGCGGGCGGTGCAGGCGCGGCGCGGATCTGCGGCGGTCTATGCCGGCATGGAAATGGGCGACAGCGTTGATGAAAATCTGGCAGCGTTCATCGCGGCGCGTGACAGTTTCTACCTCGCCAGCGCCAGCGCCGATGGGCAGCCCTATATCCAGCATCGCGGTGGCCCCGCCGGGTTCTTGCGTGTAGTGGACGAACACACGCTGGGTTTTGCCGATTTTGCCGGCAACCGGCAGTATATTTCCACCGGCAATTTCAGCGAAAACCCGCGCGCCTTCATTTTCCTGATGGACTATGCGCACCGGCAGCGCGTGAAAATCTGGGGCAGGGTGCGGGTGGTCGAAAATGACCCCGAATTGATCGCGCGGTTGAAACCCGAAGGATATCGTGCCCGGGCCGAGGCGGCGATGTTGTTCGACATCACCGCCTGGGATGCCAATTGCCCTGCGCATATCCCGCAATTTTTGCCTGCGTCAGGGGTCGCCGCCGCCATTGCCGAGCGTGATGCGAAGATTGCGCATTTGGAGGCAGAGTTGCGCAGGTTGCGCCAATAACGGCATGCGCACGCATTGGCTTTGTGTGCCTGCGACATTCTGTCATACTATCGTCTTACGACCTGGCGGGCCCGGCAATTGCGCCGCGCGACCCGGCCCGGGGATAGCGGGTCACCTGCCATGACATTGTTTCGCATTTTGCGCCCGGCGCGGCGCCTGTGGCTGGTCGCAGTGGTTGGCGCCGGGGTGTTTCTGCCAACCATGGCCGGGGCTGCTGATCCGCCTGCAGTTGTCCCTGTGGCGGATGGCCTTGCCCCGGTGCTTGCGGCGGCGATGGCGGGGACCAAAGTGCCGGCGATGGGGATGCTGGTTATCCGCGATGGCCGGGTTGTTGCCCAGGCCGAACGCGGGCTGCGCCGCAACGATGGCAACAGCGCCGTTGGCCATCGCGACGATTGGCACATCGGATCCAATGGCAAGGCCTTGACCGTCGCGATGGTGGCGCGGCTCGCCGATCGCGGCGTGCTTTCCTGGACCAGACGGCTGGATGCCATGTTGCCGGCGCTGGCGGGGACGATGAATCCGCAATATCGCGGCGTGACGCTGGTCCAGTTGTTGTCACACCATTCCGGGCTGCCGCACGACATAGTTGACGAAGCGGTTTTGAAGCAAATGCTGGTGCCGAGCGGCAAATCAACGGTCCGGGCCGACCGCGAGGCCTATATCGCGCGGGCGCTGCGCGATGCGCCGGTGGGACCGACCAGCGATTTCAACTATTCCAACACCGGGCTGCTGATCGCCGCGGTGATTGCCGAGCATGCGACCGGCAAACCCTATGAACAATTGGTGCGGCAAGAGGTTTTCCAGCCGTTGAGGATGCAGCACGTCGGTTTTGGCCAGCCGCCGGCCGGGCAGCCAAGGGGCCATGTCGCCGGCAAGCCGATCGGACAAGTGGGTGAAAACCCCGATTTCGTCGCACCGGCCGGCAACATGTACATGCCGCTTTCCGACTGGGCGCTGTTTTGCATCGACCAGTTGCGGGGCGCCAAGGGGCAAGGCCGGTTGTTGAAGCCCGAAAGCTATCGGTTGATGCAGACGGCACAGCCGGGCGGCGGCGGGCTGGGATGGGGCGTGCAGCCGTCGGTGGCCGGGCGACAGGGGCCGGTGCTGGTGCACGTCGGTTCGGATGGCAGTTGGTACGCCATCGTCGCGTTGTTTCCCGATAGCGGCAACGGCCTGTTGATCGCCGCCAATGCGGGCGAAGACATGGGCGGCGATGCTGCGGGCCGGGCGGCGTTCAAGCCGATCGTCGATACGCTGGCGCCGCCGGTGCGATAGCTTGGCGACGTTCCGAATTATGGAATAATCCATTCCATATTGTCGATATTCTGATCGGTGTGCAGAGCGGGCATAAGACGGGGGTCAGGCAGTGCAACTTCGCACCGCCGCAAGTGACCGGAGACGAAAATGACCCGTATCCCAACCCCCGCCAGCATTGCCGACGCACCCGAGGCTACGCGCCCGCTGCTGGAAGCGGTGAACAAGCAGCTTGGCGTCGTGCCCAACATGTTCCGCATCATTTCGAACAGCCCGGCGGCACTGCAGGGCTATCTTGGCCTCAGCGGTGCGCTGGGCCAGGGCAAGCTGCCGGCCGCCACGCGTGAGCGCATTGCGCTTGCCGTCGCCCAGATCAATGGCTGCAACTATTGCCTTGCCGCGCACAGCTATCTTGGCAGCAACCTCGCCAAGCTGGATGCGGCAGAAATTCTGGCCAATCGCAACGGTGGCTCGCACGATCCCAAGGCGCTCGCTGCGGTTCGTTTTGCCGCCCGGGTGACCGAGGCGCGCGGCAAGGTGGACGCCGTTGCCGTCGAGCGGGTGCGCGCCGCCGGCTACAGCGACGCCGAAATCGTCGAGATCGTGGCGCATGTCGCGCTGAACACGCTTACCAATTACGTCAACGAGGTGCTGGGCACCGAGATTGACTTCCCAGAGGTCGAAGCGCTCGCCGCTTGACCCGGACGACGGGCGGGCGCGCGCGGCCCTTTCCCCCCAAGGGCCCTGCATTGCGCCATGCCCGCCCGTCGCCCGCTGATTTCCTGCACGATCCCCAAGGAGCCCGCCATGTCACGCCCGCCGCTGCCGCCCTTTACCCGCGAAAGCGCCATCGAAAAGGTACGCCTGGCCGAAGATGGCTGGAACAGCCGCGATCCGGCGCGGGTGGCGCTGGCCTATACGCCCGATTGCAAATGGCGGAACCGCGCGGAATTCGTGACCGGTCGGGCCGAAATCGAGGCTTTGTTGATCCGAAAATGGGCGCGCGAGCTGGACTACCGGCTGATCAAGGAAATCTGGGCGCATGAGGAGAACCGCATCGCGGTGCGCTTTGCCTATGAATTCCATGATGACAGCGGCCAATGGTTCCGCGCCTATGGCAATGAAAATTGGGAATTCGATGCCGATGGCCTGATGCGCTGGCGGTTGGCGAGCATCAACGAGCACCCCATCAACGCAGCGGATCGCAAATTCCTCTGGCCGTTGGGCCGGCGGCCGGATGATCACCCTGGCCTTGGCGATTTCGGCTTTTGAGCCGCTGCTTTGGTCCAAGAGAGCAATGGTAACGATCGTGATGGGAACCCGAATTCCTGTGGAAGGGGCAGACCTGGTGCGGCCCGTTTGCCTGGATGAGCGCATCAGGGTGCAGGTGCTTCTGGCGCTGACCAGCGGGCGCACCTGTGCCGATGCGCGGGCCGAACAGGACGCCGCGGCGCGACAATTGGGTCTTTCCGGTGCTGAAATCGACGCGGCACGCGGTGGCAATTGTTTCGATGTGAAGGCTGCGGCGGCTGTCAGGCTGGCCTGTGCCTTGCGGGTTTCCAAGCCGGATGCCGTTTGGCAGGCGCAAAAGACAGCGGTTGCTGCCGGATTGCGCCCGGAGGACTTGACGATGATCGAGAGCCTGGCGGCTGCCGCCCGGGCCATGGACGGGGGCGACGGGACATGACGGACTTGCTGGATACTGTGAACGGCATTGCGAGATGGCTTGCGCGTGGCCTGTTGGTTGCGCCGGGCCGTTTGCGCGGTCCCTGCTCTGCGGATCGATCCGATCTGGCCGTGGATGATTGGGGCGCGTCGGTTTTGCAGTCGATGCGATGCGAACTGCCGCTGATCGAAACGATCATGCGGGTTATGTAACGCTGAATCGCATGGGGCTGGGGCGGATGCCGCTTTGCCGGCCCTGTGAGGGAGATCGATGATGGACAAGGCTTTGAATACGGCGCCCGGTGCGGCAATGGCGCGGCTGCGACGCTCGTTGGGCTTGCTGGCCATTGCCGGCATCGCGATGACGGTTGGGGCGCTGGCCTATCTGGCGCGATCGGGGCCGATGAGCCCGACGCTCGTCTTTACCGTGGTGGCCGGGGTGTTCGTTTCGATCCTGCTGGGTGGCGGCCTGATGGCGTTGGGGTTTTTCAGCGCGAGCACCGGCCATGACGTGCGCGCCGCAGCCGCAACGCCGGGGCCAGTGCCGGTGCCCGATTCGAACGAGACTGATGTGGCAGCGCAATCTCGCTGAAACCCGGCGGCAGGGCGCGCCGACACAGGCTGACATCCCATTGCGCCGGTGCCTGTGCATCGCAGTCCTACCCACGCCAAAAGCCCTGGGCCTGGCGTGGCTGCAACGCTGATCCCGAGCCTGTAGAGCCCGGCGACAGCCGATTTTTAGCCTAGCACGGCCTTGTCGAGGTTGGCGCGGACGGCCTCGAAAAATTTCTCCGTCGTCATCCACGGCTGTTCCGGCCCGATCAGCAACGCCAGATCCTTGGTCATCGCGCCGGATTCGACGGTTTCGATGCAGACCCGCTCCAGTGTTTCGGCAAATTTCGTCACTTCGGGCGTGCCATCGAGCAGGCCGCGGTGCTTGAGCCCGCCGGTCCAGGCAAAGATCGACGCAATCGGGTTGGTGCTGGTCGGCTTGCCTTCCTGATGCATGCGATAGTGGCGGGTGACGGTGCCGTGCGCTGCTTCTGCTTCGACCGTCTGGCCATCGGGCGTCAGCAGGATCGAAGTCATCAGGCCCAGCGAGCCAAAGCCCTGCGCGACCATGTCGGACTGCACATCGCCATCATAATTCTTGCAGGCCCAGATGAAATTGCCCGACCATTTCAGCGCCGATGCGACGAGATCGTCGATCAGGCGATGTTCATAAACGATGCCAGCTTTGCGGTACTGTGCTTTGAAATCATTGTCATAGATTTCCTGGAACAGATCCTTGAAGCGGCCGTCATAGGCTTTCAGGATGGTGTTCTTGGTCGATAGATAGACTGGCCATTTGCGCACCAAGCCATAGTTCAGGCAGGCGCGGGCGAAATCGCGGATCGAATCATCAAGGTTGTACATGCCCATGGCGACGCCGGCGCTAGGGAATTCGAACACTTCATGTTCGATGGTTTCCTCGCCGTCCTGCGATACCCATTTCATCATCAGCTTGCCGGGGCCGGGGACGAGGAAATCGGTGGCGCGATACTGGTCACCAAAGGCGTGGCGGCCGATGACGATGGGGTCCGTCCAGCCCGGAATCAGGCGCGGCACCGATTGGATGACGATGGGTTCGCGGAACACGACGCCGCCCAGGATGTTGCGGATGGTGCCATTGGGCGATTTCCACATACGCTTCAGGCCGAACTCCTTCACCCGCGCTTCGTCCGGGGTGATCGTGGCGCATTTGACGCCGACGCCATGTTCACGGATCGCGTTGGCGGCGTGGACCGTCACCTTGTCATCGGTTTCGTCGCGGTGTTCGATGCCGAGATCGAAATAGATCAGATCGATATCGAGATAGGGCAGGATCAGCTGTTCGCGGATCCATTGCCAGATGATCCGCGTCATCTCGTCGCCGTCGAGCTCCACGACCGGGTTCTTGACCTTGATTTTTGCCATGGGTTCCTCGGGGATTCTGATGCGTGAACGGTGTGCGGCTTCGTCTAGGGGCTAGTGTGCGGGGGGGTCAAGAATGGCCGCCACCGAAAGTTTATTCGCCGCCCGGCAGGCGGGCGCCCAGCGCGGCCAGATCGGGCAGCGATTCTGCCAGCCTGGCGAGATCGGGCGGGGCAAATCCTTCATCGGCGATGTGCTGGAGCAGCGCGAGCAGCGGTGCCCAATAGCCGTTGGCGCCGAGCAGCCAGATCGGTTTGTCATGGATGCCGAGTTCGCGCCAGGTGACCGATTCGAACAGTTCATCAAGCGTGCCGATGCTGCCCGGCAGCGCCAGAATGGCATCGGCGCGGATGTGCATCAGCGCCTTTCGCTCGTGCAGCGTTTCGACGACGTGCATTTCCGAAAGCCCTGCTTGCGCGATTTCGGCGGTCATCAGCGCCCGCGGGATGATGCCGACGACGGTGCCGCCGGCGGCCATGGTGGCGCGGGCGCAAACCCCCATCAGGCCAACGCCGCCGCCGCCATAGACAAGGGTGACGCCGCGGGCGGCGAGCAGCCGGCCGAGCGCGTCGGCAAGCCGGGCCTGCGCCGGATCATGGCCGGCGCGGGAGCCGCAAAAGACGAGGAGAGACTTGATCATGGCGCGGTCGTAGCGGCTTCGCAATGGCTTGTCAGCCGCGCCATATCGGTGCGTTCATGCGATGGCGCACAGGGCGCGTGGGCTTTGATTTGCCCCCGCCGTTTCCGGCAGGTAAAGCACCCGATATGAGCAGTGAATTCCCCACAGAGATCGAAACCGTCCCCGAAGGCCCCTTGCCCATCGTGCCGGGCGAATCGGCCCAATATAAATTTCCGCCGATGCACCCGGAGGGGCGCAAGTTTGTCGGCATCGCCGGGGTTGCCGTGGTGGTTGCCGGCTTTGTGCTTGGCTGGACGTCGCTGGCCTGGCTGTTGACCGGGTTGACGGTGTGGATCGCGGCGTTTTTCCGCGATCCGGTACGGGTGACGCCAACGGCGCCCGGCCTGATCGTATCGCCGGCCGATGGGCTGGTAAGCCTGATCGCCAATGTCGAGCCGCCTCGGCAACTGGCTGGCGAAGGTGGGTTGCCGCCCGGCCCCTGCACGCGGATTTCGGTGTTCATGAGCGTTTTCGATGTGCACGTGAATCGCACGCCGATCGCCGGGCGGCTGACCCGGATCGTCTATGTGCCGGGCAAGTTCCTGAATGCCGATCTGGACAAGGCCAGTGACGATAATGAACGCCAGTATTTCATCGTTGAAGGCGATGGCGGCACCCGCGTGGCGTTCACGCAGATCGCCGGGCTTGTTGCGCGCCGTATCATGCGCTTTGTCGAAGAAGGCGCGACGTTGAGCATCGGCGAGCGCATCGGGCTGATCCGGTTTGGTAGCCGCGTCGATGTTTATCTGCCGGCCGGCTATGTGCCTGATGTGATCGTCGGGCAACGTGCGGTGGCGGGTGAGACTGTGCTGGCGCGGCTGGGTGTGGCAGATGCGATGCCGCGCGGTTCGGCACAATGAACGATCCGGCCGCGCGCCGGCCGCGGCGTGCGGGTATTCCGCTGCGCACGCTGATCCCCAATGCGGTGACGGTGCTGGCACTGTGCTTCGGCTTGACCGGGGTGCGGTTCGGCATTGCCGGTGAATGGGAGAAGGCGGTTGCCGCGATTATCGTGGCAGGCGTGCTGGATGGCGTCGATGGGCGCATCGCGCGGTTGATGAAGGGCGACAGCCGTTTTGGTGCCGAGCTTGATTCGCTGTCCGATGTGACGGCGTTCGGCGTGGCGCCGGCGTTGATCGTCTATCTGTGGTCGCTGCAATATCTGCCGGGTGTTGGCTGGGTGATTGCGCTGTCTCACGCTGTCACCTGTGCCTTGCGGCTGGCGCGGTTCAATGCGCAGATCGATGCGGCGGAGCAGCCGCACAAGCGCGCCGGCTACCTGACCGGTATTCCGGCGCCGGTAGCCGCGGCGCTGACGCTGAGCCCGTTGTTCGTGAGTTTCTGGCTGGAGCCGGTGATCCTGGAGGATCTGCGGGTGCGCTATACCCTTGTTTCGGTCGTCGTCGTGACCGTGGCGTTCCTGATGGCATCGAGCCTGCCGACCTTTGGCTGGGGGGCGGTGCGGCTGCGGCCATCGCAACGCCTGCCGGCGCTGGTCGGCATTGGGTTGTTCGCCGGGGCTCTGTTCTCATCGCCATGGATGACGTTGAGCATGATGAGCCTGGTTTATGCGATTTCGGTGCCGTTTGCGGTACGCAGCTATGCGAAGCTGAAGCGGCGCGAGGCCGAGCCGGCATTGCCGCCGGCAGGCTGATACGCCCGGCGCGGTCCGGCAAGGGCGACGACGATATCGCCGATGCGGCTGCCGAGCATGGCGAGCAGCAGGGCATAAACGCCGGCAAAAGCGATCATGATGAAAGCGGTGAGGAGCAGGGTCATCGTCGTCTTTCCTTGTTGGACGGGCACTATGTTCCTGTTTTGTTCTGTTTGTCAAGCGCTGCAAATCGGGCTTAACTGGCACGACAGAAAATGATCGACGGGTTTGGGGAGACGATGATGCTGGGTACGATGCAAGATTGGCCGTTGCTGGTCTGGAAGCTGATCGACCATGCCGCCATGAACCATGGCGACCGCGAGGTGATCAGCCTGACCTGTGAGGGCACAAAGCATCGCAGCAACTGGCGGACGGTGCGCAGCAGGGCCAAGCAGGTAGCCGCGGCGTTGCGGCGCATGGGCATGGTGCCGGGTGACCGTATCGCGACGCTGGCCTGGAACACGCACCGCCATGTCGAAAGCTGGTACGGCATTTCGGGCATGGGCGGCGTGGCGCACACCATCAATCCGCGGCTGTTCGACGAACAGATCGTCTATATCGCCAACCACGCCGAGGACAGGGTACTGTTTTTCGACCTGACGTTCATGCCGTTGATCGAGCGGTTGGCGCCGCAATTGAAGACCATCGAGCATTTCGTGCTGATGACCGACCTGGCGCATATGCCTGAATCGTCGCTCGACCTGATCTGCTTCGAGGCGCTGATCGCCGGCGAAAGCGATGATGCGCCCTGGACCGAGGTGGACGAACGGGCGCCGGCCGGCCTGTGCTATACCAGCGGCACGACTGGGAACCCCAAAGGAGTGCAATATACCCACCGTTCCAACGTGTTGCACGCAATGACGGCAAGCATGACCGATGTGTTTCAGGTGGGCGCATGCACGACGGTGCTGCCGATCGTGCCGATGTATCACGCCAACGCCTGGAGCATCCCCTATACCACGGCGGTTTCTGGGGCGAAGCTGGTCATGGGTGGGCCGAATTTCGATGCGCCGACGCTGCAAGCACTGATGATCGAGGAAGGCGTTGACCTGGCGTTGGCAGTGCCGACGGTCTGGCTGGGGCTGTTGCAGCATGTTGAAAAGCATGGCGGCGGGCTTGGCAAGCTGAACCGGACGGCGATCGGTGGATCGGCTGTGCCGCGCAGCCTGATCGAATCCTTCGACAAGCTGGGGGTGCGGGTGTTGCAGCTTTGGGGGATGACCGAAATGTCGCCGCTGGGCACGCTGGGATCGCTGTTGCCTGATAATGAAACAATGGGTTATGAAGAACAGTTAAATTATCGAGTGAAGCAGGGCCGCGGCATTTTTGGCGTTGAAATGAAGATCGTCGGCGATGATGGCGCCGATCTGCCTCGCGATGGCAAGGCCTTTGGCCGGTTGCTGGTGCGCGGGCCCTGGACTGTCGAGACCTATTTCAAGGGTGACGGTGGCCAGGTTCTGGACGGCGATGGCTGGTTCGATACCGGTGATGTCGCGACGATCGACCCGCTGGGGTTCATGCAGATCGTCGACCGGTCAAAGGATGTCATCAAGTCGGGCGGCGAATGGATCAGTTCCATTGATCTTGAGAATGCAGCCGTCGGCGCGCCCGGCGTCGCGGAGGCCGCGGTGATCGGAGTGCCGCACCCGCGCTGGGATGAACGACCACTTCTTTTGGTGCGTCAGAAAGATGGTGCAACCGTAACAAAAGAAAGTGTTTTGTCTTACCTGGATGGCAAGATTGCCAAATGGTGGACGCCCGACGATGTGCTGATCGTTGAGGATCTGCCGCACACCGCGACCGGCAAATTGTTGAAGAACGAATTGCGCGAACGCTATCGCCATTACAAGCTGCCGACGGCCTGAGCCACGCGATGATGCCCTAGAAGAGCGTCAACTGGTCGGTGGGCGGGCGGAAGCGGGTGCAATCCAGCTCCGGGCGTTTTCGATCGAGGCCGTGCCGGGCCACTGCCTTGTCAAAACGCAGGCGCATCAGCGCGGCATAAGGGCCCTGCGCCTGGAAACGGCCGAAGAAGCGCGGGTCATTGTCCTTGCCGCCGCGCATTTCGGTGATGTGCGACATGACGCGGGCGGCGCGATCCGGGTGATGTTTGGCGAGCCATTCACGGAAGATCGGCGCGACTTCGTGGGGCAGGCGGATGGGTAGCGAGATGGCGGCGACGGCACCGGCCTTGGCGCCGGCTTCGACGATCGCCTCGATTTCGTGATCGGTGATGGCGGGAATGACAGGAGAGACCGAGAGCCAGACCGGGATGCCGGCATCGGTTAGGCGGCGGATGGCGTTGATCCGGCGGTGCGGCGCAGCGGCGCGCGGTTCCAGCGTGCGCGCTGTTTCAGGCACCAGCGAGGTGACCGATATCATCACGGCGGCGAGGTTGTTGGCGGCCATGGGTGCCAGAAGATCGATGTCACGGATGACGCGGTCTGACTTGGTGGTGATCGTTACCGGGTGCTGGCATTGGTGGAGCAGTTCGATGATCCGGCGGGTGATCCGCCAATCCCGCTCGATGGGTTGGTATGGGTCGGTGTTTGTTCCCAATGCCAATGGCTTGCAGACGTAACTTCGCATCGAAAATTCGTTCTTCAGCAGTTTTGCAGCGTCAGGCTTGGCGAACAGGCGGGATTCGAAATCAAGGCCGGGCGACAGGTTTTGATACGCGTGCGTGGGCCGGGCGAAGCAATAGACGCAGCCATGCTCGCAGCCGCGATAGGGGTTGATCGATCGATCGAACGGGATATCGGGTGAGGTGTTGCGGTTGATGATGGTTTTGGGACGTTCGACCGTAACAGTGGTGCGCAGAGGCGGCGTGCCTTCATCGACGCTTTCACGGTCATCGAGCCAGTCACCATCGGCAACCATGGCGCGATCGTCAAACCGCTTTGAAAGCGGATTGGCGACCGCGCCGCGGCCCGGGACAGGCAGGGTAAACGCCATGGCTTTGGGTAGTGGAAACTGTTGAACATAACAAGAACAAAATTCATCGTTGGGCGGATATGCGTGTGCGACAGCATTGACCGCAGGGGCATGGGGCGCGAAGCCTGTGCGACTCGAAAAATGGCGTAGGGAGAAACGCGATGCAGATCACCGAGCTTCAACTGTCACGGGCGGACTTGGGCAAGGTTACGGTCTCGGGCCTTGATGTCGTGGTTGGCGATGGCGAGGCGCTGTTCCGCATCGAGCGTTTTGCGCTGACTGCCAACAATGTCACCTATGCGGCGCATGGCGTTGACATGCGCTATTGGGATTTCTTTCCGGCGCCGGACGGGCTGGGCATCGCACCGGTATGGGGCTTTGCCAGCGTGGTGGAGAGCAGGGCGCCGGGCGTTGCGGTGGGCGATCGCTATTACGGCTATTGGCCGATGGCGAGCCATGCGCTGATTTTGCCGGGCAGGCTTTCACCGCGCGGCTTTACCGATATGGCGGCGCACCGACTGACTCTGCCATCGGTTTACAACAATTACGTGCCGGCCAGTGCCGCCTATGGCGCGGAGACGCTGCAGGCGCTGTTCCGGCCGCTTTATACGACCTCGTTCGTGCTCGATGCCATGCTGACGGACAGCCCGGCCAAGGCGCTGGTGCTGACATCGGCATCATCGAAGACTGCGCTGGGCCTGGCGCAGGCGGCGCGCGGGCGGCAGCGGATCATCGGGCTGACATCGCCGGCAAACCGGGCCTTTGCCGAGGCGACAGGCTATTATGACGTGGTGCTGGACTATGGTGACGACGCTGGGCTGGCCGCCATTGCGGGGCCGGCCGCGCTGGTTGATTTTGCCGGCAATGGTGCGGTGCGGCGGTCAGTGCATGTCGGGCTGGGCGACAGGCTTATTGAAAGCCATGTCGTGGGCGATACGCATTGGCAGGCCGACAGTGCCGGCAGCCTGCCCGGTGTGCAGCCAAAATTGTTTTTCGCGCCGACGGTGATCGTCGAGCGCGTGGCGCAATGGGGTGCGACGGGGTTCGAGGAACGGCTGGCGGCGGCCTGGGGGCGGTTCATTGCGTCGACGGGCTGGTT
Source organism: Sphingomonadales bacterium (assembly GCA_038208825.1). GTDB lineage: Bacteria > Pseudomonadota > Alphaproteobacteria > Sphingomonadales > Sphingomonadaceae > Sandarakinorhabdus. Next base: position 2,529 of record JBBQYI010000035.1, on the reverse strand, counting down.
GCGGGTGGTGGAGGAAAGCGGCGCCGAGGCGGTTTCCGGGCATTGGCGCGATCTTGCCGCCGGGCGGATCGATCCGGCCGAGGGGCTGGTGCTGACGGTCTGATCGGCTAGGCTGCGGTCGAGGACGGAATGGGGGCAAATGATTATGGCGGCAACGATGATGGTGCGGGCCACGCTGTTGATTTCGGCCGGGCTGGCAGTCTCTGCCGCAGGGGCGCCCCCGGCGCTTCTGCCGACAATGACGCCCGATAGGCCGGCGCATTACGACGCGCCGGTGGATCGGGACGCGGCGATCATCCGCGAGGTGATGATCCCGATGCGCGACGGGGTGAAGCTGCACACTGTGCTGTTCATCCCCAAGAGGCTGACCCACGCACCGATCATGCTGGTCAGATCCCCCTATGGTGCCAGCGGTGCCGCCGCCACCCTGATGCGCGACGATGGCGGCCCGGAATATTGCGGCATCCGCCCCGTGGAGGATGGCTATATCTGTGCCATCCAGGACGTGCGCGGCAAATATGGCAGCGAGGGCGATTATGTGATGACGCGGCCATTGCGCGGCCCGATCAACGATACCGCCACCGATCATGCCACCGATACCTATGACAGCATCGACTGGCTTGTGAAGAATGTGCCGGAAACCAATGGGAAAATTGGGATAACCGGTGGCAGCTATGTCGGCTTTACCAGCCTGATGGCGACGATCGATCCGCACCCGGCGTTGAAGGTTTCGGTGGCGATTTCGCCGATGGTCGATGGCTGGCGCGGCGACGACTGGTTCCATAATGGCGCGTTTCGGCAGAGCAATTATGACTATGTTGCCGAACAGACCAGCGTTGCCGGGCGGGGTGATCCGCCGGCGCGGTCGATGGGCGACGACTATGACGAATTCCTCGCTGCCGGGTCGGCCAATGCCTATGCGCAGAGCCGTTTTGGCGGGCAGTTGCCGTTTGCGGTGAAGCTGGCCCAGCACCCTGACTATGACCAATGGTGGCAGGAACAGGCGCTCGACAAGTTGCTGGCGGCGCGGCCGATGGTGGTGCCGACGATGCTGGTGACCAGCCAATGGGATCAGGAGGATATTTATGGCGGCCAGGCGGTGTGGAAGGCGCAGAACGGCCGGCCGGGGAGTGATGGCAAGCTGTTCCTCGTCATGGGGCCGTGGCACCACAACATGATGATCCGCAAGGGCGCCGAACTGGGGCCGTTGAAATACCCCAATGACACCGCCCTGGAATTCCGGCGGCGCTGGTTGAAGCCGTTTTTCGATCATTATCTGAAGGACGATGCGCCGCCGCTCGCCCAGCCGCGGGTGCTGGCCTATGAAACCGGGCCGGACCGTTGGCAGGCGCTGCCGACCTGGCCACTCAGCTGCGCCAAGGGCTGCGCAGCGACATTGCAGACCCTGTATCTGGTGCCGGGCGGGGCGATTGCGGCGGCGCCGCCGGCGGCGGCCAGCGTCGCCTATGTCAGCGATCCGGCAAAGCCCGTGCCCTATATTGCGCGGCCGATTGCCTTTGCCGATGGCGCACGCTGGAGTCCCTGGCTGCTCAGCGACCAGCGCCATGTCGCTGATCGGCCCGATGTGCTGAGCTTTACCGGCCCGGTGCTCGACAAGCCGGTGCATATCGCCGGGGCGACGATTGCCAATATTGTCGCGGCGACGACGGGCACGGATGGCGATTTCGTCGTCAAGCTGATCGATGTCTATCCCGACACGGTGCCGGGGCGGCCGGCGATGGCGGGCTATCAACTGGGCATCGCCATGGACATTTTCCGCGGGCGGTATCGCCAGAGTTTCGAGCATCCGGCGGCGATCAAGCCCGGCAAGCCGCTCGCCTATCGCTTTGGGTTGCCCAATGCCGACCATGTCTTCCTGCCCGGTCACCGTATCATGGTGCAGGTGCAATCGAGCTGGTTCCCGCTTTACGATCGCAACCCGCAGACGTTCGTGCCCAATATCTTTGATGCAAAGCCCGGCGATTACCGGGCGGCGACGGTGACGCTTTCATTGGGGGCAGCGGGCAGCTTCATCGAACTGCCGGTGGTCCCCTGAGGCGGTTATCTGCGGCGCAGCGGCTAGTGGGTTGCGCGGCGGCGTGGCGTCGTTAGACAAGGTGAGGGCAGGCGACCGTCAACGGCGGCAACGTTTCGGCCCTGGGGGGAGACCGGATTTTGGCGACGTCATCGGTAGCGGAAAAGGCAGCGGGGGCGGCAGCAGTCGAAGTGGTGCTCGATCCCAAGCGCGACCGGCTGGTCATTGCGGCGTCATCGTTGGGCACCGTCTTTGAATGGTATGACTTCTTTCTCTACGGCATCCTCGCATCCTTGCTCGGGCGGTTGTTCTTTTCCACCGGCAACCCGACCACCGAGCTGTTGTTTTCGCTTGGGGCCTTTGCCATCGGCTTTTTCTTCCGGCCGATCGGGGCAGTGATATTCGGCTATTTCGGCGATCGCATCGGCCGCAAATACACGTTTCTGGTGACGATCAGCATCATGGGCGGGGCGACCGCGGCGATCGGCCTGTTG